>CAZIXE010000005.1:0-96470 GCA_964543235.1 uncultured Rhizobiaceae bacterium | reverse complement strand
CAGGAGAAAAAGGCGCCTCTCGCGCCCTGGCTGGACGCGCGCTAGACTTGCCCGCAACGCAAAAACAATCGCCATCACCTGCCCCCTGCCGGTCATGCCGCATCAAAACGTTCCTATACGACGCTATAGCATAGGCCCTGCCGGTTTCGAGACGGAAATGGCGAAGCCCGGACTGCATCTGGTGGCTACGCCGATCGGCCATCTCAAGGACGTGACGCTCAGGGCGCTCGAGGTCATGGCCGGCGTGGACCGCATCTTTTGCGAAGACACGCGCGTAACGCGCCGGCTGCTTGACCGCTACGGGATTGCCACGCCGCTGTCGGCCTATCACGAGCACAATGCCGAAAGGATACGGCCCGGAATCATGACCCTGCTCCAGAACGGCGCCGCACTGGCGCTGGTGAGTGATGCCGGCATGCCACTGGTCTCCGATCCTGGTTACCGTCTGGTCACCGAGGCGATTGCCGCCGGGCATCGGGTCGAAGCGATTCCGGGGGCCTCGGCAACGCTTACGGCGCTGACGCTCTCGGGCCTGCCGACCGACCGGTTCCTGTTTGCGGGATTCCTGCCGCACAAGACCGCCGAGCGGCAGGCAACCCTGGCGGAGCTTAAGGATGTCCGCGCCACCCTCATCTTCTTCGAGAGCCCGCATCGGATCATCGACACGCTCTTGGCCATCGCCGACGTCATGGGAGACCGGCTGGTGGCGGTGACACGGGAGCTCACCAAGCTGCATGAGGAAATACTCCGCGGCAACGCGGCGAAGATGGCGGCAATCCTCGGTGAGCGGCCTTCCATCAAGGGCGAGATCACGCTGGTCGTGGCGCCCGCCCCGGCTGTGCCAGTTGCGACGGACGAGGCGATCGACGTGGCCCTGCGGAAAGCGGCGCAAGAGTTGCCGGCGGGACAGGCGGCCGCCGACGTGGCGCGGCGGTTCGGCATCGGCAAGCGGGAGGCCTATACGCGCCTGCTCGCGCTCAGAGGCAAAGCTTCATGAGTGAAAGGCGGCAAAGGGCCGAGCGGGGTGGACGGCTTGCAGAATTTGCGGCCCTTTGGATGCTGCGCGCCAAAGGCTACCGGTTACTGGCGCAGCGCTACAGGACGGCCGGCGGCGAGATCGATCTCATCATGCGGCGCGGTGCCGTCACCGCCTTCATCGAAGTCAAGCGTCGGGCGAGTGAAGACGCGGCGGTGTTCTCGCTATCGCGACGGCAGGCCCAGCGCATCGGGGTCGCAGCCCGCAAGTGGCTGATGCGCAACCCACAGGCAGCCCAGGGTCTTTGCCGCTTTGACATCGTGGCGGTGGTTCCCTACCAGTGGCCGCGACATTTTCCCGATGCCTTTCAACCGGACGAGTAGGCGATGGTGCTGAGCGTTGCCATACAGATGGATCCAATCGAACGGATCAACATTGCGGGCGATTCGACCTTTGCACTGATGCTGGAGGCGCAGCGCCGGGGGCATGGGCTCTTCTACTATCAGCCGGGAACGCTGGCACTTGAAGGCAACCGGCTCTACGCCACGGGCCGCGATGTCGAAGTGCGAGATGTGGCCGGGGACCACTTCTCGGCCGGCCCGGAGCGGCGCGCCGAACTCGGCCATTTCGACGTGGTGCTGATGCGCCAGGATCCGCCCTTCGACATGGGCTACATCACCGCCACGCATCTTCTGGAACACATTCATCCGAGAACGCTGGTTGTGAATGATCCGGCAGAGGTGCGCAATGCGCCAGAGAAAATCTTCGTCACCCGCTATCCGGAGCTGATGCCGCCGACGCTCATCACCCGGGATCCCGGCGAGATTGCTGATTTTCGCGACAGGCATGGCGACATCATCCTGAAGCCGCTCTACGGCAATGGCGGCGCCGGCGTGTTCCGGCTGGCCGAGGGCGATCAGAATTTCTCTTCCCTTCTTGAGCTCTTCACCCAAGCGTTCCGCGAGCCCTTCATTGCGCAGAAGTACCTTCCGGCCGTCCGCCAGGGCGACAAGCGCATCATCCTTGTCGATGGCAGGGCAGCGGGTGCCATCAACCGGGTACCGGCCGCGCATGAGAGCCGCTCCAACATGCATGTGGGCGGTAGGCCGGAGCCTACCACACTTACCAGGCGTGACGAGGAGATCTGCGCGACAATCGGACCGGAGCTCAAGGCGCGCGGCCTCATCTTTGTCGGTATCGACGTGATCGGCGACTACCTCACCGAGATCAATGTGACTTCGCCGACCGGCATCCGCGAAGTCCGGCGCTTTGGTGGCGCCGACATCGCGGCGATGATCTGGGATGCGGTCGAGCAGCGGAAAAGCTAGCCCGGCCCCGGAAGAGAGTCAGCAACCGCACGCGGCACGGCCCGGCCGCCGAATCGCCACACTGTTTCTTACGGTTGGCGGTAGCAACAGTACGAATTTGGGGAGTGCAAATGGACAAGAACCGCCCCCAGCAGCAAATTGAAGATGAGCTGGACAAGGCCCTCGCGGGCTCGTTTCCGGCCAGCGACCCGGTGGCGATCGGACATAGCGAGCATGCCGGTCAACCAAGGGACCTGCCGCTGTCTCGTCCGCCACGGGCTCCGAAGAAACAGTGAGTGGCGAAAGCAATTATCGCCTGCCTCCAATAATGCAACTAAGCTGCGCCGGCTACCGGCGCACCTGCAAATGCGCGGTCCGGCAGCCGCCCATGGAGTCCACATGATGCAGGCAAGAGAACTGAAACAGCGGCTTCGCGCCGGTGAAACAGTAGCAGGCTACATGTGCCTCATTCCCTCGGCTGTCAGCGTGCAGGCAATCGCGGCGGCCGGCGCCTCCTGGGTCATCATCGACCTCGAGCATGGCCCCATCGGGCCGGAGTCGCTGCACGCCATGATCGCGGCAACGGCCGGCACGGCGTGTGCACCGCTGGTCAGGGTGCCCAAGGGCGACGAAGTCTGGGTCAAGCGGGCGCTCGATGCCGGCGCAGACGGCATCTGCTTTCCGCTCGTCAACACGGCGGAGGATGCCGCGAACTGCGTGGCGCTGACGCGCTACCCGCCAGGCGGCAAGCGCGGCTGGGGGCCGTTTGTCGGTCATGCGCGTTGGGGCACCTCCCTGTTCGGCTATCTCGCCGAGCGAGGCGAGAGCACTGTCGTGATGATCACGATCGAAACAGCAGAGGCAGTGCGCAACATCGATGCCATCTGCGCGGTCGAGGGCATTGACTGCATTGTCGTCGGATCCTTCGATCTCACCACCGACTTGGGTGTATCGGGCCAATTTGATGCACCGGCCTTCAAGGAGGCGATGGCCAGAATCGAGAGGGCGGTCTTCGCCGCCGGACTGCCGCTTGGCGGAGCGGCACTCAATGCGGAGCAGACGCGCGCACTCATGGCCCGCGGCTACAGGCTCCTGCTACATGGTTTCGATGTGCTGATGCTGGGACAGCTCGTGCGCCAGACGACGGAATGGCGGCGCTGAAGCAGCGCGATCAGTCAGCTGAAGGCGATCACTGCGAAGAGCACAGCGAGAAAGGCCGAAACGCCCGACGCCGGACCGATTCGCGGCAATCTGGCGGCAGCAGCTGTGTTGCCTTTGCGGATCTCGGCATAGGCCATGTGGGTAAGGATGGTGAATGCTGTCAGTGTCGCGATGAAGATCGCCTTGACCCAGAACAGTGTGGGCAAGCTCGCCAAGCCGTCCCATTTGCTCCACACCATGATCAGTCCGGTGACCCACAACAGCCCAACGCCGATCGCGGCGACATTGGCGAGCAGAGGTCCCAGTCCCCTGACCACCTGTGCCTCCCCGGCGGGCATGCTCAGGGCGCGGCGCATGATAACGCCGCTGGCCAGGCCGCCGGCGGCTCCCGCCATCAGGCCGACGAAATGCAAGAACAGAAGGGCTTGGTTCATGATCAGATCCGAATCGCTGATTGTGATGTCCCGGCGGGCGGCAGGCTAATCCGGTTTCTGGCTGCCGGACAATGGGGCGCGTAGGGCGACAATACCCGATCGGCTCACGGCCTGCCTGTCGAAGCGAAGCCGCCAGACTTCATCTAACGCAGCCAGACTGGCTCTGGAACGGGTCCGCCGGGGCTATTGCGGCGCGACGGGCGGGCTGCGCTGGCCGAGCGCGTTGGAGATGATGGCGGCGGCACCTTCGATCCCTGAACCATTGACCACAGTGTTCGGTACCAGCTTGCCGACGAGGGCGACCAGTTGCGGTTCGCGTTCCAACGATGACAGAACTTTCTCGAGCCCCTGCAGCAAGGCCACGCGATCCTGACCCAAGACTTCAGCCTGGGCACGCTGGCCGCGGGCGATCTCTTCGAGATACTGGCGCTCGGCACGCCCCAGGGCCGCGCGCTCGGCCTCGCGCTGGTTGGCCACCTGCACCGCGATCTGGGCCTGGACCAGGCGTGGCTGTTCGTCGGCGGTGGCTCTCGCCTGTTCAGTCTCGATCCGTTCCTTCTGGGCCTCGGTTTCTCGCCGGTAGGCCTGTCCCAGCTGGTCTGCCAGTTGTTGCCGGAGTCTGGCGATGAGGATCTCCGGTGGAATGGCCGGCTCGCCCAGTCTGATTTCCTTGATCTCGACGCCGGCCTTGCGGGCTTCGAGCTTGATGATCTGCTCGATCGTCTCTTCGATCGCCTCGCGGTTTTCGATCAAGTCCAGGACGTGAGTCGCGCGTTCCTCGAAACCAATGATCTTGTCACCTTCCTTCTTCGGCACGCGGATGTTGGACCCAGCCACGTTTCTCACGATGGAGCGGATCAGCGGAGTCAGGATTCTGTGTTCGATCTCCTGAATACCGCCGACCGAACCAGTCACGATCGGCGCGTTTTCAGGTGAAACCTGAGCGACGACGCGCAGTTCCTGCGGGATGTCCCAGCCCTCCACCTTGACGAAGACCGCCTTGTCGACGGCCGTGTCAGGCATTTTTTCTTCCACCGTGCGTTCGGTCTGCTTGAGGTTGCCCTGCTGATCAATCTGCAAATCGATGATGCGGCGGGTGTAACCGCCCTTGTACTCCCAGGTCTGGACCCTGGTCTCGATCAGCGTGACTTCATAGGCGTGGCGGTTGAGGTAATAGGCACCTGGCAGCAATGGCTCCTTCCAGAGGCCGATACAGCCCTTCGGCACCAGCGGTACCGAAAGCGCGTCACTGTCATGCTGGGCCTGGCTTACCCGCACCAGCTCCTCCTTGCAGTTGATCCCGGGCTGCGCGACGTTGGACTTCACCACGCCCACATGGCCAGTCGGGATGATGGTGGCCGCCGTTCCCTCGTCGATCCGCACGTTGAAGAGATAGCGGTTGAGCCGGTAGATTCCGGGCTTGAGAACGGTCTCCTGCGGACCGCGGAATCCGCCATTTTCCAGGAAGGTCTGGGCATCAAGCATCGCGGCCAACCTGTCGTCAGGAATTACCGGGGCGATGAACATGCCTTCCGGCATGGGCTTGCCGTCCTTGGCCGTGACCTGGCCATAGAAACCCTCCGGAATGGCAACGACGTCCAGCTGTTCCACCTCATTCAAGACGTTGAGCAAGGGGCGGAAGTGGAACCCGGGTCCCAGGAGTTCAGCCTGCGGGCCTTTCTGGCCGGGGAGGGCAACGACATGTCCGGGCGGCAGGTCGGAAGCCAGATAGATGCGCTTCAGGTGCCCGACCTTATCGGCGCCGATCAGAACGAACGAGGTAGAGGCGAGGGCGAGAATCCCGAAGAAGATCATGGCCAGACCCACGACCGGTGACTGCACCAGCGCGCCCATCGGGTTGGCGGATGACGGGCCAGAAGCGGCCCGGCGACGGCCGGCCAGAATCACCGCGCCGATCACGATGAAAATCGAGCCAATGACCACATAATCCATCACAGCCTCCAGTTCACGATTATTTTCCTAACACGGATCCCTTGGCCTGTCAAGCCCGTTCTCCCGGTGACGCCTCCAATGCCGCTTGCAAATTGCAGGAAGTTCGCGTCAACATGCGGCAAGGCTTGATCAGCCGGTCAAAATTCGAGGGAGACGCTCCATGATCAAAAAACTGCTCGCCGCCGCTGCCTTTTCGGCGCTGACGGCCGCTTCGGCCTTTGCTGCGGACGACAAACCTGCCATCGTTTTCGATATCGGCGGCAAGTTCGACAAGTCGTTCAACGAGAGCATGTATAACGGCTCGGAAAAGTTCAAGGCTGAGTCCGGCATCCAGTACGGCGAGTTCGAAATCGCCAACGAAGCCCAGCGCGAGCAGGCCATCCGCAATTTTGCCGACCAGGGCTACAGCCCCATCATCGCCGCGGGCTTTGCCCAGGCGGCGGCGGTCGAGAAAGTCGCGAAGGAGTATCCGGAGCTCAAGTTTGCAATTGTCGACATGGTGGTCGATCTGCCCAACGTGCAGTCGATCGTGTTCAAGGAGCACGAAGGCTCCTATCTCGTCGGCATCATGGCGGCGATGGCCTCGAAGTCCGGGAAGGTCGGCTTTGTCGGCGGCATGGACATTCCGCTGATCCACAAGTTCGCCTGTGGTTATGTGCAGGGTGTCAAGGCGACAAGAGGCGATTCCACGGTGTTTCAGAACATGACCGGCGACACGGGGGCTGCCTGGAACGATCCCGTCAAGGGTGGCGAGATCACCAAGAGCCAGATGGCGCAGGGTGCCGACGTCATCTATGCGGCGGCGGGCGCAACGGGACTTGGCGTGCTGCAGGCTGCCGCCGATGGCGGCGCGCTGTCGATCGGCGTCGACGCCAATCAGAACCATCTCCATCCCGGCAAGGTGCTGACCTCCATGCTGAAGCGCGTGGACGTCGCAGTGTACAACGTGATGAAGGACGGCAAGGACGGAACCTTCAAGGCCGGCATCAAGGAACTCGGCCTCGCCGAGGATGGCGTCGGCTACGCGATGGACGAAAACAACAAGCCGCTGGTCACGGAGGACATGGTGGCTGCCGTCGAGAAGGCCAAGGCGGACATTGTTTCCGGCGCCATCAAGGTGCATGACTACATGGCTGACAACACCTGCCCCGTGCAATAGGCGAATCCCGACCGGGACTCCCGGCAACGGGAGTCCCAAACCCTCCCGGCAGGGCTAGAGGCAAGTGACCCCGGCCATCGAACTGATCGGAATCGACAAGCGTTTCGGCGCAGTGCACGCGAACAAGGATGTGTCGCTGAGCATCGGAACAGGCTCGATCCACGGTATCATCGGCGAAAACGGCGCCGGAAAATCGACACTGATGTCGATCCTGTTCGGCTTCTATCATGCCGACAAGGGTGAAATCCGCATCAAGGGCCAAACCGTCAAGGTTCGATCTTCGGCGGATGCGATATCACACGGCATCGGCATGGTGCACCAGCATTTCATGCTCGTCGACAACTTCACAGTACTTGAGAACGTGGTGCTCGGTGCTGAAGGCGGAGCCCTGATCGGACCGGCCCTCGACAAGGCGCGGGCCGAGCTCACCCGTCTGGCGCATGATTATGAGCTCGATGTCGATCCCGACGCGATCGTCGGCGAACTTCCGGTCGGCCTGCAGCAGCGGGTAGAAATCCTCAAGGCCTTGTTCAAGGGAGCGGAGGTCCTGATCCTGGACGAACCGACCGGCGTCCTGACGCCAGACGAGGCTGATCACCTGTTTCGTATCCTTGGACAGTTGCGCGACCAGGGCAAGACGGTGATCTTCATCACCCACAAGCTGCGCGAGATCATGGCAATTACCGACCGCGTCTCGGTGATGCGGCGCGGTGAGATGGTGGCAACCAAACAGACGAAGGACACGACGGTCGAAGAACTGGCGGAGCTGATGGTGGGACGGCGGGTGCTGCTTCGCGTGCAGAAAGGCAAAGCGAATCCCGGCGAGGTGGTGCTTGAGCTCAAGAACGTAACGTGGCGGGACCGCAAGGGAACGCCCCGCGTGGACAATGTTTCCTTCTCGGTACGCAAGGGCGAGATCGTGGGCATTGCCGGGGTGTCGGGAAACGGGCAGTCGGAACTGCTCGACCTTGTTGCAGGCATCACCAAGCCGACATCAGGCGAGATCATCTTCGAAAGCAAGAGCTGCGGTATGCTCGGTGACCCACGCTATCTCCGGCGCGAGGGCCTGGCGCACGTCCCAGAAGACCGGCAGCATCGCGGACTTATCACCTCGTTCGATGCCTCGGAGTCCAGCATTCTCGGCTGGCATTTCGACGAAAGGCTCGGGAAAGGTTTCCGGCTCGACCGCGTCGCGGTGGTCGACCGCTGCCGGAAGGAGATGCAAGAATTCGATGTTCGGCCACCGGACCCCTATCTCAAAAGCGCCAAGTTTTCTGGCGGCAACCAGCAGAAGATCATCCTGGCACGCGAGATCGAGCGTGACCCGGACCTTCTGATCGTCGGGCAGCCGACGCGTGGAGTCGACATTGGCGCCATCGAATTCATCCACAGGCGCATCATCCAGCTTCGCGACCAGGGAAAGGCCATCCTGCTCGTGTCGGTCGAACTTGACGAGATTCGTTCGCTGTCCGACCGTATCCTGGTCATGTTTGCGGGCAAGATCATGGGCGAGCGCGGGCCCGAGGCTGACGAGCGCGAGATCGGCCTGCTCATGGCTGGCGTCACACGGGAAGCCGCATAATGGCAAGTGGGCGTGGCGAGCTTCCAACCTGGGCGGATGTCGGCCTCATTCCATTGCTCAATCTCACGGTGGCGCTCATCGTTTCCGGTCTGGTTGTCGTTATCATCGGCGAGAATCCGATCGAGGCCATGTGGATCATGCTCAAGGGCGCGGTCGGATCGCTGAAGGGCTGGGGCTACCTGCTCTACTACGCCACGAACTTCATTTTCACGGGACTCGCTGTGGCCGTTGCTTTCCATGCCGGACTGTTCAATATCGGCGGCGAGGGCCAAGCCTATTTTGCGGGCCTCGGCGCCACATTGGTGGGGCTCAGTCTGGAACTGCTGCCCTGGCCGGTGGTCATACCGCTGGCCATTCTTGCCTCCGCCCTGTTCGGCGCCATCTGGGGCGTCATTCCGGGCTATCTGCAGGCAAAGCGCGGCAGCCACATCGTCATCACGACCATCATGTTCAACTTCATCGCCGCAAGCCTCATGGTCTATCTCATCAACTACTGGCTCAGGCCGGTGGGCAAGATGGCCGTGGAGAGTCGCGAGATCAGCGGCGCATACATCATGAGCTTCCGCGAAATCGCCAGAGAATTCTTCGACTACCGGCTGCCGTCGACGCCACTCAACCCGACGCTGTTCCTGGCGCTCTTTGTGGCCTGGGCCATCTGGTACTTCCTTTGGCGCACCAAGCCCGGTTACGAAATCCGTGCAGTGGGAGCCAACACGGACGCCGCCGTCTATGCCGGTATCAATCCGCAGCGCATCATCATCATGGCAATGGCCGTGTCGGGCGGGCTTGCCGGGCTCATGGCGGTGAATGAGGTGCTCGGCGCGCAGCACCGGCTGGTTCTTGAATATGTGCAGGGAGCCGGCTTTGTCGGAATTGCCGTGGCCCTCATGGGCCGGTCGCACCCGCTCGGCATCGTGCTGTCGGCCATGCTCTTCGGCCTCCTGTACCAGGGCGGCACGGAACTCTCATTCGCCAAACCTGAAATCAACCGCGACATGATCGTGGTGATCCAGGGCCTCGTCATCCTGTTCATGGGCGCGCTGGAACATACGTTTCGTCCCTATGTCGCAGCCCTTCTCCTCAAGCCGGAGGACTGATGCTCGAGCTCTTCTTCGGTGCGGAAACGCTTTCCTCCACGATCCGGCTTTCGGTGCCGTTGATCCTTGCCTGCCTCGCCGGGCTGTGGTCTGAGCGCTCGGGGATCGTGGATATCGGGCTCGAAGGCAAGATGCTGGCAGCGGCATTCACCGCTGCGGCAGCGGCCGCCTATTTTGGCAACCCCTGGCTGGCGCTTCTGCTTGCCGTCACCGTTTCGCTCGGCTTTGCACTGGTGCATGGATATGCCTCGATCAATCAGCGCGGTAACCAGGTTGTATCGGGTGTTGCCATCAACATGCTGGCGGCGGGCCTTGCGGTGGTGCTTGGCAATGAATGGTTCAAGGAAGGGGGGCGAACGCCGGCATTGCCCGATACGGCGCGATTCATGCGTGTCGATCTGCCGTTTTTCTCGATGCTCTACGACGTGCCCGGGCTTGGCTGGCTGGCGCGCATTGTTTCGGGCCACTCGATTCTCACCTATATTGCGTTGGCAATGGTGCCGCTCAGTGCATGGGCGCTGGCCAGAACCCGCTTCGGCCTGAGGCTTCGGGCGGTGGGCGAGAACCCGCATGCGGTCGATACGGCCGGCATCTCGGTGATGAGGCTGCGCTATCTGGCAGTCGTACTGGCCGGACTGCTGTGCGGCGTGGCAGGAACGTTCATTTCCACCTCGCTTTCCGCGAGTTTCGTTCGCGACATGACGGCTGGCCGCGGCTTCATGGCTTTGGCGGCACTGATCTTCGCCAATTGGCGCGCCTGGCCGGCGCTTTGGGCCTGCCTGCTGTTCGGGTACCTGTCAGCGCTGGGAACACGGCTGCAGGGGATCCCCGTTTTTGGTGTGGCGATCCCGGTGCAGTTCATAAACATGCTGCCCTATGTGCTAACGGTGGTGTTGCTCGCAGGGTTCATTGGCAAGTCGATCCCGCCGAGGGCCAGCGGCATTCCCTACACGAAGGACCGCTAGGATGAATCGGGACCTCATCGCGGCAGCAGTGGCGGCGCGTCACAGGGCCCATGCGCCCTATTCGAAGTTTCCGGTCGGGGCGGCCGTGCGTGACGAACAGGGCCGCGTATTCGGCGGCTGCAACGTCGAAAACGCCGCCTATCCGCAGGGCTGGTGTGCCGAACCCAGCGCAATTTCTGCCATGGTCATGGCCGGCGGGACCCGCATCACAGAAGTCGCAGTCGTCGGAGCTGGAGACAGCCTGGTCACGCCGTGTGGCGGCTGTCGCCAGAAAATCCGCGAGTTCGCAGAAGGTGATGTGAAGATCCATGTGTGCGGGGCCGACGGCGCGCTCCGGCGGACGTTCACGCTGGAGGAACTGCTTCCATTCTCTTTCGGTCCGGATCATCTGAAATGAATGTGCTTGCAAACAGGCTCGGAACCCGGCGCCCCAGGACCGCGATCATTCTTGGCTCGAGCCTGGGCGTTATCGCCGATGCCGTGGAGGAGCCTCTGCCAATCACCTATGCAGAGCTGCCCGGCTTTCCGGTTCCGCGGATCTCGGGCCATGCCGGGCAGCTGGTTGCCGGCCGGCTGGGCGGCAAGGAGGTTGCGGTTCTGGCCGGACGCGCGCACCCATATGAAAGCGGTAACGCTGCGGTGATGCGGCCGGTGATCGAGACACTGGCAAACACAGGCATCGAGACCGTCATCCTCACCAACGCAGCGGGCTCCCTCAATCCCGAGATGCGGCCGGGTGCTTTGATGATGATAACCGACCATATCAACTACTCCGGCATGAACCCCCTGATCGGCCAGCACGGCGATGACAACTTCGTGCCCATGACAGATGCCTACGACCCGGCGCTGCGTGCGAGACTGCTGGCGGCAGCCGCCAAGGAACGCATCAACCTCCACCAAGGTGTCTATTGCTGGTACTCGGGCCCATCTTTCGAGACGCCCGCCGAAATCCGCATGTTCCAGATCATCGGCGGCAATGCGGTTGGCATGTCGACGGTCCCGGAGACGATCCTCGCCCGGCGCTTCGGTCTCAAGGTGGCAGCGTTGTCGGTGATCACCAATCTCGCCGCCGGCATCGAAGGCGCCTCGCCGAGCCATGAGGAAACGAAGCGGGAAGGGGCCAGGGCCGCAGACGCCATGCGCCGGCTTCTCATCCGTTACTTCATGGACGGCTGACATGCTGCCGCAGGAGATCATCCGGCGTAAACGCGACGGGCAGGCTCTCAGCCGCGACGAGGTGCGCATGTTCATTGCCGGACTCACCGACGGCAGCATCTCCGAAGGCCAGGTGGCGGCCTTCGCCATGGCGGTGTTCTTCCGGGGCATGAGCGCTGAAGAGGCGGTGGGCATGACGCTCGCCATGCGTGACTCCGGTACGGCCCTGCAGTGGAAACTGCCCGGCCCGGTAGTGGACAAGCATTCTTCCGGCGGCGTTGGCGATAATGTCTCACTGATGCTGGCGCCCATGCTGGCCGCCTGCGGCCTCTACGTACCGATGATCTCGGGCCGCGGCCTCGGGCACACCGGCGGAACACTCGACAAGCTGGATGCAATTCCAGGCTACTGCACCCAGCCCGATGCCGACCTGTTCCGCAGGGTGGTACGTGAGACCGGTGCTGCCATCATCGGCCAGACAGCGGATCTGGCACCGGCCGACAAACGGCTCTACGGCATTCGCGATGTCACCGCCACGGTCGAATCGGTACCGCTGATCACGGCGTCCATCCTGTCAAAGAAGCTTGCCGCCGGTCTTCAACATCTCGTGCTCGACGTGAAGACCGGTTCCGGCGCCTTCATGGCTAGCCTCGATGAAGCGAGAGTGCTGGCGCACAGCCTGGTCAGCGTCGCCAATGGTGCAGGACTGAGGACGGCAGCCCTCATCACCGATATGGACGAGCCGCTGGCCTCCTGTGCCGGCAATGCCGTCGAAGTGAAGAATGCCATCGACTACCTCACCGGGGCACAGCGCGACCGGCGGCTGCATGAGGTGACGCTCGCGCTGGCAGCCGAGCTCCTCGTGTCGACCGGGCTTGCCGGCGATCAGGCTGCTGCCACTGCCAAGCTTGAGGGGACGCTCGCGACAGGCGATGCGGCCGAACGATTTCAGCGCATGGTCGCGGCGCTCGGAGGTCCGACAGACCTCGTCAAGAACCCCGGCAAACATCTTCCGGCAGCGCCGATCTGCAGGCCCGTGCCGGCAAAGGACGGCGGCAGCGTTGCGGCCATTGCCACGCGCGAACTCGGGCTGGCAGTCATTGAACTGGGCGGCGGCCGGCGGGTGGCGAGCGATCGAATCGATCATGCCGTTGGCCTAACGCAGCTCGTCGGAAAGGGCGCCGCTGTCGAGCGCGGTCAACCATTGGCCCTTGTACACGCCCGGGACGAGGCATCGTATCAGCGGGCCGCTACCATGGTTGTGCAGGCCTATCGCCTCGGCGAGGCAGGGCGGACAGGCCCTGTGATCATTGAACGCATCGGTCCGGACGACGCATGAGGCGCGGCATTCTCTTCGTCCTCGACAGCTTCGGGATCGGCGGCGCGCCAGATGCCGCGGCTTTTGATGACCAGGGCGCCAACACGCTGGGGCATATCGCTGAGCACATGGAACTCAAGCTTCCGAACATGGCAAGCCTCGGGCTCGGACTGGCGGCGGAGGCTTCGTCAGGGCGCAATCCGTTGCCGGCTGTTCCCCTGAGGGGCCATTGGGCCTATGCAACCGAAGTGTCGCGCGGCAAGGATACAATCACCGGGCACTGGGAGCTGTCCGGTGTACCACTCGATTTCGATTGGGGATACTTTCCGCGAGAGATCCCGGCATTTCCTGAAAGCCTTGTCGAAGCGCTCACCAGCCGATGTGAACTGCCGGGTCTTCTGGCCATGCATCATGCCTCCGGCACCGAAGTAATCGAGGACTATGGCGAAGAACATCTTCGAACCGGCAAGCCCATCGCCTACACGTCCGTTGATTCGGTCATCCAGATCGCGGCGCATGAAGAGGTGTTCGGTCTGAAGCGGCTCTATGACGTCTGCACGGTGGCGCGCGAGCTTACGCTTCCACTCAACATCGGCCGGGTCATCGCCCGGCCCTTCATCGGTACGCGGCGCGGCGAATTCACCCGAACCGGCAACCGCAAGGACTATGCCATCAAGCCGCCCAGACCCACCCTGCTCGACCGGCTCACGCAAGCGGGCCGAGAAGTGGTGAGCGTCGGCAAGATCGGTGACATCTTTGCGCATTCGGGAACGGGACGCGAAATCAAGGCAACCGGGCATCCGGCGCTGATGGAGGTGTCGCTGGCGGCATTGCGGGAACTCGGCGACGGCGGATTCATCATGACCAATTTCGTCGACTTCGACACGAATTTCGGCCACAGGCGCGATCCTGTGGGCTACGGAAGGGCGCTGGAGGAATTCGATGCCATGCTGCCCCGCGTATTCGGCCATCTGCGCGGCGGCGATCTGCTGGTTCTCACCGCCGACCATGGCAACGACCCGACCTGGAAAGGAACAGATCACACCCGCGAACAGGTGCCGGTGATGTGCTACATGCCGGGCGGTGTTCCAGGTAGTGCCGGCCACCGCGAGAGCTTTGCCGATATCGGCCAGACGGTCGCGCGCCATCTCGGCATCACAGCCCTCGGCGCCGGCCTGGCGTTTTCAATCTGAGCGTTTCAACACAGCCTGCAGGACGTTGCGCACGCCGATCGCGCCCATGAAGCGGTCTTCATCATCGAAGATTGCCACGGGAGCGACATCGGCATTGTGGATGGCGAGCATGACGGTCTTGAGTGTCGTGCCGGGACGTGCCCAATAGACCGCACGCGTTCCTTCCGGTACGGGTTTGTCGACGTCTGCGCAGGACACCCAGGAGGCTTTCTTCCTGTCGCGCTCGGCGGCGATGACCTTCTGGTCGCGGTCAAGCCTGAAGCGGGTGGTCTTGCGGCGATCGAGCCAGACCCAGCTTTCTCCCGCAGGTTCCAGCTCATGGAGGCTTTTCATGACGTTCCACGCGGTAAGCACCGAGAGTGGGTTCACGTTGGCAATGAAATCCCGGACGTAATCGTTTGCAGGCCGCAGCACGATGTCTTCAGCGGACCCCGACTGCACGATACGCCCGCCTTCCATGATGGTGATCCGGCTGCCGATCTTGAGGGCCTCTTCAAGGTCGTGGCTGACGAAAAGGATGGTCTTCTTGATGGATTTCTGGAGCTGGAGAAGCTCGTCCTGAAGCTTGGTGCGGATCAGCGGATCCAGCGCGGAAAACGGCTCATCCATTAGCAGGATCGGCGCCTCGGTGGCAAAGGCCCGGGCAAGACCGACACGCTGCTGCATGCCGCCGGACAGTTCGTGAACGTGCTTGTTGGCCCACTGGTCAAGACCGACCAGATGCAGCTGGCGATCGACTTTCTGGTTGCGCTCGGCCTCAGGCACACCGGCCAGCTCGAGACCGAAGCCGGCGTTTTCGCGGACCGTGCGCCAGGGCAGCAAAGCGAACTGCTGGAATACCATGGCCACCTGCTTCTGGCGAATATGGCGCAATGTGGCCTCGTCACAGGAGGCGACATCGACCATCCGGTCACCATCCTTCACCAGGACCTGGCCGCCGGTCACCTTGTTGAGGCCGTTGACGGCACGGAGCAGTGTCGATTTTCCCGAGCCGGAGAGTCCCATGAGCACCGAGATTTCGCCCTCATTGACGACCAGGTTGGCACCGGTTGCCCCCAAAACGGCGCCGGTCTTGCTCAGAATCTCGGATCGATGGGCACCGGCATGCGCCATGGCGAGCGCTTCCTTCGCATTGCTGCCGAAGATGATGTCGACGTCCTTGAACTCGACAGCAATGGTCATTTCTTCGCTCCCGCCTTCACGGCCAGCACGCGGTCAAGGATGATGGCCAGCACGACGATCGCCAGCCCGGCTTCGATGCCGAGCGGGATGTTGCGGTTGGCAAGTGCCTTGTTCACCGGGTTGCCGAGGCTTGGGGCGCCGATTAGCGTGGCAAACACCACCATGGACAGCGAGAGCATGATGCACTGGGTGAGACCGGCCATGATCGAGGGCATGGCGGCGGGCAACTCAACCTTCCAGAGGAGTTGCCGTTTGGTGGCGCCGAAGCTCTCGCCGGCCTCGATCATCGGCTTGGGGATCGAGGTAATGCCAAGATAGGTCATGCGGACGGGGGCCGGCATAGCGAAAATAATGGTCACGATCAGCGCTGGCGCGGCGCCAAGGCCGAAGAGGATCAGGATTGGGATCAGGTAAACGAAGGTCGGCATGGTCTGCATGAGGTCGAGGATGGGCTGGGTGACCCGCCAGACCTTCGGCTTGTGCGCCGCCCAGATGCCGATGGGTACGCCAATTGCCATCGAAAGTGCCGTAGCCGCCACGACAATCACGAGGGTCTGGATGGTCTCCTTCCAGAGACCCTGGTTCATGATGAAGAGCAAACCAATCAATACGGCGGCGGACAGGTATTTCGATCGCTGCAGCCAATAGGCAAAGCCGGCCAGGAGCAAGGCCAACAGGACGGGGGGAATCTGCAACAGCAGATAGGTCGAGCCTTCGACCACAAAGTTCAGTGATACCTTGATGGCATCGAACAGCCACTGGAAGTAATCGACGATGAAATCGATGAACGCCTTGCCCCACCTGCCGATGGGGATCTTCCACGACGCGATCAGCTTGGAAACCGGATCCATGGTGCCCCTCCCCAGGGTTCAGCGTCACCGGGCGAAGCTTGTCTGGCGCGCCGCTCCCGTTCGCTGACGGATTATTGCAGGCAAAATGCACTCCGGCGCAAGTGCAGCGCCGGAGCGGGTCACTGGCGTGGCGGTGATCAGCCGCCGAGAGCCGCAGCAACTGCAGCTGCGGCATCGCCACCGTCGAATGTCGTTACGCCATCGAGCCAGGGCTTCACCGAATCCGGGTTGGCCTTGAGCCAATTCAACGCAGTTTCCTTGGGATCAGCGCCGTCCTTCAGCACGGGGTCCATCATGGCGCCTTCCATCTCGAGGGTGAATTTGAGATTGGCGATGAGCCTGCCCGCATTGGGGCATTCGCCGGTGTAGCCGGCGCGAACATTGGTCAGCACCGTTGCCGCACCAAAGCCTGAGTCACCCATGCCGTCAAGATAGTGGATCTTCATCTCGCCCATGACGGGGTGTGGTGTCCATCCCAGGAAGATGATCCACTGATTGTCCTTCATCGCCCTTTCAGCTTCTGTCAACATGCCGGCTTCCGAACTTTCGACCAACTCAAAGCCTTCGAGGTTGTTGGCCGGATTGGCGATCATATCGGAAATGATACGATTGCCGTCGTTGCCGGCTTCGATACCGTAGATCTTGGCGTTGAACTTGTCTTTGTTGGGTCCGAGATCGCTCAGGCTCTTGACGCCCGCGTCGGCCACATACTGCGGCACGACCAGGCCGTAGCCGGCACCTTCCAGATTGGTGGAGAGCTGTTCGACAGACTTGTCGTCGAGATAGGGCTGGATATCGGCGGTCATGCTCGGCATCCAGTTGCCGAGAAAGACGTCGATATCCTTGTTCTTCAAGGAGGCGTAGGTGACAGGCACCGACAAAGTCTTCACCTCAGGCTCATAGCCCAGCGCCTCAAGCAGGACCTGCGCCACGCCGGTCGTAACCTGGATGTCGGTCCAGCCGACGTCCGCGAAGCGTACGGCCTTGCAGCTCTCGGGGTCAGCGGCCTCAGCCGCGGAAGCAAGCGCCATGACGCCCGATGCCAATGCCAATGCACGGACGAGCTTCGTGGTAACCAAGTGCATTCTTCATCCTCCCTGTCTTGCGCCCGGAGCGATCCCAGTCCGGGTGCTCATGGCTAATCGATAAAGACTAATGCCGGGGCGGCGAGGATGGCAAGTTTTTTGTTGGACGCTCGTCCAAGAAAGATTTAGCCTGACTTGCGGAGGAAAGATGCCCAAAGTCGGAATGGGACCTATCAGGCGCAAGCAGCTGGTGGATGCGGCGATAGACGTGATCCACGAGCAGGGTTTCGCCAGCGCGACGGTTGCCCGAATCGCCAAGCGGGCGGGCGTTTCGTCGGGTATCGTGCATCACTATTTCACCGACAAGGATGAGCTGCTTTTTGCCACCATGCGGGCGCTGCTCGACGAATTGCGCCGCGATACGGTGCAGCGCCAGAAGGGGGCTACGACGCCAAGCGCACGGGTCAATGCCATCATTGACGCCTCGTTCGGCGAAAGGCAGTTTGATGAGCGGGTGTTCAGCGCATGGCTTGCGCTCTACGGCAATGCCCGGCAGTCCCAACGCCTGCAGCGCATTCTCAAACTTTACCACCGCCGGCTCAGGGACAATCTCGTGTTCGACCTGTCCAAGATCATGGACCGGAACCGCGCGACGGCGCTGGCCGAGGGCATCGGCGCCATGATCGACGGGCTGTGGCTGCGGTACGCTCTCACGGGAAAGCCGAGCAATCCCGAACATCCCCGGGCGATCACCCGGCGGTACTTCGAAGCAGCCCGGCAGGCGCGTGTTTGAGGTTGCGGAAGCCGGCACAGCAGCTACAAATCGTATGACATATGGGGAGGCGGGCAATGAAACCGGTGAAGTGGGGGATCATCTCGACGGCAAACATCGGCGTGGCGAAGGTCATTCCGGGGATGCTGAAGAGCAGGCAGCTTGAGATCGCGGCAATATCGTCGCGGGATCACAAAACCGCGCGCAAATGGGCCAAGAAGCTAGGCATTCCCAAGGCCTATGGGTCATACGCGGAAATGCTGGCCGATCCCGAGATCGAGGCTGTCTACAATCCGTTGCCCAATCATCTGCATGTGCCACTGACCCTGGAAGCGGCGCGGGCCGGCAAGCACGTCTTGTGCGAAAAACCGATCGCCATCACGGCCAAGGAAGCCACGCAGCTCAGGAAAGCCCCAAAAGGCGTCGTCATCGCCGAGGCCTTTATGGTGCGCCACAATCCACAGTGGATTCAAGCGCGCAATCTGGTGCAGAAGGGCAAGATCGGCGAGGTCAAGGCGATCCAGGTCTTCTTCTCCTATTTCAACGACGATCCAAGCAACGTGCGGAACATGGCGGATATCGGCGGCGGCGGGCTGCTCGACATCGGCTGCTATCCGATCACGGTGTCGCGCTTCATCTATGGCAGCAATCCCAGGCGAGTGATCGCCACTTTCGACCGCGACCCCCGGTTCAAGACCGACCGGGTGGGTGCTGGCCTGGCCGATTTTGGCGGCGGCCGGCACCTGTCTTTCAGCATCGGGACACAGCTCGCGCCGCACCAGGTGGCACATATCGTCGGAACCAAGGGGCGCATTGTCATCGAGATCCCCTTCAATGCACCCCCTGACGTGCCGAACCGCTATTTCGTGCAGGGCACGAAACTGAACGAGGGCAAGTGGCACGAACTTCCGGTTAGCGACCAGTACCAGCTGCAGGCCGAATCGTTCGGGCGGGTGGTTCGTGGCAAGGAAAAGCTTGCATGGGGCGTGGAGGACGCCATCATGAACATGCGCATCATCGACGCCTATTTCCGCTCGGAGAAGAGTGGCAGGTGGGAGAAGCCCTAGTCCCAGAGCCGCGCTGCGCCGCGGACGCCGCTCATCTCACCATGCGCGGCCCGTACCACCTTGACCTCCGCCGCGCCCGAGAAACTATAGCGAGTGACAAGGGGTGGCAGCCCCTCCACCAGTTCGGGAAGGACATTGAGGCCGCCACCGATGACGAAGATGTCGGGATCGACGACGTTGACAATGTTTGCGACAACACGGGCAAAACGGTCGGCCAGGCGATCAAGGGCGGCCTGGGCTTCGTTTTCGCCGGCCCGGGCCCTGGCGACAATGTCCCGCCCAGGGATATTGCGTTGCGTTAACTTGTGATAGTCGCGTTCAAGGCCGGTACCTGACACGTATTGTTCGGCACAGCCATGCTTGCCGCAGAAGCAGGGCAGCAGCGGCCACTCCGATTCATTGGGCCAGGGGAGCGGCGTGTGGCCGAATTCGGCCGCTTCGGCATTGGGGCCCGTGCGGATCCGGCCGTTGACCACCAGGCCGCCGCCCAGCGCGGTCCCGACGGTGAAGAAGGCAACCAGCTCGTGACCGCGCCCCGCGCCATCGGTTGCTTCGGAGAGAGCAAAGCAGTTGGCATCGTTCTCGATGCGCATAGGCAGGGGTGAAACAGCAGCGGCCAGATCCTGAGCAAAGGGACGGCCATTGCAGGCAGTGATGTTGGCGTTGCGCCACAGACCTGTCCTTGGCGATTGGGAGCCCGGCGAGCCAATTCCAATGCGGGCTTCTGGACCGGCGTGGCCCGCTGCCTCGTTCGCGAGTTCGGCAATTGCCGCAACGATGGCATCGTAGCTTCCCGGCGTTGCGATGCGCTTGGCAAAGAGAGGCTCAGCTTCGTCCGACAACACCATGGCATCAATCTTGGTTCCGCCGAGATCGATGCCGATGCGCCCGGTCATGTGCGGTTGTACACGTCGTCGTAGCGGATGATGTCGTCTTCGCCGAGATAGTCGCCGAACTGCACTTCGATGATTTCAACCACATCTGTGCCGTGGTTTTCCAGCCGGTGCTTCTCGCCGAGCGGAATGTCAACGGACTGCGAACGGGTCTTGTCGACCACCGTGTCGCCGACAGTGATCGTGGCCGTGCCATTGACTACGGTCCAGTGCTCGCCGCGATGCTTGTGACTCTGGAGCGAAAGCCGGCCGCCGGGATTGACGACGATCCGCTTCACCTTGAAGCCCGGGCGCTCGTCGAGCACGTGGAAGGAACCCCAAGGGCGGTTTTCACTGTAGATATACATCGGCAGTCCTCTTGTGTGCGAAACCGCCTGATAGCGGGAAAACCCTAAGATTCCCTCAGCGGGGAAGCTCGGCCGGCGACAGGGGCTGGAGCCCGCGGATCATGTCGGAAGCCTTTTCGGCAATCATGATAGCGGCCGCATTGGTATTGGACGAGATGACATACGGCATGATCGAGCTGTCGCAGACGCGCAAACCCTCGAGCCCATGAACCTTAAGCTCCGGCGATACCACCGCCAGCTTGCCGGTACCCATGGCGCAGGCACCCACCGGGTGATGATCGGTCTTGGCCATCCGGCAGGCATAGTTAACGATGTCGTCATCGGACGCGACTTCGGGGCCGGGAACACGTTCAGCCAGAACGAATGGTTTCAGGGGCTCCTGACGCATGATTTCACGCGCGAGGCGGAAGCCCTGCAAGTTCATTGCCCGGTCATAGGGATCGGACCAGTAGTTCGGGTCGATCAGCGGGTGATCGGCCGGATCGGCGCTGCGCAGGCGAACGGTGCCACGCGAGCGGGGCCGCATCACCGCCGAATTGAGTGTGACGCCGGCATTGGTGAGCTTGGCGATTCCGGTCTCGATCCCCGATCCCAGGCCCAAGTGAAACTGGATATCGGGCGAAGGCGCGTTGGGATCGGCATACCAGAAACCACCGGTGGCAAAGAGGCTCGATGCCACGGGACCCGATCTGGTCAGGAGGTATTGCAGGCCGGCGAGAGCGGCCCAGTGCGGCTTGCCATACTTGTCATAGGTGTGATCACCAGTGCATTCACAGATCACGCAGATGTCGAGATGGTCCTGCAGGTTCTCGCCGACACCGGGGAGATCGTGGACCGGCTTCACACCCACCTTTTTGAGATGGTCGGCGGGGCCAATGCCAGACTGCAGCAACAACCTGGGCGAACCAACGGCGCCAGCTGTGACAAGGACTTCGCGTTCGGCACGGATGGTTGCAAGTCCCGCGCTCGCCACTAGCTCGACGCCGATGGCGCGTCCGCCTTCAACCAGGATGCGGTTGACCTGACGGGTGGTCCTGACGATGAGATTCGAGCGCGCCATGGCCGGGCGCAGGTAGGCGGTCGCGGCGGAGGCGCGGCGAACGTTCTTCTGGGTGACCTGGTAATAGCCGACGCCATCCTGGCTCGCACCGGCGAAATCCGGATTGCGCGGAATGCCTAGTCTCGCGGCCGCCTCGAAGAAAGCCTCACAGATCGGCAGGGTGGCGCGCGGGTTGGAAACGGCAAGCGGTCCGCCCTTCGCATGGTACTCGTTGTCGAAGACTTCGTTGTCCTCGGCTCGCTTGTAATAGGGCAGGATTTCACGGTAGCTCCAGCCCGTGCAACCGGCCTGGGCCCAATTGTCATAGTCGAGCGGATTGCCACGCACATAGATCTGGGCATTGATGGTCGAACCGCCGCCGATCACCTTGGCCTGAGTGTACCAGAAAACCCTGTCCTGCATGTGTTTCTGCGGTACCGTCGACCAACCCCAGGAGGCGATGCCCCTGGTCATCCTGGCGAAGCCGGCCGGCATATGAAACAGAGGATGGCGGTCGCTGCCGCCCGCCTCGAGGAGCAGAACGGAAGCGTCACGATCCTCGGACAGGCGCGCCGCCAGGGCGCAACCGGCAGAACCGCCACCAACAACGATGTAGTCGAAGAATTCGGTTTTCATCCCAGTCGTTGCTGGCTAACGGGATCAAAAAACACCGCCTTGTCGAGGTTGAAGGCGAGTCTTGCCACCATGCCTGGCTGGACCTGCGCATCGGCGCGCAGTCTTGCCACCGCTTCTCTACCCCCCAAATGGATCACGGCGTAGGTGTCGGCTCCGGCGGGTTCGACAACTTCGATCTGGCAATCGGCCGTTGCGAGCATGGTAGCGGCACGGTCGGCACCATCGACATCGGTTATCGCCTCGGGCCGGATGCCGAAGATCACGGACTTGCGGCCGTTGCGCCTGACGATGTCCGCCGACTTGCCGAGAAGCAGCTGCATGGGCCGGCCGCGCTCCGCCTTCATCTCGAGCGCCAGGCTGCCGCTTTCGCTCACCACCTCCGCCGGAATGAGGTTCATGGCCGGTGACCCCATGAAATCGGCAACGAACATGTTTGCCGGGCGATTGTAGATTTCCGCCGGCGAGCCTGCCTGCTGCAGCACGCCGTCCTTGAGCACGGCGATCTTGGTGGCGAGCGTCATGGCCTCGATCTGGTCATGCGTCACATAGACGATGGTGCGCTTCATGTTCTGGTGCAGGCGCTTGATTTCGGTGCGCATGTCGACGCGCAGCTTGGCGTCGAGATTGGACAGGGGTTCGTCGAAGAGAAATACCTGCGGCCTGCGGACCAGGGCACGGCCCATGGCCACACGCTGGCGCTGGCCGCCTGACAATTGCGACGGCTTGCGATCGAGGAGATGGCCGATCTGCAGCATGTCGGCCACGTCCTTGATGGCGCGGGCGCGTTCATCCGCCGGAACTCCCCTGATTTCCATCCCGAAGCCAATGTTTCCCGCAACCGTCATGTTGGGATAGAGCGCATAGGACTGGAACACCATGGCAATGTCGCGCGCCGAGGGGTGGAGCTCGTTGACGCGGCGGCCGCCGATCCTGATTTCGCCGGAGGTGACGGATTCGAGACCGGCGATGGTGTTGAGCAATGTCGACTTGCCGCAGCCTGACGGCCCGACAAGGACAAGAAAGCCACCCTCGTCGATGCTGAGATTGATGCCTTTCAGGACACCAACGTTGCCGAAACGCTTTTCGAGATTCTCGATTTCGAGGAATGCCATGGCCTAGCCCTTGACTGAACCCGCCATCAGGCCACGCACGAAATAGCGGCCGGAGACGACATAGACGACGAGCGTTGGGAGGGCGGCGAGGACCGCACCGGCAAAATGAACATTGTATTCCTTCACGCCGGTCGAGGAATTGACGAGATTGTTGAGGGCAACGGTCATTGGCTGGGAATCGGCGTCAGAAAAGGACGCGCCGAAGAGGAAGTCGTTCCAGATGTTGGTGAACTGCCAGATCACCGTCACCACAATAATCGGGCCCGAACTCGGCAGCATGATGCGGCGGAAGATCTGAAAGAAACTGGCTCCGTCGATCTGGGCGGCACGGACAAGTTCGGTCGGGAAGGCCTCGTAATAATTGCGGAAGAAGAGCGTGGTGAAACCCAGTCCGTAGACGACGTGGATAAGCACCAGGCCGGTGGTGGTGCCGGCCAGGCCCATCAGCCCAAGGATTCTGGCCGAGGGTATGAGCACGATCTGAAAGGGTATGAAACAGGAGAGCAGCATGAGGGCAAAGACGACATTGTCACCCGGAAAGCGCCACTTGGTCAGCACATAGCCGTTGAGGGCGCCGAGCAGGGTGGAGATGACGACGGCGGGGACGACCATCAGTATCGAATTGACGAAATAGGGCCTCAGTCCGGTGGGCTGAACGCCGATCTGGGCGGTGGACCAGGCGCTGAGCCAGGGTTCCGCGGTCCACACCTGTGGCAGCGCCAGCATGTTGCCCTGCCGAATCTCGTCGAGCGGCTTCACGGAATTGGCCAGCATCACATAGAGCGGCAACAGATAGTAAACCGCAAAAACCACGAGCACGGCATAGATCAAGGCGCGGGCCAAAGCGCCGGTACGCACGGCGGTATCCTGTTGCGCCGCGCTCATGTCCGGCGACTCCCGCGCAGTTCCGAATAGAGATACGGCACGATGATCGCGGCGATCATCATCAGCATGATGATGGCGGAGGACGCGCCCATGCTCATCTCGTTGCGGGTGAAAGTGAACTTGTACATGAACAGCGCTGGGGTCCAGGTGGCGGTGCCGGGGCCGCCATCGGTCATCGCCACCACGAGATCGTAGGACTTGATGGCAAGGTGAGCGAGTACCACAAAGGCCGACAGGAACACCGGCCGCATGAGCGGGATGATAATGCGCCGGTACAGCATCCAGTTGGAAGCGCCGTCGATCTGAGCGGCTTTGACGATCTCGTTGTCGACGCCGCGCAGGCCTGCGAGGAACATGGCCATGACGAAGCCGGAGGACTGCCAGATTGCGGCAATGACAATGGTGTAGATGGCAAACCTGCCATCCTTGATCCAGCGGAACGAAAAGGTCTCAAAGCCCCAGGATCTCACCACATGCTCCAGGCCAATGCCTGGATCGAGGAACCATTTCCAGGCCACGCCGGTAACGATAAAGGACAGCGCCATGGGATAAAGGTAAATCGGGCGCAGAAATCCCTCACCCCTGATCTTCTGGTCAAGCAAAATAGCCAGCCCAAGGCCGATGACACTGCAGATCACGATGTAAAGAGTTGCGAATATCGCCAGGTTCCTGAGCGATGTCCACCAGTTGGGATGGTTGAACAAACGCACGTAATTGTCGATGCCGACCCAGGTCGAAAGATCGGGCAGGATCTTGGAGCCAGTGAAGGACAAAACGCCGGTAAACAGGATGAAGCCATAGACGAACAGGAGGATCAACGCGAAACTCGGCGCGAGGACCAGGCGTGGCAGCGCCTCAGCGAGGCGCTGGCGCACAGTATGTGATTGCGAGCCTGTCACCGGCGGCATCCTTGCAAATCGGCGGAGCCCCGTAAAGCGAGGCTCCGCCCGCAGGTGTCAGGCGTCAGCCCTGGGCGGCAGCCACGGCCTCGGCCAGAGCCTTGGCAGCGGCTTCAGCATCCATTTCGCCATTGAAGTGGCGCGTCACCACGTCATAGAGGGCGTTCTTCACCGCGGCAGGGGCAGCATGGCCGTGGGCCATTGAGCCAAAGAGCGTGCCCTTGCTGTTGGCCTCGGCAAGGTCGGCCATGCCCTTCTTGCCGCAATCGTCAAATGCATCATTGGGCACGTCCGTGCGGGCCGGAACCGACCCCTTGACGACGTTGAAGGCGGACTGGAAGGAGGGATTCTCGATCGCCGACGCCATCAGCAGCTGGGCATTCTTGTTGGCATCGCCGACCTTGAACATCATGAACTGGTCAGAGTTGAAGGTGACCGCTCCCTGCGTTCCGGGGAAGCGGATGCACACGAAGTCCGTACCCGGCTTCTGACCGGCTTTCAGGAATTCACCCTTGGCCCAGTCGCCCATCATCTGCATGCCGGCCTTGCCTTCGATCACCATGGCGGAAGCGAGGTTCCAGTCGCGCCCGGAGAAGTTGTCGTCCACGTAACTGCGCAGCTTGGCCATGCGGTTGAAGGCCTCGACCATCTTCTCGCCACCCAGTGCCGCCGGATCGAGGTCGATCATGGCGGCCTTGTAGAAGTCGGTGCCGAGCGACAGCACGACGCCATCGAAGATGGTCGCCTCCTGCCAGGCCTGACCGCCATGAGCGAGCGGGGTGATGCCGTTTTCCCTCATCTTGTCGAGGACAGCTATGAGTTCATCCCAGGTCTCGGGCGCCTTGCCGCCAGCGGCATCAAGGGCAGCCTTGTTGATCCAAACCCAGTTAGTCGAATGGACATTCACGGGAGCGGCAATCCATTTGCCGTCATGCTTGGAGAAGGACTGAAGGGCGGCAGGCACGACATTGTCCCAGCCCTCCTTCGTGGCAATTTCGTTGAGATCACCGAGAACGCCCTGATTGGCCCAGTCGGTGATGTCGAAGCCGAGTGCCTGAACGGCAGTTGGCGGATTGCCGGCGGTAACGCGGGCACGCAGCGCGGTCATGGCAGCCTCGCCACCACCGCCCGCGACGGGCATGTCCTTCCAGGTCACACCCTTGGCTTCGAGATCCTTCTTTAGGACGTCAAGGGCGGCCGCCTCGCCGCCCGACGTCCACCAGTGCAGCACTTCGACCTCATCGGCATGGGCCATGGCCGTCAGGCCCAGCACGGCAGCAGTCGTCAACAGGAACTTGCGCAACATAGATACCTCCCTTGGTTGCGGGTTGATTTACTTGCCACTAAACACGGGTTTTCGCTTGTCCCGGAATGCCTGAATGCCTTCCCTGAGATCGGCCGTAGCTGCGGCAAAGGCGCCGGCCGCCGCTTCGAGCGGCCGGTCCCGCTCTTCGCCCTCGGCAGCATTGATCAGCGCCTTGACCAACTCCAACGCGGCAGGGCCGCGCGCGCAAATGAGTTCCGCCCAGTGGCGCGCCACTGTGAGAGACTGACCGCGCGCGACGACCTCATCGACCAACCCGCGCTTCAGTGCCTCGGCAGCGTCAAAGGTTTCGCCAAGCATCGACATGCGGCGCACCACCTGGTGCCCAAAGCGGCGGACGGCACGCTGGGTTCCCGACCAGCCCGGGATGATGCCGAGCCCCAATTCGGGCTGGCCGACCTTGATGTGTTCCTCGGCAATGCGAAAATCGGCACATACGGCCAATTCCAGGCCGCCGCCCAGGATATGGCCGTTTAGAGCCGCAATCAGCGGAATGCGCAGTCTTGCCAGAGCGTCAAACGCACGATGGCCATCGCGCACCCAGGTTTGACCGAATTCCCGCGGCGCATGGCGCGACCAGTCCTCGATGTCGCCACCGGCGCAGAAGGATCTGTCGCCCTGGCCGGTGATGATGGCGGCCTGCAATCTCGAGTCCCGGTCAACATGATGGGCGGCACGTTCCAGCGCGAGAATCATGTCATGATCGAGGGCGTTCAGTTTCTCGGGGCGCGCCAGGATGATGACCGCAATAGCCCCATCAATTTCCAGCCTGATGCGCGGATCGCCGGTATCAGCCATTGAGCTTCAATCCCATCGGCGCTGCATTGAACAGGCGCGCGTCCATTTGTTTCAGTGCGGGCGAGACAATGAGTGGGATGTCTGCCTGGTCCAAGATGTTGGCCTGAAGCTCCGCGCCCGGGGCGATCTCGGTTACGACAATTCCCTCGGGAGCAAGTTTCAGGACACAACGTTCGGTGACGTAGGTGATGTCCTGTCCCTGGAGAATAGCGCGCCGGCCGGAGAAGGAAACCTGTTCGACCTCAGGAACGATCTTCTTGACCTTGCCTTCCTTTTCGATGCGCAGCTTGCCGTCCACGATCGCCAGCTTTGCTCCGGCATTGTAGTAGCCCGAGAATACGATCTTCCTGGCCCTGGCGGTGATGTCGACGAAACCGCCCGCCCCGGCCGTCACGTGCGGCCTGACCCCGAGCCTGGAGACGTTGACCGAGCCCGCGGCATCGATCTGAAGAAACGACAACAGCGAGCAGTCGAATCCCGCCGCCTGGAAGTAAGTGAACTGATAGGGTGACGGCACGATCGCCTCGGCATTGGAAGAGCAACCGAACTGGAAATCGAGAAGCGGCACGCCGCCAACGGCGCCCTGTTCGATCACCCAGGTCACCTTGCCATGGAGACCCTCCTCCAGAAAAATGCGCGGCACATTGGCGGAAACGCCGAAACCAAGATTGACTGCCCAGCCAACTCTGAGCTCCTGGGCGACGCGGCGAGCAATGGTCTTGCCCACGCCCCAGTCCATCAGGGCGAATGACGAAAGCGGCTTGAAGACTTCACCGGAGATCGCGGAATCATAGACGGTCTGGGTCGTCTGCCACTGGTCAGGGGACTCGACAATGAAGTCGACAAGGATGCCAGGAACATAGACGTTGTGGGGTTTCAGGGTTTCGTTCTCGACGATGTGCTTCACCTGGGCGATAACGATGCCGCCATTGTTGTGAGCGGCCATTGCGAGATCAAGCGCACCCAGATAGGCGCCTTCCTGCTCGAAAGTCAGATTGCCGCGCTCGTCCGATGACGTCGCCCGGATGATCGCCACGTCCGGCACCAGGGCGCGGAAATAGAGCCATTCCTCGCCATCGAAGTTCACCTTCCGGACGATCGGCTGCGCCGCGGCACTGGCATTCATGGCGCAACCTTCACGGTCCGGGTCGACGAAAGTGTCGAGGCCCACCTTGGTGAGCACGCCCGGCCGCTTGGCAGCCGCCTCCCGGAGCATGTCGAACATGATGCCGGACGGGACATTATAGGCGGCCACCTCATCGCGGCCCAGCATCTGCCAGATGAGAGGCGGGTCAAAAGAGGATGGCCCCGAGGGATAGGAGCCGCCGATGATGCGGGCGATGAGACCCGGCCTTGCGATGTGGTCCACCCCCTTGATGCCATACATGTCGCCAGCGGCAATGGGGTGAAGCATGGTCAGATTGCGGGGACGCGATTCCGCTTCGAACCGGTCTCCCAGGGCCTTGAGCGTGGCATCGGGGCAGCAGAGGCCCGACGACGAGTTGACGGCTACGGTCGCGCCATCGCTGATATGTCTTACGGCCTCGGCGGCAGTCACGATCCTTGGCATCGGTTTCACCTGTTGCCCCGGATTAGATCAGCAGCCTTTTCGGCTATGGCAATGGTTGGCGCGTTGGTATTGGACGACACCAGCCTGGGCATGATCGAGGAATCACAGACGCGCAACCGGGCAATACCATGTACCCTAAGGGCCGGATCGACGACGGACAGGGCATCGTTGCCCATCTTGCAGGTGCCGACGGGATGGTAGGAGGAGCGGGCGTTGGCACGGGCGGCTGCCTCATAGTCCTTGCGCGTCCGGCAGGCCGGGCCAGGGAAATATTCAGAGCGGACAAATTTCTGCATCGCGCGACTGCGACCCACCTCCTGGGTGATCTTGATCCCATCAATGTGGCGGTCGAGGTCGTAGGGTTCAGCGAATGAGTTCGGATCGATGATGGGCGAGTCCAAGGGGTTGCTCGAGCGCAAGGTGACGGTTCCCCGCGAACGCGGGCGCACATGGTAGGAATTGCAGGTCGCACCATTGCCGCCGGGCACTGTCCCCACGCCCTCTTCGACGCCCGCACCGGCGAGGAAGTGGAACTGAAGATCCGGGGTCCTCTCGTTGCGGTCGCTCCACCAGAAGGCACCGGCTTCAACAATGTTGGAGGCAACGGGCCCGGAACGGAAAAGGGCATACTGCAGGCCGGCCCAGGCTTTCCACGAGATCTTCTTGTACTTGTCGTAGGAATGGGGGCCATTCAGCACCCAGATGACGTCGGTCGAGAAGTGGTCGTGGAAGTTCTTGCCGACTCCCGGCAAGTCATGCACAACAGCGATGCCGACACTGCGCAGATGATCGGCGGGACCAATGCCCGACAACATCAACAGTTTCGGCGAGCCGATCGCGCCTGCCGCCACGATGATTTCACTCTGGGCATCAATTCTCGCGGGCCTGCCACCTTCGATGATCTCAATAGCCGCGGCCCGCCCTCCTTCGGTGATAATGCGGCTGACCAGCACGCCGGTACGAACAGTGAGGTTTTGCCTGTTCAGCGCGGGCTTCAGATAGGCAGTGGCGGCGCTGCAGCGCCGGCCGTCGCGGATGGTGGTCTGATAGAGGCCCGCGCCTTCCTGCTTGCCGGAATTAAAATCGGGATTGAAGGGCATGCCAATGTCCATGCAGCCCTGCACATAGGCCAAGGAAACGCGGTTGGGGCTGGCAAGGTCCGTAACGCTCAAAGGACCATCTATACCGTGCTCACTGCCGCCCAGCCGCGTGTTGCCTTCGGATCTTACGAAATAGGGCCTGATGTCCTGCCAGGACCAGCCCTCGCAACCGAAATCGCTTGCCCAGCTATCATAGTCCTCCGGGCATCCCCGGGTATAGATTTCTGCATTGATCGAGCTGCCGCCGCCCAGCACTTTGGCCTGGGGATAGACCGCCACACGATCGTTGGCATGGCGCAGCGGTGCGGTTTCATAGCCCCAAGTGAGCGGTCCGCCGGTCATCTTGAAGAAGCCCACCGGCATGTGAATGTAGGGATTGGTGTCGCGCGGCCCCGCCTCCAACAGCAGCACCCTGGCGTCGCTGAACTCGCTCAGGCGGGCGGCAAGCACGCAGCCTGCCGAACCGCCGCCAACGATCACGTAGTCGTACATGCCGAGTCGCTCTTCAGGCCCTTGCCAAGCTATCCTGGATACCGTATTTATAACCAACTGGTTGGTTGATACAAGCGAAAAACAAGCGGCGGCACACATGGCATCCAAAAATGCACTCAGGAGCAGAGATCCGGAGGCCACACGCAACCGCATCCGGGCAGCGGCGAAGGCCGAGTTCGCCAACAAGGGTATGGGCGGGGCGCGCGTCAATGCCATCGCCGAAAAGGCGGGCGCCAACAAGCAGCTGATGTATCACTATTTCGGCAACAAGGAGGATCTGTTCCGCATCGTACTCGAGGAAGCCTATGCGGATTTCCGGTCAGCCGAGGCCGCGCTCGAACTCGAACGGATGCACCCGGTGAAGGCGCTGGTCAAACTCGTGACGTTCACGTGGGAATACTATCTGGCAAATCCCGAGTTCCTTACACTCGTCACCAGCGAGAACCTGCACAAGGCCAGACATATCAAGGATTCGGTGCGCATGCGTGAGATGAGCCGCCAGTTCGTGCAACGCATGCGCGACATTCTCGACCGCGGGGCTGCGCAGGGCCTTTTCCATGCGGATATCGACCCGGTGCAGCTACAGATCACCATCTCCTCGATCGGCTATCACTATCTCAACAACCGCCATACCGGCACTGTTGTCTACGAGCGCGATCTCATGTCGAAGAAGGCGCTCGATGAGCGGCTCGCCTTCAACGTCAAGACCATCCTGCGACTCGTGTGCACGCCTGAGACTCTCACAACCTGTGAGCTGCAGCCATGAAGGGTGCTGTTCTGGTCACCGGTGCACGTCGTGGCATCGGCCGCGCCATTGCCCTGGCACTCGCCGATGCGGGCTTTGAGGTGGCTGTCAACGATGTCGCGGTTTCCAAGGAACTCGAGGCCATTGCCGAAGACATCCGCAAGATCGGCCGCAGGGCAGCCGTGGTTGCCGGCGATATCGCCATGATCGAGCAGCATTCTGCAATGCTCGATGCGGCCGAGGCGGCTATCGGACCTCTCACCACGCTTGTCAATAACGCCGGGGTTTCGGTGCTCAGCCGCGGCGATCTTCTCGATGTCACGCCCGAGAGCTATGACCGTTGCCTCGATATCAACACGCGCGGCACGTTCTTTCTGACGCAGTGCTTTGCGCGGCGGCTGCTGGGACGTGCGCGGGGAAGCCACGCTCACTACTCCATCATCACCATCTCTTCCGCCAATGCCGCCGGCGTATCGATCAACCGCGGTGAATACTGCATTTCCAAGGCCGGCGTCTCGATGGTGTCAAAGCTGTTTGCTGCGCGGCTCGCCAATGATGACATCGGCGTCTATGAGATCCAGCCGGGCTTTATCGAAACCGAGATGACGGCTCCTTCCAAGGCCCACTATGACGCTTTGATCGCCGGCGGGCTCACAGCCATGAACCGGTGGGGAAAGCCGGAGGACGTTGCCAGGGTTGCGGTTACGATGGCCACGGGCGGCCTTCCCTACACAGTCGGGCAGGCAATCGCCGCCGATGGCGGCCTACTCACGGTCAGATATTAATCATGATCCAGCTTCCGACAGCACAGGGGAGGCTCGAGGCTTACAGCCTGAAGGGGACGCCGCTTCCAGTCCGCTATGGACCGAGAGAATTCAATCGCGTTGCCATTGCAGCGGCGCATGTCGTTGCTGACGCCCGAAGCGCGGCAGAGCCCAGCCTTGGGCCATCGATTGACTGGGACCGGACCCTTGCCTTCCGGCAGCATCTGCTGGATCAGGGTTTCGCCATTGCCGAGGCGATGGATACGGCGCAGCGCGGCATGGGGCTGGACTGGCCCAATGCCCTGGAGCTGATCCGCCAGTCGCTCGCGGCCGCCGGGGAGCGCAAGGGGCTGATCTATTCCGGTTGCGGGACGGAGCAGCTTCCACCGGGCGCGGCGCGCACGCTGGATGAGGTGATCCGCGCCTATCTCGAACAACTCCATGCCGTCCAGAAGCTTGGCGGACGCATCATCCTCATGGCCAGCCGGGCGCTCGCCCGGGTGGCGGTGTCGCCCATGGACTATCAGACCGTCTACAGCCGGGTCCTTGCCGAGGCTGATCATCCCGTCATCCTGCATTGGCTGGGCGACATGTTCGATCCGGCGCTCAAGGGCTATTGGGGAGGTGATCGATTCGAAACAGCCGTGGAGACGGTGCTCGCTATCATCGAAGCCAATGTCAACAGGATCGACGGCATCAAGATCTCGCTGCTGGACGCCGGCAAGGAAATGACGATGCGGGGCCGGCTGCCGCCATCGGTCAAGATGTACACCGGCGATGACTTCAATTATCCGGAGCTGATTGCCGGCGATGAGCAGGGATTCTCGCACGCATTGCTCGGCATCTTCGATCCGATTGCGCCGGCTGCAGCCCTGGCTCTTGAGAAGCTTGCCGCCGGCAGAATGAATGAATTCAAACAAGTCCTTGCACCCACCGTGCCGTTGTCGCGGCTCATTTTCCGGGCGCCAACACAATACTACAAGACGGGGGTGGTGTTCCTTGCCTGGCTCAATGGCTTCCAGGATCATTTCGTGATGATCGGCGGGCAACAGTCCCTGCGGCCCCTCGGCTATTTCGCCGACACGTTCCGCCTTGCCGACCAGGCGGGGCTGCTGCGCGATCCACCGCTCGCCGTTCAAAGGATGCAACAGCTGCTTGCTCTCTACGGGATTGCCGGCTGATGCGCGATCTTGCCGGCCGGCGCGATCTCGGTGCGATCAACACGGCGACGCTGGGCTTTCGCGAGCCGATTGCGACAACGATCGAACGGGTGGCACGGGCCGGATTTGGCGGCATAGCTCCATGGCGCCGGGAAATCGAAGGCGGCGATGTCGCAGCCTATGCCCGACAGATGCGCGATGCCGGCCTGCGGGTGACAGGTTACTGCCGGAGCACCTACATTCCGGCGGCGTCACGGGCAGGTTTTGACAAAAATGTCGCGGCCAATGTCACCGCGCTGCGTGATGCGGCCGTGCTTGGCGCCGAAAGTTTCGTTATGGTGGTTGGCGGTTTGCCGGACGGATCGAAAAACCTCGGGCAGGCACGGCAACAGGTCGAGGAGGCGACCGCCATACTCGCCGCTCATGCGCGGGAGCTCAATATGAAAATCGCGCTGGAACCCTTGCATCCGATGTACGCAGCGGACCGTTCGTGTCTCACAACCATCGACGAAGCGTTGGGCATTTGCCATCGGATCGATTCGCCGCATGTCGGCATCTGTCTCGATGTCTATCATATCTGGTGGGACCCCCTGCTCGCGAGCAAGATCGCGGCAGCAGCGGGGTGGCTAAGCGGGCTTCATGTCTGCGACTGGCTGGTGCCGACGCGCGACTTGCTGAACGATCGGGGCATGATGGGCGATGGCGTCATCGATATCCCGAGCATCCGCAGCATGGCGGAAGGCGCGGGATATGACGGGCTGATCGAGGTTGAAATCTTCTCTGCGGAAGACTGGTGGCAAAGACCGCCAGAAGACGTCCTCCGCATATGCGGCGAGCGTCTTGCGAAGTTCTGCTGAGATCATTTCGACGCCCGCTTCCTTTTCGTACCGCGGTGATCGAGCAGCGCCAGCATAGCATCGATGGTATCGTCATCAAGGCGACCCACGGCGTCGGCAAGACGGTTGGCGAGCTCGGTTGCCCTGGGATTCAGGCCTGCCGTGTCTATGGTGATGCGGGGATGGGATATGCGGGCCAGGCGAACAACTTCTTCCGCATCGTCCCAGATGATGTTGAAGAAGGCGAGCGATCTCTGGATGAGATGCCAGCCTGGCCGGCCACGCTTGCCGTGTTCAAGCGCGGACAGGTAGGCGGGCGATACGCCAAGGGCTTCCGCCATTTCCTTCAGTGTGACTCCGTGCTCCGCACGGAGCTGTCGCATTCTCTGCCCGAACGGCGTCATCGTTCTCCGGCGCGGTTGCGGCGCAAGCGGACATACAGCGCACCACCGCCACCGTGGCGGGGGTGGGCCGGCTGGAAACCGACAACATGATAGCGGAACTCAGGCTCGGCAAGCCATCCGGGCACGTGGCGGCGGAGTTTCCCCTCTCGCTCCGGTGCGTGGTAGTGCTCGCGGCCGTGCAGCGTGTGACCAGTGAAGGGCGATGCCCCCTTGCCGGTGATGACCAGGACCAATCTTGCTCCCGAGAAGCGCTGCCGAACGATGAAGTCATGAAGGCGCACGCGAGCCACTTCAAGACCGCTGCCATGAAGGTCGATCCTTGCGTCAATTTCGAGTTTGCCACGCTGCAGTTTCTGTTCAGTGCGGCGATCAAATGCGGCAAGGGGTGGCGGGATGGCGCGGGCCGGTGGCGGCGGTGCAGGTGAGACCGCCGGTTTCGGCGCGGGCCTCGCCTGAAGGTGCGACGGCCGAGGCTTCAGCGGATTTGGATGCAGCGGCCGGACACCGCGGGTCACTTCGGCCCACAGGTCATGGTCGGGGAGGTCGGGAAGCCTCCGGCTCATGGCCCGGCCCCGATCCGGGAAGCGACAGCCTGGGGCAAAAGGACGACCATACGGCCCGGGCTCTGCATGTGGCCGGCTGCCTGTTCAGCCAGTTCTCCCCATCCCCAATAGACGTCAGTCCGGGCGAAGCCGCGAATGGCGGTGCCGGTATCCTGGGCGATGAGAAGATGGCGAAACGGCTCCAGTTGCGCGCCCGAACCGGTCGGTGCTTCCGTTTCGAGCCAGACGGGGGTGCCGAAAATCCAGTGAGAACGGTCGACGGCGAGGCTTCGCATCGGCGTCAGCTGGACACCCTGGGCGCCCGTCGCACCCAGATCCGGCTTACCGTCTTCAACTTTGCGGAAGAAAATGAAGGACTGGTTCTCCCACATCAGTTCCCGGGCGGCTCCCGGATTCGCCGCCATCCAGCGCCGCAGCGCCTGCATCGACAATGCCTCTTCGGGGAGAATGCAGCGGTCCACGAGGAGGCGGCCGATGCTCGTGTAGGGTCGCCCAGATTTCGCGGCAAAGGCCAGGCGCAGGCCGCCGCCATCGGCAAAGCGAATGCGGCCTGAACCCTGGACATGGATGAAGAAGGCATCGGCCCAATCGCTGAGCCAGGCTATTTCGAGGCCCTGCCCGGCAAGGGCTCCCTGCTCGATCTCCTTCCGGGTGAAATAGGCCATGGGCTGTCCGCCGAGCCGCCGGCCATATTTGAGGCCGGTTGCCCGTTGCTCTTCCTCGCTGAAAGCCACAAGGTCGCCAGGTCTGCCGTAAACTGGCACGGAAAAGCCGGCAGACCTGACCGGAGAGCCTTGAACTTCCGGCTCGTAATAGCCGGTGAAGAGGCCTTCGGGCCGGGCCGGGTCCCTGACCGCAAAGGGCTGAAATTCGCGTTCAAAGAACGCCCGTGCGGCACCAGAAACCTCGGCCCTGCGACAGACCACCAGCCAGTCCTCGCGGTTGCCTCCATAGATTACCGGGCGGGCGAAAGCGCGGCCTTCGGAAATTATCTCGCCGCAGGACCGCCGGAACGCCGCGAGTGCCATTTCATGGTCATCGTCCTGCCAGCCGCGCAGGTCCCGGAATGCCAAAGGCTCGAGGGCAGGCAGCGCGGGGGCCGAGATACCGGTCATAGCGAACGCCAGCACAAGGGCCAGGACTCGCGCCAGAAGGAGCAAGTCAGGCGCCGGTTGCCACCAGTCGCCAATTGGGGTCGCGGGAGGACACGTCGCGCTCGAATGTCCACACGTCGGTGACCTCACGGATTTGCTTTGGATCGCCATCAATGACCTCACCGGCGCGATTGAGCGTGGCCGAGATCAGCTGGCTGATGAATTTGACAGTGATAAGAGCGCGGCGGCCAATGAGTTCGGCGGATACGATATCGGCCTTGTCAATTCCGACGAAGCGGGACTGCATCCTTTCGCCAGACTTTTCGCGGCTGTCGATGGCGCCCGCAAATCCCTCATAGACATCCTTCGACAACAGGTTCTTCAGGCTCGGCTTGTCGCCCTGGGCAAAGGCGGAGACAATCATCTCATAGGCGAGCTTGGCGCCCTCAAGGAAGGAGCGTGGCGTAAACCGGGGATCGGCCGTGGCAATTCTTTCGAGATTCTCGGCCAGCGGCGTTCCCCTGTCGGCATACCCGGTCCAGACAGGTTCGGCGGCCTCAGGCAAGCTGGCCGCCGGTTCCCGCCCGATGGGGGGTGCCATTTCGCGGCCACTGCCGTTCTCTGCCCGCTTTGGCAATCCGAAGTCGACCGGCGGGCGCTCATGGCCGGTGCGGCGGCCAAGAACAGAGCGCAATTTGAAGAGGATCACCACCGCGATGGCGAGGATCAACAGGTTCAGCGGGTCGAAAACATGGTTCATCTCTGGGTCCTGTACGGCACTTGACGCAGGGAATCCGGCAATTTGATGCCTGCGCTGGAACTCCTATATAGTCGTGAGGCTTATGGACTGAAAGATCAAGGGTATTCGGCTACCCGCCACCCCGGAGAATTGCCGTGCTCGGACGCATTCTTGGCCTCATCCTCGGCGGCGGGCTGATTGAGCTCTTCCTGCTGATCGCCGCTGGCAGCCGGTTTGGCGCAATGCCAGTGTTTGCCGTCGTAATCATGACAGGTCTGGCCGGGGGGATGATCGTACGCCATTTCGGGCTGAAGTCACTGGCGAGCCTGCAAGCAGAACTTCGCGGTACCGGATCGGCGGAGGAAGCGATTTCCAAGGGGGTTGTCGGGACAATTGCCGGACTGTTGCTTATCCTTCCAGGTCTGATTGGCGATGCCCTGGGGCTGTTGCTGCTGGTGCCGGCGATCCAAAGCTGGCTGATCAGGCTCCTCCTAAGCAAAAGCGGTGGTGCCGGTGGCTTCGAGACGCGGCATAATCATCACCGGCGCGTCATTGTGATCGAGGGCGAGGCGCAGGAGATCGACGAGGGCCCACCTCAGGGGGATAAGCCTGGTCCGCATCACACGTTGCGCTAGTGGCAGTTGCGGCTTAACCCGGCATCATGTAAGGCAGCACAAACGCTGCGGCGCCCCGCGCCAGGCAAAAGAGGACACAATCCGATGGCTAAAGCAACCAAGACCGCCGCCAAGAAGGCCGAGAGCAAGAGTACGAATGGCGGCTCCAAGGCCAGAGCTGAACCTGCGGCAATGCCCACGCCGGATATGCCGCCGCCTGCGCCAGGGGCGGTGCCGGCCATGCGGATCCTCGGCCAGTATCTCAAGGATCTCAGTTTCGAAAACCCCAATGCGCCGCAATCGCTCGCACCGCAAAAGGGCCAACCGGACATAAATGTCGCTGTCAATGTCAACGCGCGCAATCTGGCGCCGACTGACTATGAGGTTGAGTTGATGCTCGATGCGAAGGCAACTTCGGAAGGCAAGGTCATCTTCGCGGCCGAGATCAAGTATGCCGGCGTCTTCCGGATGGAGAACTTTCCGCAGGCCATGCTGCATCCGGCCGTCCTGATCGAGTGCCCGCGTATGCTGTTTCCGTTTGCCCGGCAGATTCTAGCCGATGCATCACGGAATGGCGGCTTTCCGCCTCTCATGCTTGACCCGATTGACTTTGCCTCGATGTACCAGAAGCGCATGGCGGCCCAATCGACGGCAACAGCCTGAGTCAGCGTTCAACTTTGAGCCAGAGCGCTTCCGCGCCGAGTTCGGCAACCAGGGCGGCGTGGGCCTCGCGCTCAGCGTCCGTCAATCGCGCCGCCAGACGCTGCGGCCGTGATTTCACAACGCCGGTCGAAGCAGCGACCTTGATCTCGGTCCGGCGCTCCGACAATCCCAGCGCCGCCTGGCGGCCGCCGATCAACTCGAGATAGACTTCGGCCAGCAGGGTCGCGTCAAGAAGCGCGCCGTGCTTCTCCCGCTTCGAGTTATCGATGCCATAGCGCTTGCACAACGCGTCCAGACTGTTGGGTCCCATCGGGTGCTTCTGGCGCGCGATCTGCAAAGTATCGACGATCTTCTCGGGCGGCAGCGGTGGCATCTTTGCATAAGACAGCTCGGCATTGATGAACTTCGTGTCGAAGGCCGCGTTGTGGATGATCAGAGGTGCACCCTCGATGAATGCGACGAAATCCGAGACCACGGCGGAGAAGACGGGCTTGTCGCGCAGGAAAGCCGTGGTCAGACCATGCACGGCGGCAGCTTCGGGAGGCACGTCGCGTTCCGGGTTGATGTGGGTGTGGAACGTCCTGCCGCTTGGAATGTGGTTGACGAGTTCCACTGCGCCGATCTCAACGATCCGGTGGCCTTCGGCAGGCTCAAGACCGGTGGTCTCTGTGTCGAGCACGATTTCACGCACGGGTGTTGTCCTCCGCAGATCTCAGCTTCCTGATGATTGCCTTAACATCGCGCCGTGCGGCCTCGAGACCCTGCGATGTGTCAATGATCATATCGGCACGCCGGCGCTTTTCCGAATCCGGCATCTGCCGTGCAAGGATTGCCCCCAGTTTCTCCTCCGTCATGCCGGTGCGCGCCAGAGCCCTTTGCCTCTGGATGTCGGCGGGGGCTGTCACCACCACGACAATGTCAACATCAGATTCGCGGCCAGTCTCGAACAAAAGCGGGATGTCGAGTACAACGAGCGGCTCATTTCTGGCCCGGCAATCGGCCAGAAACTTCTCCTCGCCGGATTTCACCAGCGGATGAACGATGGCCTCAAGGCGGGCGAAGAGTTGCGGATCTGCCGCCAGAATGCGGCTCAGGATGGCGCGGTCGACAGCGCCGTCGATTATCGCTTCCGGGAACTGCCGGCCGACCGGTTCCACCGCCGCGCCGCCTTGGCGGTAGAGTTGTGTCACATACTCATCCGCATCGAAAACCGGGACATTCTCCGCCCTGAACATGCGCGCCGTTTCGCTCTTGCCCATCGCAATCGAGCCGGTAAGACCAACGACGATCATCCGGCGCCTTCGATATCGGCAGCAACAAGATCATAGAGTTCCCGCGTCACTTCGGGGCGCCTGCCAAACCACAGTTCAAATCCCGGAACGGCCTGATAGAGGAGCATGCCGAGCCCCGGCACGGTCCGGTTGCCCCGTTCCTTGGCGGCCTTGATCAGGCTGGTCTCGAGGGGAACATAGACGATGTCGGCGACGATCGCTGCTGGCGGCAGCCGGGTCAGACTGATCTCCAGAGGAAGCTGGCCCGCCATTCCGAGTGCTGAGGTGTTGACGAGTGCATCGGTTTCCGCAATCACATCGGCGCGCCGCGACCATTCCATGGAAATGACTTTCGGGCCGAAATCCCGTGCCAGGTTCTGGGCCTTCTCCGGAGTGCGGTTGAAAACCCGGATTGCCGCGGCGCCGTTCATCACGAGCGTTCCGGTGATGGCGCGCGCCGCGCCGCCAGCGCCAAGGATCGTGAAATGTTTCCCCTCAGGTGAAAATCCGGGACAGCTGTGCAGCAGGCTTTCCAAGAAACCGCTGCCATCGGTACTCGCTCCGAATACCGTATTGTCACGGACATAGATTGTGTTGACGACACCGAGCCGGCGGGTGAGTTCGTCGGACACGCGAACGATTCCGAATGCTGCCTCCTTATGCGGGATCGTCACGTTGCAGCCCACGAAATCGCTGCGCGGAAGCCCGGTGAGAAAATCACGCAACCGCTCCGGGGCGATTTCCAGTTTCTCGTAGCTGCCGGCAATGGAATAACGCTGCAACCAGTAGCGATGGATCAGCGGCGAGCGCGAATGCCCGATGGGCCAGCCGATCACACAGGCCTTGGGTAACTTCATGTCATAAGCTCTCCAGACTCACGCAGGAAAGCGAGGAGCGGCAATAGCGGCAGTCCCAGTATGGTGAAGTAATCCCCACGAATCGCGGCAAACATCTGGGCGCCCCGGGACTCGAGCTTGTAGGCACCCACCGACTGCATCGCTTCACTGCCCATGTGCTGCAGGTAGTCATCGAGAAAGGCATCCGAAAAGGCCCGCATGTCCAGCTGTGCAGATGCCACATGTGACCAGACCTTGCGGTTCTGCCTTACGCAGCAGACGGCCGAGACCAGGCGATGCGTCCTGCCTCGCAAAGCGATGAGCTGGGCGCGGGCTTCGGAGAGTGTCGAAGGTTTGTCGAAGCGCCGGCCGTCTTGCTCCAGGACCTGGTCGGCACCGATGACAATCGTCGAATCCGCGGGACCACTTAGGGAGACGGCCTTCTTCATTGCCAGTTCGAGAGCCAGCTCGTCGGGTCCGAGATCGGCGAATTGCGCCTTGGCAAGAACTTCGTCCAGACGCGGCGGTTCGGCTGTGACGTCCACACCTGCCTGGAGCAGCAGATGGCGTCTGATCGTGCTTGTCGATGCCAGCTTCACGGTCATGAATCCATCCCGTGGTGATCCATGTTGCGCTCGTTGAGCAGGTTGATGATTGCCGCCGCAGTTTCTTCAATAGATCGCCTTGTGACATCAATCGTCGGCCAGCTGTGCTGCTGGCACAGTTTGCGCATCGCCATCAGTTCGGCCGTAATCGCCTGCTGATCAACATAGACAGTCTCGCGGCTTTCATTGAGCATCAGCAAGCGGTGGCGGCGGATCTGTGCGATGCGTTCGGGCGTGGCAATCAGGCCGACGATCAGGGGATTGCGGGCGGAATGCAGTTCGGCTGGCGGCTCAACTCCCGGAACAAGTGGCACATTCGCAGTCTTGATGCCGCGATTGGCGAGATAGATGCTGGTCGGCGTTTTCGATGTGCGGCTGATACCGACAAGGACAACCTCTGCCTTGTCGATACCCTCAATGTGCTGGCCATCGTCATGCGCCATGGTGAAATTGAGAGCGTCAATCCGACGGAAGTATTCTGAGTTAAGCGCATGCTGGCGCCCGACCTGCGGCCGTGATTCGGCATTGAGATAAGTCGCCAGGCTCGCGATCACGGGATCGAGAATAGAAATGCAGGGCACGCCCAGTTCCTCGCATTTCTGTTCGAGCAGCTTGCGCAAAGATGTGTCGACGATGGTGAAGAGGACTACGCCTGGCTGGCGCTCGATTTCGGTGATGACACGCTGAAGTTGCTTGGGGGTCCGGACCAGCGCGTAGATGTGCTCGATCGGCTGGTACTGGGCATAATGGGCCGAGGCGGCACGTGCGACGGTATTCAGTGTTTCACCTGTCGCATCGGAAATGAGGTGCATATGGAAGAAGCGTGGCAAGGGTTTTCCAGTGGTGCTCGGCGGAAGTGTGGATAAGGTGGCGGGCGATTGCAGGGCTTAAGGGTTTGTTAAGAACTTGGGGTGGGGGTTATCTACAGCAATTGAAGCGGATGCAGAAGCTTGTGGATTGTGTGGATAGGGAGCGTGATCTGGAAAAGCTGTGACGGGCTGTGGAAAGAGCGGTGGGAAGACCGCTAAATCAGTAAAACTCTTCGCAAATTTGTCGTGAATTGATTCTTCGGCTTTGTACCCGGTTTTCCTTGTTTGCGGATGCAGGTATTAGCTAAGAGAATCTCAGTTGTACCCGCTGTCCGGCTTGAAACATAAGAGTCAGACTCTTTTAACTCCTTATTTGATTGGCCACTCATGAAGCCCTTGCTCGCGGTTCTGAAGGGGGAAAAACCAAGCCGGCGCCCCGTATGGTTCATGCGACAGGCGGGCCGCTACTTGCCGGAGTACCGGGCGATCAGGGACAAGAAGGGGGGCTTTCTGGATCTGTGCTACGACCCTGATGCCGCCGGCGAAGTTACCCTGCAACCCTTGCGGCGGTATGATCTCGATGCGGCGATCGTGTTTGCCGATATTCTGGTCCTGCCGCATGCAATGGGAGTCGACGTCGATTTCGCGGCCGGTGAAGGGCCTGTGGTCGGACGGGTGGCGGATGAACGGGCCGTGTCGCAGCTTCGGGAGAGTGGCGGGAGCTGGCAGGTGTCCGCGGTATGCGAGACATTGCAGCGCGTGAAGAAGGAACTGGGTGCGGGCGTCGCGCTAATCGGGTTCTGCGGGGCGCCATGGACGGTTGCAAGTTACATGATCGAAGGTGGATCGTCGGAGGATCGTCTGCTGGCACGGCGGGCGGCGGCGGAGCGACCCAAATGGTTCGAGACGTTGATCGGACGGCTGGTCGAAGAGTCGGTCGACTATCTGGTGGCGCAGGTGCGTGCGGGGGCGGAAGTGGTTCAGGTTTTTGATTCATGGGCCGGAGACCTGCCCTGGGATATGCAGGAAGAGTGGGTGCAGATGCCGGTGGCGGCACTGGTAAGCGAGTTCCGCAAGAGGTGCCCAGGCGTGCCGGTGATCGTGTTTGCACGCGGCGCAGGGGCAGGGCATGCGGGCGTGGTCGAGCGGGTCAGGCCGGAGGGAGTGGGGATCGAGTCCGGGGTACCGGTCGATTGGGCACGAGACAATTTCTGTGACCGCGTAGCAGTTCAGGGAAATCTGGACCCGGTGGTGCTGGCTGGTGGTGGGTCAGCCCTGGAGCGGAGCGTGACGCAAATCGTTGAGCGGCTGCCGGCGGCGCGGCACATCTTCAACCTGGGACACGGGGTTCGACAGGAGACGGATCCGGAAAGGCTGGCTGAGGTGGTGACAATGGTCAGACGGGCGGATGGCTGACTTCTATCTGTGGGTGAAGGCGGTTCACGTGATGGCGGTGATCGCCTGGATGGCGGGACTGTTCTATCTGCCGCGCCTGTTTGTGTATCACGTGCGTGCTGCGGTGGGGAGTGAGAGCTCGGACACGTTCAAAGTGATGGAACAGCGCCTGTACAGGATCATCATGCGCCCAGCAATGATCGTGGCGTGGGGTGCGGGCCTGATTCTGATCTGGATGGTCGGCGGGTGGCAAGTATGGCTGGTGGTGAAACTACTGAGCGTGGTGGCAATGTCGGCATTCCACGAACTTCTCGGCCGGTATGTCCGGGCTTTTGCCGTTGACGAGCGGCCGGGAAGCGAGCGATTTTTCAGGATGATCAACGAGGTGCCGACGGGCCTCATGGTGATCATAGTGGTCAGCGTGGTGGTCAAGCCGTTTTCTTAGCCGAGCGTGGGTCGGATATCTTAGCAAGGGTCCTTGTATCGGGCGGCCGAAAGAGCTAAATAGTCGGGCGGCCGGCTCGTACCGGTCCTTCCCTCCATTCGCCAGATACCCAAGATGGACTGGCGCTCTCCTCTTCAAGTTCTGGACGGCCGGGCATGCAGCGACGGTAAGTCCACATCAAGACAGTCAGATGAGCATTCTCGAACTCAAAGAAATCAAACTTCACGACCTCAAGGAAAAGGCGCCGGCCGAACTGTTGAGCATTGCCGAGGAATTACAGATCGAAAATGGCAGCTCAATGCGCAAGCAAGAACTGATGTTCGCCATCCTCAAGAGCCTGGCTGCCCGCGAGGTGGAGATCATCGGCGAGGGCGTGGTCGAGGTGCTGCAGGACGGTTTTGGATTCCTGAGATCGCCCGACGCGAACTACCTGGCAGGGCCGGACGACATCTATGTAAGTCCCAGCCAAATTCGCCGGTTCAACCTGCGGACCGGAGACACGGTTGAAGGGCAGATCCGCAGCCCGAAGGACGGCGAGCGCTACTTCGCGCTGCTCAAGGTCAACACTATCAATTTCGAGGACCCGGAAGCCGGGCGGCACAAGATCCATTTCGACAATCTGACACCGCTGTATCCCGATGAGCGCCTCGAGATGGAAGTTCATGATCCGACGAAGAAGGATCTCTCCGCACGGGTGATCAATCTGGTGGCACCGCTGGGCAAGGGCCAGCGCGGGCTGATCGTTGCGCCACCGCGCACGGGCAAGACGGTGTTGCTGCAAAATATTGCCCATTCGATTACCAGCAACCATCCGGAGTGCTACCTGATCGTGCTGCTGATCGATGAGCGGCCGGAAGAGGTCACCGACATGCAGCGGTCGGTCAAGGGCGAAGTGATCTCATCGACCTTCGACGAGCCGGCGACGCGGCACGTGCAGGTGGCTGAGATGGTGATCGAAAAGGCCAAGCGCCTTGTTGAGCATCGCCGGGACGTGGTCATCCTGCTCGATTCGATCACACGCCTGGGAAGAGCCTACAATACGGTGGTGCCGTCGTCCGGCAAGGTGCTGACGGGCGGTGTGGACGCCAATGCCCTGCAGCGGCCGAAGCGGTTCTTCGGTGCAGCGCGCAATATCGAGGAGGGTGGTTCATTGACGATCATTGCAACGGCACTGATCGACACGGGCAGCCGCATGGACGAGGTGATCTTCGAGGAATTCAAGGGAACCGGCAACTCGGAAATCGTACTTGACCGGAAAGTTGCGGATAAGCGGGTCTTTCCGGCGATCGATATCCTGCGGTCGGGGACCCGCAAGGAGGAACTGCTGGTGCCGCCAGACCAGCTCAAGAAGACATATGTACTGCGACGCATCCTCAATCCGATGGGTACGGTTGACGCCATCGAGTTCCTGCTCGACAAGTTCCGGCAGACGAAGAGCAATGCGGAGTTCTTCGACTCGATGAATGCCTAGGAGCGGGCAAGGCCGAGGAGATCAATCGCCTGGGTAATGTCTGCGGCTGAAGACGCCGGGGCGGCGCAAGTATTGCCACGGCAGATGTAGAGCCGGGGGCCGGCTGTGGCGGCCTTGGCGTGGGCGGGGTGGCCGGGGGGCAGGTCCTGTGCGGCAGCGACGTGACCCATGACGGCAGAGGGGCCGTAGCTGGCAGCAAAGATCTGAAGCAGATGCAAGTGTTCCGGCGACGGCTGCGGGGCGGCGGAGATCGCTTGGACGGGATCGAGAAGTGCTATGGCAGAGCGAAGTATGCCTGGATAGGCGAAGGGGTTGGCAAGTGCGGCGGCAGCATGGGTTTCGAGAATTGATTCGGCTCTGGAACGATGGGCGCTGGTGCCGGTAAGATGAGCGAGGGCGGCGAGATTGTAGATCATCGTCGCGTTGGCGTTGGGGGTAGCATCGTCGTGGCCATATCGGGGCCGGATGAAGAGATCGGTTGTCGCCGCGGAGGCGAGGTAGAAGCCAGGGCGCGTGGTATCCCAGTGGGAAGCAAAGAGACTGTCGGTCAGGGCGGCAGCATGGTGGAGGTATTCGGCGTTGGCGGTTGCGGCGTAGAGGGCAAGCGCGGCGGAGATCAGGTTGGCATAGTCGTCGGCGGTGGCCTCGCCGCGAAGCTGACCGGCGCGATAGGCATGGTGGAGCTTTCCGTGGGGGGCGAGGAGCGAAAGGATGCGATCGAAGGCATGCGCGGCTGCCGCGAGATAGTGGGGGCGGTTGAGGACCAATGCCGCTTCAGCGAGGGCGGTGATGGCGAGGCCATTCCAGTCGGTGAGGACCTTGTCATCAAGAGCCGGGGGTGAGCGGTTGAGCCTGGCGGCAAGGAGGGTGGCGCGGCAGCGGGCGAGCAGGGGCTGATTGCGGTCATCGGGGGAGGGTGCTGTGGTCAAGCGGTTGAGAATGTTGTGACCCTCCCAGTTGCCACCGGCGGTGACACCGTAGATTTCATTAAAGAGTGGTGCGTCGCCGCCGAGCAGCCGGTCGATTTCGGTCTTGGTCCAGACGTAATACTTGCCCTCTTCGCCCTCGGAATCGGCATCGTAGGATGAAGCGAAAGCACCATCAGCAGTAGTCATTTGGTCGAGCATGAAGGCGGCGGTTTCGTCGATCCTGACCTCGAATAGGGCATCGCGGGTTTGCGCCCAGGCGCGGGTGAGGAGCGAAATGAACTGGGCATTGTCGTAGAGCATTTTCTCGAAGTGAGGGACAAGCCAGTGTCCGTCGACACTGTAGCGGCAGAGGCCGCCGCCGAGATGATCGTAGATGCCGCCCTCGGCCATGTTGCGGAGGGTGACAAGAACGGCATTGCGCAGCTCGGGGAGACGGGCACGGAGGTAGACCTCCCAGAGGAAGGCGAAGACAGGCGACTGGGGAAACTTTGGTGCGCCGCGGAGTCCGCCGTGAACGGGATCGACGTTGCGGGCGAGGAGGAGCGATGCCTCGGTGAGGATATCGGTATTGATGGTAGCTGGGGGCTCGCCGGGCAGACGGGTAAGGGCGTTGCGGATCGCGGCGGTGTTGTTCAGCACCTTGTGACGTTCCTCGCGCCAGATGCGGGCGATCTCGCGGAGGACATGGGGAAAACCCGGACGGCCATAGCGGGATTCGGGTGGGAAGTATGTGCCGCCCCAGAAGGGCGAGCCGTCGGGTGCCAGAAACATGGTCAATGGCCAGCCGCCCGGCTCGCCAAGGGCATGGAGGGCGTCCATGTAGATCTTGTCGACGTCAGGACGCTCCTCGCGATCGACTTTGACATTGATGAAATGTGCGTTCATGAGAGCCGCAATGGCCGGGCTCTCGAAGGACTCATGGGCCATCACGTGGCACCAGTGGCAGGCGGCGTAGCCGACCGAGAGCAGGACTGGCTTGTCCTGGGTGCGGGCGCGGGCAAAGACGGCTTCCGACCAGGGGTGCCAGTCGACGGGATTGTCCTTGTGTTGCAGAAGATAGGGGCTGGTTTCTCGGGCAAGGGCATTGGGTGGCATGCGGGAGGTTCCCCGATGGTATCGATTCGAATCCGAAATGAAGGATCCTGATACAGTATATGCCTTGTCGTCCGGCGCCGGAACTGCCGGTGTTGCGGTAATCCGCGTAAGCGGACCGGCTGCGGGCGTGGTGGTTGAAGCGCTGTGCGGAGGCCTGCCGGAGCCGCGGCGGGCGGTGTTGCGGACGCTTCGCCGTCCGGAGGATGGGGAGGATATCGACAGTGGCCTGGTATTGTGGTTTCCACGCCCCGGAAGTTTTACGGGCGAGGACTGCGCCGAGTTCCAGGTGCATGGCAGCCGGGCGGTCGTGGATGCGGTGCTGAGGAGCCTGTCGAGCTGTCCGGGCTGCCGTATGGCGGAACCTGGCGAGTTTGCATTACGGGCATTTCGCAACGGCCGTCTGGATCTCACCGAAGTGGAAGGGCTTGCCGATCTGGTGGCCGCGAAGACGGAGGCACAGCGGCGGCAAGCGTTACGGGTTTCTTCCGGCGGTCTGCGAACACTTGCCGAGCAATGGAGCAGGGACCTGCTGCGACTGCGGGCAAGGGTGGAGGCGACGGTTGACTTCATCGACGAGGCGGGTGTCGCCGACGCTGCGCGGGCCGAGATTGCCGGACGGCTTGCAGAACTTTGTAGCGAGGTCGAGGCGGCGCTGGCGGGTGCGCGGATAGCCGAGACGATCCGTGACGGTATCAAGGTGGTGATTGCGGGCCCACCCAATGCGGGCAAGTCCAGCCTTCTCAATTATCTCGCTCGGCGGGATGCGGCGATCGTCAGCAGCATTCCGGGGACGACCCGCGACGTGATCGAGGTGAGCATGGACGTCGGGGGCCTGCCGGTGATCTTCACGGACACGGCCGGGCTGCGTACCGAGAGTACGGATGAGATCGAGCAGATCGGCATGAGCCGGACGCGGCGCGAGCTAGAAGTGGCAGATCTGGTGATCTGGCTGACAGCGCCGGATGCCCGTGGCCGGCCAGGACGCGAGATCGATTCGCATACGTTATGGGTTGAGAACAAGGCGGACCTCCCGAATTCTCAATCGGGACTCCACCGAAACAAATGGCACTACCGGGTGTCGCTCAAAAGCGGCGAGGGCCTGGGCAACTTCATGGACGGACTTACGGCCAGGCTGAAAGCGATTTTTGGTAGTGCCCAGCCCGGAGTTGTGGTGCGAGCGCGACAGCGCGAATGCCTGACATTGCTCCTCACACATCTGCGCGCCGCCCTGGCGGTGGACGATTCGGCTCCGGAACTACTTGCAGAAGAACTGCGAGCCGGTGCCGATGCGCTGGGGAGGCTCACGGGAAAGCTCAATGTCGAGGATGTCCTCGGCGAAATATTTGCAGCATTCTGCATCGGTAAATAGCGTTAACCTGTTTCACGTGAAACCTTGCCGGCAGTTTTGACCGCGCCGCCTGCCTGGTCTAGAGAGCGGCCATGAAAATGTTTTTCGATGTGATCGTGATTGGCGGTGGCCATGCCGGTACCGAAGCGGCCGCCGCCGCCGCGCGAACCGGCGCCCGTACGGCGCTGCTGACACACCGTTTCGAGACGGTCGGTGAGATGTCCTGCAACCCCGCCATCGGTGGACTGGGCAAAGGCCACCTGGTGCGCGAGGTCGATGCGCTGGACGGGCTCATGGGCCGCGTGGCAGATGCCGCCGGGATCCAGTTCCGGATGCTGAACAGATCCAAGGGGCCAGCGGTACGTGGCCCGCGGGCCCAAGCGGACCGCAAGCTCTATCGCGAAGCGATGCAAGCGGCGATCCGCGGCCAGAGCAATCTCACCGTCATCGAAGGCGCAGCCGGCGCGCTACGGCTGGAGGGCCGCCGGGTGACAGGTGTTGAAAGCGAGGACGGGCGGGTCTTCACTTGCAGCGCGCTAGTGCTGACGACCGGCACGTTCCTCAACGGGCTGATCCATATCGGCGAGAAGACGATCCCGGCTGGCCGCGCGGGCGATCGGCCATCGCTGGCGCTGGCCGCGCAGATTGCGGAGCTCGGGCTCAGGCGCGGCCGGCTCAAGACCGGAACGCCGGCACGGCTGCTCGGCACGACAATCGACTGGGATCGGTTGGAAGAGCAGCCTGGCGACAGCGATCCGGTGCCCTTCTCCCTGCTTACCGACCGGATCGCGACGCGACAGGTCTCGTGCCATATCACCACGACGACGCCGGCGACACATCGGCTGATCGCCGAGAACCTTCACCGCTCGTCAATGTATTCTGGGCAGATCGAAGGAACGGGCCCGCGCTACTGCCCGTCGATCGAAGACAAGATCCATCGCTTCCGCGACAAGTCACAGCACCAGATCTTTCTCGAACCGGAAGGGCTAGACGACGACACGATCTATCCCAACGGGCTGTCGACATCGCTGCCTGAAGATGTCCAGTTGGCGTTTCTTCGCACCATTCCGGGACTCGAGGCGGCGCATGTGCTGCGGCCGGGGTATGCCATTGAGTATGACTTCATCGATCCAACCGAGCTCGACGCCACGCTGGCCGTCAAGAGCCTGGAAGGGTTGTATCTGGCCGGGCAGATCAATGGGACTACCGGCTATGAGGAGGCGGCGGCACAAGGTCTTGCCGCTGGGCTCAATGCCAGCCGCTGGGCCGCCGGGCTGGCGCCTGTCATTTTCGACCGGGCGACGGGTTATCTCGGGGTGCTCATCGACGACCTGGTCACACGGGGTGTTTCCGAGCCCTACCGCATGTTCACCTCGCGGGCTGAGTACCGGCTCAGCCTGAGGGCCGACAATGCCGACGAGCGGCTAACGCCGCTGGGCATGGCTTGCGGCATTGTCGGGGAGACCCGGCAGCGGGCGTATGAGGCACGGATGGCGGAAATCGCCAGGGCCCGGGCCCTGGCCAACAGCCATGCGCTGACCAGCGGCGAGGCGCAGCGGCTCGGGCTCAAGGTCAATCAGGACGGCCGGCGGCGCACGGCCCTCGAGCTCATCGCGCTCCCTGAAATCGGACTGGACGGTGTCGCGGCGATATGGCCGGTCTTTACCAGCCTTCCGCGATATGCGCGGGAGACGCTTGAGGCCGAGGCCCTTTATGCCGGCTATCTCGGGCGCCAGGAAGCCGACGTCATCGCCCTCAGGCGGGACGAGGCACTGCGGCTGCCGGCGGAGATCGACTATCTCCAGGTTCCGAGCCTGTCTACCGAAGTTCGGCAAAAACTCTCGCGGGTGCGGCCGGCTACACTGGGCCAGGCCGCACGCATCGACGGAGTGACACCGGCCGCGCTTGCCCAGCTGCTTGGTTATGTGCGGCGGCGGGAACTCGCCAAGAGTGCCTGATGGGCCGCGAAGAGGTTGCCGCCCGGTTCAATGTTTCACGTGAATCATTGGACCGGCTCGAGGCCCATGCGGAACTGGTCAGGAAGTGGAACCGGCGGATCAATCTGATCGCGCCCGGCACCGTCGAAGACATCTGGGGGCGGCACATAGCCGACTCGCTGCAGTTGCAGCACCTGATTCCGGCCACCTGCACAAAAATCGTGGATCTGGGCAGCGGCGCGGGCTTTCCGGGCCTCGTTCTAGCAATTGCAACCGGCATTGAGACCGTGCTGATCGAGAGCAGCACCAAGAAGGCGGCGTTCCTTGCGGACGTCATCCGGCGGACGGGGGCGAAGGCCCGTGTCATGCATGGCCGAATCGAGGAATTGGCGCTACATCTGAGGGCCGATGTGGTGACGGCCCGGGCTCTCGCGCCGCTCCCCAAGCTGCTTGAGCTTGCCTATCCGTTGCTTGCCAAGGGTGCAACAGGGCTATTTCTCAAGGGACAAGATGTTGAGGCCGAATTGACCGAGTCTACCAAATATTGGAAGATGCAAGTTCAGAAACATGCCAGTGTTACGGACCCTCGGGGGACCGTGCTGGTTCTCAAGGAGGTTGAGCGTGTATAACGCCCAACATTTACAGGCTGGACCCCGCATTCTGGCCATTGCCAATCAGAAGGGCGGGGTCGGCAAGACCACCACGGCCATCAATCTCGGAACCGCGCTGGCGGCGATTGGTGAGCAGGTGCTGATCATCGATCTCGATCCGCAGGGCAATGCCAGCACCGGCCTTGGCATCCAGCGGCGCGCCCACCAGAAATCGACTTATCATGTGCTGATGGGCGAGGCGTCGCTGAAAGATGTCATTGTCGATTCCGGCATCCCGCGGCTGCATTGTGCCCCATCGACCATGGATCTGCTGGGGGCCGAACTGGAGCTTGCCAGCATCGAACGGAAGACCCACCGGCTGGCGGAGGCGATCCGGCAAGTGCAGTCAGGCCCAGAAGCTTACAGCTATATCATTGCGGACTGTCCACCGTCACTGAACCTGCTCACCATCAATGCCCTGTCCGCAGCAGACGCTGTCCTGGTGCCGCTGCAGTGCGAGTTCTTTGCCCTTGAAGGTCTCAGCCAGCTGCTCAAGACCGTCGAGCGGGTGCGGACGACGCTCAATCCGCGGCTGTCGATCCAGGGCGTGGTGCTAACCATGTTCGACCGCCGCAACTCGCTGTCGGAACAAGTGGCTCAGGATGTCCGCTCGGTGCTTGGTGAAAAGGTCTACCAGACTGTGATCCCGCGCAATGTGCGGGTTTCGGAAGCGCCGTCACATGGCAAGCCGGTGTTGCTCTATGACAATGCCTGCACCGGTTCGCAGGCCTATATCCGGCTGGCATCAGAGATCATCCGCCGCGAACGCGAACTGCGCGCGGCGTGAAGCAGGTTGAGGGCAAACATGATGCAAGCGCAGAAACGCAGGCTGGGGCGCGGGCTGGCCGCGCTGATCGGCGACGACACGACCGAGGAAGCGGTGATCCAGGATACGCGCAGCCTCAGGCACATGCCCATCGAACTCCTGCACGCCAACCCAAACAACCCGCGCAAGCATTTCAAGGATGACGAGCTCGATGACCTGGCCCGGTCGATCCGCGAAAAGGGTCTGCTGCAGCCCCTGGTCGTGCGCCAGCGCGGCGACGGCGAGTACGAGATCGTAGCGGGCGAACGCCGCTGGCGGGCGGCGCAGCGTGCCGGCATTCACGAGGTTCCCGTCATCATCCGCGAGCTCAGCGATGGCGAAGCGCTGGAAATCGCTCTCATCGAGAACATCCAGCGCTCGGACCTCAACGCCATTGAAGAGGCGCGCGGCTACGCCCAGCTGATGGAGCAGTTCGGCTATACGCAGAACCAGCTGGCCGAATCAGTTGGCAAGAGCCGCAGCCACATCTCGAATACGCTGCGCCTGCTGTCGCTTCCGGAAACAGTGCGCCAGCATATCGAGAGTGGTACGCTCACGGCAGGCCATGCACGCGCACTGGTGGCCACCGAACGGCCGGAAGAGCTCGCACAGCAAATCATCAAGCTCGGCATGACGGTCAGGGATGCCGAAGAACTCTCGCGCCGACACAGTTTGGCGGGCGCTGCAGCAGGGACACGCCACGTCCGCGAAAAGAGCGCCGACACGCGGGCACTTGAACGCGAGATTTCCGAGGCCCTCGGGCTTACTGTCGGCATCTCGGACAAGGGCAAGGCAGGCGGCACCGTGACCATCCGCTATGCGACGCTCGAGCAGCTCGATGATGTCTGCGCCCGGCTGAAATCGCGCCCGCAATAATGGCCCCGGTCCAGGATCAGTAACGGCCCAAGCGGGTCTGCCGCGCCGTGCGAGCGAGGGCCAGGAGCGTGCGGCCGGTTATCGCCTCATCGAGTTCCGATCCCGAGCGGGAGGCTCGCGTCGCCTGGGCCACCGACGCTCCCGCCGCGACGAGAGCGTCGATATCCCAAAGCCGCAGCTGCCTCACCACTCCGCCCGCCTTCTTGAAGAAGATGGGCGGTCTTGCCGCACGCACGGCCTCTTCCGGCGATTTGCCGGCGTCGATCTCAATGCGCAACTGCTGGAGGCGGGCAATGTGCATGGCCATCATGGTCAGAACAGCCGATGCAGTGGCGCCGGAATCGATCACGCGGGCGTAGGCCTTGTCGCAGGCTTCCAGGTCACCCTCGAAAACTGCGTCGATCACATCGTCAATCGACCTCGCGGCGACATCACCGCATACCGCCTCGATGTCGGCAATCGTCAGGACTGAACGGCCGATGCCATAGACCGCCAGTTTGCCAAGCTCGGATCGCGACAGCTGGCGATCGCCGGACAATAAACTGACAAGCAGCTTTTCAGCGTCGGGGTCGATCTGCACACCGGTCACAGCGAGTTCAGCGGCGATGAGGCTGCGGAGATCTTCCTCGGTGTCCTCGTAGGCAGCAATGGCATAGGCAGAAGGCGCTCTCTCGATGAGCGAGCGCAGCGGTGAGGTCTTCGCGAGATTGCCGGATTCGGCGATTATCAGATTGCCGGCAGCAGGCGACTCCAGCAGCGGTTCAACAGCCTTCAGGAAAGCCTTGTCGGCTTCCGTGACCCAGACGGCGCGGCGCCCACCCAGCATCGCAATGGCATTGAATTCATCGGCCAGACGGCCGGGATCGGCGGCCAGATTCGCTTCTTCCAGGCGCACCACCGTGAAGGGATCATCGAGGCTTCCGGCAACTGCCCTGACGAGGCGTTGGGCCCGCTCGCGGACAAGACCGCTGTCAGAGCCATACAGGAGCACCGCGGCTGCCGCGGCCGGTGGCTGCTTCAAGAAGCCTTCGATCGCCGCGCCCTTGACGACTGCCACGAAACCCGCACCTCAGCCAGAGGCAAAGTGAGCCGCCAGCCGGGAGCGGATGTCCTGGCTGATCTCATGGGCGGCGCGCTCATAGGCATTGTCCCTGGCGCGCAGGTCTGCAAAGGATTGGCCGGTCTCGTCATAGGAGACCTGCGAGAATGTCTTGCCCTGATCGACAGGCCGACCGGAGGCCTTGTCGACCAGGCGGTAACTGACATTGACGACCACCGTCCGCCGGTCAGCGCCGAGATTGTTGAGCTTGGCGGCATGGTCCTCTCGCGTCGTGGTGAGGAGTTCTAACGAGTAGCGGTCCGGTTCGGCACGACCAGCGGGCCGCATTGCCGACAATAGGTCATTGCGAATGATCTGACCCAGCCGGTTGTCGGCTGGTGGAATGGCAATGGCTGCGAGCTCGCTACCGACCGCCTGTCCTTCATCATTGGTGGCGTAGAGTGGCCGCATGCCGCATCCCGGCAACCCAAGGAGCAGGATGGAGGCAACCAGAATCGCAGGAAGCGGCGGCCGCATGACTATCCCCCAACAACGTTGGCAATCCGGTCCTTAACAACGATCACCTTGCGCACCGGCCTGCCGGCCAGTGCGCGCCTGACGCTTTCCAATTCAAGCACGCGCGCCTCAACTTCCTCTGATGCCAAGCCCTTGGCAAGGGTGATTTCATCGCGCCGCTTGCCGTTCACTTGCACGGCGATGGTGACTTCGTCCCGGACGACGAACTCGGGAACGGCCTCCGGCCAGGGAGTCTCGACAACAAGGTCCTTGCCGCCCAGCCGGCGCCAGCACTCTTCAGCAAGGTGAGGCATCATCGGTGCCATCAGCTGGACCATGGCAGATGCCGCCTCGCGCATGGCCCTGACCATGGCGGCCGAGCGGTCGCTGCCCTGCAGGGCGACACCTAGCGCGTTCGACAGTTCGTAGATGCGGGCGATGGCCCGATTGAACCTGAGCCCGGCGATGTCATCGGTCACGGCAGCGATGGTGCGATGCGTCCACTGGCGCAGTTCCCGGACAGCCGGCGATCCTCCGTCCGAGCTGTTGGCCACAGCGGCGGCGGCATCGTTCACGAGGCGCCAGACCCGCTGCGTGAAACGCCAGGCGCCCTCGACACCCGCCTCGGTCCATTCGATATCGCGCTCGGGCGGTGTGTCCGACAGCATGAACCAGCGAGCGGTATCGGCACCGTAGCGCTCGATAATGATCTCGGGGTCGACGACATTGCGCTTCGACTTCGACATCTTCTCGATACCGCCGACGGTCAGTGGCTCACCAGTTCTGGCATGGACCCAGCCGTCACCGGCGCGCACCGCCTCGACCGGAAGGACCCATTCGCCGGCCTGGTTGCGGAAGGTCTCGTGTACCACCATGCCCTGGGTGAAGAGGCTGGCAAAGGGCTCCTCGATGTCGAAATGTCCGGTCCGGGTCATGGCACGGGCGTAAAAGCGTGAGTAGAGGAGATGGAGGATCGCGTGTTCGACGCCACCGATATACTGGTCTACCGGCATCCAGTAGCGGGCTGCTTCACGGTCGACCGGCACATCGGCGTGCGGTGAGCAGAAGCGGCCGAAATACCAGGACGAATCGATGAAAGTGTCAAAGGTGTCGGTTTCGCGGCGTGCCGGTCTGCCGCAGGAGGGGCAGGGCACATGTTTCCAGGTCGGATGATGGTCGAGTGGATTGCCGGGCCGGTCGAAACTGACATCCTCGGGGAGGGTAACAGGCAGGTCCTTCTTCGGCACCGGCACGATGCCGCACGCCTCGCAATGGATCACCGGAATCGGACATCCCCAATAACGCTGGCGGGAAACTCCCCAGTCGCGCAGGCGGAAATTCACCTTACGTTCAGCGCGGCCCTGCGCCACGAGACGGCTCGCCACCTCCTCCTTTGCGGCATCGACGGACAGGCCATCGAGGAAGCCGGAATTGATCATTACGGCCTCGGACTCATCTTTCTCGAGGTATGGTCCGGAAGAGATGTCAATCCGATTCGGATCCGTTCCTTTTGGCACTACCACGGGTATGATCGCCAGGCCATACTTCGTGGCAAACTCAAAGTCGCGCTGGTCATGGCCTGGGCAGCCAAAGATGGCCCCCTCGCCATACCCCATCAGCACGAAGTTCGCGGCATAAAGGGGTAGCCGAAGGCCGTTGCGAAAGGGATGGCGGGCGTAGACCGGGAGCCGATAGCCTTTCTTCTCGGCGCGCTCGATGCTTTCCTCGCTGGTGCCGAGGGCCGCGCATTCGCGGCGGAAGGCCTGAAGGCCGGTGTCGGTCTCAGCGTAGCGCCTGACCAGGTCGTGATCGGGGGACAGCGCGCAGAAGCTTGCGCCGAACAACGTGTCGTGGCGGGTCGTGAAGACCGTCAGGCGGTCGGCCAGGAGATTGCCGGCCTCATCCTCGAGATCGAACGAAAAGCGCAAGCCCTCGGACCGGCCGATCCAGTTGCGCTGCATGAGGCGCACCTTTTCGGGCCAATGAGTGAGCTGATCGAGGGCCGACAGAAGTTCTTCGGCGCAGGCCGTAATCTTCAGGAACCACTGTGCTAGCTCGCGCTTCTCAACCAGCGCACCCGAACGCCAGCCGCGGCCATCGATAACCTGCTCGTTGGCCAGCACAGTCATATCGACCGGATCCCAGTTGACCATGGAGACCTTGCGCTCGACGAGGCCGGCCGCCATGAAGTCGATGAACATCTCCTGTTCATGCCGGTAGTAGGAGGGGTCACAGGTGGCGATTTCCCGGCTCCAGTCGAGCGACAAGCCCATGGACTTGAGCTGACGGCGCATCGTGGCGATGTTCTCATAGGTCCAGGCGCGCGGGTGAACACCGCGTTCGATGGCGGCATTCTCGGCCGGCATGCCGAAAGCGTCCCAGCCCATGGGATGCAGGACATTGTAACCGCGGGCACGCATGTAGCGGGCGACGACGTCGCCCATGGTGTAGTTGCGGACATGGCCCATGTGAATGCGTCCCGAAGGATAAGGAAACATTTCGAGGACGTAATATTTGCGCCGCCCGGATTCCTCCCTGGCTTCAAAGCACTTGCGCTCCTCCCAGACCTTCTGCCAATACGGCTCGGCCTCCCTCGGGTTATAGCGTTCGGTCGTCACGTTGCATGCCCACGATTTGAGTCGCCCGGAGGTACCAGCACTTGTCAGAGCCTGCAAGCTTGGTCATATCGGCCGCAATGACCCAAGATTCCGCTTTGGAAATGCCTGCCGTGCAGCGGCTTCGCAGCGTGCAGCAACGTATCGCGGCAGCCGCGACCGCGGCCGGGCGACGCCGGGAAGACATCTGCCTGGTCGCGGTAAGCAAGACGTTCGGGCCGGATGCCATCGCGCCGATCATTGCAGCGGGCCAGCGGGTATTCGGAGAAAACCGCGTCCAGGAGGCCAAGGGCAAATGGCCGGACCTGCGGCTTCGCCATCGCGATCTCGAATTGCATCTGATCGGTCCGCTGCAAACCAACAAGGCGGCAGATGCCGTGAGGCTCTTCGATGTGATCCAGTCGCTCGACCGGCCAAAACTGGCGCTGGCGCTTGCTGCAGAGATGCGCAAGCAGGACACGCCGCGCCGTGTGCTCATCCAGGTCAACACCGGACACGAGCACCAGAAGGCCGGCATCGCGCCCGAGGATACAGCTGCATTCCTGGCATTCTGCCGCAACGAGGCGCGGCTCGAGGTTGGCGGGCTGATGTGCATCCCTCCGGTTGCCGATGCGCCCGAACCGCATTTCAGGCTCCTCAAGGAACTTGCCGACAGCCACGCGCTGCCCATCGTCAGCATGGGCATGAGCGGCGACTTTGAGACCGCGATCCGGCTTGGTGCCACCCATGTCCGGGTCGGGTCGGCAATCTTCGGCGAGAGGGTAAAGCCGGCAGCTCAGTGAATGATGAGGCGGCTGCCGCGCTTCAGGTGTGGCAGGAGCCTCAACATGTCAGCGCGGTCTATGGCGACACAGCCGGAGGTCGGACGCTCAGCCTCGCGCAGATGGAAGAACACGGCGCTGCCCCGGCCCCTGAGCCGGGGTCTGGTGTTGTGGTCGAGCACCAGAATGACGTCATAAAGCCGGTCGTCCCGCCAAAGGCGTTCGTGGCTCGCCGGGTAAGGGAGGCGAACCGGGTGGTTGTAGCGGGGATCATCCGGATCATCACACCAGGCGTCATCATGGCGGATCGGCTTCAGAGGCAGGCCCGACCGCGCCCGCCGCAACCTGGTCAGGCCGGCGACGATGCGCCAGTTGCCGCGCGGAGTTGCGCCATCGCCTTCACGCTTCAGGGTTCTAATCCCCCCGCGGCCCAAGGAACAGCGCACAACGAGATGGCCGGCGCGAAGCTGCGCCGCCGTAGCTCGCGGCGAGATCGCGAAAACGTGAAGATTTCTGATGAATTTGCTCACAGCGAAGTGGTTTTGCGTTTTGGACGGCGAAACACTAACATGCGATCCGATTCCGCCATTTGATATCCGGCAGCAAGCCATGAGCACAACGAAGAAAATCCTGATCGTCGACGATGACGACACTCTGCGCGAGACATTGAAGGAGCAGTTCTCGCTGCATGACGAGTTCTACGTGACCGATGCCGCCAATGCCACGGCCGGTGTGAAGGCACTCAAGGCCGACCATGCTGATCTGGTAATTCTTGACGTCAACCTGCCCGATATGGACGGCAGGGAAGCCTGCAAGATCATGCGGCGCAACGGCTACAAGGGTCCGATCATCATGCTGACTGCGCAGGGCTCGGACTCCGACATGATCCTCGGCCTCGATTCGGGCGCCAACGACTACGTCACCAAGCCGTTCCGCTTCGGCGTGTTGCTGGCCCGCATCCGGGCGCATCTCCGGCAGCATGAACAGAGCGAAGATGCGGTCTTCAAGGTCGGACCCTACATCTTCAAGCCCAGTTCCAAGATGCTGATCCGCGATGACAACCGCAAGACGCGGCTCACCGAAAAAGAAACGTCGATCATCAAATTCCTCTATCGGGCCGGCGAGCAGGTGGTCAGCCGCGATGTCCTGCTGCATGACGTGTGGGGCTACAACGCCGGCGTGACCACGCACACGCTCGAGACCCACATCTATCGCCTACGCCAGAAGATCGAGCGGGATGCCAGTCACCCTGAGATCCTCGTGACCGAGGCCGGAGGCTACAAGCTCGTTCCCTGACACGTTTCCGCTGGGTTGCCACCGTGCTAGGTAGGAACGGGTGATTCGGCCCGGGCGGTGGGAGCAAGGGGCTTGATGAGGGTCAAGGCGGAAGCAGAGGTCTTCCGGAAGATACCGCTATTCGCGGATGCCGACCGCGCGCACCTCCAGGTTATTGCCTTTGCTGCCGAACGGGCCGATTTCAGCAAGGGCCAGGCCATCATCAGCCAGGGCGTCCAGGGTGCTGCGGCCTACCTGATCCTCAGCGGCAGGGCGGAGATCTTCGTCAGGGAGAATGGCGAAACCCGCAGGATCGGCGCCGCCGACGCCGGCGCCTTTCTCGGTGAACTGGCGATGATTGCCAATATTCCCTACTCGGTAACGGTGATTGCGGCGGAGCCGGTCAACACCGCGCGGATCCCGCGATCACTGTTCATGCGGGTTGTCGGCGAGTTTCCCGAATTCGGTGCAAGGGTTCACGCGGCGCTGGCCAAGAAGCTCAGCACGGCAGCAAGTGAAATCATGGGAACAAAGTCGATTTTCGACAAGGCAGGGTCGTTCTCAAGGCGACCAGTCTAAGGTTGCGATGACCGGGACGTGATCGGAGGCGCGCGGCCAGCCCCTGGCCTCGCGGATCACTTCCAACTCCTTGCTGCGCCCGGCCAGATCGGCAGAAGCCCAGATGTGGTCGAGACGGCGGCCGCGGTCAGAGGCCTCCCAGTCGCGAGCCCGGTAGCTCCACCAAGTGTAGAGCTTCTCCTCGGGCGGGACGTGCTGGCGCATGATGTCGATCCAGGCGCCAGCTGCCTGGACACGCTTCAGGCCATCGGTTTCGACCGGCGTGTGGGAGACAACTTTCAACAATTCCTTGTGTGACCAGACATCCTGTTCGAGCGGAGCGATATTGAGGTCGCCCAGCATGAGGGCGGGGCGGCCGTTGGCGATCGGCCCACGGGCAAACCAGCTTTCCATTTCGTCAAGAAACTGGAGTTTGTGGGCAAACTTCTCGTTGATATCCGGATCGGGCTCATCCCCGCCGGCCGGGACGTAGAAGTTGTGCACGTCAATTCCAGCTACCGTCGCGCAAATGTGACGGCTGTCGGTCTTGCCGCAGAAATCGCGGGAACCGCTATCCGCCAGCGGAAGTCGCGAGACGATGGCCACGCCGTGATAGCCCTTCTGGCCCCGCTCGGCGACATGGGTGTAGCCGAGCTTCGCCAAAGCTGCAGACGGAAACTGACCTTGGGGACATTTGGTTTCCTGAAGGCAGAGGACGTCCGGTGCCCACTGCTCAAGAAATCGCGTAACGAGATCAATACGCAGGCGTACCGAGTTGATGTTCCAAGTGGCGATTCGCAGGCTCATGGCGGTGAATGAGCACGGAGGAAAGCCCCGGTTCAAGGCCAAAAAAGTGGGCGCCCGGTCGGGGTCCGGGCGCCCGGCGCCTGTGTGCGCTTTACGCCGGGAGGGGATACCGGCGTGTACGGCCGCCTCGCGGTCTTTCGAGCGGGGGGACACTGAGACCGCGTTGTAAAATGGCGGCTTCGTACTGGGTATTAATTAGATATGGTGTTGCCAAATTTCAACACCTGGCCTGTCACTTTTCGGCGATCTGCCTTGAGTCGCCTGTTACTTGTTGGTGCTCTTCCTGCGTTTCGAGCGGTCGATCTTGATTTCAAAGAGTTTCGGATCGGCCGCTACTCCTGTTTCGACATTTTCGAGGGAGACTGTGGTCCGCCGCCCCTTGCCGTCGATGACGACCCATTGCTGCAAGGCTTTCCGCGCTGCATCATAGACCAGCACGAGCTGTCCCGGCACAGAGCGCTTCCGGTCCTCAAGCGTGACGCTGGTGATGTCGTCAGTCTTTTCGACGCTCAAGACCGTTGTCTCCTTGAGGAGATTGATGCTGTCGGAAAGAACCAGTCTTAGCGGTGTCTGCGACAGCGGATACTGGTCGCCGCGCTCCTTGGCTCGGTTCTTTATCGTTACCCACATGCCGTCAGAGACGATGATATACGGGTTGGGCGCGGCATACTCAAAGCGCATCTTGCCCGGCTTGGAGATGTAAAAGACGCCTTTTGAGACATTGCCGGTCGGGCCAATCTGAGTGAACTCACCCTGCATGGCGCGATTCTCGTTGATAAAGGCATTGATCTCGGAGACGGCGGCCGCTGCCTCCGCCTGGGTAATCGCCAGGGCCCGGCTGGCGGGCCAGACCACCCATGCGGCCGCTGTCACCAGCATCAATGCGACCCACTGTGAAAACGGTGATCGGCTCTTCATGACTTGCTCATTTCCCATTGTTCTGCGACTGCAACTCGTACAACAAACTGGCCAGATTGCGGCACGGAACATCAATCGCGGGCACTGTCTCCCGGCACCAGGATCTCGCGCTTGCCGGTGGCATTGGCCGCCGAAATGAGGCCTTCCTTCTCCATCCGCTCGATCAGGCTTGCCGCCTTGTTGTAGCCGATCTGGAGCCGCCGCTGTACGTAGCTGGTCGAGACTTTCTTGTCGCGGAGCACGACGGCAACAGCCTGATCATAAAGTTCATCGCCTGAACCGCCCGGAAGACCGGTAACCGCGTCCACGTCGTCCTCTTCGTCCTCATCGGTTTCCTCGGTTACCGCCTCGAGATAATCCGGCGCGCCCTGGGTCTTGAGGAAGCGCACGATCCGCTCCACTTCACCGTCCGACACGAAGGGCCCATGAAGGCGCGAAATGCGGCCGCCGCCCGCCATATAGAGCATATCACCCTGCCCCAGTAATTGTTCGGCGCCCTGCTCTCCCAGAATGGTCCGACTGTCGATCTTCGATGTCACCTGGAAGGAGATTCGGGTCGGAAAATTGGCTTTAATGGTGCCGGTGATCACGTCGACGGACGGTCTTTGCGTGGCCATGATCACGTGGATGCCGGCGGCGCGCGCCATCTGGGCAAGGCGCTGCACGGCGCCTTCAATGTCCTTGCCCGCCACCATCATCAAGTCAGCCATTTCATCAATGATGACGACGATGTAGGGCATCGGCGACATGTCCATCTCTTCCTGCTCGAAGATCGGTTCGCCGCTGTCGGGATCGAACCCCGTCTGGACGGTGCGCGACAGGCTCCGGCCCTTGGCCAGCGCCTCGTTCACGCGGGCGTTGTAACCGTCAATGTTGCGCACACCCACCTTCGACATCTTGCGGTACCGGTCCTCCATCTCGCGGACCGCCCATTTCAGCGCAACGACTGCCTTGCGCGGATCGGTGACCACCGGAGCGAGAAGATGCGGGATGCCCTCATAGACGGAAAGCTCGAGCATCTTGGGATCAATCATGATCAGCTTGCAGCGACCCGGCGGCAACCGGTAGAGCAGCGACAGGATCATGGTGTTGATGCCAACCGACTTGCCGGAGCCGGTCGTGCCGGCGATGAGCAGGTGCGGCATGCGGGCAAGATCGGCGAAGACCGGCTCGCCGCCAATGTTCTTGCCGAGTGCCAGGGCCAGATTCTGGCCTGACTTCTCGAACGGCTCGGAGGCCAGGAGCTCGCGCAGGAACACGGTTTCGCGCTTGGCGTTGGGGAGTTCGATGCCAATGGCATTGCGGCCCTGCACGACCGCAACGCGTGCCGACACAGCACTCATCGAGCGCGCGATATCATCGGCCAGGCTGATCACGCGAGACGACTTGATGCCGGGAGCAGGCTCGAGTTCGTAGAGCGTTACCACCGGTCCGGGGCGGACATTGATGATCTGGCCCTTGACGCCGAAATCATCGAGCACTCCTTCGAGCATACGAGCGTTCTGCTCAAGCGCTTCATCAGAGATGTCCAGCCCCTTGCTCGGCCGCTTCGGCTCGGCCAGCAGGGTTAGCGAAGGCAGTTCGAACTCAGCGTCCTCTTCGAAGGGCAAGACGGGCTCGGCGTCGCGGCGGGCCCGTCTCCCGGGCTTCACAGGCTTCTTCAGCCGGCTGACGCGAATGCGCGGCGTCCCGTCCTCGTCACTCTCCCCCTCCTCCGCTTCTTCCTCGAGGTCCTCATCGTCAAGCAGATCCCCCTCCAGCTCCGCGTCAGCCTCCTCCTCCTGATCCTCGCCGGGCGCCGGCGGGAGTTTCAGCCAGGGCTCGCGGCTGGCCGGCTTGCGATCGAGGAGCGGCTCGATGCGGCCCGTGGCCCCGGGCACGGAACCGCGCACCGGTGCGGCGGCGTGGCGGGAGACGATTGCTGCTTCGCGCTCGCGCCGCGCCTCGCGGCGGGCCCGCCAGACCATCACCAGGTGCGCCAGCCAGCCGGACAGCATGGCGTAAAGATCGAGACCGCGCTCGCCGAACAGACGGGTAAAGAAGATGGCCTGGCCCCGCGAAACGCCGGTTGCCCATGAGCCCAGCGATATGGTTCCCGCAGCCAGAAGCAGGGTGCAGACGATGGTGGCGAAGAGTCCCTTGAGGCCCAGACTCAGTATGGTCACGATGGCGCCCGAGAGAATGTCACCGGCATTGCCGCCCAGCCCCGACGCCAGCGGCCAAGCGGCGGGCGATGGCAGGAGCGATGCCGTCCCAGCGAGAAACAAGGCGGTGCCCCCCCAGGCAAAGAGGGACCGGACTGGCGCTTCAAGCGGCTCGTGGCGCATGAAACGCACGGCCCAGGCCATGGGCACGGCAATCACCGCCAGCACGCCCAGTCCCAGGAACTGCATCAGCTCGTCGGCGACAACGGCGCCAGGATAACCGAGGAGGTTGCCGGGGCGGGCGTCCACGGCGCGGTTGAAGGACGGATCACCGACGGACCAGGTGGCAAGAGCAAGCCCCAGCACCACAATAACGGCGGTCAGCAGCACGCCTGCCAGTTCAAGTGCACGGTTGCGCAGAAACTGCCTTACTGCAGCCGGGACGGCACCATCGTCAGTGTCGATCGGTTGCGTATGCGCCATTGATGGTTCTCCAGGGCTCCGCACGCAGATTGAAAGGGCAGGAAAACAATTGCTTATTTCGAGTCTGGAGGGCTGTGGTTAAGGCAGCGTTAAGCCTTGCGGCCGGGTGCCTTGCCGGAGGATCATAAGGAAGGGGCCCGGTCTTGCCGGGCCCCCGTGCGCGCGCAACGTGTGGCGGTTCAACGCCGATCAGTAGTGATAGGCTGCCTCGCCATGCGAGGTGAGGTCGAGGCCCTGGGTTTCTTCCTCGGCTGTGGGCCTGAGGCCGATCAGCAAGTCGACCACCTTGTAGAGGATGGCGGAGATGATGCCTGTCCACAGGATGGTGATCACGACAGCGGTGAGTTGCGTTGCGAACTGGCCGCCAATCGAGAAGTCGTCGCCGCCCGTGCCGCCCAGGCCCGGTGCGGTGAAGATGCCGGTGCCGAGAGCGCCGATGATGCCACCGATGCCATGCACGCCGAAGACGTCGAGCGAGTCATCGTAGCCCAGCTTGATCTTCACCACCGAGACGAAGAAATAGCAGCCGGCACTGGCGATGGCGCCAAGCACGATGCCGCCGATCGGACCGACGGTGCCGCAGGCCGGGGTGATGGCCACGAGACCGGCGATCATGCCCGATGCTGCACCCAGCATGGAGGCCTTGCCGCGATGCAGGGTTTCAATCACGCTCCAGGCGATGATGGCGGCCGCTGTGGCCACAAAGGTGTTCATCATGGCGAGTGCGGCACCGCCATTGGCCTCGAGATTGGAGCCAGCATTGAAGCCAAACCAGCCGACCCAGAGCATGGCGGCGCCAACCAGGGTGAGCGTCATGGAGTGGGGGGCCATCATGTCCTTGCCATAGCCCCTGCGCTTGCCGATGAGCAGGCAGCCAACCAGCGCGGCGACGCCGGCGTTGATGTGAACCACGGTTCCGCCGGCGAAGTCGATTGCCCCCATCTTGAAGATCAGGCCGTTGGCATCCCACACCATGTGAGCGACCGGAAAATACACAAAGGTCACCCAGAGGATCGCGAAGAGGACCACAGCCGAAAACTTCACCCGCTCCGCGAAGGCGCCGATGATCAGGGCCGGCGTAATCGCCGCAAATGTCATCTGGAAGCAGATGAAGACATATTCGGGAATGACCACGCCTTCAGAGAAGGTCGCAGCCGTCGAATCTTTCGTCACACCGGCCAAGAAGAGCTTGCCCAGACCGCCCCAATAGGGACTGTCGCTGCCGCCGAAGGCGAAGGAATAGCCCCACAACACCCATACAACCATAACGACTGCGACGATCATGGTCGTCTGCATCAGAACGGAGAGCGCATTCTTGGTGCGCACCAGGCCGCCATAGAAGAGGGCCAGGCCGGGAACGGTCATGAACAGCACGAGCAAGCTCGCCGTCATCATCCAGGCGGTATCGCCTTTGTCCATCACAGGCGTGGCGGCGGGAGCCGCTTCCTGGGCGATGGCGGGCAGGGCTGCCGCAAGCAGAAGACCGGCTGCCAAAGCCAGCGTCTTCGGAGTTCTCAAGCTAATCGACGTCATTTCCACTTTCCTCTTGAAGTCCGGTTGTCAGAGTGCCGCCTGGCCGGTTTCGCCGGTGCGGATGCGCACGGCTTCGAGCAGCGGCAGGACGAAGATCTTTCCGTCGCCGATCTGGCCGGTCTGGCCCTTGGCACGGATCGTCTCGATGACCTTTTCCGCGAGCGATTCCTCGACGGCGATCTCGAGTTTCACCTTGGGCACAAAACTGACGGTGTACTCGGCGCCACGATAGATCTCGGTGTGGCCGCGCTGGCGGCCGTGCCCCTTGACTTCAGTGACGGTGATGCCCTGGATGCCAATGCCGGAGAGTGCCTCGCGGACCTCCTCCAGCTTGTGCGGCTTCAGAACGGCAATAATGTATTTCATGCACCCTACCCCTCAGGTTTTGGCAATGAGTCCCGGTTAACAAAAATCATGCCATCTGGAGCTCGAGGGTAACTGCTTATTGTTGCTTGATAAAAATCATTGGACGCGGAGTCAGCATGGAGCCCATGCTCAAAATCTGGGCACAATCTCTCTATTGCCTAAATTTTGCTCGGCCGCTTCGTGCGGATCAGACCTTCCTGTGCCGCAGAGGCAACGAGCTCACCCGCTTCGGTGAAGATCAACCCGCGATTGAACGCCCTCGCGCCGGCCGCGGCAGGGCTGTCCTGGGCATAGAGCAGCCACTGGTCCATCCGGAAGGGGCGATGAAACCACAAGGCGTGGTCGAGGCTCGCCATCATCAGGGATGAATCGAAGATGTTGCGGCCATGGGGCACCAGTGCGGTGTCCAGGAGGGTCATGTCGGAAGCATAGGCCAGGACACTCTGGTGCAGCGGCGTGTCGTCCGGAAGGGGTCCCGTGGCCCTGATCCAGACATGATTGTGAGTGTCGCCATTCTTGCGGGGTGCAAGGTAATGCGAAGGATCGCAGAGCCTCAGCTCGATCGGCCGATCGCGCTCGAAATAGCGCCGCATATTGTCCGGCATGGCATGGGCGGAGGCTTCGAGCATCTGCCGCTCGCTCGGCAGTTCCTGCGGCCGCGGCACGGCAGGCATGGTTACGGCATGTTCGAAGCCCGATTCCGCGACATGGAAGGACACCGACATTGAGAAGATCGGCACGCCATGCTGTACCGCCACGACGCGGCGGGTCGAGAAACTGCCGCCGTCGCGATCACGGATCACCTGGTAGATGATGGGAACCTTCGGGTCGCCCGGCCGCATGAAGTAGCCGTGCAAGGAATGCGTCCCGCGGGCGGGCTCGACAGTGCGTTGTGCCGCCACGAGCGCCTGGCCGATGACCTGACCGCCGAATACCCGCTGCCAGCCGATATCGGGACTGCGCCCGCGAAAGAGATCAATCTCCAGCACCTCGAGATCGAGGGTCTCCAGCAATTCGACCAAGCCCGCAGCCATTGTCGCATCTTGCGCGAACGGGCTTGACCGCAGCAAGCGAAAATCGCCAACTCGCCGACATGCATGACGGCTATGACATCGCCATCACCGGCGGCGGGCTCAACGGGCTGGCCGCGGCGCTGGCACTTGGCGGGCCGAGAGCGCGGCGGCCGCTCACTGTCCTCATTGCCGATGCCCTTCCGGCGCCCAGCCTCGATGCCGCGAGCGACGGGCGGGCTTCGGCGATCACCGCGACGTCGCGCGCCATGTTCGAGGCGATCGGGGTCTGGGATGAGATTGCGCCGTATGCCCAGCCGATGCTGGAGATCATCGTTTCGGACAGCCGGGGGCCGGTGGCGGAACGGCCGTTATTCCTGCGCTTCGAGGAAGATCCCCGCAACACACGGCCGGCTGCCTATTTGGTCGAGAACCGCTTTCTCCTGGCGGCACTGCTCGAGGCTGCCCAGCAGTCACCGTCCCTCACACTTGCCTGGCAAACATCTGCAAAGGATTACCTCTTCGAGCCGGGCTGCGTCCGGCTGGGACTTGCCGACGGCAGGCAGGTGGTCTGCAGCCTCCTCATTGCTGCGGACGGGCGCAATTCCGCCGCGCGCTCCGCCGCCGGCATCGCCATGACCGGCTGGCCCTATCATCAATCTGGCATCATCGCGACGGTGGCGCATGAGCTGCCGCACAACGGACAGGCGGTCGAACATTTTCTGCCGTCTGGTCCGTTTGCCATCCTGCCGTTACCCGGCAACCGCAGTTCCATCGTGTGGACCGAGAGGGATACCGAAGCCAGACGGATTATGGCGCTCGACGACGATGGCTTCCTCGCCGAGCTTGCCCGGCGCTTCGGCACCTCGCGTGGGGCGATCCGGCTTGACGGCCTGCGGCAGTCCTATCCCCTCAACATGTACCTGGCCCAATCATTCATTGCCCATCGCCTGGCGCTGATCGGCGATGCCGCGCATGTCGTCCACCCGATTGCCGGACTGGGCTTCAATCTCGGCCTGCGGGATGTGGCCGCGCTCGCCGAATGCATCGCCAAGGCCGCCGCGCTTGGGCTCGATATCGGCGGCTCCGCGGTCCTCAAGGATTACCAGCGCTGGCGGCGGTTCGACACTGTCACCACCGCGTTAGCGGGTGACGGGTTGAACCGGTTATTTGCGAATGACAATGCCGTACTGCGGACCTTGCGGGACGCCGGCCTTCTGGCGGTCAATGCCATGGGGCCACTGAAGAGCTTCTTCATGCGCGAAGCGGCGGGGCAGACCGGACAGCTGCCACGGCTGATGCGTGGCGAAATGCCGTGACCGCTAGGTGATGACGATCTGCTTCGGATCCCAGCCGTCGGGGCCGGGATATTGGGGATTCATCTCGTCGAGAGCGTTGCGGACGATCGCAGCGATCGCCGCATTGCGCACCCAGTTGCGGTCGGCGGGGATGACGTACCATGGGGCATGTTCTGTCGAGCAGCGCTGCACGGCGGTCTCGTAGGCATCCATATAGTCGTCCCACAGTTTGCGGTCTTCGAGGTCTCCCGGGTTGAACTTCCACTGCTTGGCCGGGTCCGCAACCCGTTCCTGCAGGCGCCTGGCCTGCTCGTCCCTGGAGATATGCAGCATGAACTTGAGGATGCGGGTGCCATTGTCGCTCAAATGCTTCTCGAAGCGGTTGATCTCCTCGTAGCGCCGCTCGATGGCTTCAGGCGAAGCGAGCTTCCTGACCTTGACCACCAGCACGTCCTCGTAGTGCGAGCGGTTGAAGATACCGATCATGCCGCGCGGCGGGCAGGCCTTGTGAATCCGCCAGAGGTAGTCATGGGCGCGTTCTTCTTCCGAGGGAACCTTGAATGGTGTGACCTGGACACCGATCGGGCCGCAGCTATTGAACACCGCCCTGACCGTTCCATCTTTCCCTGAGCAGTCAATGCCCTGAAGCACGACGAGCAAGGCCCGCTTTCCCTCGGCAAACAGCCGGTCCTGCAGGGCGTCGATGGCCAAGGCGTCGGCAGCCGTCTGGGCCTTCGTCTTGTCCTTGTCGGCAAACCCGCCGTCGTCCCGGGGATCGCATGCAGCGAGGACAAAAGATTTACCAGGCTGTGCCATGTATCGGGAAGCAATTGATTTGGCCATGGGGGTCTCCTTGGCAAGAAGGTGCGGGAACGACCTGGCGATTGCAAGTAGGCCCCCGGAAGTTGCTGGATAGGGAGTATCCGCCCATGAAATCGAACCGGGCCCAATTGGCCTCTGCCGCTTACCGGCTACCCGCCCTCGACCAAGATTTTCTGCTGGGCGATTCGACCCGCGGACTGAGGTTCCAGCTCGAATACCAGAAGGCGGAGGAGGCGTTGCGCAAATGGGGGGTCGCTTCAACGGTGGTGATGTTCGGATCGGCGCGAGTCAAGGAAGGTGAAGCCAATGGGTGGTATGACAATGCCCGGAGGCTGGCCGCCATCATCTCCGAGCGTGGCGGCGCGATGCTCGACCACCAGGCGCCGCGCGAGAACGTAATTGCCACCGGCGGGGGCCCGGGCGTGATGGAGGCGGCCAACCGCGGCGCCTTCGACGTCGGCGCACCCTCGATCGGATTCAACATTACCCTGCCGCATGAACAGGAACCCAACGCCTATTCGACGCCGGAACTCACCTTCCGCTTTCACTACTTCGCGATGCGCAAGATGCACCTGGCCATGCGTGCCGCGGCCCTCATCGTGTTTCCCGGCGGATTTGGCACGATGGACGAGATGTTCGAAATCCTCACCCTGCGCCAGACAGGAAAGATGGACGACGACCTGCCGATCATTCTGTTCGACCGAAAGTTCTGGCGATCGCTGGTCAACTTTGATTTCTTTCTTGAAGCCGGTACGATCAATCCGGCGGACTTGACCCTTTTCGACTTCGCCGATTCGCCGGACGAGGCGTGGGACAAGCTGCTCGAGAAAGGTCTAGAAATTCCGAAGTGGTAGCGGGGGCATGAGCATCAAGCTGCATTTCCACGGGGCGGCACGCGCCGTGACCGGGTCGTGCTATCTCCTGGAAACCGCAACGGCCCGTCTGCTGATCGATTGCGGCATGTTCCAGGGCTCGAAGACCGAGAAGGAGCTCAATTACCGCGCGTTTCCGTTCCGGCCCGCCGGCCTCGACGCAATGTTGCTGACCCATGCCCATATCGACCATACGGGCCTGATTCCCAAGCTGATCAAGGACGGCTTCAAGGGTCACATCCATGCCACGGCGCCGACCATCGACCTGTGCAGCATCATGCTGCCGGATTCGGGCTTCATTCAGGAAACGGAGGTGAAACTGCTCAACGAGCGCAACCGCCGCCGCGGCCTGCCAGAGGTTGTGCCAATCTACACGGCACAGGATGCGCAACGGTCACTCGATCATTTTCGCGCCGTGGCGCTGAAGCAGTGGATTACGCCGGTCCCCGGGATCCGGGCCCGCTACTGGAATGCCGGTCATCTGCTGGGTTCCGTGTCGATTGAAGTCCATATCGACAGGGACGGCCGGCCACCGCTGAAGCTCTTGTTCTCCGGCGATATCGGACCCGACAACAAGCTTCTCCAGGACGATCCCGAGGCGCCGCGCAACCTTGACTGTGTCGTGTGTGAATCAACTTATGGCGGCCACGACCGGTTTGAACGTTCGGGGGAAAAGCGCCGTCAGAATCTCGCCCAGGAAATCGCGGCGGCGGCGAAGCGGCGGGGGGCGCTGCTCATTCCGTCCTTTGCGGTAGAGCGTACGCAGGAGGTGATCACCGACATCATTTCCCTGATTGAGGGCGGACGCATACCGAAAGCACCGGTTTTCATCGATTCACCGCTCGCCCTCAAGGCCTCGGACATATTCAAGCGCCATGCGAAAACGATGCCCAATGGCGAGGAGCTGTTCCGGGCCTTCGATTCGCCCCTGATCCGCAATACCGAGAGTGTCGAGGACAGCAAGAGCATCAACCGCTTCTCAGGATTCCACGTCATCATCGCCGCCAGCGGCATGTGCGAAGCAGGGCGGATCAGGCACCACCTCAAGAACAACCTGTGGAAGCCGTCCACAACAGTGCTGCTGGTCGGCTTTCAGGCAGAGGGGACGCTCGGGCGACTGCTGGAAGAGGGCGAAGAAGTGGTGAAGATTCACGGCGAGGACGTGCAGGTACGGGCCACGATCAGGAAATTCGCGGACTACTCCGGCCATGCCGACGGGCCGGAACTGGCTGCCTGGCTTGTAGAACGCAAGCCTGTGGCCAAAGCGGTATTCCTGACCCATGGTGAAGAAGACCGGCAGATTGCTTTGGCCGCGGATATTGCCGGAAGCGTAGTTGCGTCTGACCGGATATTTCGGCCGCGTCTCGACGACGTGTTCGAGCTGTCAGGCGAGAGGTGTGAACTGCTCGAAAGCGAGTCGCGGCCGCGCATCAGCCCGGAACACGCCGCCCGCCTCGACTGGCACAATGATCTCACCCGGCTCACTCTCGACATCAATGCGGCAGTAAGCGGTGCAGCCGACGAGAACCGCCGGCAGGTGATCCTGCGCAGGTTGCGGCGGGCACTGCAGGACAGCGAAACGCACCCTTGAGCGGGGCGTCAGCGCTTCTCGGCAATGGCAACGGTCAGCGCCATCGACAGGGCAAGAGTGGCAGCCAGTGACCGGAAGCCCTCGAAATTGGCCTCACTCACCTCGAACCACATCTGAGCGCGCTGCGCGAGAGGCGAAAACGCGCTGTCAGTGATTGCGACGACGGGAACGTCACGGCCCGCAGCGCTGGTGACAAGGCTCACGGTTTCGGGTGCATAGGGTGTGAAACTGACGGCAAGAAGCGCATCGTCGGCCTTGGCCAGGGCGAACGTCTCAGCATCCATTCCCGAGAGCCCGTCCAGAAGCACATGGCGGACCCCCAGCTTGCTGAAGGCATAGGAGATGTAGGCAGCAACCGGGTAGGACCGGCGCAGGCCCACGAGATAGATGGTCTTGGCCCTCGCCAGCAGGTCGACGGCGCCATCGAGCGTTGCCTGGTCAATCTTCATGCGCAAGTCGGCGAGGGATTTCTCGGAGGCCTCGGCAAAGCCGTGGAACAGGACGCCAGCCTTGGAGGCTGTGGCGGCATGTTCACGTAGCTGTGCCAGACGCTCGTCATAGCTCAGCACGCGATCCCGCAGTCTCGACCTGAACACCTCCTGCAGTTCCGAAAATCCCTGGTATCCCAAGGCCTGGGAAAAGCGGACGAGCGTTGACGGCTGGACCTGAGCCAGTTGGGCGATGCTGGCGGCCGTGCCGAAGGCAATTTCGTCGGGGTGGCTCAAGGCGAAACTCGCCACCTGGGTCAGGCGCTTGGGCATTTCCGGCGCCCGGGCCACGATGAGGGACTTGAGGCCGGGGTAGTCCTTGGGGACAGTGAAGAGCTCAGCCATACGGCGGTCCGTTTCGGAACAAACATTCTGAATTGACATATTTTTGGAATTGTTGTTTCATGTTGTCAATAGCCAATTGCTCATTGGGGATACACATGGCGTCCGCTCAGCATAAGGATTCCCGGCTCGATGTCATTACCATCGGCCGCTGCTCGGTCGATCTCTACGGACAGCAGATCGGTTCCAGGCTGGAAGATATTGCGAGCTTTGCCAAGTCGGTCGGGGGCTGCCCGTCGAACATTGCCATCGGCACGGCCCGCCTCGGCCTCAAATCGGCAATCATTACCCGCGTTGGGCAGGAGCAGATGGGCCAGTTCGTTCGGGAGCAGATGGCGCGCGAAGGCGTGTGCATCGACGGCATTGCCGTTGACCCGGAACGGCTGACCTCGCTGGTGCTCCTGTCAGTCGAGAACGACAAGACCTTTCCCCTCATCTTCTACCGTGACAATTGCGCCGATTCGGTTCTGTCGGAGGCAGATGTCGATGCCGGCTTTGTTGCGAGAGCGGGGGCGGTCCTGGTCACGGGAACCCACTTCGCCAAGCCACACAATGCCGCGGCACAATTCAAGGCGATGCGGCTTGCCCGCGAAGCCGGCGCCCGGGTGATCTTCGACATCGATTATCGACCGAATCTGTGGGGCCTCGCCGGGCATGCGGCGGGGGAGTCGCGCTATATCCGCTCGGAGAACGTATCGCAGCATCTCCAGAAGGTGCTGCCCGACTGCGACCTCATCGTCGGCACCGAGGAAGAGGTGCATGCGGCGGGCGGCAGCGAAGACACGCTGGAAGCCCTGCGCCGAATCCGCGCGCTGTCGGCGGCCACGATCGTGCTCAAGCGGGGGCCGATGGGCTGCGTGGTGTTCGACGGCGTCATCCCGGCCCGCATCGAAGACGGCATCGTCGGTCAGGGTTTTCCGATCGAAGTCTATAATGTTCTGGGTGCGGGTGACGCCTTCCTTTCCGGCTTCCTGCGCGGATATCTGCGCGGCGAGCCGCACCAGACCTCGGCCACTTGGGCCAATGCCTGCGGCGCGTTTGCGGTGTCGCGGCTGTTGTGCTCGCCGGAAAGCCCGACCTGGGAAGAGCTGCAGTATTTCCTCAAGAATGGCAGCCCGCACCGGGCGCTGCGCAAAGATGAAGCCATCAATCACATTCACTGGGCAACAACCCGGCGGGCGCAACCGGATCAGCTGCTGGCGCTCGCCATCGATCACCGCAAGCAGCTCGAGGAGATTGCCGATGCCGCCGGCAGTCCGCGAGATCGCATTGCAGGCTTCAAGCGGCTGGCGATCTCAGCCATCGGCAAAGTATCGGAAGGCAAGCCTGGTTTCGGTACGCTGCTCGACGATACCTATGGCCGCGAGGCGATGTTCGATGCCGCCAAGCTCGATCTGTGGGTGGCACGGCCGCTCGAACTGCCCGGTTCACGCCCGCTCCGCTTTGAGTTCACCCAGGATGTAGGGTCGCGGCTCGTCGAATGGCCGGTAACGCATACAATCAAGTGCCTTGCCTTCTATCACCCCGACGATCCGGCCGACCTCAAGGCGGAGCAGGCGGAGAAGCTGCGTACCCTTTATGAAGCCGCCCGCAAGGTCGGGCGCGAACTGCTTGTCGAGATCATTGCGGGCAAGCATGGTACGCTCCGCGACGATACGATTCCGCGGGCCCTGGACGAACTCTACGCGCGCGGGATCAAGCCTGACTGGTGGAAGCTCGAACCGCAGGCCTCCGGCGAAGCCTGGAAACAGATCGGCCACACCATCACGGCGCATGATCCGCATTGCCGCGGCATCGTCCTCCTCGGACTGGAAGCACCTGAGGACGAACTCGGCCAGGCGTTCCAGGCCACTGCCGGGCATCCCCTGGTCAAGGGATTTGCCATCGGGCGGTCGATCTTCAACGATGCCGCGCGGCAATGGCTTGGCGGCCGTATGAGCGACACGGCGGCCATAGCCGACATGGCCGAGCGTTTCGCCAGCCTCTGCAGGCTCTGGCACCAGGCCCGCAGCCGCAGGGCCGCCTGAACGGGGACCCGACATGAGCAAAACCTATCGACTGACGATGGCACAGGCCGTGACACGGTTTCTCACGGCCCAGATGACCGTCATTGATGGCCAGACGGTGCCGCTGTTTGCCGGCGTTTGGGCGATATTCGGCCATGGTAATGTGGCCGGCATGGGCGAAGCCTTATGGGGCGTGCGGAGTCGGCTGCCGACCTACCGGGCCCACAATGAACAGGCTATGGTGCACAGCGCCGTCGCCTATGCCAAGGCGATGCGGCGGCGGCGGATGATGGCCTGCACCACCTCGATCGGCCCGGGGGCCCTCAACATGGTGACAGGCGCGGCGGTGGCGCATGTCGACCGGTTGCCGGTGCTGCTGCTTCCCGGTGATGTCTTCGCCAACCGGCTTCCCGATCCGGTCCTGCAGCAGATCGAGGATTTCGGTGACGCCACGATCTCGGCCAATGATTGTTTCAGGCCGGTGTCGCGCTATTTCGACCGCATCAGCCGGCCGGAGCAGATCATCGCGGCGCTGCCGCGGGCCCTTCAGGTGTTGACCGATCCGGCCGAATGCGGGCCGGTGACGCTGGCGCTTTGCCAGGATGTTCAGGCCGAGGCATATGACTATCCCGAAAGCTTCTTTGCCGAGCGGCTATGGGTGCCGCGGCGCATCCGGCCGGACGAGCAGGAACTGGTCCATGCGGTCAGTACGCTGCGGACGGCAAAGAAGCCGGTTATCATTGCCGGCGGCGGCGTACTCTATTCGGAGGCCTCGGCGGCGCTCGCGGCCTTTGCCGAGCGGCACGGTATCCCGGTGTGCGAGACCCAGGCCGGCAAGTCATCTCTGCCGTTCACGCATGAACTTAACATGGGTTCAGTCGGTGTTACCGGCACGGCGGCGGCCAACGCGCTGTGCGAGCATGCCGACGTGGTGCTGGCGGTCGGGACGAGGCTGCAGGACTTCACCACCGGCTCCTCGGCCTTGTTCAAGAATGCGGGCAAGGCCGTCATCGGCCTCAATACCCAGCCGTTCGATGCTATGAAGCACCGGGCCCTGCCGCTGGTAGCCGATGCGCGGGTCGGACTCGAAGAGCTGTCGGCCAATCTCGGCAACTATCGCGCGCCCGAGAGCTGGAACCAGGGCGCCAGGGACGGCTTCAAGGCCTGGCTAAACCAGGCAGAGGCCGTCACCGGTCCGACCAATGCGCTGCCATCGGATGCCCAGGTCATTGGGGCTGTGCAGCGGGCGCTGGGCTGCGAGTTCTCGGTCATCTGTGCTGCCGGCGGACTGCCCGGCGAAATGCACAAGCTGTGGCAGGCGTCCTACCCCTCCTCCTACCACATGGAGTACGGTTTCTCGTGCATGGGCTACGAGATCGCCGGCGGTATCGGCCTCAAGATGGCGCACCCCGACCGCGATGTGGTGGTGATGGTCGGCGACGGCTCCTATCTCATGATGAACTCCGAGCTCGCGACTTCGGTCATGCTCGGCCAGAAGCTCACCGTGGTACTTCTCGACAATCGCGGCTTCGGCTGCATCAACCGGCTGCAGCACGCCACGGGCGGCGAGCGCTTCAATAACCTCTTCGACTACAACACCATCCAGGAGGTGGCGCCTGCAATCGATTTTGCAGCGCATGCAAGGAGCCTCGGGGCGATGGCCGAGAAGGTTTCGTCCATCGCCGATCTCGAGGCAGCGCTGAAGAGAGCCAGGGACAACACGCGTTCGACCGTCATCGTCATCGACACCGACCCGATGATTTCCACGGAAGCCGGCGGCCACTGGTGGGACGTGGCGGTGCCGGAAGTTTCCGAGCGCGCCCAGGTCGTGGCGGCACGCGCCAGTTACGAAGCGGCACGCAGGCTGCAGCGAGCGGGCGATTGAGCTATACAATGCGGCTGGCGGCCTGCTGCCAGCCCCGGTAACACACGAAAGCGTTTCAGGACCTGCGAATGCCCAATCTGAAAGTCAGCCCCAAATCCGGCGTGGGCCGGGTCATCCATGTGACGCCCGAAAGTGCGGGATGGACGTATGTCGGCTTCGACCTGTGGCGGCTTGCGGCCGGCGGACGGGCAGGTGGCGAAGAGGCAACGCGGGAAACCTGCCTGGTGTTCATCTCGGGAAGGGGCCGGGTGACGGTCGGGGAGCAGGATTTCGGCGAGCTCGGCGAGCGCATGTCGGTGTTCCAGGGCAAGCCATGGTCGGTCTATGTGCCGGCCGGCGTGGCCTGGTCGGTTGCGGCTACCACGCCAGCCGAGTTGGCAGTGTGCACGGCACCCGGCAGCGGCAAGCTGCCGCCCCGCATCATTCCACCGGATGCGCTCGGCCTCGAGACGCGCGGCAAGGGTTCCAATGTGCGCCACGTCACCAACATCATCGCCGAGACGGATCCGGCGGAGGGCCTTCTGGTCGTCGAAGTGATAACGCCTTCCGGCAATACCTCATCCTATCCGTCGCACAAGCATGATACCGACAACCTGCCGCACGAATCGCTGCTGGAAGAGACCTACTACCATCGCCTGAACCCGGCACAGGGCTTCGCCTTCCAGCGCGTCTACACGGACGACAAGTCGCTTGACGAGGCGATCACCGTTGAGGATGGCGACGTCACGCTGGTGCCGAAGGGTTATCACCCCTGCGCGGCCATCCACGGCTACGATCTCTACTATTTGAACGTGATGGCGGGACCGAAGCGGACATGGAAGTTCCACAACGATCCCAAACACGAGTGGCTGCTCACCAGGTGAGGCTGTCAGCCAGGTAGTCGGGTGCCGGATCAAACCGGTCGAGACCCGCCGAAACGCCGGTTCGCACGAGCAGCACTTCGAGCCCGGCGCCATGCCCGCCGGCCACATCGTGTTCGGCACTGTCGCCAATGCAGAGCACCCGTCGGGGACTGCCAATGATCCTCAGGGCATGCTCGTAGATCGATCTGTAAGGCTTGCCGATCCAGGTCACCTTGCCACCGAGTTCCTCGTATACGGCGGCAATCGCTCCGGGCGCGGGCTGCAGGCCCGCCGGCGTCAGCATCAGCTTGTCGGGGTTGCAGCAGATTGCAGGTGCCGTCAGTCCCTCGAACAGGCGCCGGTAATCGTCAAGAGAGGTTGCAGGCGCATTGGAGCCGAGGATCAGCAGCAGCTCGGCAGCATGGATATCGGCGGTGAGGTCGAGGCTGTCGAAGCCATAGTCCTCGCCGGTCCTGCCGATGATATAGGCCCGCGGCGGGCCTTCCCTGACAAGGGCCTGGTAGGCGACCTCTCCGGAGCTCACGGCGTCGACGAAGAGCTCGCGCGGCAGGCCGATGCGCACCAGCCTTGCAATATTGGCGGCGGCGCGCTTGCCGGAATTGGTCATGACCGCCACGGGGATGCCGGCGGCTTTCAACTTCTGCATGGCCCGCAAAGTTCCGGGATAGAGCCGTTCGCCGTCATGGATGACGCCATATTGGTCGATCAGCATGCCGTCGAAGCGACCGGCGATCTCCGAGAGGCCGCTAATGCGCATGGCCGATGCCGCGCCAGGCCAGCCGGGCCGTGCCGACGGCAGGGTGTTCGCTGAGGGCCGTGCGCGCCGGAACCCCCAGCGCCTTGAGGCGGATCGCCGTCCAGGCCTCATTGGCTGTGCCTCCGCCCACGCTGCGGATGCTGCGGAGTGGCGTTGCGCCCAGCTCGGCGAGACGGCGATAGGCCAGCGCTTCCACCGCGGCCATGCCTTCGAGCATTGCCTGAAAATAGAGCCGTTCATCGTCGGGTTTCGGGGTGACGCGAGGTGCAAAGCCGGGATCATTGACCGGGAAACGCTCGCCAGGCTTGGCGAGCGGATAATAGTCGAGACCGGTCGGATGGGCGGGATCGATCAAGGGGGTCAGGCGGACGATGTCGTCGCGCGAGAAGTAATGGGCAAGGACGGCGCCGCCGGTGTTGGAGGCGCCACCCGGCAGCCACTGGTCGGCGATGCGATGGCTGTAGATGCCGTATTCGGGCGCGAAGACGGGCCGGTCAGACAGAAGTTTTATGGTGAGCGTAGAGCCCAGCGACGTCACGCCGTCGCCCGGCGCTGCGGCACCGCTGGCGAGGAAGGCGGCACAACCGTCGGTGGTTCCGGCGACTACCACTGTGAATGTGGCGAGACCGAAGGCGCGGGCCATTTCGGCAGTCACCGTGCCGATCGCAGTGCCGGCGGGGACCACCTCGGGCAGCAGGGCGGGATCCAGGCCGGTTCGAGCAATCCAGTCCGGCCAGCGGCGGTTCACCGGATCGTAGCCTGTCTTCAAGGCATTGTTCTCGTCGCAGACACCGGAGCGGCCGCAGAGGCGGCCGGCGATATAGTCGGCCTGGTGCAGGATGCGGGATGGTTTCGCCACGCCCTGCATGGCAATGGCGCGGGCCAGCGGTGAGCTGCCGCCCAGGGCAGCAGTCTCCCGCGGCGCGGCCCGGGCCACCCGTTCGATGTCGGCACGCTCGGCAAGGTCATTGTACATGGAGGCAAGACCCAGCGGCATGCCGCTGTCATCCACCGGCAGAATGGTCCCGGATGTTCCGTCGACAGCCAGCGCGAGCACCTGTAACTGCGTCAGGTCGAGCCCAGCGAAGGCAAGCGCCAGAGCTTCCCACCAAATCGCCGGGTCCTGGAGGATATGACCGAAATCGATAAGCGGCGCGGCAATGGGCGCCTGCGCCATTGCCAGGAGGTTCAGCTCGCGGTCCACCGCGGCGATGCGCACGCCGGAGGTGCCGAAGTCAATGCCGAGAACCGCTTCGGTCACGCGTGGTTCTCGGCCATGGTGAGGACGCCGGCAGCCGTGTCCTCATCGGTCACCAGGACGTCCACCATGCCGCCCTGCAAGGCGCCGTGAACCGGCGCAATCTTGTTTGCTCCGCCGGAAGCGAGAATCACGCAGGGAATGGATTTCAGCCTCTCCGGCGGCACGGCCATGGCGCGGGAATTGAGCGGATGATCGACGATGCGGCCCATGGCATCGATCCAGTGCACGCAGATATCGCCAACGGCGCCGGCAGCGGTGAGCGTTTCGACATCCCTGGCATTGATGAGACCGATGCGCATCATGGTGTTGGATTGGGCCAGCTCGCCGACCGACAGGAAGGCCAGATCGACTCTCTCGCCGCGCTCGATGACTTCCCGCAGGCTGGGTTGACCCATCAGCACGTTGCGCGTCGATTCCGAATCGGTGAGGGCCGGGGCGGCAATCAGGTAGCATTGCGCATCAAGCAGATCCGCAAGATGGGAGGCGGTCTCATGCGGATTCATGGCGGAGCTTCGGGTGAGGCCGCCGAGTAGCGAAACGACCGACAATCCAGGCAACGAGCGCCGCGGTACCGACTGCAGTGAGAGCCGCAGGGTGCGGCCCCAGCCGACGCCTACCGACATGCCGTCCTTGAGCTTTGCTGACAGCGCATTGCCCGCGGCAGTGGCAATGACATGCGGCACCATAGACTGGAGCGGCGGGCTCGGGACGACAATGGTCTCGGCCAGGTGGAAGCGGTCCTTGAGCCGCTCTTCGAGTTCGATGCAGGTAGACAGGCGGCCGGAGATGCGGATCTGCACCAGCCCGAGCTTGCGTGCCTGGGCCAGCAGGCGATTGACGCGGATGCGGTTGATGCCCAGGCGGCGGCCGATCTCGGACTGGGTGTAGCCAGCCACGAAGTAGAGCCAGGCGGCGCGGGTGGCAAGCTGCTCGTCGCGGTCGATGACGAAAGATCGGGCGAGGCCCGCAGCAATCGACTCATCGGCAGCTTCGGTATCCTTGTGATCGCCGATCCCGGCCATGGCGTCACTTGCTCCGGGTCATGGCATAGGGGCGCTCGTCACGCGTGACGATGCAGGCCCCGCCACGGAATGGTGAGGGCAACATTCTGGGTCAGACTTTCGAGAAGTGCGACGGTTACTGGCAGGTCGTGGCGGTTCAGCCGGCCCGAGGCCATCATGGCGTTGAGCGTGCCGGCAGCGGCAATGCCGAGTTCGGCACCTTCGATGGTATCGTCTTTCATGGGGCCGGCCTTGACCTCGCGATAGGTCATGCCGCGCCCCAAATTGTTGCCGAGCCTTGAATTGCGGCCGGCCCGGCAGGTGACATAGAGATCGCCAGCACCGGGCATGCCGGGGACGCTGGCTGCGCTACCACCCAGCGCTTTCACCAGCACCCCCATTTCCGCCAGGGCCTGATCGAACAGGATGGCAGCGGCGTTGTGATTAAAGGCGCGATTGTCGGCCGGCGGAAGCGTCTCGAGCTGACCCGCGGCCCAGCCGACAGCGATGGCAAAGAAGTTCTTGAAGGCCGCGCATACCTCGACCCCGACAACATCGCCGGATAGCCGTGGATGGTAGTAATCGGTCTCGAACATGTCACACAGCGCCTGCGCGAATGCCAAGTCGCGCGAGGTGATGACCGTTCCGGTCTGGCGGCGGGCAGCGAGTTCGCCGGCAATGCAGGGTCCGCCTATGGCGGCGACACGAAGGTCGAGCCCGGCGCGCCGCCTTACTTCGGCCTGGACATGGTCGGGAAGCGCCACCAGCGTGTCGCCTGCCACGTGCATGCCCTTGGTGATCAAGACAACATCGACCGGCGCCTGCAACGATTCGCACAGGCGATCGATGGCCCAGCCGATGCCGGCAGAACTCACGCCCAGGACGACCAGATCGGTATCGCCGCCCAGCGCCGCGGCGACATCGTGATGGTGACTCGCCATGACGCCCATGGGGAGTTCAATGTTGAGGCGGGGATGGCGGCGGTTGGCGCGCACGCTGTCGATGATCGCCACGTCGAGATGGGTGCCGACCAGGCGCACGTCATGGCCGCGGTCGCGGGCGGGAAGGCACATGGCCGATCCCATCACCCCGGCGCCGAGGATCGTCACCGTGCTCATGCAAGCGCCTTTCCGCTTGCCTGGTCAAAAAGGTGGATGCGGTCGAGGCGAGGGGCAATCTCGATGGCGTCACCGCGCGCCAGCTTGAGTCGATCCTGTGTGATGGCGCAGACTTCCTTGCCGCCCACATCGACATAGATGTGCATTTCAGGCCCGGTCGGCTCGGTCACGTTGACCCGGGCGCTGACACCCTTGGCAATGGCCAGATGTTCGGGCCGGACACCATAGACCACCGGCTGGCCGGCACTTGCCTTGTGATTCCTGGGCAAGGGCAGTTCGACGCCGGAGGCAAGCTTCACGGAGGACTTGCCGGCAACGCCCTCGAAGAGGTTCATGGCGGGCGAACCGATGAAGGCAGCGACGAACAGATTGGCGGGATGGTCGTAGACCTCGAGCGGCGAGCCGATCTGCTCGATGTAGCCGTCGCGCATGATGACGATCCTGTCGGCCATGGTCATGGCCTCGATCTGGTCGTGCGTGACATAGACGGTGGTGGTCTTGAGGCGCTCGTGCAGTTCCTTGATCTCGGTACGCATCTGCACGCGGAGCTTGGCGTCGAGGTTCGACAAGGGCTCATCGAACAGGAAGACGGCCGGATTGCGCACGATAGCACGGCCCATGGCGACACGCTGGCGCTGGCCGCCGGAGAGTTCGCGCGGGTAGCGGGCGAGATAGGGTTCGAGGTTGAGGATCCTGGCGGCCCAGGTCACTTTCTCGTCGATCTCGCTTTGCGGCCGTCTGGCGAGCTGCAGCGAGAAGCTCATGTTGTCCTTGACATTCATATGCGCGTAGAGCGCGTAATTCTGGAACACCATGGCAATGTTGCGGTCTTTGGGATGGACGCCGTTGACACGGCTGCCACCGATCATGATATCGCCCGAGGTGACGGCCTCGAGGCCGGCGATCATGCGCAGCAGGGTGGACTTGCCGCAACCCGAGGGACCGAGCAGCACCACGAAGGACCCGTCGTCGATATCGAGATCGAGGCCGTGAATGACCTCGACGTCGCCGTACTTCTTGGTGATGTTCTTGATGGTAACCGAAGCCATGGGGCGTTTTCGTCCTATTGTGGGTCTCTGCTGAGGAATTCGTCGAGGAGACCGGCGTCGTCGGCAAGATCGAGAAATGACCAGCGGTTGCGCACATCGCGGGCATATTTCATGGCGTCGCGCCAGATCTTGCGCGGCAGGCCGAGGTCGCTCGCCGTGGTCGGCCCGCCGGCACTCCTGAGTATCGCTTCCATTTCCGCCGGCGGCATGGCGAAGGCGCGCAGTTCGGTGCGCAACTGCGGCCAGAGATCGGCAAGTTTCGCATTGAATTCCGCTGCCCCCCTGGCGTCGAAGGATTTCTTTCTGGCCTCAGCATAGCACATGCGGCCGATGTCTTCGCCGTATCGGGAAACGAACTCGGACTCGACGATATGGGTCGGCCTGATCTGCGGCGGCAGGTCGAGCGCCAGCAGTTCGTGCTGCAGCCTGGCGATGGCCAGCGAGGCGACGCCCACCTGCTGGCCGTGGGTGGTGCCGGGATGGGCAGGCCCTGCAAACATGTCGATCCAGTGCGAGACCTGATGTTCGCCCATCGAGCCGTGGTGCGAGACGCCAGTGAAACAGACGCCGAAGCCACAGAGGGTGAGGAGGCGCTGGAGATTGCCGTTGGCGGCCAAATCATGCTTGGCGAGACCGGCAGCAGCCTTGAAGGCGGGACCTTCGTCATCCTTCATCAGCGTGTAGGGAACGCTTGAATAGTAAGTGCCAAACAGCCGGTGCGAAGCCCACCAGTCGATCTGGGCGGTGGGACGGCAGAGGGAATCGCCCAGGCCCGCGGCCGAAAGCCAGGTTGGCGCTTCGGCCGAGACCTTGAGGTCGATGAAGATGCCGCGCGGGGCATGGGCCGGCAGCGAGGTCTTGTAGCCGTTGCGCAAGGTCACCGAGGCGGTCGAGGCAGCATAGCCATTCATCGAAGCGGCAGTGGCGAAGCAAGCATATTTCCGCCCGTCCTTGAAGGTCGCATATTTACAGGCGTCGGACAGCGAGCCCGAGCCCACCGCGACCAGCGCGTCGGCGTGGCGGGTGCGTTCCTGGACCATGGCAATGGTGGGTTCGTCGCAGTGGGTGTTGCCCGGCAGGACCAGTTCGTCGACGGTGCCCAGTGCCTTGAGCGATCTGGCGACGCGGCGGCCCATGGCCTCGACAGTATTCACATCGGAGACGACGGCGAGCCGCCTGCCGAGCCGGAGGGGGGCCAGCACATCGGCTTCCCCGCCATCCAGCGATTCTTCCAGCCTGATGGTCTCGAAGGGGACCTTGGCGGTTTCGCCCGTTTCGGGATCGCGCCAGGTGCCGGCAACGACATCGCTGATCAGGGCATTCCAGTCGGTCATTTGGGGGCTCGCAAACTGAATTCGGTGAGCCTGGCATTCCAGGCGCTGATCGCCGGCCAGAGCTCGCGATAGATGGCGAGCAGTTCGGCATAGCGCCGGTGGGCCGACGGATTGGGACGGAAGCGCCTGGCAGGCTTTCCCGCCATGGCGGCCGCGGCCTCGGGAATGGTGCGGAACCATCCGGCGGCCTTGGCGGCGGCCATGGCGGCGCCCAGCGACGACACCTCCACGGTTTCGAGCCGCTTTACGGTGCGCCCGGAGGCGTCGGCGACAATCTGACACCAGAGATCCGACCTCGCGCCGCCGCCCATGACCACATAGTGATCGATGGCCGCGGTTGCTGCGGCGACGCCGTCGGTCATCATCGCCTGTTCGAGGGCAACACCCTCCATGATGGCGCGGTAGACGTCGCCGCGGCGGTGATTGCCGGAGAGGCCGGCGATGACGCCGCGGGCGCCGGTGTCCCAGTAGGGCGTCATGCAGCCCGACCAGTAGGGCACCAGCAGCAGGCCGTTGGCGCCGACCGGAACGGCGGCCGCTTCCTTCTCCAGCGCGGCGAAGATCTGCGGGTTCCTGGCGGGGTCGGTATTGAACATGCGCTCGACCATCCAGTTGACGAGAAAGGTGCCGGTGCGAATGGCGGTCTCGTAGATGTATCCCCGCTCGGCCACGGCCATCATGGTGCGGAAAACCGGATCATGGGCATAGGCCGTGCCGAAGCTCCCCGAGACGGCGGCAGTACCGAGGTTCAGATAGGCGCGGCCCCTGACGAAGACATTGGCGCCGGTGCCGGCGCACTGGCCATCGCCGCCGCCGGCAATGACCGGCGTTCCGGCCTTCAGGCCGGTGGCTGCAGCAGCGGCGGGCCGGACCTCGCCGAGGGCCTCGCCGGGGCGGCGCAGTTCGGGGAGCTGGCCGCGGTTCAAGCCGACGGCTGAAAGCAGGGGCTCCGACCAGTCATGGCGAACCATGTCGACCAAGCCCATGGGGTCGGCCGACGCGAGCGAGGTCATCCATCCGCCGGTCAGAAAATGCACGAGAACACCGTGCACTTCGGCGGTCTTCGCGGTCTTCTTCCAGAGGCCCGGCATGTGGCGCGCGAACCACAGGCAGCGGGCGATGCAGGGCGTCACATCGCTCGGCTTGCCGGAGATGCGGTGCAATTCACCCGCGCCGATGCGCTCGGCGAGAAGCCTTGCCTCGCGATGGGCGCGCTCGTCGAGCCACAGGGTGCCCGGACGCAGCGGTTCTGCCTTGGCATTGAATTGGGCGAAGCTCTCCCGCTGGTTGGAAATCGCCAGGGCCGTGATGCGGTTGCAGTCGACCTTGCGGGTCAGCTGTTTCAGCGCCCTGGCCAGCGCGCCGGTCCAGTCGCCGGTTTCCTGTTCGAACCAGCCGGGCTTCGGATTGCAGAGGGGAACGGCGGCGCGACCTTCGGCGACGGCGCGCCCCTTCGCGTCCCAGGCGATGGCTTTCGTTGCCGTTGTGGAGGAGTCGATACCGATAACGAGATCAGCGCGCATGGGCAGGGGGCAATCCAGGCGGAAAAAGCGGAGGTGGTCAGACCCACCTCCGCAAGTTTCAGGGAGTTAGAGCAGTCCGGCGTCGGCTACGGCGGCGTCGATCGCCGCGGCGATGGTATCCATGCACTTCTTGGCGTCGCCGCCGAAGTCCTGACCGGTCAGAAGCTTGCCGAGGTTCACCGGAATCTCATTGTTGGAGAAGCCGGCCCACAGCGGCATGTCGGGCTCGGAGGCCATATCGTTGTCGATGACCTCCTTGACGACAGGCAGGTGGCGCGTGGTACCGGGTCCCACGACCTGCTTGGCCTTGACGCGCTCGTCGGCAAAGGAAGACAGGCGCATCGGGGCAAAACCGCCACCCAGCGTGCAGCGGACCATGATGTCCTTGGAACAGGCCCATTGCATGAAGAGCCAGGCCGCATCGATGTTCTTTGAGTACCTGGAAAGGCCGAGGATCGATCCGCCCTGGTGACCCCAGTTCGGGATCTCGCCGAAGCCCGCATCCGACACGGCACGCAGGCCGTGCTTGCCCTGGATCGGGCGGATGCATTCCCACAGACCCTGCACCTTGGAATCGGCGCCGTCGAAGCCGGGGAAGAATTCGTCCCAGGAATTGACAAGCGCGATCTGACCCGAAGCGGCCATTTGCCACTGGCCGTCCCAGGTGGAGTTCGTCGATTCCGGCGGCGAGTTCTTCAGCCACTCCTGATAGAGCTGCAGTCCGCGTACGCCGGCTTCGTCGTTGCCCGAGAATTTCTTGTCTGCAGTGAAGATCGAGCCACCCTCGTTCCAGACCATCTGGGTCCAGTCGCAGTTGAGAGAGTAGTGGCCGGACTTGGCCTGGAGGCCGGTGCCGAACATGCCGTTCGCCCTCTCGGCTTCGGTGATCATCTTCACGGCCGCAGTATATTCGTCCACCGTCTTGGGCGGCGCAATGCCATGCTTTTCAAGAATGTCCTTGCGGTACATGGTCACGAAGATCGGGATGTCGAAGGGAATGCCGGCCCACTTGCCCTCATAAAGCGCGAGGCCGTCCACCAGCGGCTTGGAGAAGTCGTCGAAATCGAAGCCCGGCATGGCCAGGTCCGGCTTTTCATTGTAGTAGGCGACCGGGTCGACCGTATCCTGCGAGAAGGTCGCCACCCATGACTGGTCGAGATAGTAGAGGTCGTAGGAGCCGAGCTGGCCCTGCACGTCCTGCGTCGCCTTGGCGAGCACCTGTTCGAGCGGCACGATCTCGATTTCGACTTCGATGCCGGTTGCTTCGGTGAATTCGCCCTTGAGCTTGTCGAGTACCACGGTCGGCGGGGTCGCTTCGGAAGTATAGCGAATCTTGACGCCCTTGAACGGACCTGACACGTCCTTGAGCCACTTGTTCATTTCGGCGTCCTGGGCATAGGCGGCATCGCCTACGAGTCCGGTGCCGCGGAAGGGGCGCGTGTTGCCGAGGAGGCCGGCGTTGAACGCCGAGAAGCCGATGCCCATGAGGCCCATCTTCTTCAGGAAGCTGCGCTTGGAAATCCGCCGCGCGGCAAAATCCTTGGCCGTATCCACAATATAGGTCTTCTTGTCGTACTCTCTAAAGCTCATCGAAATCCTCCCATGGGTTTGAGCTCAAAGGTCTCGTGCAACGGCGTCACTCCTTCAGGGATCCCAGGGTGAGGCCGCGCACCAGATGGCGCTGCACCAGCAGAATGAAGATGAAGCTCGGGATGGCGGCGGCGGTGCCAAGCGCCGCGATGAAGCCCCATTCATTGCCGGTCGAGGTGACGAAGGTCTGAATCTTGACCGGCACGGTGCGGATGCCGGTGGTGAGGAACAGCGACAGCAGGAATTCGGTCCAGGCGAAGATGAAGACCAGCACGGCAGAAGCCGCGACGCCGCCACGCACCATCGGCAGCACAACTTTGCGGAAACTCTGCCAGCGCGAGGCGCCGTCGATCATCGCCGCCTCGTCGACATCCTTCGGCACGTCGTCGAAGAACGACTTCATGAGCAGCAGGGCGATGGGCAGGTTGATCAGGGCATAGAGCAGGGTCAGCCCGAGATAGCCCATGTAGTAGCTGTCGGTGTCGCGCAATCCCGCCGTCTTGAAGATGGTGACGAGGGGAATGAGGATGGCAATGGGCGGCATGAAGCGCTGGCCGAGCACCCAGTTGAGGAAACCGGTGCGACCCTTGAACTGCATGCGCGAGAGGGCATAGGCGGCCAGCACGGCGACCAGCATGGTGACCAGCGTGGCGCCAACCGAGATGACAATCGAATCGACGATGGTCTGGCGCGAGTCATAGGCCTCGGCGCCGGCCACACCCATGCCCAGTCCCTGGTCGATCGCCAGTTGCGAGCGGGACCGGCCGAACAGGGTCACCGCATAGTTGATCAGCGTGGGTGTAAAGTCGAACCAGACCACATGGTCCTTGTTGAAGATGGCCGAAATCGGCTTGATCGAGGTCAGCGCCCACCAGAAGATCGGGAACATGAAGATGGCGGTGACCACGACGGCGGCGACGTCGCGCAGGATCTGCCAGGGCCGCGACAGTTCCATCAGAGTCGCACCTTGAAGATCTTCATGAACAGCGTGGAGACGATGATCACCAGCACGAGCGTCAGCAGGGCGACGGTTGAAGCATAGGGAAAGTCGGCGTTGCCGAAATAGATGCGGCCGGCGTAGGAGGTCATGGTCTCGGTGGCAGTGCCGGGACCGGAATCGGTCATGACCTTCACGTAGTCGAAGGCGCGCAGCAGGTCGATGCCGCGGATCAGCACGGCAATGGCGATGACCTTCGACATCATCGGCAGGGTCAGCCTGAAGAAGGCCTGGACCGGGCTGGCGCCGTCGATGGCGGCGGCCTCGAAGGGCTCCTTGGGGAGCGAGCGCAGGCCCGCCAGCATGATCAGTACCATGAAGGGCGTCCACTGCCAGATTTCGGCCATGAGCACCCCGGCCATGGCGGTGGAGGCATTGCCGAGAATCGAGAAATTGGGCGGGAGGGCGCCGGTCCAGATGATGCCCTGGGCAATGACGCCGAAGGAACCGTTCAGCATCAGCAGGAACATCATCGCGGTCACCGCTGGCGGGATCACGAGCGGCAGCGACATCAGGGCACGCATCAGCGCATAGCCCTTGCGGTCGGAGTCGAGGAGTAGGGCAATGAGCATGCCGAGCACCAGCTGGAAGGCCAGTGCGATCCCCGTGTAGATCAGGGTATTGGCCAGGGCGTTCCAGACGCGATCGTCGAAAAGTGCCTTGGTCCAGTTGTAGTCGGGGTCCCAGACCATCTGCCGGGTCGCGGCATTGCGCTTGTAGAGGGTGGTCCAGATCGCCGAGATCAGCGGATAGACGCCGAGCACCACCATCAGGGCGGCAGCGGGGAAGATCCAGGGAAGGGGATGTTCGGAGGTCAGCCAGCGGGGGAGCCAGGCGCGATCGTCACGCGGAAGGGTCAGGGCGGCTGCCTCCGTCACAGGCTCACCTCATGACCGAAGGGCCATCCCGCCATGCGCACCGATCCTCCCATTTGACCCCCGGCAGTCAGAACTTTTGTAATTTCCGAGTAACAAATGTTCACGCATCTAAAATCGGCTGGACGGAACTGTCAATCGGCAATCGCCGTCCCGGCCAAAGTTTTTGCCTGCGGCGGGCGCCAGCCGCTAAGAAGGCCGCAGTGAAAACTGGGGGAATGTTCTGTTGCAGCGCACAAGATTCGCCGCCCGCCTGAATGCATTCAAGGCCGGTGCCGAGGCCTACTGGCCGGGCCGGAACCGCATCACCACGCACGATCTGCTGGCGCGCGCTGCGACGGTGCCGGGCCTCAATGCGGTCGATCTCAACTATCCCGACCATCTGGCCGACACCACGCCTGGCGAGATGCGGCAGGTACTGGAAAGGCTCGGGCTGACGCTCAACGGTTTCGCCATGCGCTATTACGGCGAGCCGGGATTCAGCCTGGGGGCGTTCTCGCACCCCGATCCGGCAGTCCGTTGCAAGGCCATCGACCTTACAAAGCGGGGAATTGACGCGCTCAGCGCGGCGGACGGGCGGCTCATGACGCTGTGGCTGGGGCAGGATGGCTTCGACTATCCGTTTCAGGTGAACTATGCCGAAGCCTGGACGCTCGAAGTCGAGGGCATCCGGCAAGTGGCGTCCCATAACCCCGACATCGACATCGCCATCGAATACAAGCCCAATGAGCCGCGGGCCTTTTCGCTCATCAGCGATATCGGCACGACGTTGCTGGCCATTCGCGAGGCAGGCAATCCGAATCTGGGCGTGACTCTCGACTTTGCGCATGTGCTCTATGCGCAGGAAATGCCAGCCTTCGCCGCCATGCTCGCGGCGCGGCATTCACGCCTGCTCGGCATTCACCTCAATGACGGCTACGGCAAACGCGATGACGGCCTGATGGTCGCGGGAGTAAATCCGGTGGCCACGGTCGAACTCCTCTATGTCGCCGAGACACTGGGCTATGACAGCGCCATCTATTTTGATACCTTTCCCGACGCCTCGGGAATCGACCCGGTGGCCGAGTGCACCCTTAACATCGAAACGGTGACGGCGCTGCGCAAGGTGGTGACGCGGTTGCGGCAAACACCAGCCCTCGCCGAAGCCATGGCGCGGCAGGACGCGATCACCGCGCGGCGGATCGTCAACGCGGCGCTGGCCGGGGAATAAAGTGTTCGACGTCGCAGTAGTCGGCTCGCTGCATCTCGACATCATGATCTACGGAAGCCCGCTGCCCCGCTCCGACGAGACTGTGCTCGGCGAGCGCTGGGGCTTCAAATGCGGCGGCAAGGGCGGCAATCAGGCGAAGGCGGCGGCGCGGTTCGGGGCCGCCACGCAGTTCATCGGCTGTATCGGCCGCGACGATTTTGGCCGCCGGCTCAGGGATGATCTCGCGGCAGCGGGAGTCGATGTCAGCGCCGTTTGTGAGGATGCTGCGCTGGGTTCAGGCATGAGCGTTGCGATCGTCGATCGTAGTGGCAGCTACGGCGCATCGGTGGTATCCGGCGCCAACCGGGCGATCGCCATTGCGGGGCTCGCCAGTCTGTCGGCACGCGTGCTCATGCTTCAGAACGAAATTCCGGAAGCTGTCAACATGGCTGCGGCCAGGTTGGCCAGGGACCGGGCCATGTGCGTGGTGCTCAATTGTGCGCCGTGGCGGCCGCTTGCCGATGATCTCGTGCGGCTCGCGGATATCCTGGTGCTGAACCGGGTCGAGGCGGAGCAGAGCGGCGGCCTAACCGGACGCTCCGATCTTCGGCTGGTGCTGACGTGTGGTGCCAGGGGCGTTGAGCTCCGCGACCGCGGACGGGCCAGCCATCTCAACGCGCATCCGGTGCGGCAGGTGTCATCGCACGGCGCCGGGGATATGTTCTGCGGAGCGCTGGCGGCGCGGCTGGCCAGAGGCGACGATCTCTCCCGGGCGGTGCGCTTTGCCAATGCGGCGGCCGCCCTGTTCGTGGCACGAGAGGAAGGGGCGCCGATCGGCCTTGAGGAGGTCGAGGCGCTGGCGGAGAGCTGAACAGTCGCGGTGGTGCGGGCTGCATGCTAGGGTGGCGGGCGATGGAGGAACGCCAATGGCCTTGCGGCTGCTTGCCGCGCTGCTCGCACTGCTGTGGCTCGGACCCCGGGCAGCGCCGGCGGCGACGGGGTGCGATGTGCCGCAGGCGGCGGCTGACTGGGCGGTGTCAGCGCCTGCGGCGCAGGGGCTTGATCCGGCGGTGCTGTGTTCGCTCGGGGCACGGCTGGACGGGGATGCGGCCATGAATGTCCATGGCATCGTCGTGGTGCGGGGCGGCCGGCTCGTCTACGAGCACTACGGTGCGGGCCGGGACGAGCGCTGGGGCACGAAGCTCGGCCATGTGCAGCATTCAGCGGATACGAAACATGATCTCCGCTCGGTCAGCAAGAGTGTCGTGTCGCTCCTGGCGGGGATTGCCATCGACAAGGGATTGATCGACTCCGTCGAGGAACCGGTGAGCCGCTGGTTCCCCGAGGCGGCGGCACGGACCGGCAGCGGTGGCGAACCGCTCAAGCTGCGGCATCTGCTCACCATGTCGTCGGGCATCGCCTGGGACGAGAGCCTGCCTTACACCGATGCGCTGAACACGGAAGTCCGCATGACAAGGGCTGCCGATCCCTACCGCTTCATCCTGGAACAGCCGGTGGTGCACCGGCCCGGCACACAGTGGACCTACAGCGGCGGCGACACCCAGCTTCTGGCCGGGGTCGTTGCCCGTGCCAGCGGCCAGCCGCTAGCCGGCTTCGCCAAGGAGAACCTGTTCGATCCGCTCGGCATCACATCGTTCGAGTGGGTGAGGATGCCGGTCAGCCTGGAGGCGGCGGCGGCCTCGGGCCTCAGGCTCAGGCCGCGCGACATGGCGAAGCTCGGACTCCTGGTGCTCAACCGCGGCTTCCACGAGGGCCGCCGCATCGTCTCGCAGGCGTGGATCGATGCGTCCATCCGGCCGCAGTTCAGGGGCATCGACGGCATCGCCTCGCTCGGCTACGGCTATCAGTGGTGGACCGACCATGAGATGGTCGGCCAACACCGCATTGCCTGGATCAGCGCGCAGGGGCTCGGCGGGCAGCGCATCTATATCGTCCCGGCGCTCGACATCGTGGTGGCGATCACCGCCGGCTTCTACAACGACCCGCGGCAGAATGAGGTGCCCTACCAGCTGTTCCGCGAACATGTACTGGACGCCGTCCGCCGCTGAGAGCGGGGCTACTTTCCGGCTTTCTTGCCCGGTTTCGGTGCGTCGCGGCGGGTGGGCGCGTAAACCGCCCTGGCGCCCGACTTCGCCATCTCGCCGGCCTGCTTGCCGTAGGATTTGAAGCGGGCCAGCACGGTTGCCATCTGGGCCTCGTTGAGGATCACCGGCTCGCCGGCGAGGCAGGCGGCCCAGTACTGCTTGCACAGGGTCTCGATCTCGCCGGCCAGCCACAGCGCCTTGTCGAGATCGGGACCAAAGGCGATCTGGCCATGATTGGCGAGCAGGCAGGCGGTGCGGCCTTCCAGCGCCTTCAGCATGGTGTCGGAGAGTTCCTGGGTGCCGAACTCGGCATAGTCGGAAACGCGGAGCGAAGAGCCGCCGGTGACGCCGATCATGTAGTGAAAGGCCGGCACTTCCTTCCGCAGGCAGGCGAGGGCGGTGGCATGGATCGAATGGGTGTGGACGACGGCACCGGCCTCGGGCCGCGCCTTGAAGATATCCATGTGCATGCGCCATTCGGTCGAGGGCAGGAACTCGCCGACATAGCCGCCGTCGAGATCCATCTCGACGACATGTTCCGGCTCCATCTTCTCGTAGGGTATGCCGGAGGCGGTGATGAGGAAGCCCTCGTCGGTCCTGGCACTGACATTGCCGGAGGTGCCCTGGTTGATGCCCTCCGCGTTCATGCGCAGGCAGGTTTCGATGACCTTCTTGCGCAGCGCCTTGTACTTCAGTTTCGCCATGTCACAACTTCCCTCCCACTCACGGCGCCGGAACCTAGCGGCGGGCCGGGGCTTCGTCCACACCCGATTGACGCATGCCAGCCCGTCCCGCAAGCTGGGCGCCATCGGGAGGATTCATGGTCGAACGCCAGCTGCGCGGCATCGCGGTGGTCGATGCCGGCTACACCAACACCAAGGTCATGCTGTTCTCGCCGGAGGGCGAGGCGGTGGCAGAGCGCAAGGCGGCCTCGCGGCAGATCAAGGGCGCGCCCTACGATCACCTTGACCATACGGTGGTCGCCGAACTCTGCCGCACAGCCCTTCCCGAACTCGACCGCATCCTGCCCGTCGATGCCATCGTGCCGGCCGCGCATGGGGCGGCGCTCGCCCTGCTCGGCGCCGATGGCCGGCTTGCGCTCCCGGTCATGGACTATCAGGCCGCGCCGCCGGCCGAAATCGTCAACGCCTACCGGGCGATCGAGCCGCCCTTTGCCGAGGTCTATTGCCCGCTGCTGCCGATGGCACTCACCCATGGCCTGCAGCTCTTCTGGCAGGAGCAGGCCTTCCCGCATGAATTCGCGCAGGTCGCCACGGTAATCCCGTGGATCCAGTATGTGGCGCAGCGCCTGTCGGGGGTGGCAGTGTGCGAGATTTCGTCGATGTCGTGCCAGACGCAGCTCATGGACGTCGCCCGCAACCGGCTGTCGTCGCTGGTCACCGGGCGGGGCTGGGACCGGCTGTTCCCGCGTTTCGCCAAGGCGTGGGAGGTGGTGGGCACACTGCAGCCCGAGTTCCGCGGCGACGGTTTCCGCGGGGCGGGGCGGGTGCTGGCGGGGGTGCATGATTCGACCGGCAACTGTGTGCGCTACCTCGCGGCCGGGCTCGGCCGGTTCACGCTGGTCTCCAGCGGCACTTGGCTCATCAGCTTCGACACGTCGATGCCCTTCCAGGCGCTTGATCCGAAGTTCGATACCAACACCAACACCGACATTTTCGGGCGGCAGGTGGCCTGCTCGCGCTTCTTCGGGGGCCGCGAATTCGAGCTGGTGGCCGGCCAGGCGCCGGCCGAAGCGGCGAGCCTTGCGGACGTGCAGGCGCTGATCGATCAGGGCACGCTGGCTTTGCCCTCCTTCAGCAATTCCGGTGGGCCGATGCCCGGTACCGGCGGCAAGGGCCGCATCACCGGGCCGCAGCCCAAGACGATCGGCGCGCGGGCCTCGCTCGCCGCGCTCTACTGCGCGCTGATGTGCGACCGGCAGCTCGCGGCGATCAGATCGCAGAACCGCATCGTGGTGGACGGGCCGTTCGCCCAGAACCCGGTGTTCCTGAGCGTCCTGGCGGCGCTCAGGCCCAAACAGAAGGTCGAGGCTTCGGCATTGCGCGACGGCACCACGGCCGGGGCGGCGCTCATCGCGCAGATCGATGCGCGCGAGGAACTGCCGCAGGTGGCGCTGGCGCTCAAGCCGGTCACGCCGGCCAGACTCAAGGGGCTGAAGCGCTACGCCGAAACGTGGCTGGCTCTGTCTTGAGGCGCCGCCGTCTGCGCCCTCAGGAGAAGATCACGCCCTTCTTGAGGATGAAGCAGCCATAGGGGCGGCCCTCGCCGGTCCTGACCACGGCATAGGCCTTTTTGGCGGCCTCGTAGAAGGCGAAGCGTTCGACGAAGAGCATCGGCCAGTGCTCGCCCTCGGCGGCGTCAATCACCGCCTGGGCCTGCTTGTGGATCTCCAGCACCTCGTCGGGCTTGCCCACGACCTGCATGCCCTTCACGGCATCGTCGACAAAGGAGTCGAGCGGGTAGAGATCGAGGATCACCTTGAGCGCGTCCTGGGTGTTGAAGCCCGGCATCTCCACCAGCTTGCCGGATGCCGTCATGTTGGCCACCGACTGGGCCGGGAAATTGGTGTCGACGACGACGAGGTCATCGCCATGGCCCATGGAGGCCAGCGTCCAGAGGAGGTCGGTCGAAACGTGCTTGGAAATGCCTTTGAGCATGAGGGGGTCCATCCTGGTTGCGAGGCGCGCAGAATGGAGAGCGCCCCGGCCGGCGTCAATCGCCGCGCAGCGCGGGTCAGGGCCGCAGGCGGCGGCGGCGGTTGGCCTCCACCCGGCGAATCACCTCAGCCGCGGCGCGGTTCCATCAGCAGCGCAGGCGGGCGATGCCGTTCGCGGCACAGTAGTCCAGCATCGGCCGGTCGCGCGTCACCACCGTCAGGGCGGCGTGGCGGGCAGTGGCAATGACGATCCGGTCAAAAGGGTCGCCGTTGAAGTCACCGGCCAGTTCCTGCGAGGCGAACAGGATATCCGGGGTCATCATGTGGAGCCGCGCGTCGAGGGCGGCGAGGCTGGCGTGAAACCAGGCGGCAGGCGCGGCCTGGATGATCATGCGCCCGCGGCGGCGCAGCATGGCGATCTCGAGGGCGCTGACCGCCGAGACGTGCAGGCGCGCGTCGGCAATCGCCCTCCTGGCGCGCGCGTCGAGCGGATCGCCAGCCAGCACCCAGATCAGCGCACAGGTGTCGAGCAGCAGATCACTCACGGTAAAGGATGCCGCGTTCAGCCAGGATGTCGTCGCCCAGCGGAGCGGTCAGGTCCTGGTCCGGGGCAAGGGCGAAGGTTCCCCGCATGCAGCCGAAGCGCCGGCTCCCGGCGACAGGGGCCGGCTGCTGCCTGACCAGGGTGACGCTGCGGGCGCCGAGGTCCACATCCTCGGTCTTCCACCCGGCGGCCAGCCAGGCGCGGGCATGGGAATGCCCGGTCTCGTCATTGGCCCACCAGGCAGGGTAGCGGTAGGCGCTCTGTGGCAGGGCAAAGCCCAGGATCGCCTCGATCTCGCCAAAGCTGACGCGCCAGCGCTGCAGGTCGAGCCCTGCCAGGAACGTCCCGAGCGGCTGGTACTTGCCCATCGCAGTCTCCGGATAACATATGATATATCATATGATAAAGGGATGACGTGGTCAACATGATACTCCCTTCCCGGCCGGGAACCTCGGCATGCGATGACGCTCCACCGCAACGGCGCCGCCACGGGGCAGGACGGCGGCGAGTCTAGGATTGGCGGTGACGGACTTCGCCTTCAGCCCGCTAGCCGGCACCGGCGCAGGCCGGCAATTGCCGGTGGTCGACCATCGGCGGTATCATCAGTCCGATCGAGCGAACAAGGCTATTCCCGTTCGCGCCCACTGGAAGTCCGGTCGATGTCCGAACTGCTGCTTGCCCATGAGCCGGCGATCCGCCTTGGCTTTTTCGCCGGTGTGCTGGTGGTGATGGCGCTGCTCGAAGCGGCCCTGCCGCGGCGCCGGCGGGAGATCCCGCGGCTCTTGCGCTGGAGCAACAATCTCGCTTTGGTGGCGGTCGATACGCTGGTGCTGCGGCTCACCTTTCCCATTCTGGCGGTGGGCCTCGCCCTCATTGCCGAGCAGCAGGGATTCGGCCTGCTCAATGTTGTCGCCGTGCCCGCCTGGATCGCGGTGCCGCTGGCGGTGCTGGTGCTCGATCTCGTCATCTATCTGCAGCATGTGATGTTCCACGCGGTTCCGGCCCTGTGGCGGCTGCACCGCATGCATCATGCCGATCTCGAATTCGACGTCACCACCGGCCTCAGGTTCCATCCCGTGGAAATCCTGCTGTCGATGGGGATCAAGCTGGCGGTGGTGGCGGCGCTCGGACCGCCGGCGGTCGCCGTTCTCGTCTTCGAGGTGCTGCTCAACGCCACATCGCTGTTCAATCACAGCAACATCAGCATCCCCGGCCGCATCGACCGGGTGCTGCGGTGGTTTGTGGTGACGCCCGACATGCACCGCGTCCACCATTCCATCCGCCCGTCCGAAACCAACAGCAATTTCGGCTTCAACGTGCCATGGTGGGACCGCCTGCTCGGCACCTACCGGCCGCAGCCGCGCGACGGCCATGACGGCATGGTGATCGGCATCGAGCAGTTCCGCAGCCGCCGCGATCTGTGGCTCGACCGCATGCTGATCCAGCCGCTGCTCGGCCCGGCCAGCATCTATCCGATCAACCGGGAGGAGCCGCCGAAATAAAGTGGCAAGCGCGCCGAACAAGGGGCCCGGCGGCCGGCCTAGGCAGTTGAGCGATGTCAAGGCGCCCATCGGCAGTCCTGCCATCTTGACTGAAGTGTATAGGATTGCCGGTACGGGAGCAGGTAGATGACAAGGCTAACGCGCTTATTCATCGCAACGCTGACGGCGGCGGGCGGGCTGCCGGCGCAATGGGCCTTGGCAGAGGCGCCGCCGGACGCCGGCAGGTACGGATATGGCCCGCATATGATGTGGTGGGATGGAGGAGGATACGGCATGTTCTTCGGTCCGCTGTTCATTATCCTGACATTGGTGGTGGTGATCGGAGCCATCGTCGTGCTTGTGCAATGGCTCGGCGCGCCGCGGCAGTGGATGCAGCCGCCGCAGCATTTGCCTCCCGGACGAACTCCACT
>CAZIXE010000004.1:0-100567 GCA_964543235.1 uncultured Rhizobiaceae bacterium | reverse complement strand
ACGCAGGCCCCAACGCGCCGATGCGGTGTTTTCATTTCTATCGGTATTTCATATAGTTGCCGGAACGAATGAAGAAATCCCGCGAGGCGCGATAACAGGACCAGCCTGAGCCGGCAGCTGTGACTGCCGGCCAGCCGCAAGACCGTTCGAGCCCATGGCCTGCAGGCAGCCGCAGGTCTCGTGCTTGACACCGGTGCCTGCGCCGACGGCGCATTGCAGATGCCGCGTGACCGACCAATTGCCAGCGCGGACGCCGGGTCTCGACTGGTTGCGGCCAACGCCGTCCAGGAGAAGCACAGCCCGGTAGAACATCAGGTTTCGCTTGCGTTGCGATGAATTTGTGCCCCACTATTGCAGTGCAGCAACCGGAGAGAGGATGGGCGACGTCTTCAACGAAATGACAGGTGTGGACGGTATCGTCCGTGACCCGTACCGGCGCGTTGAAGGCTGGCTCAAGACCCTCGGCAAGGCGGACGTGCAGCGCGCGCTGCGCGAGGCGGAGGGGATTTTCCGGCGGCAGGGCATTACCTTCGCAGTCTATGGCGACGCCAAGGCCTCGGAGCGCCTCATCCCCTTCGATATCGTACCGCGCATCTTCGCGGCCGGCGAATGGCGGAAGCTGACCGCCGGTATCGAGCAGCGCGTGCGGGCGCTCAACGCCTTTATCCACGACATCTACCACCGGCAGGAAATCCTGCGCGCGGGCCGGGTGCCGCCGGACATCGTGATCCAGAACGAGGCCTTCGTGCCGGAGATGGTCGGGGTCAATCCGGCGCGGGGTGTCTACGCCCATGTCATCGGAATCGATCTCGTGCGGGTGGGGCTCAACGAGTTCTATGTGCTCGAGGACAACTGCCGCACGCCCTCCGGCGTGTCCTACATGCTCGAGGACCGCGAAGCGATGATGTACCTGTTCCCGGAGCTGTTCGCGCAGCACCGGATCGCGCCGGTCGAGAATTACCCGGCCATGCTGCGCAAGACGCTGGAAAGCGTGGCGCCGCCCGCCTGCGAGGGCGAACCGACGATCGCCTTGCTGACGCCCGGCATCCACAATTCGGCCTTCTTCGAGCATGCCTTCCTGGCGGACGAGATGGGCGTCGAACTCTGCGAGGGGGGCGATCTGTTCGTGACCGATGGCGCGCTCTACATGCGCACGACCCAGGAGCCGAAACGCGTGGATGTGGTCTACCGGCGCATCGACGATGCCTTCCTCGACCCCCTCAGCTTCCGACCCGACTCCGCCCTGGGAGTACCCGGCCTCTTCGACCTGTACCGGGCGGGACGGGTGACGCTGGTCAATGCACCAGGCACCGGCATTGCCGACGACAAGGCCATCTATACCTATGTCCCGGACATCATCGAGTTCTATACCGGCCAGAAACCGCTGCTCAAGAACGTTCCCACCTGGCGCTGCGCCGATCCCAAGGACCTTGCCTATGTGCTCGAGCATCTGCCGGAACTGGTGGTGAAGGAGGTGCATGGCTCGGGAGGCTACGGCATGCTGGTCGGCCCCACCTCCTCGCGCAAAGAGATCGAGGCGTTCCGGGCGAAGCTGAAGGCCCGTCCCAAGAACTATATCGCGCAGCCGACGCTGGCGCTCTCCACAGTGCCCACCTTCACCAAGTCGGGCGTGGCGCCGCGGCATGTCGATTTGCGGCCGTTCGTGCTGTCGGGCGACCAGGTGCGGATCACGCCGGGCGGCCTCACCCGCGTGGCACTCAAGAAGGGCTCGCTGGTGGTCAACTCCAGCCAGGGTGGCGGGACCAAAGACACCTGGGTGCTGGAGGACTGAGCGATGCTGGGACGCACGGCTGCCTCGCTCTACTGGATGTCGCGCTATGTCGAGCGCGCCGAAAGCATGGCGCGGCTGATCGAAGTCGGCTACCGCATCTCACTGATGCCGAGTGCCATCGAAGGTCACCTCGACGAGTGGCGGTCGACGCTCAGAAGTACGGCCTGCGAGCAGGGCTATGACCAGAAGCATCCGGAGATCAACGGCCAGCAGGTGATTGCCTACCTGCTGTTCGACGAGGACAATCCGTCAAGCGTCAGGTCCTGCCTGATGACCGCCCGCAACAATGCCCGCGCCGTGCGCACGGCTATCACCCGCGACGTATGGGAGAGCCTCAACTCGACCTGGAACGAGTTCGCCCAGATCAAACCCTCGGCCATCACTTCGGACCGCCTGCCGGGGTTCCTCGAATGGATCCGCCAGCGCTCCATGATGTTCCGCGGGGCGCTGCTCGGCACGATGCTCAGGACCGACAACTACTTCTTCAGCCAGCTCGGCAACTTCATCGAGCGCGCCGACACGACGGCCCGCATTCTCGATGTCAAATACTACATCCTGCTGCCGCGCCCCAACGATGTCGGCAGCGAGCTCGACATGCAGCAGTGGGCGCAGGTGCTGCGTTCGGTCTCGGCACATCGGGCCTATCGCTGGTTCTACCGCGACAGCCGCTACCGGCCGTGGCTGATTGCCGAATTCCTCATCCTCAAGGACGAGATGCCGCGGTCACTGGTGTTCTCCTATCACTGGATCAACTCGGCGCTAGAAGGGCTGGCAGAACTCTACGACCGGCGCTATGCCTGCCACGAGCAGGCGGCTGCCATCTACCGGCGGCTGAAGCAGGACAGCATGGACGAGATTTTCCAGGAAGGCCTGCACGAGTTCTTGCAGGAGTTTCTCCGGTCCAACGCCAAGCTGTCCGAAGCGATCGCCCATACCTACAATTTCCCCTGACATGCGGCTCTCCATCCGGCACGAAACACGCTACAGCTATGACAGCGGCCCCGCCTATGCGGTGCAGCGGCTCTACCTCACGCCCGTGGATTTCGAGACACAGACGTGCGTGAGCTGGCGCATTGCGGCGCCAGGCATCGAGCGGGCGCTGAGCTATCGCGACGGGTTTGGCAATCAGGTGCATCTGGTCACCTTCATGGCACCCGGTGAGCATGTGCTGATCACTGCCGAAGGCATCATCGACAGCCAGGATGCGCAAGGCATCGTGCGCGGGCTGCCGCAGTCGGCGCCGGATCTGGTATTCCTGAGGCAGACAGCGGCGACGGTGCCCAATGCCGGCATGCGAACCATCGCCGAGCGGGTGCGTGCAGGATATGACGAGCGGGTGGATCAGCTGCATGCCATCATGAATGCCGTGCATGAACGGGTGGCCTACGAGATCGGGGCCACGCATGCGCACACGACGGGCGCCCAGTCTTTCGAGGACGGCCGCGGCGTGTGCCAGGACCATGCCCACATATTCATCGGCATTGCCCGTCACATCGGTATTCCGGCGCGCTACGTGACAGGCTATCTGGTGACGGAGGCGGCCCAGCCGGCAGCAGCGAGCCACGCCTGGGCCGAGGCGCTGGTGCCGGGTCTTGGCTGGGTCGGTTTCGATGCCGCCAACGCGGTATGTCCGACGGATCATTACGTGCGGGTGGCCGGCGGCATCGATGCAGCAAGCGTGGCGCCGGTCAAGGGCACCAGGCGCGGGGGAGCGGGGGAAAGCATGGCGGTGGAAGTGACTGTCGCGGCGGCGGAGCAATGAGATGACTTACTGTGTCGGCCTGCTGCTGGACGATGGGCTGGTGATGGCAGCGGATACGCGAACCAATGCCGGCGTGGACAATGTCGGGCGATTCAAGAAGCTCCACACCTGGGCACGCGGCGGACAATGCGTCTTCGTGTTGCTGACGGCCGGCAATCTCGCCATTACGCAGGCGGTGGTGAGCCTGCTCACGGAGGGCGTGGCAAGCCGCGGCGGCAGGAGCAAGGACAGCCTGTTCGCGGCCAAGACCATGTTCCAGGCCGCGCGCACCGTCGGCCGGGCGATCCGCGAGGTGAAACGCATCGACGGGGAAGCGCTGTCGGCCAAGAGCGACGCCTTTGCGGCCAGCTTCATCTTCGGCGGCCAGATCGGCAGGGAGAGGCCGCGGCTCTTCCAAATCTATGGCGAGGGAAACTTCATCGAGGCAACGCCGGACACGCCGTTCTTCCAGATCGGCGAACACAAATACGGCAAGCCGATCCTCGACCGCGTGGCGCGTAACGACATGCCGCTCGGCGAAGCAGCCAAGATGGTGCTGCTGTCGTTCGATTCCACGCTGCGCTCCAATCTGAGCGTTGGCCTGCCGATCGACATGCTCACCTACGAGACGGGGACGCTCAAGTTCGAGCATACCAAGCGCATCGGGCAGGATGATCCCTATTTCAAGATGCTTTCGGCAGAATGGTCCAAGGCGCTGCGGACGGCTTTCGCCAACATCGAGCCTTTCGACATCTGATCAGGCCGGCGCAAAGGCAGCGGCCATCAGCCTCCGGGTGTATTCCTCCTGGGGGTGATCGAGAACCTCGTCGGGGGTGCCCTGCTCCACCATGCGGCCGTCCTTCATCACCATGATGTGGTCGGCCATGGCGCGCACCACAGCCAGATCATGGCTGATGAACAGGTAAGAGAGGTTGTGGGCCTGCTGCAGGCCGCGCAACAATTCGACGATCTGCTTCTGGACCTGGCGGTCGAGCGCCGAAGTCGGTTCGTCAAGGACGACGACCCGCGGTTTCAGAATGATGGCCCGGGCTATGGCGATGCGCTGGCGCTGGCCGCCCGAGAATTCGTGCGGATAGCGGTTGCGCTGGACGGGGTCGAGCTGGACCTCCTCAAGGGCGCGGGCGGCCCTGGCATCGCGCTCGCGCGCCGAAAGCGAGGGCTCGTGCACCAGCAGGCCTTCGGCGACGATCTGGCCCGCCGTCATGCGCGGGCTCAGCGATCCGAACGGATCCTGCAGCACGATCTGGAGCTGGCGGCGCAGGGGGCGCATCTCCTCACGGCCGAGCCGCGAAATGTCCCGGCCCTCGAAGAAGACGGCCCCCTCACTGGGCAGAAGCCGCAGCAGGGCGCGGGCCAGCGTCGACTTGCCGGAGCCCGACTCGCCCACGATGCCGATGGTCTGGCCTTCCTTCAGCGAGAGCGAGACACGGTCCACGGCATTGATGATGATGGGTGGCCCGGACAGAAATCCGCCGCCCAGATCAAAGCTGACACGAATGCCGGTGCCATCGAGGACACGACGGGCATTGGCGGGCGGCGGCGGCTTGCGACCCGCCGGCTCGGCAGCAATGAGAGCGCGGGTGTATTCATGCCGCGGATTGGCGAAGATCGCACGGGTTTCGCCCTCTTCCACCACTTCGCCGTTGCGCATGACATAGACGCGATCGGCAATGCGTTTCACGATGTTGAGGTCATGGGTGATGAAAATCAGTCCCATGCCGAGCCGCCGCTGCAGACTGGCCATCAGTTCGAGAATCTCGGCCTGAATCGTCACATCAAGTGCGGTCGTGGGCTCGTCGGCAATGAGCAGATCCGGATCGTTGGCAAGCGCCATGGCAATCATGACCCGCTGGCGCTGGCCGCCGGACAGCTCATAGGGATAAGAGCGCATGCGGCGCTCAGCCTCGGGAATGCGCACCAGCCGCAGGAGCTCGATGGCACGCCGGCGGGCCGCATCTGCGCCCAGCCGCTGGTGATGGCGGATCGGCTCCATGAGCTGGCTGCCAATCGTGTAGAGCGGATCGAGCGAGGTCATCGGCTCCTGGAAGATCATGGTGATCTTGCGGCCGCGGATCCGGTTGAGTTCGGCTTTCGGCATGCCGAGGATGTTGGTGCCGCGGTAGAGGGCGGCGCCGGCGGCATCGCCGTTGGCCGCGAGCAGGCCCATGGCGGCCATCATCAACTGGCTCTTGCCGGAGCCCGACTCGCCGACGACTGCCACCGTTTCACCGGCGTCCACATGCAGGTCCACGCCCTTCACGGCATCGACCACGCCATCGACGGTCCGAAACCGGACCCGGACATCCTTGAGGCTGAAGACGGGCTCCGGCATCGTTCAGCGGTCCTTGGGATCAAGGGCATCACGCAGGCCGTCGCCGATGAAATTCAGCGCAAAGAGCGTGGTGGTGAGGAAGATCGAGGGAAAGATCAGCAGCCAGTTGGCACCGGGAATGTTCTTGGCTCCCTGCGAGATCAGGACACCCCAGCTCGACATCGGCTCCTGCACGCCCAATCCCAGGAAGGACAGAAAGCTCTCCAGGATAATCACTTGCGGCACCAGCAGAGTCATGTAGATGACCACCGGGCCCAGCAGGTTCGGAACGACATGGCGCAACAGGATGCCGGTCCGGGAGACGCCGAGCGCCTCAGCCGCCTGGACGTATTCCTGGCGCTTGAGAGACAGTGCCTGACCTCGCACGATGCGGGCCATGTCGAGCCAGAGCACGGCACCCACGGCCAGGAACATCAGGACGAAGTTGCGGCCGAAGAACACCACCAGCATGATGACGAAGAAGATGAAGGGAAGCGAATAGAGGATATCGACGATGCGCATCATGACCTCGTCGGTCTTGCCGCCGATGAAGCCTGCGGCCGCGCCGTAGAGTACGCCGATGACGACCGCGACAATGCCGGCCAGCAGGCCGATTGCCAGCGATACGCGGCCGGCGATCAGGGTGCGGGTCAGGAGATCGCGGCCGGACGAGTCGGTGCCGAAGAAAAAGTGCTGGCGATCGATGGCGCCGCTCAGCGTCATGCGCAGCCCGTCGGATGAAACCGACTCGATGCGGCCATCCGTGAAGACGCTGGAGCGGTCAATGTAGCGGACGTTGCGCTCGTCAATCGGCTTGGCGGACTGGATGGTTATGTGAATGCGGTTCCCCTCCTCCTTCCAGCCCACCAACGAGGTGCGGGTGCGGTTCACCACATCCTTTACCGCCTGGTCAATCATTTCAGGCTGCGGATAGGCCGACAGGCTTGGCGGGATGCGGACATAGTCCTGATAGATGGTGGTAAATTCATGCGGGGTGAACCAGGGGCCGGCTATGCAGGCCACCGCCATCAGAACGAGGTAGATGCTGCTGACGACGGCCGCCTTGTTGGCCATGAGCCTGGCGCGGGCATCCGCCCAGAGCGAGCGGCCCTTCACTGGCACGGAAATGGCGCGGTCAGTCATATCGCACCCGGGGATCGACAACGGCATAGAGGATGTCGACGATCAGGTTGAAGACGATGGTGAAGATGGCGATCACCACGACCGTGCCCATGACCAGCGTATAGTCGCGATTGAGCGCGGCCTCGACAAAGTAGCGGCCGACACCGGGAATGGCGAAAATCGTCTCAACAATGATCGATCCCGTCAGCAAGGCTGCGGCGGCGGGGCCGGCATAGGAGATAATCGGCAGGAGTGCGCCGCGCAGGGCGTGGCGGACAATCACCGAGTAATCGGAGAGCCCCAGCGCGCGGGCCGTCCTGATGTGGTGGGAGCGCAGGGATTCGATCATCGCGCCGCGCATCAACCGGGCGACAATGGCAATCTGCGGCAGGGCCAGCGTCACGATGGGGCCGACCTTGTTGACGAGGGCGCCATCGCCCCAGCCGCCCACGGGAAACCACTTGAGCGTCAAGGCGAAGAAGAGCTGGAACAGCGGAGCGATCACAAAGGTGGGGATGGTGCTGCCGGCCGTCGCCGTGGCAATCACTGCATAGTCGGCGCCGCGGTTCTGGTTGAGGGCGGCGACGATGCCAAGAACCCCACCGATCACGAGGGCAAGGACGAGCGCAAAGCCGCCCAATTGAATCGATATCGGCAGGCCCTGAGCAAAGAGTTCGGCGACGGTAAAGTCAGGAAGATTGTAGCTCGGCCCGAAATCACCGTGCAGCAGGTTCCAGAGATAGAGGAGGTACTGCTTCCACAGCGGCTCATCGAGATGATAGACGCGCTCGAGATTGGCCTTGATGACAGGGTTGAGGCCCTTTTCCTGGTTGAACGGGCCGCCCGGCGCCACCCGCATCAGGAAGAACGATATCGTGACGATCAGGAAGAGCGTCGGAATGGCGGTCAGAAAGCGCCGGAACACGTAGCGCAGCATTTGCGCCCCCACAAAGCAAAGACAGCTGCCGCCGGTTTCGCCCTACCCGCGGCAGCTCGTCCGTTAACGGATTATTCCTTGCTCAGGAAGCGCGTGGGATGCACATCCATGACGTTGTCTTCCCAACCCTTCAACCGGCTCGAGACGACAGTGTGGAAGCCGTAATAAAGGAGAGGCATGACGCAAAGATCGCGGGCGACGCCGATAGCTTCGGCTTCCGACAGCTTGTTCATGCGTTCTTCGGGCGTTGCGGCGGCGGCGGCTGCCGCCAGCAGGTCGTCATACTCCTTGTTCGCGTATTCGGAGTAGTTGGTGCCTGCTCCACTCTTGCAGAGTGCGAGGAAGTTCTCCGGGTCCTTGTAGTCGGCGATCCAGCCGGCGCGGGCCACATCAAAATCACCGTGCTGCTCGAGATGACCATAGTGAGTCTTGGTATCGGTGTTGAGAAGCGTGACTTCGACACCCAGCGGCTTGAGCTGCTCCTGGATGGCAACTGCGGTATTCTTGTGATTTTCGGAGGTGTTGTAGCGGATTTCCATCTTGAGGGGATTATCTGGGCCATAACCAAGTTCGGTCAGGATCTTCCTGGCCTCATCCTCGCGGTCGATCTGCGATTTCTCGGCATAGTCGGTGGTCTTGGTTTCATAACCGCCAATGCCCGGAGGCACGAAGGAATAGGCCGGGATCATGGTGTTCTGCCAGACCTTCTCGGCCAGGTGATCGCGGTCGATAGCCATGGAGATGGCGTGGCGGAGCTTGACACTGTCCCATGGCGCCTTGGGAATCTTGAAAGAATAGTAGTAGGTGCCGAGATAGGGGCCAAGCCGGACCTGATCGCCAAACTTTGCCTTAAGATCGGCAAGCTGTTCGGTGGGGATATCGTCGTTGGAATCGAGCTCGCCGGCCTCGAAGCGCTTCATGGCGGTCGAGCGGTCCTCGGTCGGAATGTAGTTCACCACGTCGATCCTGACATTGGCCGCGTCATAGAATTTCGGATTCTTGACGGCCTTGACGTGATCGTTGGGGACAAACTCCGCCAGTATGTAGGCTCCGTTGGAGACAAGATTGCCCGGCTTGATGAAGTCGGCCCCGAACTTCTCGACGTTGGCCTGGCTCACCGCATAGGTGGCCTGGTGGGTCAGCATTTCGAGGAAATAGGGCGTGGGGGCATTCAGGGAGACTTCGAAAGTCATATCGTCCACTGCCCTGACGCCCAGTTCCTCAGGCTTCTTCTCGCCCTTGTTGACAGCATCGGCGTTGACGACCGGGGAGAGCATATAGGCGTATTCAGCGGCGGTCGCGGGGTCGACCAGGCGGCGCCAGGAGAACACGAAATCATGGGCGGTGACGGGCGTACCGTCGGACCAGGTGGCGCCGGCGCGGAGCTTGAAAGTATAGGTCTTGCCGTCATCCGACACCGTGTGGCTTTCGGCGGCTCCAGGCTCAAGCTCGGCCTTGGCGTTATGGATCATCAATCCCATGAAGAGATCGCGCAGGATATTGGCTTCATAGACGGTGGAAGTCTTGTGCGGATCCAGCGATTCAGGGTCGGCGGAATTGCCGCGATTGAAAACGACCTCCGCAAAGGCACCCGAGGACGCCATGACCAGCATCGAAGTCCCTATCAGCCAGCTTTTCAGATTTACTTTCATTATCTTGCTCCCTGCATTGGGCACGCTCGTCATGGTTCCACCTGGCATGGCGCGCCTGTAACAACAGCATCTTAGCATAGAGGTGACGTTTGTCCCATGCCGCGTCAATGCCGCGGGGCAATCGTGATCTCTCGCTAAGTCATTTGCGTGGCTTAGATTTTGGCTTCTCAAGACGGCGAATTGACGGCCCCTGCAAGTGCCCGGAAGGCCACGCGGCCCGGATTGTCCGGGCTGGTTCAATCACAATGTTGTGCGTTGCAACATAACACTTGACTCTGTATCGGACTGATATATGTCCATCAGCCATATATCAATCTGTCATATGGAGAAGACCCGTTCATGAATGTCAGGACGCTGTGCCTTGGCATGCTGTCGCGTTGCGAGTGCTCCGGCTACGAGATCAAGAAGGCGATCGAAGACGGCATGTTCAGCCATTTCATCGATGCCAGCTTCGGCTCGATCTACCCGGCGCTGACGCAGATGACCGTGGAGGGCCTGCTGACCGTCAGGGCCGAGGAACAGACGGGCAGGCCCGACAAGAAGGTCTACGCCATCACGCCGGCCGGGCGGGCAGCCCTGGCCAGGGCTTTGGCGGTGACGCCAGCCAAGGACAAGTTCAAGTCGGAGTTCCTGTTTCAAATGCTGCTCAGCGAGTACATCTCGCGGGACGTGATGCTGGCGGCGATCGACAAGCAGCTTGCTGACTTAAATGAGGACCTCGAGCGTATAAGAGAGTGCCAATCGCGAAGCGACCTCCCGGAGGGAGCGCGCTTCGTGGGGGGATACGGACATGCCGTGCTGAGCGCCGCGGTGGCCTATCTCGAAAAGCGCAGGACCGAACTGATGAATAGCCCGACCGTTGAGGCGGCGGAATAAGAGAGATCCGGAGTAATCGAACCATGTTGCGGCGTATTTTCTATTTTCTGCTGGTCATCGTGCTGCTGGGCGGCCTTGGCGGCGCCATTGGCTGGTATGCCTTCGACTTCAAGCCAAAGTTCCTCGCCGAGGTGATCACCAGTGCGCCGCAGCCGGCGGCGACGATTTCAGCGGAAGCGGCGCGCGAGGATGCCTGGGCGCCGGAGATTGCGGCGATCGGCACGCTGACGGCGGTCGACGGCATCCAGGTGACGCCGCAGGTTGGCGGCATCCTGAAGGAAGTGTTGTTCGAGTCAGGGCAGAACGTTAAGAAGGGTGACCGGCTGGCCATCCTCGACTATGCGACGGAAGAAGCCGAATTGAGGAGCCTCTTGGCTCAGCTTGCCAATGCCGAATCCGATCTCGATCGCCGCACGGCCGTCTTCAACAAGGGCTATGCCTCGAAAGCCGACATCGACGCGCTCCGGGCGCAGCGCGATACGCTTCAGGCCAATGCCGACCGGGTGCGTGCGACGATTGCCCAGAAGTTCATCTATGCGCCGTGGGATGGCCGGCTTGGACTGAAAAATGTCTCGCCGGGCCAGTTTGTGGGCCAGGGTCAGCCGATCGTCTGGCTGCAGCGCGTCGATCCGATTTTCGTGGATTTTCCGGTGACGGAAGCGGAGTTTGCGCGCATCAAGGAGGGCCAGCCGGTACAGGCCAAGTTCGACGCCTATCCAGGCAAGACATTTCCGGGCAAGGTGACGGTGCGCGATGCGACGATGGTCGAGGCGAGCCGCACAATCAAGATCAGGGCGAGCCTGGTCAACGACGACGGCAAGCTCCTGCCCGGGATGTATGCCAATGTGCAGGTCGTGGTGGGCGAACCGCAGACAGTGACGACGGTGCCGCAGACAGCGGTCACCTACAGCCTCTATGGCGACAATGTGCTGGTGGTGGTGCCGGCGAAGCAGCCCGACCCCAACGCCAAGGAACCGCAGCTCGAGGTCGAACGGCGCTTCGTCAAGGCCGGCGGAGTCAAGAATGGCCGTGTCGAAATCGTTAGCGGACTCAAGCCGGGCGAACAGGTGGTGACGGCCGGCCACAACAAGGTCGACCAGGGCTCACGGGTGGTGATCGACAATTCGATCGCGCTCAACCGGCCCATCGGAACGGTCATTCAGTAGGTGGTGCTGCCATGAAATTTACCGACATCTTCGTCAAACGACCAGTGCTGTCGACGGTCGTCAGCCTGCTGATCCTGCTGACCGGGCTGTGGGCGACATTCCAGCTGCCGATCCGGCAGTTCCCCGAGGTTGCCGACACCAAGATCACCATCACCACGGTCTATCCCGGGGCCAATGCCGACCAGATCAAGGGCTTCATCACGACGCCCTTGCAGCAGGCAGTGGCCTCGACCGAGGGCGTGGATATCATTGAATCGACCTCGACGCAGAACGTTTCGACGATCACCCTCAAGCTCCGGCTGGATGCCGACGCCGACCGGGCGCTGGCGGACGTGCTCTCCAAGGTGAACGAGGTGAAAGGGGTGCTGCCAGAAGAGGCCAATGACCCCACGGTGCAACGGGTGACGGGCGCCGGCTTCGCCCTGATGTACATCTCGTTCAAGAGCGAGCAGATGACGCCGCCGCAGATCAGCGACTATCTCGACCGCGTGGTCAAGCCGCAGATCCAGGCGATCACGGGAGTGGCTGCCGCCGACATTCTCGGTGGTTCCACCTTCGCCATGCGGGTGTGGCTCGATCCCTACAAGATGGCAGCCCGCGGAATTACACCGCTCGACATCCGCAATGCGCTGCAAGACAACAACTTCACCACGGCAGCCGGCGAGGTGAAGGCCGACTTCACGCAGAAGAACATCAACGCGCAGACGTCGCTCGATACGCCGGAAGCATTCGCCAATCTCGTCGTCGCCGTCAGGGACGGTACGATCATCCGGCTTGGCGAAGTGGCGCGCATCGATCTCGGGCCGCAGAATTTCGACTCCTCGTCGTCATTCGACGGGGTCAAGGCGGTGTTCATGGGCATCCAGGTGACGCCCGACGCCAACCCCCTGACGGTGATCAGCAACGTGCGAGAAGCGATGCCAGACATCCAGTCGCGGCTGCCGCAGGGCCTGCAGGCCGACATTGCCTATGATGCCACCGAATTCATCAATGCGTCGATCTGGGAGGTTGGGAAGACACTCGGCGAAGCGGCACTGATCGTGGTCGTCATCATCTTCCTGTTCCTCGGCAACCTGCGCTCGACATTCATCCCGGTGGTCACGATCCCGCTGTCGCTGGTGGGCGTGACCATCCTTTTGGTGGCGCTCGGCTATTCGATCAACCTGCTCACGCTGCTCGCCTTCGTGCTGGCCATCGGGCTCGTCGTCGACGATGCGATCGTGGTGGTGGAGAACATCCACCGCCATATCGAAGAGGGCATGTCGCCGCTCGACGCCGCGCTGAAGGGCGCCCGCGAAATCGCGCTGCCGGTCATCACCATGACGCTGACGCTGGCGGCGGTCTATGCACCGATCGGGTTCACGACGGGCCTCACCGGCGCGCTGTTCAGGGAGTTCGCGTTCACTTTGGCGGGCGCGGTCATCGTCTCCGGGGTGATCGCCCTGACGCTGTCACCGATGATGACCTCCAAGCTGCTCAAGCCGCACGAGCACCAGAGCTGGTTCGGCCGCCTGGTGGACAGGATTTTCGGTGCGATGCAGCGGTTCTACCGGCGCCGGCTTGACGGCACGATCCGGCAGCGTTCGGTGTTTGCGTTCATGATGGTGCTGACGGTCGGCGTTTCGACGGTGCTCTATCTGGCGATCAACAAGGAGCTGGCGCCGGCCGAGGACCAGGGCGTGCTTTTCAGCTTCGTCAACGCGCCGGAGCACACCAACCTCGACTACCTCACCACCTATTCAGACCGGCTGGTCGAGGTCTACAGCGAGGTTCCCGAGAAGAAGAACGTCTTCCAGATCAACGGCTTTCCAACCACGCACGGGGCCTTCGTCGGGCTCATCATGAAGCCCTGGGGCGAGCGCGAGCGCAGTGACCTGTCGATCATGGGTGAACTGCAACCGAAGACAGCGGGGATTTCCGGCGTCGAGATCTTCTCGACAGCGCCGTCCGCGATCCCGGTCGGCGCCGGAGAAATGCCGGTCGAGTTCGTGCTGACCTATCCGGGTGACTATACGCAGCTGGCCGAGACGCTCGACAAGCTCAAGGACGAGGCCAACAAGAGCGGTCTGTTCATCTTCACCAATTCCAATCTCCGGTTCAACACGCCGCAGGTGGAAATGGTCATCGACAAGGACCGCGCCAACCAGCTTGGCGTCACTATGCGAGACGTTGGTGCAACTTTGGCCACCCTGCTCGGCGGCAACAATGTCAACCGGTTCACGGTGCAGGGCCGCAGTTATGAGGTCATTCCGCAAGTGCCGCGCAGCGAACGCAGCTCGGTCGAAGACATCCTCAGTTACCGGGTGCGGGCGGTCAATGGCGAGATGGTGCCGCTTTCGGCTTTTGTGACGGCGAGCGCATCGGTGCAGCCCAACGGACTTGCGACGTTCCAGCAGCTGAACTCGGCGGTCCTGCAGGGTGTGCCCTTCCCCGGGCGGACGGTCGGTGAGGCCGTCGCGTTCCTGCAGGCGAAAGCCAACGAGATCATGCCGCAGGGCATGGCCTACGACTTCAAGGGTGAAAGCCGGCAGTATGTCAAGGAAGGCAATACGCTGGCGCTTACCTTCGTGTTCGCGCTGATCCTCATCTACCTCGTGCTCGCCGCGCAGTTCGAAAGCTTCCGTGATCCGTTCATCGTGCTGATCGGCCTTCCAGCTTCGGTGTTCGGATCGCTGCTGGTGCTGTTCATTCTCGGCGAGGTCAATGGTGCCATGCAAAACAACCCGCCGATAAACCTGGGGTCAGGCACGATCAACATCTACACGCAGATCGGTCTCGTCACGCTCATTGGCCTGATCTCAAAGCATGGCATTCTGATGGTGGAGTTTGCCAACAAGCTGCAGGAGACGATGGGCTACGACAAGAACACGGCAATCAAGGAGGCTGCGGCGGTACGGTTACGGCCGATCCTGATGACCACCGCGGCCATGGTGATCGGTGTCGTACCGCTACTCATCGCGGATGGGGCGGGCGCCCGCAGCCGGTTCGATATCGGCGTGGTGATTGCAGCGGGCATGACGATCGGTACGATGTTCACACTGTTCGTGACGCCCGCCGTCTACTCCTATGTGGCGCGCGACCGGCGCGGTCTGGCCGCGGCATTGGCGCACGAAATCGAAGAAGTGCCACCCGTGCCGGAACTGGCCGGAGCCGCAGCTTCGGCTGCAGAGGTGGTCGAACTGCCGAAACGGCCGAAGCGGCGGGCGGCACCGAAAGACAGGCTGCCGGAAGCCGCGGAATGATCAGGGGGGTCCCGGTTGGGACCCCTTTTCCTTGGCATTTTCGTTGCCGGCGGCAGCGCTGGCCGACAGGTAGCGGCGGTAAGAGCGGATGCCGAACGGCAACAGGGCAATATAGAGGAGCGCCATGGCTGTCAGGGTCGTCCAAGGATAGGCGATCAGGATGATGATGGAGAAAGCGACGAGGCCAAGAATGGGCAGAACCATTTCGCGGGGGATACGGGCGCTGATCGTCTTGCCCGAGAAAGTCGGCACGCGACTCACCATCAACAGGGCAATCAGGATCATGTAGGGGCCGAGGAGCCAGGCGTAGACGTGGCCGTCGCGGATCACGCCGAGAAAACCCAGATACATGGGCAACATGGCAAGGCCTGCACCGGCCGGGGCCGGCGCGCCGGTGAAGAAGTTGGCGGCCCAGGCCGGCCTATCCGGATCGTCAAGAGCAACGTTGAAGCGTGCTAGGCGCAAGGCACAACAAATGGCAAAGCTGAGGGCAATGAGCCAGCCGAGGGTGCGCAGCGCATTCAAGGCCCAGAGATACATGAGAATGGCGGGCGCCACGCCAAAGTTCAGGAAGTCGGCAAGCGAATCGAGTTCGGCGCCAAAGCGCGAGGTGCCCTTGAGCAGCCGGGCGAGCCGTCCATCCATGGCATCAAGCACAATCGCCACGATCACCGCGCCGACTGCCAGCTCGTAGCGCCCTTCGATCCCCAGCCGGATCGCGGTGACACCGCTGGCCAATGCCAGCAGGGTAATCAAATTGGGCAATAGAAATCGAACCGGTACGTGGCGGAAGCGCTGGCGTTTCTGCACGCTGGCCGTGGTCACCGGCTCGTCCATGGCGATCAGCTCCGCCTCGCCATGCGTTCGCCCTCAGGCGAATTGATGTCCGCAAGGACGGTCTCGCCGGCTATGGCGCGCTGACCGACGCTGACCAGCGCCGCAACGCCCTTCGGCAGGTAGACGTCGACGCGGCTGCCGAACCTTATCAGGCCAAATCGCTGGCCAGCGACGAGATTGTCCCCAGGGGCGACGAACTTGACGATCCGGCGCGCCACCAGGCCGGCGATCTGCACCACACCGATCGCGCGGCCTCCCGGCATCTCGATCGTCAGCGCCTGGCGCTCATTGTCCTCACTTGCCTTGTCAAGTTCGGCATTGATGAAGACGCCCGGCGTGTATTCGATGCGGGTAACCCGGCCGGTGACGGGGGAACGATTCACATGCACATCGAAGACGTTCATGAATATGGATATGCGCGTGACCGGCTCATGCTCGAGATCAAGTTCGGGCGGCGGGAATACATTGGCAATGGCGCTGATGCGGCCATCGGCCGGCGAGATCACCAGCCCGTCGCGTACCGGCGTCACGCGCTCCGGATCGCGGAAGAAATAGGCGCACCAGCCGGTCAGCACCACACCGATCCAGGCGAGCGGCGACCAGTCCAGCCAGAAGAAGAACAGGGTCGCAGCGGCAAATCCTGCAACAAATTTCAACCCGTCACGATGAATCGGAACAAGCACTGATGTCAGGGTGTTGATCATGGACATCCGTTCCCCATAGCCTCCTGCGGCGGCAATTGCAAAGCCAGGAGGGCCACGGCAGTTTCCTGCCGCAGCCCTCCCCCTCCGAGGCAGCTCCCTGAACTGCGGGATGCGGCCAAGCCGCCGCGCCCCGGCTCCCCGTCAATGCGTCGTTTTCGAACCGGCAGCCCCAGGGACGGTTCGCTCTTCGGCGTCATCCGCATCCGTGATGCGATCCGCCGTCACGCCTTCGGCCACGTAGCTGCAGGTAACTACTGCCGCCCCCCATACCCTGACCATGACCGCGCCCGAGGAAAGCTCGATGAGTTCGGTGCGCAGCCCGATCACCGCATCCGCGGCGATCTGCCTGGCGTTACGCTGCAGGGCTGCAACAGCCAACGATCGTGCATTTTCGAGGCCACGGGCCGGGTCGCTACCCTGATCCACGGGAAGCCAAGTCGCCTGGGCGCGGACCAGGCCCAACGTCTCATCGATTTGCCGGTCGTCGAGACTGTTCGACGCTGTGATGATCATGACCGTATCTCCCCCTGTTCCTGCCGCGACCGCCGGCCTCACGTCGGCCAAGGATGCCGGGGGGAAGTAAACGAAACCCAATCGCGGGGCGCTTCGAGCCGCATTCGAATCGAATTGGCGGGAGTTCCTCAGCTTAGCGTTAACGGCCGGTTGGTGCGAGGAGAAGCCGTTTACTTTGCGGTGACGGCAGCCAGCGCGTCGGCCTCCGCCGACAGGCCACGTTCATCGGCGGTCTCGGCGAGACGGCGACGGGCTTCATCGGCTTCGCGCTGACGGTTCCACATCGAGGCATAGATGCCGCGCTTGCGCAGCAAGGCCGCGTGGGGGCCGCGTTCGGCGATACGGCCCTTGTCGAGCACGATGATTTCATCAGCATCGACCACGGTGGACAGACGATGGGCAATGACCAGGGTCGTGCGATCGCGCGACACCGTCTTGAGCGCCTGCTGGATCTCCTGCTCGGTGAAAGTGTCGAGAGCGGAAGTCGCCTCGTCGAGAACGAGAATCGGCGGACCCTTCAGAATGGTGCGGGCAATCGAAACACGCTGCTTCTCGCCGCCGGACAGCTTCAGCCCGCGCTCGCCCACCATCGACTCGTAGCCCTTCGGCAGGGACATCACGAAGTCATGGACCTGCGCCAGCCTGGCCGCGGCTTCCACTTCTTCGTCGCTCGCGTCAGGGCGGCCATAACGGATATTGTAACGGATGGTATCGTTGAACAGCACAGTGTCCTGCGGAACCATGCCAATAGCCGCGCGCAGCGACTTCTGCGTGACGTTGGCGATGTCCTGGCCATCAATCAGGATGCGACCGCCCGTCACATCGTAGAAGCGGTAAAGGAGGCGGGAGATCGTGGACTTGCCGGCACCGGAAGGGCCGACGATGGCTATGGTGTGCCCAGGCGGGACTTTGAAAGAGATGTCCTTGATGATGGGCCGTGCCGCATCATAGGCAAAGCTTACACTCTCGAAGGCAACTTCGCCCTGGCTCACCGCAAGCGGCCGTGCGTCAGGCCGGTCCCTGATATCGGCTTCAACGTCGAGAAGACGCAGCATGTCTTCAACATCGATGAGCCCCTGCTTGATCTCGCGATAGGATGAGCCGATGAAGTTCAGCGGCATGTAAAGCTGGATCATCAGGGCATTGACAAGAACGAAGTCACCGACCGTGGCCTGGCCGCGAGCGATGGCGTAGGCCGACATCAGCATGACAATGGTGAGACCGATCGAAAAGATGATTGCCTGTCCGCCGTTCAACACGGCAAGGGAAACCCAGGTCTTGATGGCCGACCTTTCGTAACGCTCCATGGCGCGGTCATAGCGGCTGGCCTCGTGTTCTTCATTGCCGAAATACTTCACGGTCTCGAAGTTGAGCAGGCTGTCGACAGCCTTGGTATTGGCGTCAGTATCGGCCTCATTCATGTTGCGGCGGATGTTGATACGCCATTCGGTGGCGGCATAGGTGAACCAGACATAGAGGATCACGGTCACCAGCACGACAAGCGCGTACAGCGAGCCGAACGACCAGGCGAGCAGCCCACAAACGAGTGCGATCTCGAGTACCGTCGGGAGGGTGTTGAACAAGGAGAAACGCAGCACGGTGTCGATGCCCATGGTGCCGCGCGAAATGATGCGTGACAGGCCGCCAGTCCGGCGCTCGAGATGGAACCGCAGGGACAGTGCGTGCATGTGCCGGAAGGTCCGGGCGGCGAGTTCACGGACGGCACGCTGGCCGACCTTGGCAAAGATGGCGTCGCGGATCTGGGCCAGCACGACCATCATGATGCGGCCGAACCCATAGGCCAGGATCATGAACAGAGGCACGGCGATTACGGCGGCTGTGGGATCGCCCGTGGCCGTGAGCGCATCGGTTGCGTATTTGTACGCGTAGGGCGTCCAGACGGTGACCACCTTGGACAGTACAAGCGCGACCATGGCCAGGACGACGCGAAATCTAAGATCCGGACGCCCTGATGGCCAGAGGTAGGGGAGCAGGCCCTTCAGTGTCTGCCATTGGCTGCCATCGCCCGGTCTGAACTCAGGCGCCCGGGGCTGAAGTTTGCGCGACATCGGCCTCGACGGTTCCCGTTCGTGCGTTCAGTCGAGCGGCGCGCCACCCTCTTCGGGTGTCAGCGGCTGCTTGCGCCTGGGGTCGATCTGCTCCGGCGGACTGGCATCAGGTGTGGTGAAGATCTGCCCGGGATAGATGAGGTTGGGATTGCGGATCTGATCACGGTTGGCCTGATAGATCACGGTATAGTGCTTGCCGCGACCATAGATCACCCGAGAGAGCTTCCAAAGATTGTTGCCCGGCTGGATGACGATCTTGCCGTTGTGCGGCGGCTGCGGCTCGATGGCGGCGACCTGGGCCGGAGGCGCCGGCGGCGGCGCAACGGCCGGGGCTGTTTCTGCCGGCTTGGGTTGGGCCAGGGCCACGACCCGCTCGGGCTCTTCGCGCATGAAGGGCAGTTCAATGCGGCCGATTACCTTTCCAGCGGCGTCGATCTGATCGATACGCAATGCGTGACCGCCGGGGGCGATCTCGGTGCGGCCGGTCCAGCTCCATATGCCGTCAGCACCGCTCAGGGCGTCGCCCACCCGCCTGTTGTCAACATAAATGCGAACGTTGGAGCCGGCGCCGGCACGGCCCGAAAACACGATATCGCCGCGATCGTTGTAATCCACACTGTCGAGGGCAACCTTCATCCCGGGCAATGGCGCCACGGCCGGCGCCGGTGCAGGGGCCGGCTGCGGAGCGGATGGTTCAATGGCGGCCGGCGGTTCAGCGGCGACGCCTGGAGCCGCCGCATCCGGCGCCGCGGCTGCTTCAGGCGCCACTGCGGCCGGCGGCTCGGTCTTTCCGACAACGGTCTCGGTACCCGGTGTCTGCAACACCTTGGTCGGGGCATCGGGTTCGAGCAGGGCGACCATGGGCTGGCCGCCGGACTGCGGCTCGGGCACAGCCACCGCGACCGTCTGTTCGGAGGCGGTCACCCCCGTGGTGCCGGGAGCCTTCTGCTCGACGGAGAGTTCGCCGGTGCCGGGTGCCAGCGGCTTCTCGGGAACAACAACCCAAGCACCATCGGCGTTGGCAACGCCCCTGCCGACGACCTCGCCATTGAGCTTGACCGTCACCTCGGATCCCGGCTCGGCCGTGCCGGCCATGATTGCTTCGCCGGATGGCTCAACACGCACGGTATCAAACTGAGGTGCCCTCGCGGTCTCTTCCGCAGCGGCCGGTACCTCCGGCGTGGCCGGAAGCTGGTCAGCGGTGGCAGGCGGCGGGGCCGGGGCATTCTCCTGCGGTGGCGCCGCGGTTTCGGCGGCGGGCTGCTGCGCCGGAGCTTCGGACTGCTGCTGGTCCGGAACTACAGTGACGGCAACGACTTCGGGAGCGGGATTCTGGTCCTGCGTCGATGCGGGCCACCAACGGTCGTAAGTTGCAGCGCCCAGCAGCATGGCAGTGACAGCCGCAAGGCCGCTAAAGACTTTGAGAGCCCGGTTGCTTTGTTCCATTCGCCCCTGAACTTTCCCTTATGGCAAGGCTAACGATATCGCAAGTTTCCTTTCACGAATCCGGGCCTCGAGGCTTAAATAGTCCGCATCATCAAGATTAGCAATTATCCGGAGGTTCTCAGCTGATGGCCGCCACGCGGAATTTGTGCGTTTATTGTGGATCAGGACCGGGGCGTACGCCCAGCTACCTGGCAGCGGCCAACTCACTTGGCGTGGCGATGGTCAGGGCGGGGATCGGACTCGTCTATGGCGGCGGCAGCAATGGGCTCATGGGAGAGATCGCGCGGACAGTTCTCCGCGGTGGCGGCTTCGTCACCGGCATCATTCCGGAGTTCCTGGTGCAGAAGGAACGGATGATGACCGACGTCAACGAGCTCATCGTCACCAACGACATGCATGAGCGCAAGATGACCATGTTCGAAAGGTCGGATGGATTTGTGGCGCTGCCCGGCGGCGTCGGCACGCTGGAGGAAGTCGTCGAGATGATCACCTGGGCGCAGCTCGAACGCCATTTCAAACCGATCATTCTCTGCAACGTGGAGGGTTACTGGAACCCGCTGCTGGCACTGATCGACCACATGCGGAAGGAGAAGTTCATTCGCGAGGGACTGGAATTCACGCTCGATGTCGTCAACGGTCCTGAGGATATCGTGCCCGCTTTCGAACGCCGCGCCGCCATGAATGCCGGCCGGCCCATGCTCAATCCGCTGCGCGTCAAGGTTTAGGCGGCGGCCGATGCCAGGGCGGCGCGGCGCATGCGGTCGTCGCGGACGGCAGAGACGGTAAAGATCGCGAGCGCTGTCCAGATCACAATGAAGGACGCCAGTTTCCATACATCCATGGGTTCGCGGAAGATGAAGACGGCGGTCAGGAAGACGAGCGAGGGCGAGATATACTGCATCATGCCGGCAGTCGAATAGCGGATGCGCCGGATCGCGGCCGCAAAGAGCATCAGAGCGGCCGCCGTCATGCCGCCGCAGCCGATCAGCATCAGTGTTTCATAGGGCGCGGTGCCAAAGAAGGCATCGCCTCGACCATAGAGCCAGGCCTGAGCGGCAAGCAGCGGCCCGGCAATCAGCAGGCATTCGATAAAGAAGCCCTCGATGGCACCGACATTGACGGTCTTGCGGATGAAACCATAGAGGCAAAAGGTGGCGCCCAGCATGAGGCCGAGCCAGGGCACCGCTCCCGTTGCGACCGTCTGGATCAGTACGCCCGCCGCGGCAAGGCCGATCGCCAGCGTCTGCGCCCTGGTGAAGCGCTCGCCCAGAAACAGGAAACCGGCGACCACGTTGAAGAGCGGATTGATGAAGTATCCAAGACTTGCTTCGACAGTCCGGCCAGCCTCGATTGACCAGACATAGAAGCCCCAGTTGAAGACAATGAGCGCGCTGGTAAAGGCGAGGATCAGCAAGAGGCGCGGCTGGCCAAGAGCGCGGCGCAGGCTCGCACCGTGGCCCAGCCACCAGATCACCAGTCCGGCAATGGGCAGAGACCAGAGGCCGCGATGGACGGCGATCTCCAGCGGCGAGACGTGACGGATGAGGCCGAAATAGATGGCCATGCCGCCCCAGACAAGATGGGCCGCCACGCAATAGAAGGCGCCCATCTGGGACTGGGTCAGGCTGGAAGCTGGCGCGGCGGGCTCGGCGATCGTCACGGCCCGTCTCTAGCCCCTGCCCCAGGAGGCCACAAACGAAAGCCTGGCATGGAGTTCATGCCGCCAATGCATGTCCCTCAAGGGGCGGGGATGCCGAGTTTGAGCAAGCGATAGATAATCGAGTCAGACAGGGCTTCGAAGGACGCTTCAACAATGTTCGGCGAGACTCCGACCGTGAACCAACGGTCAGCGCCGGCGCGGCTCTCGATGAGCACCCGGGTCGTGGCTCCGGTACCGCCATTGAGGATGCGGACCTTGTAGTCGACAAGCTCAAGGTCCTCGATGTAGGGCTGGAACTTGCCGAGATCCTTGCGGAGGGCAACGTCGAGGGCGTTCACCGGGCCATTGCCCTCGCCGGCATTGATCATGGTTTCGCCGTCCACTTTCACCTTGACGACGGCCTCGGACACCGTCTCGCGCAGGCCCTTGCCGTTGTGCCGGTCCTCGACAATGACGCGGAAGGAGATGACATCGAAATAATGCGGCACTTCCCCGAACTTGCGGCGGGCAAGAAGCTCGAACGAGGCATCGGCGCCGTCATAGGCATAGCCCTGGGCTTCGCGCTCCTTGACCTCCCGCAGCAGGCCGTCCAGGCGCTTGTCGCTCCTGTCGATGGCAAGCCCGATGCGGGTCAGTTCGGCGAGCAGATTCGACTTGCCGGCCTGATCGGACACCAGCACGCGACGCCGGTTGCCCACCGCGTCCGGAGGTACATGTTCATAGGTCTGTGGTTCCTTAACGATGGCGGAGGCGTGGATACCCGCCTTGGTGGCAAAGGCACTCTTCCCGACATAGGGGGCCTGGGCATTGGGGCTGCGGTTCAGCAATTCATCGAAGTTGCGGGAAACATGCGTGAGCTCAGCCAGTGCTGTCGCCGAGATGCCCGTTTCAAACCGGCTGCGGTAAGGTTCCTTGAGCAGCAGCGTCGGTATGATCGACACCAGATTGGCATTGCCACAGCGTTCACCCAGGCCGTTAAGCGTGCCCTGAATGTGGCGGACACCCGCATCGACAGCCGCCAGAGAATTGGCAACGGCCTGTTCCGTGTCGTTATGCGCATGGATGCCGAGATGATCGCCGGGAACGACCCTCGACACGGCCCGGACGATGTCGGCGATTTCGGCGGGGAGGCTGCCGCCATTGGTGTCGCACAGCACGATCCAGCGGGCGCCGTTCTCATGGGCGGTGCGGGCGCAGGCCAGCGCATAATCCGGATTGGCCTTGTAGCCGTCAAAGAAATGCTCGCAGTCGACCAGCGCCTCGCGGCCGGCGGCCACAGCTGCTTTCACCGACTCAGCAATCGACTCGAGATTCTCCGCGTTGCTGCAACCCAGGGCCACACGCACATGGTAGTCCCAGGTCTTGGCCACGAAGCAGATGGCCCGGGCTTTCGCTTGCAGGAGCTGCTGCAGCCCCGGATCGTTGGCGGTGGAACGGCCGGCACGCTTGGTCATGCCGAAAGCCGTGAGCTTCGCCCTGAGGGGCCGCTCTTCGGCAAAGAGGGCAGTATCATTGGGATTGGCGCCGGGATAGCCACCCTCGACATAGTCGATGCCGAGACGGTCCAGCATCTCCATGATCACCAGCTTGTCGTCGAGGGAGAAGTCGATGCCGGGCGTCTGCTGGCCGTCGCGCAGCGTGGTGTCGAAGAGATAGAGACGCTCCTTGGCCATCACACGACACCGTAAAGATAAAGCGTCAGCCATACAGCGAGGGCGAGGACTGCCAATTTGAGGGCAACATAGGCCAGCCAGTGCTTCGGAAAGGGCAGGCTGTCGTGCCAGGACTTTCCCGGTTGCTCGTCCATCAGCGCCTGACCTCCCAGCTGGTGGTTCCGTCCTTGTTGTCCTTGATCGCCACGCCCATGGCCGCCAGCTCATCGCGGATGCGGTCGCTTTCCGGCCAGTTCTTCGCCCGGCGCGCGGCGAGGCGCCGGTCAATCATTTCAATCACCCGGTGCGTATCGACGAAAGCCGCCGCGCGCGGGGCGATGTCGCCCTTGAAACCGAGGGCCAGCAAGGTGTTGCCCAGCCGGCGCTGAACACCAGGACGGTCCAGTTGATGCAACGCGGCAATTGCCTTTGGCGTGTTCAAGTCATCCAGGAGCGGTTCCAGGACTTCGGGGGCGATCTCCTCGGTTTCGGCATTGCGGGCGCCGGCATTGTTGTAGAATCCTTCGAGAGTCGTCCAGCTCTCCTCAAGACCTTTCACGGTCCAGTCGATCGGCTGGCGGTAATGGGTGCGAAGCATGTTGAAGCGCAGCACCTCTCCCGGCCAGTCCTTCAACAGGTCATGGATGGTCACGAAATTCCCCAGGCTCTTGGCCATCTTCTGACCCTCGACCTGCAGGAAACCGTTGTGCATCCAGGTCCTGGCCATGATCTTGTGACCGAAGGCGCAGCGCGTCTGGGCGATCTCGTTCTCGTGATGGGGAAAAATCAGGTCGATGCCGCCGCCATGGATGTCGAAGACCTCGCCCAGATGCTTCCAGCTCATGGCCGAGCATTCGATGTGCCAGCCGGGGCGGCCCCTGCCCCACGGGCTGTCCCAACCCGGGGTCTCGGCATCGGAGGGTTTCCAGAGCACGAAATCCATGGGATCGCGCTTGTAGGGTGCGACATCGACGCGGGCGCCGGCAATCATCTCGTCGAGCGGGCGGCGCGACAGCTCGCCGTAATCCTTCATCGACGGCACGCTGAAGAGAACATGCCCCTCGGCCACATAGGCATGGCCCGAGGCGATCAGCCGTTCGATCAGGGCAATCATCTCCGGGATCGACTCGGTGGCGCGCGGCTCGTAGGTCGGCGGAAGCACCCCGAGGGCTGCAATGTCCTCATGGAACTGCCGGCCGGTTCGTTCCGTCAGCTCGCGGATGCTGACGCCTTCCTCGCGGGCCCTGACATTGATCTTGTCATCGATGTCGGTGATGTTGCGGACATAGGTGACCTGGTCCGGCCCGTAAAGGTGCCGCAGCAGCCGGAAGAGCACGTCAAAGACGATGACCGGGCGGGCATTGCCGATATGGGCATAGTCATAGACGGTCGGCCCGCACACATACATGCGCACGTTCGTGGCATCGAGGGGAACAAAGTCCTCCTTGGTGCGGGTCAGCGTGTTGTAGAGCCTCAGTGTCATTCATCCTGGCCTTGCCGGCCCGGGTGCGCTTCGAGGTGATGTTGAGGTCAAGCGGCGCCCTGCCAGCGTGGTTTGCTAGCTACCGATAATAATGCCGCAAATGTTAACGGCGCGGGGTGGGGCTTTCGTCATGGCGCGGCACCATGGCGGAAGCGCTGCTTGCCGTCAAGATGCATGGCTGACCTGATGCAACGGGTTTTGCCAGGCGGTGAACAGACCCCTAAGGTGCCGGCCGGCTTCGGGGTTCGGGCGTGGCGGGACAGGCAGTCGGACGGGCAGCTCTATGGATGGCGGGATGGCTCACGGCCACGCTCGGCATGACGGTTGCCGGCCGGGAACTTGGCCAGGACGTTCCCGTCTTCGTGCTGATGATGTTCCGCAGTCTCTTCGCCACGGCTGTACTGGCTCCGATCGTCCTGTGGCAGGGCGATGTGGCGGCACGGTTCGGCCGCTTCCCGCTGCATGTCGCGCGCAACCTGGTGCATTATGCCGCGCAGTATGCCTGGTTCTCGGCACTCGTCCTGATTCCTCTGGCGCAGGTGATCGCCATCGAGTTCACGCTGCCCATCTGGGTGGCGCTGCTTGCGGCTGCCTTTCTGGGAGAGCGGCTCTCCACTGCCAAGATCATTGCCATCGCCCTCGGCTTCGCCGGCATCATCACCATCGTCAGGCCGGGTGGCAGCGCGCTGGATACGGGCCACCTCTGGGCCATTTCGGCGGCACTCGGATTCTCGGTCACGGTCACCCTCACCAAATACATCACCAGGAGCGACAGCGCGCTCACGGTCATCTTCATGATGTTCGCCATCCAGTCGGTGATCGGGGCAGCGCCGGCCTATCTCGTCTGGGAATGGCCGGAGGCGCAAAACTGGAAATGGGTGGTGGTGCTCGGCATTGCCGGCACGTTCTCGCACTACTGCCTGTCGCGGGCCATCTCGCTCGCGGAAGCATCGGTGGTGATGCCGATGGACTTCCTGCGCGTGCCGCTATCCGCCGTGCTCGGCTGGCTCGTCTACACCGAGGCGATCGATCTCGCGACGGCGGCAGGAGCGGCGCTCATTCTTGCCGCCAACACGCTCAATCTCTTCCAGGCCCGCAAGACATGAGCAGCGACGGCCTCGCGCAGCACCGGCTGGGTCTCGCACTGGTCGCCGGAGCGGCCCTGGCGTGGTCGTCCGCCGGCCTGTTCACGCGGCTCATCGCCGCGGACCTGATGACGCTGCTGTTCTGGCGCGGATTGTTTTCGGGCGCCGCCATCATGCTGCTCTTTGCCGCGGTTGAGCGTGGCCGCATCGCGGCAGCGCTCAAGGGCCTGCGTTGGCCGGCTCTGGCGGTGGCGCTGCTTTCGGCCTCCGGCATGATTACCGGTATCGGCGCGCTCCGCTATGCCACGGTAGCCGATGCCATGGTCATCTACGCGACGGTGCCCTTTGTCACGGCCGGAATCGCCTTTCTGTTCATCGGCGAGCGGCCGAGCGCCTCCACGCTGGTGGCCAGTGCACTGGCGCTAACCGGCGTGGGGATCATGCTGTGGGGGAGCAACGAAGGTGGCCATCTGTTCGGCAAGGCGCTGGCCATGCTGATGACGCTGTCGATGGCGAGCTTCACCGTGATCATGCGGCGGCATCGCGACGTTCCGATGCTGCCGGCGATGGGAGCCTCGGCGTGGCTCTGCTCCTTCGCCTGCTGGTGGTTTGCCGCACCGCTTGCCATATCAGCGCGGGATCTGGGACTCACGGCCCTGTTCGGCGTGTTGCAGAATGCAGCCGGACTTGCTCTCTACACGTTCGGCTCGCGCCGCATTCCGGCCGCAGAGGCGACCCTGCTCGCGGCCCTGGAGGTACCGCTGACACCATTGTGGGTCTGGCTGCTTCTCAGCGAAACGCCGCCGCTGCAGACCCTGCTCGGCGGGGCGGTGGTCCTCGCAGCCCTGTTCGGCCACATAGCCATGGAAATCCGGAGCAACCCGAAGGCCGATCCGGAGCCCTTCCAGGCGGCGCCGTGAGGGCCGCCGGGTCTCGAGCTATTCCGCCGCCTCGGCCGAGTCCTCGTCTTCATACTTGCGGGGTCTCAACGCCTGTTCCTTCTTCAGCTCCTCGGCCACCAGGAAGGCGAGTTCGAGGGCCTGGGCGGCGTTGAGCCGGGGATCGCAGAAGGTGTGGTAGCGATCGTTGAGATCCTCGTCCGACAGGGCACGCAAGCCGCCGGTGCATTCGGTCACGTCCTTGCCGGTCATCTCGACATGGATGCCGCCGGCATGGGTGCCCTCGGCCTGGTGGATGGCCATGAAACGGCGCACCTCCGACATAATGGCATCGAACGGTCTCGTCTTGTAGCCCGAAGTGGCCTTGATGGTATTGCCGTGCATGGGATCGCAGGACCAGACCACGACCCTGCCCTCGCGCTTCACCGCACGGATGAGATCAGGCAGGTGTTTCTCCACCCTGTCGGCGCCGAAGCGCGCGATCAGCGTCAGCCGTCCCGCTTCATTGTCGGGATTGATGAGGTCGATGAGGCGGATCAGTTCGTCCGGAGCCAGCGTCGGCCCGCATTTGAGCCCGATCGGGTTCTTGATACCGCGGCAGAACTCAACATGGGCATGGTCGGGCTGGCGGGTGCGATCGCCGATCCACAGCATGTGGCCGGAGGTCGCATACCAATCACCCGAGGTCGAATCGACGCGGGTCAGCGCCTCCTCATAGCCGAGCAGCAGTGCCTCATGGCTGGTGAAGAAGTCGGTCTGGCGCAGTTGCGGAGCGGTATCGGCATTGATGCCGCAGGCGCGCATGAAGCCGAGCGCCTCGGAAATGCGGTTCGCCAACTCCTCGTAACGGGCCCAGGCGGGCGAGTCCTTGAGGAAACCGAGGGTCCATTTGTGGACATGCTCGAGGTTGGCATAGCCACCCTGGGCGAAGGCACGGAGCAGGTTGAGGGTCGCTGCCGACTGCCGGTAGGCCATGATCTGGCGCTCGGCATCGGGCTTGCGTGCCTCCGGCGTAAAGGCTGAATCATTAACGATATCACCCCGGTAGATCGGCAATTCCACCTCGCCCTGTTTTTCCATGGGTGCGGAGCGCGGCTTGGCAAACTGGCCGGCAATGCGGCCGACTTTCACCACCGGCTGGCCGCCGGCGAAGGTCAGGACCACCGCCATCTGCAGGAAAACGCGGAAGAAGTCGCGTATGTTGTCGGCGGAATGCTCGGCGAAGCTTTCGGCACAGTCGCCGCCCTGCAGCAGGAAACCCTTGCCTTCCGCCACTTTGGCGAGCTTGCGCTTGAGCTTTCTCGCCTCGCCGGCGAAGACCAGTGGCGGAAAGCCCTTCAGGCGCTGCTCAACCTTGGCGAGTTTTTCCGGGTCGTCATAATCAGGAACCTGGACAATCGGAAGTTTGCGCCAGCTGTCAGGGGTCCACTGCATCGTCATTTCGTCAACTCCAAGAGCGCCCGCCCGCCTCGCTTGAGGCAGGTCCGGACACGCCCACATCCACTTTCCGGCAAGGCATCCGCCACCGGACTGCCGAGGCCGCAGGCCCATCCGGGGCAGAAATTGCGCGTTGCTATACACGGGTTAACCGTCACGCGCCAGTTCCCGCTTTCGCAAACGGTTTGTTAAAATCCCTGCGCTAAGTTTAGGTTGTACATCCATAGCCGGGGACCGGACAATGGAGGTTTGGTCATGACCGAATTGTTCATCCGCGCCCGCTGGGGCGAACTCTACGACTTCTTCGCGCAGGGTGACCCGCCGCTCGCCATCCAGATTCTGGCCTTCAATACGATCATCTTCATGGTGTGGATCCTGCGGCGGATGCGCGGTGCGCCAGCCTTGCGCGCCCACACCGCCAACATCGTGCAGGTGCTGCTGGTCGGGGCCAACGCGCTGATCCTGTTCCAGCGCGATATCGCCTACTGGGTTGACCGGTTGAGCTGACGGCGAAACCGCTACCGCCCGAGATGGCGGCGGAACGCAGCCTCCGCAGAGATATAGGGTTCCTGGCGGGCGACGCTCCAATAGCGCAGGCGATCCAGCCGGATCGGCTGGCCGGTCACGGCGCAGCGTACAAATTCGCCCTCCTGCAATACCTGGAAATCGGCGTCGAGATAGCGAAGCTTGGCTTCCCTGCCGGCCGGCAGAATGGGGTCCATGCGGTTCATGACCGATACATAGTCCGGTAGCCCGGCATTGAGAAGGGCAGACCGCCTTCAGGTACGCGGTGGGGTGTCATCCTCGGCGCGGTGGCGAAAGAGCCGATCGGCGCGCGCGGCCAGTAGCGCCTGACCGTCTCGCACACTCCAGTCATAGATGCCCTTGCCGGTCTTCAATCCGAAATGACCCTGGCGCACGAGATCGCCCACGGCCTGGGGCGGCGCATTCGCAGTTTCGAGGTCGGGCAGCAGGAATTCGGCGAATTTGTACATGATGTCGAGACCGCCCAACTCGGCTGACTCGATGGGGCCGGTCACCGCATATCGGCGTCCCAGCGACATCTTGAAACTGGTGTCGATATCCTCAGCGGAAGCGATGCCATTGGCCCACATGGACCAGGCTTCGCGCAGCAGGGCAAACTGCAGGCGGTTGATGATGAAACCATCCACCTCCTTGTGCATGAGTGCTGGCGACTGTTCTACCGCAGTCAGCAGTTCGCAGGTGAAGCGCACAGTTTCAGGCGATGTCTTCGCGCCGCCGCAGACCTCGACCACCGGAATCAATTGGGCGGGATAGATGAAATGGGCGGCGACCGCCCGCTCCGGATGCCGCATCCCGTCGACCATCAGGCTCACCGGCTGCCCACTGGTCGAAGCGATCACCACATCCGGCCGGCAAAGTGCGTCGATGCGGCCGAAGACCTCGCGCTGCAGTTCGCGTATTGCAGGGACTGCCTCGATCACGAAGTCGGCCGCAGCTGCAGCGTCATAGTCAATGCCGGGGTGGATCCGGGATATGGCCTCTTCAGTTTCATCGGCGGTTGCAAGACCGCGCGCAGCAAAGGCGGAGAAGTTACGCTCAATTGCCGCCATGGCTCTGGCCAGGCTGGCGGTGCTGCGGCCGATGAGTTCGACCCGTTTGCCGGCCCTGGCGAAGACCTGTGCGATGCCCTGCCCCATCAGGCCGTTGCCGACGACCGCTACAGCCCGCACGTCAGAAACCTGCAGCATGACTCCACCTCATTCGCGATCCGTGGCCATCATGGCACAGCCACCACGGCGTGTCCCCCCGGGACGCAGAGCTCAGAACAGTGAACCCTGGCCGGCCGGCTTGGCGCGTGAGCGCGGCTCCCTGCCGTCGGCATGAACGCCGACCTCGCCATCGGCAAACTCGATGGCCAGCGCCTGTCCGGGCCTGATTGCCGCCGCGGCCCGGACCGGGCGGCCACCTTCGGCGCGGACCAGGGCGAAGCCCCGCTGCAATACCGATCGATAGGACAAGGACGCCATGAGCTTCGCCTGGGTCTCGAGACGCTGACGGCGGCGCTCCAACAGCACCGCTATCGCCCGGCCGGCGCGGTCGGCCAGGCCGGTGAGACCGTCGCGCCTCACACTGACTTGCAGGCGGATAGGGCGCAACGACAGCCTTCCTGTCAGCCGTTCGAGCTGTGCGCGATGCTGTTGGGTGTTGGTACGGAGCGCCTGGGCCAGGCGGCCTGTCGCCGTGTCGTGGCGCTGACGGGCCAGGGCCAGGACGTCTTCGGGCTTCGGCAAGGCGCGGGCCGCGGCGCGCAGCCTGGTCCGGCACTCGTCGAGCAGGCGGCTTTGACCCCGCTGCAGCCGCGCCGCAAGTGAGGCGAGGCTGGCGAGAAGCTCAGACCGGACCGGAACCGCAAGTTCCGCCGCGGCCGTTGGGGTGGGCGCGCGTACATCTGCAGCGAAATCGATGAGGGTCGTGTCGGTTTCATGGCCCACTGCCGAGATCAGCGGAATCTCGCTTTCGGCTGCGGCGCGCACCACGATCTCCTCGTTGAAGCTCCACAAATCTTCGAGCGAACCGCCGCCGCGCGCCACGATCAGCAGGTCGGGGCGATCCGCCATGGCGTTGAATCCCCTGATGGCCGCAGCGACTTCGGCAGCCGAGGTCTCACCCTGTACCCGGACCGGCCACACCATCACGTGCCGGGGAAACCGGTCGTTCAGGCGATGGAGGATGTCGCGGATCACGGCGCCAGTCGGCGAGGTGACGACGCCGATGACGCGGGGAATGTAGGGCAAAGGCTGCTTGCGTGCCGGATCGAAAAGGCCCTCCGCGGCGAGCTTCTGCTTGCGTTCCTCGAGGAGCGCCATGAGAGCGCCGATGCCGGCCGGCTCGAGGTTTTCGATGATGATCTGGTAGGAGGACTTGCCGGGGTAGGAAGTGATCTTGCCGGTGGCGATGACCTCCAGTCCCTCCTTAAGCCTGCTGCGCAGCTTCCCGAACTGGCCGCGCCAGATCACGGCATCGAGTTTCGCACCCTCATCCTTGAGCGAGAAATAGCAATGGCCAGAGGAATGCGGCCCGCGATAGCCGGAGATTTCGCCACGCACCCTGACATGGCCAAAGCGGTCCTCGAGAGTCCGCTTCAGCGCCTGGGAAAGTTCGGAAACCGTGATCTCGCCCAGGTTGCCGGGCGGCGGACCGGTGATTTCGCCGGTTTCAGGATCGAAGTGGACGTCGGTCACGGAAGTCGCCGTTCAAAATTTGTTGATCGACAAGGCTCATCTGGGGATGGCCGCTCGATACTGCCTGTGCTATGGCGCCGCCCGCGAGGGCGCAAGGAGAAAAACAATGAGAAGCCTTACCCACACTGCCACGGCTGTGGCAGTGGCCGCTGTCGCGCACTCGATTGCCTTCGCTGAAACGCCGCTCGAACGCGGAACCTATCTGGTCCGCAGCATCGTTGCCTGCGGCAACTGCCACACCATGCAAACACCGCAAGGGCCCGCGGAAGACATGGAGTTGGCCGGTGGCCTGGTGATCGAAGACCCGTCATTCAGGGTCGTTACGCCAAACATCACGCCGGACGAGGAAACCGGGATCGGCGCATGGACGGACGAGCAGATTGCGACGGCTATCCGCGAGGGCAAACGACCGGACGGTTCACTGATAGGCCCGCCGATGCCCTTTCATTTCTACCGGCAGATCGCCGATGATGATTTAAGAGCCATCGTTGCCTATCTGCGCAACGTGAAACCGGTCAGGAACAAGGTGGAACGCAACAGCTATGCCTTCCCCCTGCCAGCAGAATACGGTCCACCGGTCGGCAGTGTCCCGGCCGTCAGCAAAGACGACGCCGTCAGATACGGTGAATATCTCGCGGGAGCGCTCGGCCACTGCATGGAGTGCCATTCCGGTCCCAACGAGATGGGTATTCCTGACCCGGTCAACAATCTCGGCAGCGGCGGCCTCAAGTTCGTCGGGCCGTGGGGCGAGAGCGTGTCCGCCAATATCACGCCAAGCAACCTCAAGGACTGGACCGACGAACAGATCAGGACCGTCATCCGGACGGGGATCAAGCCCGACGGCCAGCACCTCCTGCCACCGATGGGCGTGCACTACTACGCCGGTATCAGCGATGAGGACATGAACGCCATCATTGCCTACCTGCGCAGCCTGCCGCCGCGCTGAAAGGGCTCTGGTATTGCAGCCGGAATCCGGTCATAGGGCCGGTTCCGGCAGTTGTATTCCAGGGACCCGACAGCCATGCTCAACGTGCTTCTCATCGGTTCGGGCGGGCGCGAACATGCGCTTGCCTGGGCGATCGCGGCCAGCCCGCTCCTCGGCAAACTCTACTGCGCGCCCGGGAATCCCGGCATTGCCGAACTGGCCGAGCTGGCAGCAGTCGACGTGGCCGATCACGGGGCGGTTGCGGCCTTCTGCAGGGACAGGCAGATCGGGCTCGTGGTGGTCGGACCGGAAGCGCCGCTCGTCGCCGGCATTTCCGACGATCTGCTGGCGCAGGGCATCAGAGTCTTCGGATGTTCGAAGTTTGCCGCCCAGCTCGAAGGTTCCAAGGGATTTGCCAAGGATCTCTGTGCACGGCACGGCATCCCCACGGCGGCCTATGGCCGCTTCGATGATGAAGCCGCGGCGCGCGGCTACCTGTACCGGCAGGGTGTTCCCATCGTCATCAAGGCGGATGGCCTTGCTGCCGGCAAGGGGGTCACGGTTGCCATGACAATGGAAGAAGCCGAGGCGGCACTCGATGACATTTTCTCCGGCAGATTTGGCGGAGCCGCCTGCGTCATCGAGGAATATCTCACCGGCGAGGAAGTGAGCTTCTTTGTGCTGTCCGATGGCGAACACGTGCTGCCGCTCGCCACGGCGCAGGATCACAAGCGGGTGGGCGAAGGCGATACCGGCCCCAATACCGGCGGCATGGGGGCCTATTCGCCGGCCCCCGTCATGACCGATGCGCTCTGCCGCGACACGCTGGAACGCATCGTGCAGCCCACCATCCGCGCGATGAAAGCCATGGGGCATCCGTACACGGGTGTGCTGTTTGCGGGTCTGATGATCACCAGGGATGGGCCCAGGCTCATTGAGTACAATGTTCGCTTTGGCGATCCCGAGACGCAGGTGCTGATGATGCGGCTCAAGGATGACCTGCTCACCCTCATGCTTGCCACGGTGGATGGTACGCTCGACAAGGTATCGGCCCGCTGGCACGACGCCGCGGCCCTTACTGTCGTCATGGCGGCCAAGGGCTATCCCGGTGACGTTGCCAAGGGATCCGAAATCAAGGGGCTCGAGGCAGCGATGGCGGAAGACGTCCAGATCTTTCACGCCGGCACTGCCCGCAGGAACGGCAGGCTCGTCGCCAATGGCGGTCGGGTGCTCAACGTCACGGCGCTCGGCAGGACAGTGCGCGAGGCGCAGGCCAGGGCCTATGCTGCGGTAGACCGGATCGACTGGCCGGACGGCTTCTGCCGGCGTGATATCGGCTGGCGGGCTGCAGCTTCCGAGTCTGGCACCTGAGCAGACAGCTGGCACTGCTGCGAGCCAGTGAATTCACCAGTTCCGGCCGGAAATCCGGTACCAGCTCGTTGGGTCATACTGAATGAATGCACGATAACGTTACGTAAGTTTTTTGTTGTGCTTGAGTTAATTATCGACAAAAATTCCATCAGGCAGGGGGGTCATCCTGAAGGAGGACCCAACCATGAAGTCGCTCGCAATCGCATTTGCCGCCCTGTTCGTCATTGCCTCGCTTGTGCCTGACGCCCTCGCGCAGGGTAAGAAGACCGGATTCGGCTCCGAAACCGAGACCAGTTCCGGCCAGGGCAACACCAGCAATACGAACAACAATGCCAATCCCGACAATCAGGGACAGACGACCACTACAACAACCACGGAAGGTCCGAAGGGCCAACTCAAGCAGGGCAACACTGATTGCAACAACTGTGAGACGGAAACCACTGTCGATTTGCCGGGAAAGAACCGCTAACACGCAACACGGAGGCGGGAACCCCCGCCTCCACCCTCAATCTCGGCGCAACCATAAGTGGACTACCTGGCTCTCGTCACCGGCGTGGGGCAATTGCAGTCGGACAACACCGACGGGTCGGTCAGTCACAATATCGACAAACATGCCAACAGGTAACTGGTCTCGTCAGGCCCGGCAGTCGATGCGCTCAGGGTGCACCACCCAGGATGGCCCAGGTGCGATTGAGCCGGGCGGCGGCCTTGTCCGGCCAGGCAACCGCAAAGGGGGTCGCCATCATGCGGGCATCGAGTGCGGCGCGGATGGCGGGCAGGCCGGCGCCGGAGCCGGCTAGTCTGGCGATCTCGCCGCGAAGCCCCGCCTTGACCTCCTCGGAACCATACTGGTTGTCGACATCGACGTAGTAGAGCAGCATGGCCAGATGCCGCGGATCGGTCTTGTCGAGCGCCGGCAGGGCCAGACGGGCACGGGCCAGGGCGCCGGTTTCGAGCCAGGTAAGGTATTCGCTTATCAGCAGGTCCCGCACCCCGGGCGAGCGCAGTGCCGCATTGAGATCATCGACGGCCAGCAGGAAGTCCTGCAGGTCCCCCGTCGAGAAGCGGCGCACGCTCTTGAAGTAGCGCGCCGGGTCCGGGATCCGTTGCGCCAACCCAGTCCTGGCAATGACATCCCTGAAGATCCTCTGGGCATCGGGATTGATGCCGATATCCCACTGGTGCGGGCCGAAGCTCGCGCCGCTGTCGGCGAGCACGGCATCCCAGATCTGGAATGGCGAGATGGTCGCGGACTCATTGGCAATGATCAGCCGGTGCAGCGCCAGCAGCAGCGGATCGGTGATGCCGCCAGCGATGGCCGCATTGAGACTCTGATGATGGGTGCGCCGGTCCGGGTCGGGCCAGAAGGCCTGGTGGCGGATTTCGTCGGAGAACACCCGCTCGGCATAGTTCAGGAACTGATACTCGCACTGCTCGCGGGTCTCGTTCAGGAGGCAGGTGAAGCGGTCAAGCCGGTTGCGGACAAATTCAAAGCGATCGACCTGGCGATTGCCCCGCGAGTTCTCGCCGACGACATAGAACAGCCCCGCATTGCCCGCGAGGTTGCGAAGCCGCCCTTCGGCATCGACGCGCAATGTCGCTGTGGTGCCGGGGGGCTCGCGCCGCGTCGTCACCTCCAGGAGATAGTCGGGGCCGTCAGGCCTCACGGAAACGACACAGGGGGTTCTCACCTTGTGCTTCAGGACATGGTCTTCGCCCGGCTTGTCAGTCAGCATCAGCGGCAGGATGCGCCGCGGCGTGCCGGCGAAGTCGAGGGTCAGAACGGCGCCTGCAAAGGTGTTGTAGATCTTGGTGTCGCCGGTACCATCGCGGATGATGCCGCAACGGTCCTCGGCCTGGCGGAAGGCGGCCCAGGCCCTGAGGCCTGCGCCATCGAGGCGGCGCAGTTCGGCCACGTCGATGGGCGGGCGGGCGGCGGCGGGCAGCATTGCCGCCACGATCAGCATCCAACTCAGAATCAGGCGCATCATGGCCAACCCCTGGCCGGTCCTGCGAGTTGAGCGCAGGCGCCGGCAGTTCTAAGGTTATCACATGAACCAGCTTTATCCCGATACGAAGGAACACCGGATCGCCACGCCAGGCGCAGAAATCTTTGCGCGGGTGGGCGGGTCCGGCCCGCCGCTGCTGCTCATCCACGGATTTCCGCAGACCCATGCGATGTGGCATCGCGTGGCGCCAGCTCTGATGCGCGATTACACGGTGGTCATGCCGGATCTCAGGGGCTATGGCCTGTCGTCATGCCCGCCGAATGACGCCACCAACTTCCCCTATTCCAAGCGGGCCATGGCGCAGGACCTGGTCGCCGTGATGGCCAGCCTCGGCCACCGGCGTTTCGCGGTCGTAAGTCACGACCGCGGCGCCCGGGTCGGCTACCGGATGGCACTCGACACGGCACTCGCCGTCAAGGCACTGGTGGTTCTTGACATCGTGCCGACCTGGGCGATGTGGAGCCATTTCACCGTGGCGCTGGCCATGAAGACCTATCACTGGCTGTTCCTGGCGCAGCCGCACCCGCTACCGGAAATGCTCATCGAGCAGGCGCCGATCGCCTATCTGGACTACACCCTGGCAAGCTGGACCAAGCGCAAGGATCTTTCGGCCTTCAGCCCGGACGCCCTCGCCGAGTACCGGCTGCACTATGCGGTTCCCGAGCACATCCATGCCACCTGCAACGATTACCGCGCCGGGCAGACCTATGACTTCGCGGCCGATAGCGAGGATCGCGCCCGCGGCAACCGGATCGCCTGCCCGGTCTTGGCGCTGTGGGGCGATGAAGGCATTCCGGCGCGCAAGGGCGAGACCATCGAAACCGCCGATCCGCTGGCCACATGGCGCGAATGGTGCCTCGCGGTCGAGGGCTGCGGCATCGACAGCGGGCACTTCGTCGCCGAAGAGAACCCCGAGGCGCTCCTCGCCCGGCTGCAGCCATTCCTCGCGCAGCATGGGCGTTGACCGCCAAGCCGAATTCTCGGGCACGCGGGCCGTCGCGGAGGGCCAGCGCTTTGCCGTGGCTTCCCTTGGCAGCTACCTGGCGGACCGGATCGAAGGTTTTCGCGGACCGCTCGAAGTGGCGCAGTTCAAGGGCGGACAGTCCAACCCCACCTATCTCCTCTCGACACCGGGTGGCCGTTATGTGCTGCGGCGAAAGCCGCCGGGCCGGCTGCTGGCCTCGGCCCATGCCGTCGACCGCGAGTACCGGGTGATCGCGGCCCTGCACGACGAAGGCTTCCCGGTGGCGCGGCCGTATCATCTCTGCACGGACGAGAGCATCATCGGCACCGCCTTCTACGTCATGGGCTACGTCGAGGGGCGCATCTTCTGGGAACCATATGCGCCAGGGCTTTCCGGGCCTGAGCGGGCCGCCCTGTTCACGTCCCTCAACGCCACGCTGGCGCGACTCCACAACATCGACTACGTCGCGGCAGGCCTATCCGACTTCGGAAGGCCCGAGGGCTATGTCGCACGCCAGATCAGGCGCTGGAGTGAACAGTACCGGGCCTCGGAAACCCAATACATCGCCGACATGGAACGGCTCATCGCCTGGCTGCCAGGCGCGGTTCCCGCCCAGGGGTGCAGCAGCATCGTTCATGGCGACTTCCGGCTCGACAACTGCATCATTCACCCCCAGGCGCCGCGGGTCGTCGCTGTCCTCGACTGGGAACTCTCGACGCTCGGTGATCCGCTCGCCGATTTCACCTATCACCTCATGCAGTGGTTCATGCCGCCCTCGCCCACCGGGTCGGGTGTAGGCACGCTGGTCGGCCACATCCATGAGGCTGGCATTCCGGCCGTAACGGACTATATCGAGGACTATTGTCGCGCCTGCGGCATCAAGGACATTCCGGCGCTCGATGTCTATCTCGCCTACAACTTCTTTCGCCTCGCCGCTATCCTGCAGGGAATTGGCGGCCGGGTCCGCGACGGCACGGCGGTCAATCCCAGGGCGGCCGGCATGATGCGCGAAGTCGTGCCGCTGGCCGGCGTGGCCTGGAGTTTCGCGCGGAAGGCCGGAGCATGAGCGCCGCCCGCATCGGCCTTGCCCTGGGCGGCGGTGCGGCCCGCGGGCTTGCCCATATTCCCATGCTCGAGGTGTTCGACGAGATCGGTGTCAAGCCATCGGTCATTGCCGGCTGCAGCATCGGCGCGCTGATGGCGGCGGCCTACGCGTCAGGCATTCCGGCGAAGGATATGCGGGCCCATGCCGAGCAGCTGCTCGCCAACCGGCTGGAGGCTGCGCGCTACGTGTTCGGCGCCAAGAAGGCGCGGCTGCGCGACCTGCTTGCCCTCCGAAGCTTCGGCTCGATGCAGATCAAGGGCGAGAAGCTCGCGGCCCTGGCCTTTCCGGAGGGCGTGGCGCGCCGTGTCGAGGACACGCGGATCCCGCTCAAGATCGTCACCACCGATTTCGAACTGCGCGAGGAGCGCGTGATAACCGAAGGGCTGATGGTAACGGCGGTGGCGGCATCAATCGCCATACCCGGCCTGATCCTTGGCCCCCATCTCGACGGCCGCATCCATGTCGACGGTGGCGTCACCAACCCGGTGCCTTTCGATCATGTGCGCAGCGAAAGCGACATCGTGGTGGCGATCGATGTGACCGGCAAGCCGCGGCCTTCGGGGCGTGCCCATGCCACCAACATGGAGCTGGCCGTCGGCTCGATGCTCATCATGTTCCACCAGATCGCCGAACTGCGGCGAGCCGTGTCGCCGCCCGATATCTACATCGAGCCGCCGGTGCATCATTTCGCCGGCGCCGACTTCTTCCGCGCCACCGAGATGTTCGAGGCGGCCGCAAAGGCCAAAGACCAGCTCAAGAGGGCGCTGGAACTGCGAATCAATGCAGTGGGTTAGCGGCGCTCGTTGAAAAAGGACTTGAGCAGTTCCATGGCCCGTTTCTCGCCGATGCCGCCGTAGACTTCGGGGACATGATGGCAGGTCGGCTGGCCGAAGAAGCGCGGACCGTTGTCGACGGCGCCCATCTTGCTGTCGAGCGCCCCGAAGTAGAGCCTGCGGATCCGGGCGAGGGAAATGGCGGCGGCGCACATGGCGCAGGGCTCGAGCGTCACAAAGAGATCGCAGCCGATGAGCCGCTCGCTTGCCAGTACAGCGGCGGCCGTGCGGATCGCCAGGATCTCGGCATGGGCTGTGGGGTCCTTGAGTTCGATGGTGCGATTGCCGGCAGCGGCCATGATTGCGCCTGACGAATCGGTGACAACGCAACCGATCGGCACTTCGCCGCGCGCGGCAGCGGCTTCAGCCTCGGCGAAGGCGCGGCGCATCGGAACTGGCAGGTCGGCTATCATTTCAATACAACAGCCCCAGTAACAGGATCAGGTCAAGATGAGCGCATATGAGGGCGAGCGGATTGCCAAGGTGATCGCCAGGGCGGGCGTGTGTTCGCGCCGCGACGCCGAACGTCTGATCGCCGATGGGCGGGTGACTCTCAACGGTAAGCGGCTTTCTTCCGCGGCGGTCAATGTCACACCCCGGGACCAGATAAGGATCGACGGTGAACTCCTGCCTGAAGCCGAGACCGCGCGGCTGTGGCGCTACCACAAGCCCGAGGGGCTGGTGGTGAGCCACAAGGACCCGCAGGGGCGCCCTTCCGTGTTCGACAAGTTGCGCGAACAGCTGCCGCGGGTCGTGTCGATCGGACGGCTCGACATCAACACCGAAGGACTCCTGCTCCTCACCAATGACGGAGAACTGGCAAGGCTCCTCGAACTGCCGGCCACCGGCTGGGTGCGCCGCTACCGGGTCCGCGCCTTCGGCAGAGCCGATCCGCAAGCCCTGGAAGGGCTCAGGAACGGCATCGAAATCGATGGCGTCCGCTACGGCCCGATCGAGGCGCGGATAGACAAGGAACAGGGCGACAATTGCTGGCTCACATTTGCCATCCGCGAAGGCAAGAACCGGGAGATCAAGAAGGTCTGCGAGTATCTGGGCCTGAGGGTGAACCGGCTCATCCGCACCTCCTTCGGCCCCTTCCAGCTTGGCGAGCTGCCGCGCGGAGGCCTTGATGAGGTGCCCGCGAAAGTGCTCAAAGACCAGCTGGGCGGCAGACTCAAGAGCGGGCATGCGGATCGTCGGGGGAAGGTTCAAGGGGCATAGCCTGGCTGCGCCGGCAAGCCAGGCCACCCGGCCGACCTCAGACCGCACGCGCGAGGCCATCTTCAACATCCTGGCGCATGGCCTGCAGGGTTTTGCAATCGAGGGAACCAGGGTTCTCGATCTCTTCGCGGGCACCGGCGCGATGGGTCTCGAGGCGCTCTCGCGCGGTGCCCGTTTCTGCCAGTTCGTGGATGACAATGCGGCGGCGCGTGGGCTCATCAGGCGCAATGCCGATCAGCTCGGCGTTATCGGCCAGTGCAAGATCTGGCGGCGCGATGCCACCCGGCTCGGCGCCTGCGCGCCGCAACCCGGGTTCGACCTGGTGTTTGCCGATCCGCCCTACGGCAAGGGCCTGGGCGACCAGGCCCTGGTGGCGCTGGTTGCGGGCGGGTGGCTCAATCCCGGTGCCATCGTCGTGCTGGAGGAATCCGCCAGGACCGCAGTCGGTGACGTTGCCGGTCTGGCCCTCGCCGATCGCCGGGTCTATGGCGACACACAGGTGCGAATCTATCGCCGGGACAGCTGAGGCTGCCACTCAGCGCCGCCCGAAGAGCCTTTCGATATCGGCAAGCTTGAGTTCGACGAAGGTTGGACGGCCGTGGTTGCACTGGCCGGCATTGGGGGTTGCTTCCATTTCGCGCAACAACGCATTCATCTCCTCGGGCTTCAGCTTCCGGCCGGCGCGCACCGAATGGTGGCACGCCATGGTCGCCAGCACCTTGTTGATGCGCTCCTCAAGGGTGTTGCTCGTCCCTTCGACGGCCAGCTCGTCGGCGAGGTCCCTGACCAGGCCGGCAATGTCGCCGCCGGCCACGGCGGCAGGTGCCTCGCGGACGATGACTGCAGTTTCGCCGAAGGGCTCCAATGCCAGTCCCGCGGGCCCAAGCAGATCCTGGGCCGTCATCAGGCGTTCGATCTGGACGGGATCAAGGTCGATGACTTCGGGTACCAGCAGAGGCTGAACGGCAATCCCTTGCCCCTCGCGCTCGCGCTTGAGACGCTCATAGACGAGGCGCTCATGGGCGGCATGCTGATCGACCAGCACCATGCCGGCGCTCGATTGGGCGACGATGTAATTGTCATGGAGCTGGGCCCGCGCGACGCCAAGCGGATGGCTTGCATCCGCGGCATTGGCCGATCCGTCTTCGTGCGGAGGGGCCTCGAGCGGCATTGCCATGGCGAAGGCTGCCTGGCGCTCGGCAAAGCCAGCCGGCGCGAACGCCGGTGCGGGACGGAAGCTCGCCGTCATGGCCCGGGCGAGGTGGGTATCACCGCCAACTGTGTTGCGCCCCAGGGCGGACCGGATGGCCCCGACAATGAGGCTTCTTATCAGGCCAGCGTCACGAAACCTGACTTCCGCCTTGGCCGGATGCACATTGACGTCAACGCGCGACGGCGGGCAGGTCAGAAAGAGGACAAGGGCCGGAAAGCGGGCGGCCATCATCAGATCGGCATAGGCGCCGCGGATGGCGCCGGCCAGCAGCTTGTCGCGCACCGGCCGGCCATTGACAAAGACGTACTGCATGCTGGCCTGGGCGCGGCTGAAGGTTGGCAGGCCGGCAAAGCCCGACACCTCGACATCCTCCGCCACCGCAGAGAAGGGCCTGGCATTGTCCAGGAACTCCGCTCCCAGGATGCGGCGGATGCGGAGCTTCTGATCGTCACCCGGCGGCAGGTCGATGAGGCGGCGGTCTTCCGACGCGAAGGTGAAACCGGTCGCCGGATGGGCAAGCGCGAGACGGCGGACGACTTCGGCGGCTTCGGCCGTCTCGGCACGATCGCCCTTGAGGAACTTGAGCCTTGCCGGCACGGCGAAGAACAGATCGCTGACCGTGACCTCGGTGCCGGCAGTGCGTGCCGCCGGGCGGATGGGTTCGCGAACTCCGCCGGACAGGGTGATGGCGTGGGCATCGCGGCCCGCGGCGCGTGACACGATGGTCATGCGGCTTACCGCGCCGATCGAGGGCAGTGCCTCGCCACGAAAACCCAGGGTGCGGATATCGACGAGATCGTCGTCGGCAAGCTTGGAGGTGGCGTGGCGCTCGACGGCGAGCGCCAGGTCTTCGGGCGGCATGCCGCAGCCATCGTCGCTGACCCGGATCAGCGCCTTGCCGCCGCCGCGAAAGACGGCCTCAACCCTGTGCGCGCCGGCATCCAGGGCATTCTCGACCAGTTCCTTGACGACGCTGGCGGGGCGTTCGATCACCTCGCCGGCGGCGATGCGGTTGATGGTGCCTTCGGCCAGTCTCCTGATGGGCATGGCCGCCGTTCTAGCAGATTCGCGGGTCAGCCGGACGAGCCGGAATGTGGAATTCCCACCGGTTTGCCGACGATGGTGATTGTCAGCTCGTCGGGCCGGATCAGGCGGCGGGCCTGTTCCCTCACCTGTTCCAGGGTCACGGCCTCGACCAGGCCGTTGCGCCTGTCAATGTAGTCCATGCCGAGATTCTCCTGCTGAAGCCCCAGCAGCTGGCTGGCGATCTTGGCATTCGAGTCAAAGCGCAGGGCATAGGAGCCGGTCAGATAGGTCTTGGCGTCGCGGAGTTCCTTTTCCGTCGGCCCCTCCTCGGCAAAGCGGCGCATGACATCCTTCACGACCTCGATCACTTCGGCGGCCTTGTCGTTGCGGGTGCTGACCGAGCCGAGGTAGAGGCCGGCATGGTCGAGGGGATAGAGGCCGGTGCCGATGCCGTAGGTGAGGCCGCGCTTCTCGCGCACCTCTTCGGTCAGGCGCGAGCCGAAGCCGCCGCCGCCCAGGATGAAACTCATCACGTAGGCCGGGATGAAGTCCTTGTCGGAGCGCAGGATGCCGTCATGGCCGAACATGATGATGCTCTGGGGAATGTCGCGGTCCACGACCTTGAGCACCGGGCCCTTGGCAAAGCTGACGACAGGCGGCGGCGCCAGCGGCTCGGTGTCGGGCAGGTCGCCGAAGGTCTCGTCCAGCAGGCGCGAAAGGCTCTCGGCATCGATGTCGCCGACCACGGCAACCTTAAGGCTCCGGCGGGTGAAGAGCCTGCGGTGAAGGTCCTTCAGATCGGCCGTGGTGATGGCGGCAAGCGTTGTGGCATTGCCCTCGCTGTCGCGGCCGTAGGGGTGCCCGCCGAACCCGGTCTGCATCCAGGCGCGGGAGGCCAGGCGGTCGGGATCCTCGGCATTCTGCCGGGCGGCAATCAGGAACTGGCCGCGCACCCGCTCCATCGGCTCGGGGTCGAAATGCGGATAGGTGACGGCAAGCTTCAGCAGGCCGAAGGCGGCGTCGCGATTGCGGCTCAGTGTCTGGAATTCGCCTTCAAAGCGGTCGAAGCTCGCATCGAAGGACAGTTTCACCGCGAGATCGTCGCGGCGCTGCTGGAAGTCGGCACTCGAAAGCGGGCCCGCACCCTCATCGAGCATGCCGGTCAGGAAATGCGCAAGGCCTTCCTTGCCAGGCGGGTCCTGGGCGCTGCCTCCATCGAAGGAGAAACTCATGGCAATGAGCGGAATGGTGTGGTCCTCGACGAGCCAGGCCGTAATGCCCTTGGAACTGACCACCTCGCGGACTGTCATGGCCTCGGCGCGGCCAAGTCCCGCAATGACCAGGATGAGCAGAGCAAGGAGCCGGGTGGCGGTACTCATGAAATCAGCTCTCCATTCACTCAGTTCACCGATGATGCCGGCAATTCGACGGGCGGCGGGGCGCTTGCTTCGGCGTTCTCGCCCGGCTGCAGGATGCCGGTCACGGAGCGGCGGATATCGAGCACCTTGACGGCCGCCGCCTTCACATCCGCGACGGTGACCTGCTCCACCTGCTTCTCCCAGCCGAGCACGTCGGCCACGCTCGCCCCGGTTGCCAGGGCCGTGCCGAAGATGCGGGCGAGCGTCGACTGGCTGTCGAGTGCATAGATCGCATCGGCCAGCAGCCGGTTCTTCGCCCGGTCCAGTTCATCGGGGCTGACGCCATCCTTGACGACGCCGGCCAGCACCGCGTCGATGCCGGCTTCGAGCTTGTCGATGTCGCCGCCGGGCACGGGCGAGCCGTAGATGCCGAAGGTCCCGTAATCAAGATAGTCTCCGGAGTACCAGGCAGCGGTGTAGGCCGCGATGCCTTCCTGGACAACCAGCCGGCGATACAGGCGGCTGGTGGCGCCGCCGCCGATGATCTCGGCCAGAAGGTCAAGGGCCTCGGCCTCGCGCGGTGCGGCCGTGCGGTAGGAAGGGGCAAGATAGCTCCTCTGGATGAGCGGCGAGCCGGCGCGCGGGTCGGTCATGAGCACCCGCCGCGCAGCGATCGGATCGGGCTCGGCCACGCGCAGGCGCGACTGCGGGTCGAAGCTGTTGGTCAGCTTGCCGTAGTGTTCCCGGGCGAGCTTCTCGACTTCCTCGCGGGTGACATCGCCCGCCACCACCAGTACGGCATTGGCGGGGGTGTAGTGGCGGCGGTAGAAGCTGATGGCGTCTTCCTTCGAAAGCTGCTCCATCTGGCTGCGCCAGCCGATCACCGGCTTGCCATAGGGATGGGCGGTATAAAGCGCCGCCGTCACCTGCTCGCCGAGCAGGCTCTGCGGATTGTTCTCGGTGCGCTCGCGGCGCTCTTCGAGGATCACGTCGCGCTCGGGCAGGACCTCCTTGTCGGTCAGGATCAGGTTCTGCATGCGGTCGGCTTCGAGTTCCATCACCAGGCCCAGGCGCTCCTTGGCGATGCGCTGGTAGTAGGCGGTATAGTCCTGGGCGGTGAAGGCGTTCTCCTCGCCGCCATTGTTGCGGACAATCTGGCTGAACTGGCCGGCCGGCACCTTCGGCGTGCCCTTGAACAGGAGATGTTCGAGGAAATGCGCAACACCCGCCTCGCCTTCGGGTTCGTCCGCCGCCCCGGCGCGGTACCAGACCATGTGGGTGACGACGGGGGCACGGTGATCGGGGATCACCACCACCTGCATGCCATTGTCGAGCGTGAAGGTCGCCACGTCGATGCTGAGGGCCAAGGCCGGAAATGCCGCGGCCAGCCACAATGTCGCCGCTACCAGGCCAGCCTTCAGGTGACGCATCGCTTGCTCCTCAGCCGGCGCGACGCCGGATATCGATCAGTGGATTTAGGGCGGCGGCAGGCCAAGTCAAACACAATTCGGCGTAATCAACCGTCCCTGAACAGCTCGCCGATGTTGAAGATGGTGCCGTAGTTGGGGTTCTCGCGGCGCTTGGCGGCAAGCTGGGCCGCCCGCAACTCGTTGCGCAGCTCTTCCTCGGTCTTCGGCGTACCATCGGGCTTGGTCTTGGATATGCCGTACTTGGCATAGATGTCGGCGGTGGGATCGAAGGTCCTGACCGGTGCGGCCGGCTGCGGTGCGGGATCGGCCACGGCGACATCGGCACCGTCATAGGCCTGGCCGGTGGCATCGGCCGGCGGGTTCGAGGCTGCGGTGCGGGCAGCCACGCTGGCCGGCTGGCCGTCCTCCTCGGCGACTTCACCTGCGGGCGGGCGCAGCTGCAGATCGGGCGGCATGGACAGCGTCTGGGTGGTGCGGATCTGGGTTTCGTCCGGCGACGATTTGCTCACGCCCAGCATCTCGCCCATGCGAGCAGTACTGCCGCAGCCCTGGACGATCACGCCCACGGCCAGCAGCATGGCGACATTGGTCACTCGGAACATCGGCAGCATCTTCCCACTCAGACGGCCTTCCCTAGCCTTCGTTTGCGGCGAAAGCGGGGCTCAGGTCCCCCGGCGGCCCTCGGCAACGGATTCATAGAGCAGTAACCCTACCCCGGCAACGATTGCTACATCGGCCAGGTTAAAGACATACCAACTGAAGTCGCCCACGTGAAAATGGAACATGTCCACAACCGCACCGTGAATCACGCGGTCCAGGGCGTTGGCGAGCGCCGCGCCGATGATCAGGCCGAGGGCGGCCGCGGTCAGCGGCCGGCGTGAACGGGTCAGCCAGCGCCACAGGAAAGCCGTCACCACGAGGCTCACGCCGACCAGGATCCAGCGGGTGCTCGCTTCATGGCTGGCAAACCAGCCATAGGAGATGCCGCGGTTCCAGACGAGGATCATGTCGAAGCCGGGAACGAGCGTCACCGGCTGGCGCTCGGCAATGCGGAACACGTCCAGGAGCCACCATTTGTGCAGCTGGTCGACGGCAAAGGTCAGCACGGCGAGCACCAGGCCCAGCGCCGACAAGGGGCCCCACATTCAAACGCCTCCCCGGCGCGGGCCCCCGCTGCTGCCGGCGGAATGCCACACTAGACCGTCTTCCCGAAACGGCGCTGCCATTCGCGCACGGCCTCGGCATCGCGCGGCGTGATGTCCGGGAAATCGGGATCGCTGCCGACTTCCGGCGTGATCTTCCAGGACCTTGCACACTTGCGGCCGCGCGCGGGCCTGAAGACCACGGCGACGCCTTTCACCTCGTCGAGGCGGAAGGCATCCGCGGGGCCCTCACTTTCGATCAGCGTGGCGCCGGAGGTGATCGCGACTTCAGCAAGATCGACGCCCTTCAGCGCCTCGACATAGCCGGCATTGGACACGAAGACGTCCGGTGCCGCCTCGAGGGCCGAGCCGATGGTCTTCTTCGCCTGCCGCTCGATCTCGAGCGCCCCGGTGATGACGGAGCGGACTTCGCGAATCTTCTCCCACTTTGCGGCAAGCTCGGGCGCGGCCCATTCCGCCGGGGTCTTCGCAAAAGGCATCAGGTGCACCGAGGAGCCCTCACCCGAAAAGCGTGACAGCCACGCCTCCTCCATGGTGAAGGGCAGGATCGGCGCGAGCCAAGTGGTGAGGCAGTGGAAGAGCTGGTCCATGACAGTCCGGCAGGCTCTCCGCCTCAGGCTCGACGAGGGATCGCAATAGAGCGAGTCCTTCCTGATGTCGAAATAGAAAGCGGAAAGATCGACATTCATGAAGTGGCCGAGCAGCGAATGGATGCGGCGGTAGTCGAAGTTGCGGTAGGCCGTCATCACCTGACCGTCGAGTTCATGCAGCTTGTGCAGCACGTAGCGTTCGAGCTCGGGCATGTCGAGGCAATGGACCTGTTCCCAGTCCTTCAGGCCATCAAGCGCGCCAAGAATGTAGCGCATGGTGTTGCGGAGCTTGCGGTAGCTCTCGGCGTTCGCTTTCAGGATCTCGGGGCCGATGCGCTGGTCGTCGGCATAGTCGGTGGAGGCCACCCACAGTCTCAGGATATCGGCGCCGGACTGCTTGATGACGTCCTGCGGGAAAACCTGGTTGCCGAGCGACTTCGACATCTTGCGGCCATCCTCCGCCATGGTGAAGCCGTGGGTGATGACGATGTCGTAGGGCGCGCGGCCGCGGGTGCCGCAGCTCTCGAGCAGCGAGGAGTGGAACCAGCCGCGGTGCTGGTCGGAGCCTTCGAGATAGACATCGGCCGGCCATTTGAGGTCGGGCCGCTGTTCGAGGACGAAGGCATGAGTCGAGCCGGAATCGAACCAGACATCGAGGATGTCCTTCACCATCTCCCAGTCGGCAGCATCGTAGTCGTTGCCGAGGAAACGCTGGGCGGCGCCATCGGCAAACCAGGCGTCGGCGCCCTCTTGCGAAAACGATTCCGCAATCCGCTCGTTCACCTTGTTATCATGGAGGATTTTTCCGGTCTTGCGGTTCACGAAGACGGTGATGGGAACACCCCAGGCGCGCTGCCTGGAAATCACCCAGTCGGGGCGCTGCTCGATCATGCCGCGCAGGCGGTTCTGGCCGGCGGGCGGCACGAAGCGGGTGGCGTCGATCGCTTTCAGCGCCGTCTCCCGCAGGCCCTTCTCGGACATCGAGATGAACCATTGCGGCGTGTTGCGGAAGATGATCGGCTTCTTGGAACGCCAGGAATGGGGATACTGGTGCTTCAGCCGCCCGCGGGCGATCAGCGCGCCGGCATCGATCAGGGCACGGATCACCGCGTCGTTGGCATCGCCCTTGTCGCCCTTGTCGGTGATGACCCTCCTGCCCTCGAAGCCCGGTGCCTCGCGGGTGAAGAAACCGTCGGCGTCGACGGTGAAGGGGATCGTCGTGTCGATCCCCATCGCCTTCAATTTCTCGAGATTGGCCTCCCAGATGTCGAAGTCGTCGGCGCCGTGACCGGGCGCGGTGTGCACGAAGCCGGTGCCGGCATCCTCGGTGACATGCTCGCCTTCGAGGAGCGGGACCCTAAAACTGTACGTGCTATTGTACTGCCAGAGCGGATGGTTACACTCTCCAACTGACAACGTCGTTCGATCAATGGTGCGTATCCTCTCAAAGCTCTCGACCCGAAAAGACTTGAAAACCTCTTCGGCGAGCCTGTCAGCCAAAACGTAGCGGGCACCGACCTTCGCCCAATTGTCGGCACTAGCTTTTGTCACGCGGTAGAGGCCGTAGGAGATCTTGGACGAAAATGATACCGCTCTGTTACCCGGAATTGTCCAGGGTGTCGTGGTCCAAATTACAACTTGAGCAGGCAAGTTTGCTTTGTCGGCTGATTCTCGCTTCGCAAGCTCATTCCACTCCACGTGGCCCGGAAGAATTTGAGCGCCTGTTCGAACAACAAATTGACAAGGAAACGCGACATAAATCGTATCGCTGGTGTAGTCCTGATACTCGACCTCGGCTTCGGCCAGCGCCGTCTTCTCGACGACCGACCACATCACCGGCTTGGAGCCACGGTAGAGCTGGCCGGAGGCGGCAAATTTCATGAGTTCACGGGCAATCTGCGCCTCGGCGGCATAGGCCATGGTGGTATAGGGGTTCTTCCAGTCGCCGACCACGCCGAGGCGCTGGAACTCGCCGCTCTGGATGTCGAGCCATTTCTGGGCGAAGGCGCGGCATTCCTGGCGGAACTCGTTGACCGGCACCGCATCCTTGTTCTTGCCCTTGCTCCGGTATTCCTCCTCGATCTTCCATTCGATGGGCAGCCCGTGGCAGTCCCAGCCGGGGACATAGTTCGAGTCATAGCCCAGCATCTGGAAAGACCGGGTGATGAAGTCCTTGAGGATCTTGTTCAGGGCATGGCCGATATGGATGTTGCCGTTGGCATAGGGCGGGCCATCGTGCAGCACGAACTTCTCTCGCCCCCTGGAGGCCTCGCGCAGCCGCGCATAGATGTCCATCGCCTGCCAGCGTTTGAGCAGTTCGGGCTCTTTCTGCGGCAGGCCGGCGCGCATGGCGAAGCTGGTTTGCGGCAGGAAGACCGTGTCGCGATAACGGTCGGTTTTCTGGGGCTTGTCGTCCATGTCGGGATTCGATCGATGTCAAGGGTTGCGGGGCTTCTAGCAGCCCTGCCGCGCTGGATAAAGCATGGCTTTGCGGCGCCGGGGATGGCTCAATATGCGTCCATGGGATAGGCTGAACGGCATCAGATGCTGCTCAGCCCTTGGCCGACATGCCGGATCCGCCGTGAAAAAGCTTGCCATCTACACCGTGCTTGGATTGTGGACGGGCGTCTGCCTGTTTCCGTTCCTGTGGATGGCCGTCACCTCGCTCAAGTCCGAAGCCGCCATCATGTTCGGCCCCTACTACCTCCCGTTCGTCGATTTCGAGCCGACGCTGCGCGCCTGGCGCTTCATCTTCGGGGGCGACAATGATCTGCTGTTCCGGCGCTTTCTCAATTCGCTGGTGGTCGGCAGCGGGGCCACGGTGCTGACCATGACGCTGGCCAGCCTCGCGGTCTTTGCGCTGACGCGGCTGCCGCATGACGGGCGCTTTGCAGGACTGCGGCCCCACGCCATCTTTACCGGTGTGCTGGCGACGCGGGTCCTGCCGCCCATGGTCGCGGTGCTGCCGCTCTATGTCATGGCCCGGACGGTGGGTCTGATCGATACGCCGGTTCTGCTCATCCTCGTCTACACGGCCGTGAACCTGCCGGTCGCCTTCTGGCTCCTCCGGCCGGTCTTCGGCGAGAAGGCCAGTCCCCAGGAGGAATCGGCGATCCTCGATGGCGCTTCGCAGCTGCGCATCCTGATTTCCATCGTGCTGCCGATGATTGTGGGTGGTCTCGCGGCCTCGGGCCTCATCGTCTTCACCCTGTGCTGGAACGAATATCTGTTCGCAGCACTGCTGGCCGGCGACCATGCCATGACATTGCCACCCTGGGCCGTGGGGCAGTTGTCGATGAAGGAGGCGCAGGTCGGTGGTGACGGCGAGGAATGGGCCAATTTCTCCGCCGCGACCCTGGTCATCATCCTGCCGGTGCTGGCCTGCACGGGCATTGTGCAGCGGTTCCTGGGCCGACTGACCCTGTGGAGCCGGTGAGACGCGTCCGGTTCATCGACCGGCAAGCCACCGTGCAATGGACTGACACCGCCGGCCTGTCACGCGGTACGGCGAGCGGCGTGACAGCCGGGCCGGCGGATGTTCTTCGGGAGTTCGGGAGACTGGCGGTTTGTACCCTAATCACCGCGCGGTGTCAAGGACTATTTGCACTTTTCAGCTTTTTTTCCTTTCGCCTGCCACAAGGGCTAAAGGGACTTCCATTTCCGATACTTGACCGGCTTTCTGGTCGTTGCCCAGTATCCGTCCCGAAAGCTCGCGATCTTTACGCCACTGCCAGGGAGCGAGCTGATGAACCGTCCGGTGCCGGCGTCGTAGACAATGCCAACATGGCCCTCCCAGCAGATGATGTCGCCGTTCGCGGGGTCGTCCACATCGACGAACAGGTCCACGGCCTGAAGCGTCATGGCGGAGATGTCACGGCGATAGGCCAGGCCCTGCTCCGGGAAGACCACATGGAACACATTCTTCACGAAGCCGGATGGACCCGCGCCGCGGAGTTTGGCGCCGCCGACACAATCAAAGGCCCGGCCGTCCCTGTTGTCGCTGCTATAGTCTGTTTCCATAAGGAATTCGGCAACGCGGACGATGCGCTCGCGATAGGGTAGATTGGCAATGCTGCTTCTCAGTTCAGAAAGCGGGGGCATGCATGTCTCCCGAGCTTTCGCAGTCCGGTTTGTCACCACCGCGTCTTGCTGTCGGCGATCACACAAAGCATCTCCCACATGAGGTTGGCGGCGGTAAGAGCGGTGATGCCGGTGGGATCGAAACACGGGGCCACCTCGCAGATGTCGCCACCCACCAGATGCTTGCCCTGCAGCGAACGGATGATGACCTGGACATCGCGCGGGCTGAGGCCGCCGATTTCCGGAACCCCGGTGCCCGGTGCCCAGGCGGGATCGATGCCATCGATGTCGATCGTGATGTAGGTCGGCCCCGTCCCGATCACCCGGTCGATCTCGGCGACGACGGCGGCGCGGCCCATCGCCTCGTAGCGGTCGTAGGTGATGCAGGTGAAGCCCTGGTCCTCGCCCCATCTGATGTCGTCCGGCGAAAAGCGCGAGCCGCGCAGGCCGATCTGGATCACCCGCTTCGGGTCGATCAGTCCTTCCTCGACGCCACGCCGGAAAGTGGTGGCGTGGTTGATCCTGGTCTCGGCCAGCGTATCGAGAGTGTCGGCATGGCTGTCGATCTGGACGATGCCGACCGGGCGCTCGCGGGCGATGGCGCGGAGGATGGGCAGCGGCACAGTATGGTCGCCGCCGATGGCGATCGGCAGGGCTCCGGCCTGCCGGACACGGCGGAAGAACGCCTCGATCAGGTCGATCGACTTCAAGAGGTCGATGGGGTTGACGGGAGCATCGCCGATATCGGCCACGTTGCAGATGTCGTACGGGACGATGCCGGAAGACTGGTGCACGCGGCGGATCAGCCGCGAGGCCTCGCGCACGGCCGCCGGGCCCTGGCGCGCGCCGCTGCGGTAATTGACGCCAATGTCGAAGGGCACGCCCACCAGGGCTATGTCGATTTCCGGCGAAATGTCGTGGCGCTGGGTGCGCATGAAGGTGGCAATACCCGAAAATCGCGGGGTTACGGCCGCATCGACCGGCTGGAAGCGCGGATCCTTCTTCATGGTTCACTCCCTGGTGATTGGCATCCGGGTAGCGAAGGAGTAAGGTCACCCGCATCCGGGGGACATCTGCTGCCTCGCTGACTGACTGCCCGTCATGCCAGCAGATGTATTGTGTGCCGTCAACCGATGAACCCGTTTCCGGAGAATGCACCATGACCGCCTGGAGAATCCGCGGACCTGAAGTTGCGACCTGTAACTGTGCTTACGGCTGCCCCTGCCAGTTCAATGCATTGCCTACCCACGGACACTGCCATGCCGGAATCGGCATGCGCATTGACGAAGGACATTTCGGCGATGTCCGCCTCGACGGATTGAAATGGGCCGGCGTGGTGCATTGGCCAGGCGCCATTCATGAAGGCCACGGGGTTATCCAGCCGGTGGTCGACGAGGCGGCGTCACCCGGACAGCGCGAGGCGATCCTCAACATCCTGAGCGGCCAGCATTCGCAGCCAGGGACCTTCTTCAACATCATCGCTTCGGTGGTCGAGAAGGTGCTCGAACCCAAGTTCCTGCCCATCGAGTTCGGCGTCGATCTGGACAAGAGCACGGGCTATATCCGGGTGCCCGGCCTGCTGGATGCCAAGGCCGAGCCGATCAAGAATCCGGTCACGGGTGACCTCCACCAGGTGAAGATCGTGTTGCGCGAAGGCTTCGAGTTCATCGAGGCCGAAATGGCCAGCAGCACCACCAAGGCCTGGGGCGACCTGCCGCTCGACTGGAGCGGCCGTCACGCCCACCTCGCCAACCTGCATCTCGACCAGAACGGCCTGGTGCGCTGACGCTGCGGCTTCCTGATCCGCGCCATGGCACTGGCCGTTACTTGAAGGCATGATCGTCCAGCAGGCAGCCCGGTATGAACGCTATGTGGTCATCGCGGCCCTCGCCGCGGTGGCCGGAACGTCACTGGCATTGATGCTGCGCAGCGGTGACCTGCTCATGGCGCCGCCGGGTGCCTGGACGCCCGTCGCCCATTTTGCGCTGATGTTCGTCATGTGGTGGACGATGATGCTGGCGATGATGCTGCCATCGGCGGCGCCGGCAATTCTTCTGTTTGGCGCGATCGTCCGCAAGAATGAACCGCAGCATGCGCCGCGACAGGTTGCGGCCTTCACCGCGGGCTACGCCATCGTCTGGGCAGCCTTCAGTGTCGCCGCCGTGCTGCTGCACTATGCCTTTGAACGGTTCGTCACGTTCGACGGCATGATGGAAACACAGAGTCTCCGGCTTGGCGGTGTGCTGCTGGTGGCGTCCGGGATCTATCAACTGACACCGTGGAAGCATGGCTGCCTGAGACGCTGCCAGTCGCCACTCCAGTTCTTTGTCCAGGGCTGGAGGAAGGGTGCCGCCGGAGCCTTGCGCATGGGCATTGACCACGGGGTTTTCTGTGTCGGCTGCTGTGCGGTGCTGATGGGCCTCTTGTTCTATGGCGGCGTCATGGACCTGTGGTGGATCGGCGGGCTCGCGCTCTATGTCCTCATCGAAAAACTGGTGGCGCACGGACCTCTGTTGTCACGCGCAACAGGGGGTCTGCTTATTGCGTGGGGCACGGCCGTACTTTGGCAAGCCTTCTGACTGCGCGGCTTTTCTGCGGCGCGGCAGTCGGCTAGCATGATTGTTCATCAGGAGGAGATTTCAGTGGGACAGTTGCAGACTATCCCGGCGCGGCGCGGCAAGGCGGCCCGCCTCAACAAGGGACAATCGGTCAGGGTCATCAACACCCACGGCAATCAGGTCGTTGACTTCTGGGCCTTCAATGCCGGCGACCTGCGCGAATACATGGGCATGGAGCACTGCCGGGCCTTCTGGTCGAGGCTCTATCCGGTCGTGGGCGACAAGATGGTCACCAACCGCCGGCGGCCAATCCTCACGCTCATCGAGGACAGCTCTCCGGGACGCCACGATACGCTGATCGCGCCCTGCGACAACGAGCGTTACGGGCTCCTCGGCTGCACCGCCTATCACGACAATTGCCGCGACAACTTGCATGCAGGTCTGGCCGAGCTCGGAATCTTCATCCCCTACACGCCAGATTCCCTCAACCTGTTCATGAATATTCCATGGCGGCAGGACGGTACGCTGGAGTGGGGCAACTGCCTGTGCAAGCCCGGCGATCATGTGACGTTCCGGGCCGAAATGGATGCGACGGTGGTGTTTTCCGCCTGCCCGCAGGACATGCTGCCGATCAACAACGGCATCACGACCGAAGCGCATTTCGAGGTGACGGACTAACCGCTTTTTTCAAGGTCCTCGTAAACAGCGCGGGCCAGCGACATCATGGTGTCACGGTCGAGTTCGCCGGCCAGCACGAAGCCGATGGGGCCGTCGCGCCAATAGCAGGCGACGAGACCACCGCGTTCCTCAACACGCACCCCCTGCTCGGCATGGTCGGCATAACCTGACAGATAAAGGGTGACCCTCCGCTTGGTCGAATCCTCATACATGAGTTGCGCGGTGGGCCGGTCCTCGATCACCAGAAGCCGGCCCCCCAGCAGGGTGTATCCTTGTGCCGAGAGATCGGGAATGACAAAGGGCGTGCCCACCCGCTTGGACAGCCAGGCCTGGAGATGGTCGCGCTCGTTGGCACCGACCTCGACCGGATGGCGCAATTCGGCGGCATAGATGCCATGGGCCGCGAGGGCCCGGTCGGCAAACTGCTGCATCGTGGGAGCCAGGGTGCGCTGCGACAACAGCCAGCCCCCGGCGGCGCCGATCAGCAGCAGCGCCAGGGCCGCCGCCAGTGCGGCGAAGGCGGAGAGATTGCGCGGCCGGCGGACGAGGGCGCGGCGGATTCCGGCCGGAACCGGCTCGTCAAGGACCCCTTCATAGGCCCGTTTCAAGGCCGCATTCTGGCGCCGCCAGCTCTCCAGTTCCGCCCGCGCTTCAGGATCGGCGTCAAGCAGCCGGTCTATCTCCGCCCTTGCGGCGGCATCGAGTTCGCCGTCCGCGTAGGCATGCAGGGCCCAGGTTTCAATGGTTCGCATCGCCGTTCACTTCACCCTGCGCAGGCCGGTATGGCCGCGCTTTTCGAGAATGTCCTTCAGCCCGGACCTGGCGCGCGACAGCCTTGACATGACAGTGCCTATGGGCACGCCGACGATCTCGGCCGTCTCGCGGTAGCTCATCTCCTCCAGCCCCACGAGCACCAGCACTTCGCGCTGCTGGGGCGGCAGCAGATCGAGTGCGGTCGCGATCTCCGCCACGGATATCCGCTGGTCCTGTTGCGGCGGCGTGGCGCCCTCGCCGCTCTGAAGCTCATCCACCGTCTTCACCACCGCCGAGCGCGCGCCGCGGCGGAGGCCGTTGATGTGGAGGTTGCGCAGCATCGCATAGAGCCACGGCCGCATCGACCGGCTCGGATCATAGAGGCCGCTTTTCAGCAGCGCCCGCTCCACACAGTCCTGCACCAGGTCGTCGGCAAGTGCCAGGTCGCCGGTCAACGCCCTGGCAAAGCGGCGCAGGTATGGAAGCTCGGCCTGAAGCTGCGCCCGAAAATCCATCACCGGTTCCTTCCTGGGCATTCTACGCCGCCGGCCTGCAGATATTCCAAGGCCCGCCAGTACCTTGACTGGCGGTTAATAAATGGTTCAAGCGTCTTCGCGACGCGGCACCGGCTGGGCTGCCTTGGCATGCAGCGGCAGCACCACCTTCACGGTGGTGCCCCTGCCGACCTCACTGTCGATCTGCAGCGCGCCGCCATGGAGCTCGATCAGCGACTTGGAGATGGCGAGACCCAGGCCGGAACCGCCCTTGGTCTTGGTGAACTGATTTTCCACCTGCTCGAAGGGGCGGCCAAGTTTGGCGATGTCCGAACGCGGTATTCCGATGCCGTTATCGGCGATTTCAATCACCGCCTGGTCGCCGCGGCGCTGCGTGCCGATCGTGATGCGCCCGTTTCCGGGTGTGAACTTCACGGCATTGGCCAGGATATTGATGACCACCTGTTTGATGGCGCGGCGGTCGACCTCGGCTTCGAGCTTGTGGTCGAGCTTGCAGAGGATTTCGAGGCCGCTTTCGGTGGCGCGCGGCGTCACGATGCGCAAGGCTTCCTCAACGATAGCCGCAAGACCCGACGCCTTGATCTCGAGCTGGACGCGGCCGGCCTCGATCTTCGACATGTCGAGAATGTCACTGATCACGTCGAGCAGGAACTGGCCGCTGCGGTTGATGTCGCGGGCATACTCAAGGTACTTCTCGGCGCCCAACGGCCCGAACATCTGGCCCTGCATGACTTCGCTGAAGCCGATGATGGCATTGAGCGGGGTGCGCAGCTCGTGGCTCATGTTGGCAAGGAATTCCGACTTGGAGCGGTTGGCGGCTTCGGCCCTCGTCTTCTCGCGGGCGTACTTGTCGGCAAGATCGGCGAGGCGCTGCGACTGCTGTTCAGCCAGCAGGCGCTCCTTCTGCAGGTCGCGGACGGTCATCATCAGTTCGCGCTCGGACTGGAGCAGCCGCTCCTCCTGCTTCTTGAGCGCGGTGATGTCCGTGCCAACCGAAACGAAGCCGCCGTCCTTGGTCCGGCGCTCGTTGATCTGGAGCCAGCGGCTGTCGCCCAGCTGCACCTCGAAGGTCGATCCTTCCGCGGTTTCCGGCGTCTGCAGCTGCATGCGCTGGCGCACAACGGGTTCTTTGGCCGTGCTGGCCACCGCCTCGTAGGGAGTTCCCGGCACGCATACGCTGGCCGGCAGGGAATGGAATTGCTGATACTTGGAATTGCACAGGACGAGCTTGTTGTCGGCATCCCACAGGACGAAGGCCTCGGAAATGTTCTCGATGGCGTCCTTGAGGCGAAGCTCGGCCTCCTGGTTGAGCTTGTCGGCGATTTTCTGCTCGGTGACATCGATGACGATGCCGACCAGATGCGGGTCGCCGGTCTCGAGGCGTCCGGTCAGCGGATCGGGGGCGCGGGTGATCTCGGCACGGGCCCTGAGCCACACCCACTGGCCCTTTTCATGTCGCATGCGAAATTCCTGGTCGAAGACATCGCGGCGGCCCTGCAGCAGCTGGTCGACGACTTTCTCGAGATCGGCATCGCCGGGATGGATGCGCGCGGCGATCTCGCCAAAGGTGAGGTACTCGCCGGTCTCCTCGATACCGAGAATGTCGTACATCGATTTCGACCAGAAGATGCGGCCATTGGCGATGTCCCAATCCCACAGGCCGCAATGGCCGCGATCGAGCGCCGTGTCGAGACGGGCGGTGGCGACGGCGAGACTGAGGTCGGCTTCCGCGGCTTTCGACGACTGCCAGTGGAAGGCCGCACCCAGCATGACAAGGACGAGAAACGTCACCACAAACAGAATCGAGATCTTTGCCGTATTGGCGGTCCACACGCCGAGAATGTCGGCGCGCTTCTGGATGACGAGAAGAGCCGCGGGCAAGGGCGCGAGATTGCGCAGCACCACCTGGACATCCTCGCCGTTGGCCAGCGTCAGTCTGGTGACGCGGGTTTCGTCCATGCCGGTGTTGAGGATGAAGCCCGGCGAAAGCACCTCGTCGATCCTGCGGCCGCGCAGCGCGGGATCATCGGGTGTCGTTGCGGCCACCTCGCCATCGGCGGTGACGATGGCAAAGACGCGGCCATTCTCGAGAGCGCCCGGGACGAGAAGCTCGCGCAATGACAGCTGCGACAGCGGCGGCGGCGTCTGGCCGGCGTCGATCTCGCCCCTGACCTGCAGCCTGACGGCGGTGGCGGTGGCATCGGCCAGCATCACGGTCTGGCGGCCATGCTCATCCAGATAGGCAAAGCGGCTGTTGATCATCTGGAGGACAAGCGCCAGGGCCAGCATCGCCAGAAACGAGGTGATCAGCCACATGATCAGCGTACGCAAGGCGCGCTCGGATATGCGAAGATCGCCGATGCCCGGCAGGCGCGTCGGTACGATGATCGATCGTTCCCTGAAGAACAATCCGCCTAGCTGCGCTTTGCCCACTATTTTCCCCGTCGAGAGCCCCACCCCACTTGATCGAGGGTCTTCGGACACAACTCACCATGCGAATCAGCGCTATTGATTCGAAATCGGAGTGATTTGTCCAGACACGAGTTGGACCGCGGCAGGACCCAGGTCAGGCCAGCGATTTCGACGCAATCTCGAAGACGTCGCGCGAAAGTTGCGGAGTGGCGAGGATGCGCTCCAGCTCGCGCTTGACGAGGGTGCGGCGGCCGGGTTCAAGCATGCGCCAGCTGCGAAAGGCGGTCGCGATGCGCGCGGCAACCTGAGGATTCCTGCCATCCAGCGAAAGCACCGTGTCAGCCAGGATACGGTAGCCCTCTCCATCAGGCGCGTTGAAGCCGTTGGGGTTGGCCATGGCAAAGGTGCCGATCAGCGCCCGCACCCGGTTTGGCGTCGTGATGCGGTAGTCGGGATGGTCCATCAGGCGCCGGACACGCGCGGCGGTGGCAATTTCCGGAATCTGGGCCTGCAGACCGAACCATTTGTCGACCAGCAGATGGTCGGCATGATGCCGCCGATAGAAAGCTTCGATCTCGATTTCGCGTTCGGCACCCTCGATCTGGCTCAGGGCCATCAGCGCACCCAGTTCATCGGTCATGCTGGGCGGCGATTGCAGCACTTCGCGCGCGAGGTGGATGCCGCGCTCAGGGCTGCCCGCGCAAATCGCTGTCAGAACGGCATAGCGCAGGCTGCGGCGTCCGGTTCCGGCAGGATCGGGCCGGTATGCCGCGGTACTCGCGGTGTTCTGCCAGAGCGCTTCGAGTTCCGGCAGCAATGCCAGCGCAGACTGCCGGCGCAGCTGCTCGCGCGCCTCATGGATCCGGGCGGGATCGACATCATGACCAATGGCCGAGGCGATTTCCTGTTCGCCCGGCAAAGTCAGCATGGCAGCCTTGAAGGCAGGGTCGAGATCGCCTGCGGCCAGAATCCGGCGGAGCGCATCGATGAAGCCGGTCAGCGGCGGCATCTTGCCGGTACCGGCCATGGCGCGCATGGTGGCGGCCACGAGGCTGGTTGCGGCCGACTGGGCGGCCTCCCAGCGGTTGAACGGGTCGCTGTCGTGGCCCATGAGGAACAGGCGGTCCTTTTGCGATGCGCCGCCGGAAATGCGCACGGGCGCGGAGAAACCGCGATTGAGCGACAGGACCGGCTTCGCCGGGACATTGCGGAAACGAAAGCTCCTGCTCCTGCCGGCAAGTTCAATCTGACCGGTGTTGAGAATACCAACGCCCTCAAGATCGAGTGGCAGGTCACTGCCATCGGGACCGACCAGGCCGAGCCGCAAGGGAATGACGAAAGGTTCCTTGTCCGGCTGACCGGGCGTGGCCGCCGTCACCTGCTTCAGGGTCAAGTCGTAGGTGCGCGCTGCCGCATCATATTTTGCCGAGACGACGACCTCGGGTGTGCCTGCCTGTTCGTACCAGCGGAAGAACTGCGTCATGTCGCGGCCCGAGGCGTCGGCCATGCAGCGCACGAAATCCTCGACCGTCGCGGCCTCGCCATCATGGCGCTCGAAGTAGAGGTCCATGGCCTTGCGGAACGCCGCCTCGCCGATCAGCGTCTGCATCATGCGGCACAGCTCGGCACCCTTCTCGTACACCGTCGCGGTATAGAAGTTGTTGATCTCGATATAGGATGCGGGCCGGACGGGATGGGCAAGCGGGCCGCCATCTTCGGGAAACTGGTCGGCGCGCAGCCGCTTGACGTCGGCAATGCGTTTCACCGGCCGCGAGCGGATGTCGGAGGTGAATTCCTGATCGCGGAACACGGTCAGCCCTTCCTTGAGGCAGAGCTGGAACCAGTCGCGGCAGGTAATGCGGTTGCCGGTCCAGTTGTGGAAATACTCGTGCGCGATGATGGCCTCGATATTGATGTAATCGGCATCGGTCGCAGTGTCAGGCAGGGCCAGGATGTACTTGTCATTGAAGATGTTGAGGCCCTTGTTCTCCATCGCCCCCATGTTGAAGTCGGATACTGCGACGATGTTGAAAACGTCGAGGTCGTATTCGCGGCCAAACCGCTTTTCGTCCCAGGACATCGCGGTCTTGAGCGATTCCATGGCCCAGCCGCAGCGGTCCTCCTTGCCCTTCTCGACATAGATGCCAAGCTCGACCTTTCGGCCGGACAGGGTGGTGAAGCTGTCATGAACGGCGGCGAGGTCGCCCGCGACCAGAGCGAAGAGGTAGGCAGGCTTGGGGAAGGGATCGTGCCATATGGCGTAATGGCGGCCGGATACGGAGGTCTCGCCTCGCTCTCCGGGATTGCCGTTGGACAGCAGTACGGGACATGACGCCTTGTCCGCGTCGATCCGCACCGTGTAGCGCGCCATCACGTCAGGGCGGTCATAGAAATAGGTGATACGGCGGAATCCTTCAGCCTCGCACTGGGTGCAGAAGATGCCGGACGAGAGATAGAGTCCGGAGAGCTGGGTATTGGACCGCGGGTTGCAGGTGTTGACGACATCGAGCGTAAACGGTGCCTGCGGGACCCCGGCAATGACCAGGCCCGGCGGGCGCAACTCGTACTCATGCGCCGCCAGTTCGCGGCCATCGAGGCTGACGGACTGGAGGATTATGTCTTCGCCATCGAGGGCCAGGGGGACGCCGGTTTCGCGACTTGCCGGATTGGGGCGGAATCTGAGCCTGGCATGGACCCGCGTGTTCTCGGGATCGAGCGTGAAGTCGAGGCTCACCTCCTCAATCAGGTAAGGAACCGGCTGGTAGTCCGCAAGAAAGACCGTTTGCGGTGTGGCTTCGGCCATGTCGCCCTCAACTCCGCTCCCCACGCTGCCCGGCACGGGCAAGTGCCGCCGCGTCCCAAGCCCCTAGGATACGGCGGCCTGCCACGATGTCCAGCGATCACAGCTGATCGGTGGCGAAGGTATCACACTGGCGCAGATCAGTGGCGTTGAAGCCAGTCTTGAACCAGCGCACCCGCTGCTCGGAGGTGCCATGCGTGAAGGACTCGGGCACGACATAGCCCTGGGACCGGCGCTGCAGCCGGTCGTCGCCAATCTGAGCCGCCGCATTCAGGGCTTCCTCGAGGTCGCCTTCTTCAAGGATCTGGCGCGTGGCGTCGGCTTCCCTGGCCCAGACGCCGGCAAGGCAATCGGCCTGCAATTCCATGCGCACCGACAAGACGTTGCCCTCGGCTTCGGACACCCGCATGCGGGCCTGGGTCACCTTGTCGGCGATGCCCCAGAGATTCTGAATGTGATGACCAACCTCGTGGGCGATGACATAGGCCTGGGCGAAGTCACCCGGGGCACCGAGCTTGTTCTTCATGTCCTGATAGAAGGACAGGTCGATATAGACCTTCTGGTCGCGCGGGCAATAGAAGGGACCCATGGCCGATTGGGCCATGCCGCAAGCCGACTGTACAAAGCCGGAAAACAACACCAGGTTCGGCTCCTGATACTGCCGGCCCATGTTCTGGAAGATGCCGCCCCACACGCGCTCGGTCGAACCCAACACGCGCGCCACAAAATCCTTGCCGGCGTCGGTTGTCACATCGCCGGATGAGACGCCGCCGCCGGTCTGGCCGCCATTGCCGACTTCGGTACTGCCGCCCGGAATCTGGTATTCGGTCTGCTGTTGCGACGGCGGCAGGCCGCCACCGCCGGACAGGACATCAAGGAGGTCGACGCCGAAGAGCAATTTGACCGCAAAATAGGCGATGACCAGCATGATGATGGTCGAGAGCGAAAAGCCGCCACTGCGGCCACCCATCGGAATGTTGATGCGGCGGCCGCCGGCCCCGCCCGGGAACTGGAATCCACCTCCCCTGCCGCGGCGGTCCTCAATATTGCTGCTGGGGCGTTCGTTATCGAGCCGCATGATCAGTTGCCTCCCTGGTGCGCTTGTGCGGATTGCCGGCCCCCGGTTGAGGCCTGGCTGCGGAATCTGGCGAGATCATAGACCAGTTGCAAGGCTGGAGTCGCTACGCCAACGATATCGGCAAGTTCGATGACAACACCAAGAAGCGCCTCGAGTTCGGTGGGCCGGCCGGCTTCGACATCCTGCAGCATCGAGGTGCGATGCGCACCCACCTTGGCGGCCATGTCGATACGGGCATCGACCCCGATCGAGAAAGTTATGCCGAGCGCTTCGCCGACGGCGCGGGCCTCATGCATCATCGTCGCGATGACGCGCCGCGTGCCCGGGTCGCCGGCAAGGTCGGCCAGGGTGCCCTGGGTGAGCACGCTTACCGGATTGAAGCTCAGATTGCCCCACAGTTTGAGCCAGATCTCGTCACGCAGCTTCGGCCGCACCGGGCTCTTGATCCCGGCGCCGGTCAGTAGCCGGCTGAGGCGCTGGACGCGCTCGGTTGCCTCGCCCGACGGTTCGCCGACCGGCATGCGATCGCCGTAGTGGTGGGCAATGACGCCAGGGGCCTCGATCTCCGCGGCCTGCCAGACCACGGTCCCGATGGCCCGCTCCGGACCAAGGCGCCGCCAGATGACACCGCCCGGATCGACACTCTCGAGGGTGCGCCCCTCAAACGGGCCGCCGTGGCGGTGGAAATACCACCAGGGCAGGCCGTTCTGGCCAAACAGGATGGCGGTGTCCGCACCGATCAGCGGCTCGAGCTGGTCGATGACACCGGTTATGGCGTGAGCCTTGAGCGTGAGGATGATGAAGTCCTGGCGGCCCAGTTCCGCCGGATTGTCAGTGGCGCGCGGATGCACCGTGCGGGTTTCGCCGGCCTGCTTCAGAACCAGGCCATTGGCCCGCATCGCTTCGAGATGGGGGCCGCGCGCAACCAGCGAGACTTCCGCCTCGCCCGCACTCGCGAGCCTGGCGCCAATGTAGCCGCCAATGGCCCCGGCACCAAAGACACAGATCTTCGTCATGCGAGACCAAGCTTCTGCGCAAGGCCGATGCGCTGCAGCTTGCCGGTGGCTCCTTTGGGGATCTCGGCAACGATCACGATTTTTCTGGGCACCTTGAAGGCAGCCAGCCGGGCGTTGGCGAAGTCGCGCAACTCACTTTCCGTCGCTTGCGCATTCTCCCGCAGGACGATGGCCGCGGCGACTTCCTCACCGAGCTTGTCGTGGGGCATCGCGAACGTCACGGCCTGATGCACGGCGGGATGCTGCATGAGAACCTCGTCGACCTCGACGGGTGCGACCTTCTCGCCGCCGCGGTTGATGATCTCCTTGAGCCGGCCGGTGATCCGGAGATAGCCCTCGGCATCCATCACGCCCTGATCGCCGGTGTGGAACCAGCCGAATGCAAAGGCCTGCTCATTGGCGGCGGGATTGTTCTCGTAACCGGGAGTGACATTGGGTCCGCGGGTTACGACCTCCCCCTCCTCGCCGGGTCCCAGCAGGCGGCCGTCCGGCGCCATGATGGCAACTTCGGGGCCGGCCGCGCAGCCGACAGAGCCCGGCGTGCGCCGGCCCGGCGGCAGCCGGTTCGAGGTCATCTGGTGGGCGTTCTCGGTCATGGCGTAGGCCTCGATGACCGGGCAGGCGAAAGCCTGTTCGAGCTGATGGAAGACGGGGGCGGGCAGCGAAGCCGAGCTCGACCGGATGAAGCGCAACGGATTGGCCGAGATGATATCGGCATTGCGTTCGGCACGAGACAGGATGGCCTGATGCATGGTGGGAACCGCGGTGTACCAGGTGGGATGGGCTTCAGCCATCCAGGCAAAGAACCTGAGTGCGTTGAATCCCGGCGTGCAGTAGATCGAGCCGCCCGCGGCGAGACTGGCAAGAATCGCCGCGACGAGGCCATGAATGTGAAACAGCGGCATGATGTTGAGACACCGATCCTGCGGTGCAAGCTGCAGGGTCGTGACGATGTTCCGCGCCGAGGCAAGCAGGTTGGCATGGGTCAGTGGCACGATCTTCGGCCGTGACGTCGTCCCCGACGTGTGCAGGACCAGGGCAATATCTCCGGCGGCGGCCATGCCATCGTTGCGAGGCTGCCCCGCGGGCTGCCCAGTGATGGAAAAGCTCCCTGCCTGAGGTCCGGAGGTGGCATACAGGACCGGAATGCCCAGCCGCGTTGCGGCCGCAATGGCCGGCGATCCGCTTTCTGCTTCGACAAGCAAGGCACGGGCCTTGAGGTCAGCCATGTAGAAGTGGAACTCGTCCTCGCGATAGGCGGGGTTCAGGGGCGCTACCGTCACGGCGCAGGCCGCCGCGACAAAAGCGGCGGCCATGTCGGGGCCGTTGGGGAGAACAATGGCCAGCCTGTCGTTGCGGCCAAGCCCCAGCCGGTTGAGGCTCGCTGCCGTCTCGGTACACAACTTCGCCAGTCCGCCATATGTCTGGGGATCCCGCTCGGGGCCAAGAAGCGCAAGCGCCTCGGGCGGCCTGGCAGAAACGAGGTCGGCAAGGATCATAGGGCACTCATGCGGGCTTTTCATGGGGCCGTCAACGCCCCGCAATTGCTGGACGAGGGGGCATGGGCTATGAGGCGCCCATGACCGACAGACTCGTCATTGCCCTGGCCCAGCTCAACCCGACCGTAGGGGCGATCCAGGCGAATGCCGAGAAGGCGCGGCGCACCTGCGCGGAGGCGCGCGACGTCGACCTGGTGATGTTTCCCGAGCTCTATATCTGTGGCTATCCGCCGGAGGATCTGGTGCTGCGGCGATCCTTCGTCGCGGCCTGCAAGACTGCAGCCGAGGAGCTGGCGCGCGAGTTCAAGGATGGCCCCGCCATACTGATGGGCCTGCCCTGGCAGGACGGCCACAAGCTCCACAATGCGGTGGCGCTGCTGGCCAACGGACGCATCGAAACGCTGCGTTTCAAGCACGATCTGCCGAACTACGGCGTCTTCGACGAGAAACGGGTGTTCCAGGCCGGCCCGGCGCCCGGACCGATCGTGTTCAAGGGCGTGCGGCTCGGCGTGCCGATCTGCGAGGATATCTGGACCGAGGAAAGCTGCGAAACGCTGGCAGAGACCGGCGCCGAGATCCTGCTGGTACCAAACGGCTCGCCCTTCGAGCGCAACAAGGACGATGTGCGGCTCAACCTGGCCGTCGCCCGGGTGACCGAAACCGGCCTGCCGATGGCCTATCTCAACCAGGTGGGCGGACAGGACGAGCTGGTATTCGATGGCGCGTCCTTCGTCATCAACGCCGACCGGACGCTGGCGCTGCAGATGCCGATGTTCGAAGAAGCGGTAACCGCAACCGATTGGGTTCGCGACGGTGACGCCTGGCGCATGATTGCGGGGGATACCGCCAGACTTCCCGAACAGGAAGAGGAAACATGGCGGGCGTGCGTGCTGGGGCTGCGCGACTATGTGAACAAGAACCGGTTTCCGGGTGTGGTGCTGGGGCTTTCCGGCGGCATCGACTCGGCGGTGGTGGCCGCAATGGCGGCCGACGCGCTGGGGCCGGAACGGGTTCACTGCCTGATGCTGCCCTATGCCTATACCAGCAGGGAAAGCCTCGTCGATGCCGAGGCCTGCGCCAGGCTGCTGGGCGTGCGTTATGACGTGGTGCCGATCAAGGAACCGGTCGAGGGATTTCTGTCGGCGCTGAAGCCGATGTTTGCGGGCACCAACCGCGACACGACGGAGGAGAATCTGCAGTCGCGCACGCGCGGGACCATCCTCATGGCCGTCTCCAACAAGTTCGGCGCGATGGTTCTGACCACCGGCAACAAATCGGAGATGTCAGTCGGCTATGCGACGCTCTACGGCGATATGAACGGCGGTTTCAACCCGATCAAGGATGTCTACAAGACCGATGTCTACCGCCTGGCGCGATGGCGGAACAGCCAGGGGACAGTGATCCCCGATCGCATCATCACCAAGGCGCCTACCGCGGAACTCAAGGAAAATCAGACCGACCAGGACACGCTTCCGCCCTATGACGTGCTCGACGACATCCTGTCGGGGCTAGTGGAGGAGGAATTGCCGGTTGCCGACATCGTGAAGCGCGGGCACGCGGAGGAACTCGTCAGGCGGGTGCAGCACATGCTCTATGTCGCCGAGTACAAGCGGCGGCAGGCGGCGCCGGGGGTCAAGATCACGCGGCGCAATTTCGGGCGCGACCGGCGCTATCCGATCACCAACGGCTTCAGGGATGGGCGCTGAATGACCACCGTCCGCTTTGCGCCGTCGCCGACGGGGCGCATCCATATCGGCAATGCCCGCACCGCCATCCTCAACTGGCTTTTCGCGCAAAAGACGTCCGGGCAGTTTATCCTGCGCTATGACGATACCGACACGGTGCGCTCGGCCGAGGAATTCGCGCGCGGCATTGCCGAAGACCTCGCCTGGCTCGGGATCAGGCCGGACCGGATCGAATACCAGTCACGCCGGTTCTCTCGCTATTCCGAGGCAGCCGGCCAGCTCAAAGCGGCAGGACGCCTCTATCCCTGCTACGAGACCGCCGAGGAACTCGACCGGCGGCGCAAGCGGCAACTGGCGCGCGGCCTGCCGCCCGTCTACGACCGCGCGGCGCTGAAGCTTTCCGCAGCCGACCGGCAGAAGCTCGAGGCGGAAGGCCGCCGGCCGCACTGGCGTTTCAAGCTCGATCACCGGACCGTCGAATGGCAAGACCTGATCCGCGGCGCACAGCACTACGACACGGCTTCGCTGTCGGACCCGGTGCTGGTGCGCGAGGACGGAAGCTGGCTTTACACACTCCCTTCGGTTGTTGACGACATCGATTTCGGCGTGAGCCATGTGATCCGCGGCGAGGACCACGTGGTCAACGCCGCGGTGCAGATCGAGATCACCGAGGCGCTGGGCGGGACGCCGCCGCTCTATGCGCACCACAGCCTGCTCACCGGCAGCGACGGCAAGAGCCTGTCGAAGCGGCTCGGGTCGCTGTCCATTGCAGCGATGCGCGAGTCAGGGCTCGAAGCGATGGCGGTGGTCAGCCTTGCGGCGCTGCTCGGCACATCGGACAGCATTCATCCGTGTGCCAACTATGCCGAGCTCGTTGCGGGATTCGACCTCGCGAAGCTGTCGCGGGCGCCAGCCCGATTCGACGAGGCGGAACTCGCTCACCTCAACGCCAAGCTGCTGCACATGCTGGGCTGGGAAGCGGTCAGGGACCGGCTCGGCTTTGGCTCGGAAACATTCTGGCTGGCGATTCGCGGAAACCTGGAAAAGCTTTCTGATTCAACAACATGGTGGGAAATCATCAAAAACGGATTCAATCCCGCCGTGGCACCGGATGATGCACAATTCGTGAGGCAGGCGGGGCAGCTCCTGCCTCCCGAGCCATGGGATGCGACGACCTGGAAGAGCTGGACCGACGCCCTCAAGGAGGCGACCGGCCGCAAAGGCAAGGCGTTGTTCCTGCCACTCCGCCTGGCACTGACCGGACGCGACCACGGGCCCGAACTGGCGGCCCTCCTGCCACTCATCGGCAGGGAGAAGGTACTTGAGCGGCTCACCGGATTGCGGGAATATCGCGCATGATCCTTGTCGGCCAATACGACTCGCCGTTCGTGCGGCGCGTCGCCGTGACGCTGCATCACTATCACATGCCGTTCACGCGCAATCCGCTGTCGGTGTTCAGCAACGCCGCCGACATACAGAAGATCAACCCGCTGATCCGGGTGCCGGCGCTCATCCTCGAAGACGGCGAGACGCTGATCGATTCGGGCGCAATCATCGACTATCTCGACGAACGGGCGGGGCCGGCCCGGGCACTGATGCCGCCGCACGGGGCGGAGCGGCGGCGGGTGCTGCAGGCCACCGCCCTGTCCACGGGGGTGATCGAAAAGCTGCTGGCAACCTTCTTCGAGCGCCACTTTCATCGCGGGAAGGCCCTCAGCAAGAGCTACGAAAGCCGCCTGCTGGCGCAGATCGCGGCGAGCCTCGACAGGCTCGAGCATGATTGCGGTACGCCATGGTTTTTCGACAGCCGCATGACCCAGGCCGATGTCACCATCGGGTGCATGCTGGCCTATGCCAAGATGCGGGCACCGGATACGTTTCCTCCGAACAAGTTTCCGAAACTGCATGCACTGTCGGCGCACTGCGAAATGCGCGACGAATTCGTGGCGGCACGGCCGTCGCCGGAGGAAACCGTGCCGAGCCGCGGCTAGGCCGGCAGCGGCATCTCCGACCGCGGATCGGGAACCTTGTAGCCTTTCTGCACGGCAGGGCGGGCGGCCGTGGCCAGGTACCAGCGCTTGACATTCGGGAAAGCATTCAGGTCTATCCGCTGCCACTCAAAACGGGCGATCCAGGGAAAGGTGGCAATGTCGACGATCGAGTAGTCGTCACAAATGCATTCACGATCGGCCAGCCGCCGGTCCAGCACGGCATAGATGCGCCGGGCCTCGGCGGCAAACCAGTCTTCGGCAAACGGCGCGCGGCCGGCATTGTATTTCAGGAAGTAGTGGGCGCGCCCGAGGAAGGGACCGACCGTCGACATCTGCCACATCAGCCACTCGTGAATGGCGGTGCGACGCCGGAGTTCGACCGGATAGAACCGGCCGGCCTTGTCGCCGAGATACATGAGAATGGCACCCGACTCGAAGACCGAGAGGCCGTTGTCACGGTCGACAATGGCGGGAATCCGGCTGTAGGGCGAAATCGCCAGGAACTCCGGCCTGAACTGCTCGTCCTTGTTGATGTTGACGGGATGGACCGCATATTCGAGTGCCAGTTCCTCCAGCGCAATGGAGATCTTGCGCCCGTTGGGCGTGCTCCAGGTGTAAAGATCGATCATACGAGTTTCAGTCCCCCGGCCTGCCGCATGGCGTCTTCGAGAATCGTGATGCGGTCGTAAGCTTGGGTGGCCAGAACTGAATAACCAGTCAAGAAGAGTTGATCTCGCGTTGCGCGCAAGGCGGGGTCGGCAAAGACGGCAGACAAGGCTGCACGCAGACGCGCCACGTCGCCGCAGACCGTGACATAGGGAAGCCCCGGCACCTGCGGGGAGCGGGCAATCTCTGCGAGCCCGGCGAGAGCTTCCGGCCGATGGCGGCGGGCCATCGCGACGCACACGGCATCGATGGCGCAGACATCGGCCGCGCCGGCACGGACGGCCGCCAGCGAGGCCAGATGGCTGCCGGTGCAGATGGTTGCATCGAAGAATTCGCCCTGCTCCGCCAGGGGGGCGAAAACGAGCTGAAGCGCCAGCATGCCGGACATGGAATCAGGCGCATTGATGGCGGCGCGGCTGCCACGAAAGGCCGCGAGCGGCTGCATGTCGCGCGCGAAGACGATGCTCGAGTAACCGGCGCCGCGACAGCCATCGGCGCCGTAATGCGGTGTTGCGACATAGGCCAGCCTGCCCCTGAATTCATGGGTGAAGGGGTAACCGCAGGTCTGGCTGAACAGGAGATCCGGCCGGCGCCAGGCCGCCATGTGATCGGTGTCTCGGGTCAGCGGCAGAGATACGCCGAGCCGCTCCGCCAAGGCAGCCCACCACGCATCGGCCGCCTGGCGCATCTCGGGCCAATCATACATGGGCAGCGACGCGATCATGACACGTCCCGGCCGAGGCGGCGGATGAACGCTGCCGTTTCATTCGGCTGCACGCGCGCATGCCGGATGAGATCCTCGAAATGCTGGGTCAGCACGCGGATATGCTCGGTCGCCGTGAACACGAAATACATGCTGCCGAGATAAAGGGCTGCGCGCTTGCGGCCGAAGACGGTATAGGGTGCGGCATAGCTTTCGCGACCGTCGAAGAGGAACCAGCGATAGGCCGGATAGAGCGCCTCGATCATTTCAGCCATGTGTTCCAGCTGGCGCAGGCGGTCGCGGACGGGAAGCTGGCGCCAGATGCCGTGACCGGCGGCAAAGAGTTCGAGTGACTGCCGGCTGGAACAGACTTCGATTTCACCTTCGGCGCGGCGGGCATGCTCGATCCTGGCATGGGCGGAGTCCACCATGACCGTGGCAGCGTCGCTCGTGAGCTTCACGTTCTCATAGCGGATTACCGTTTCGGTCTTGACCTGATCGGGCAGGGATGACGGCACATAGCGGATCTTCTCACCGCGCGCCTCCTCGTGCCAGCGGCACAGACCCTCGCTGTAGGGACTGTCCGCGTCCGGCTCAACAACAGGTTGTGGCACGATGTCGGGTGCCGGCTGATCCTGTTGCGACAAGCCGAGCAGCCAGTCGACAGACACGGAGTGACGGGTCGCGATCCGCGCGATGGTTTCGGCCCGCGGCAGGCGGATGTTGCCGGCGGCCAGAAGCTGCGACAGCGTCGAGCGATCAAGCCCCGCCTTGGCGGCAAAGCGGGCCTGGGTGTGGCCGGTCCTGGACAGGAGTTCGGCCAGGCGCTGACGGAAAATAGCGACGGTCTGGCGCTTGTGCATGGCGAAGTGTTTACAATCGTCAACACTATTTGCATTTGTGTATCATCGTCAACATGCATCGCTGGCGCTGCCGGATAGAATAAGTCTTTCCGGGTACGGACTGAATGGGCTGACGAAACGTGAATTCGAAGTTGAGCATGTGCCGAAACGACCGGATTTCTGTCACTGGGGCAGGCGCATGACAGCGACAGACATGCCGGAGCGGCGGGCGAGATACCGGGTCGAGTGGCCAACAGTGGCACTCATTGCGCTGACCTATCTGGTGCTCGGATCGGTGGTCTGGCTGCACGCGGTTCTCCCGTGGTGGGTCATCCTGCCGGTCGGGGCCTATTGTGCGGCCCTGCATGTCTCGCTCCAGCATGAAGCGCTGCATGGACACCCGACGCGCAATCGGCTGGTCAACGAACTCCTCGTCTTCATCACGCCGCATTTCTGGCTTCCCTACCAGCGTTACCGGCAGATGCATCTGGCGCATCACAATGATGCCGATCTGACCGATCCGCGTTTCGATCCCGAGTCCTACTACATGCTGCCGGAGAGCTGGGCGGCTCTGCCCGGCATCAAGCGGTGGCTGTTTACCGCCAACAACACGCTGGCCGTACGGATGCTGATAGGGCCGGCAATCAGCGTCGTGCGGCTGTGGTCCAGCGACTTTGCCGCCATGGCGCGCGGCGACACGGCGATCCTGAGGGCCTGGATCCTGCATGGCCTGGCCAGTGCCGTCACCCTCGCTTATGCCGGATGGGTGTGCGGAATGCCGATCTGGCAATACCTGGCACTGATCGCCTATCCGGGCATTTCACTGTCGCTGGTGCGATCGTTCTGCGAACACCAGGCGGCGGAGGATGTCGGCGAGCGGACGATCATCGTCGAGGCCTCGCCGTTCTGGTCGCTCTTGTTCCTTTACAACAACCTGCATGTCGCGCATCACACGCGGCCGGCGCTCGCCTGGTACAAGCTGCCCGCCTACTATCGCGCCCAGCGGGAAGAGCTGCTCGCCAAGAATCATGGCTACAAGATGAATGGTTACGGCGAGATCTTCCGGCGCTATTTTCTCAAGCCAAAGGAACCAGTGCCGCATCCCCACCCGGAATGGTTGCGGCAGGCTTGAGGACTCTTCGGTTTGGGACTTGATCGGGGCGTACCGACCTCCGTAAGACCATCAGGCGGAGGCCCCACACGTGTTCTCGGTCATCATCCCCACACGCAATCGCCCGGTCTATCTGCGGCAGGCGGTTGAGAGCGTGCTGGCACAGACCGTCAGGCCGCAGGAGATCATCGTGGTGAATGATGGCGACGGCCGCATCGCGGGCCTCGAAGATCTGCCGGCCACCATTGTCGACAATGCCCGAGCCGGCCCGGTGGCGGCGCGGCAATGCGGTGTCGGGGCGGCCAGCGGCGCGATCATTGCCTTTCTCGATGATGACGATCTGTGGTCCAGCCCCCGACATCTCGAAGTCGCGGCAGCAGAGTTCGCCGGCGGGGCAATGTTCACGTTCGCCGACGGCGAGCTTGCATTCGAGCCGGGCAGCGAAGCTGTGCCATCCGTCCTGCCCTACAAGCTCGATGCCGATGCCAAATCGCTCGAATGCGACAACACGATCCTGATCTCGGCCGTATGCTACCGGCGTGCGCTGCATGACACGATCGGCCCGTTTGATGCATCCCTGCCCTACTATTGGGACTGGGACTGGTATCTGCGCGTGGCGCGCTCGGGTGCGAAGCTCGAACATGTCCGTGTGCCGACCGTGACCATCAGGGTTCATCGGGGCAACATGTCGGGCGAAACCATGCGGGCCGAGCGACAGGCCAACCTCGAAATGCTGGCGCGGAAACACGGGCTGGCCGTGCCGGGCCTTAAGAATCACGTGTCGCTCGCCCTGGAGCGGGGTGGCTGAGCCTTCACAGATTCTTGCGGCCGGTCACCATGGCCCGCACGAGGTTTTCGCGATGCTGCCAGCTGGCCAAGACGACGCCAAGCACATGAGCCGCGATCAGGAGCAGCGTGGCGTTGGCGGCCACCTCATGCAATTCCTCGATCCATTCTTCGCCCCACAGCGCATCGGTCGTCATGGCCCAGCCCGACGCCGCCGTAGGTGCGATCATGGCCAGCAGCGCAAGGACCATCGCCGCCCCGGCGGGGTTGTGGCCGATGTAACGGGCGGGATGGCCGCGCGCGACACTCAGCAGATAGGAGAGTGTATGCCTGGGGGATCTCACGAAATCCGCAAAGCGCGCATGGCGCGTGCCAATGAAGCCCCATACGACACGAAATGCCACCAAACCCAGGATGAAGTAACCCAACGCGTTGTGCGCCGCGGTGCCGGCCCGGAAGAGAAACTCATAGGCCATGGCCGCCACCAGCGACCAGTGAAACAGTCTGACGCCTGCATCCCACACCTTGACAGTGGCGGGCCGCATTGCGCGGCCCGTTTCTGCAGCTTGGGTTCCGGTCGACATCACTTGACGAGAACGAGTTCAGCCGAAACCGGATCGAAATAGGCTTCGACGCGCTTGCCGTTCCTGGTGCCCTTCACTTCCCAGCAGCCATCCTCCTCCTGGACCTTGCGAACCTGATAACCCATGGCCGTTACCCGGCTGGTGATTTCATCCTTGGTCATCCAGTTGGCCTTGTCGTGAGCCTTGCAGATCTCCTCTGCCGAAGCGGCACCGGCCGTGGCCATGGCTGCGGCAGCAAGCAGGGCGAGCATCATATTCTTCATCATCATCTCCTTGATTCGGGTCTGCCGTCCGACGGAGCATGGGCTAGCCGCGGGGCGATGATGGCCGCCTGACGGCCCTCGTCAGTGAATTGTCAGAACAAGGGAGATGGTTGTGTCTTTCCCGCCATGAGCTCCGGCCGCGCCGTCCGGCCTTGACTTAACGTTCTGTTATAAATTGATATTTCCGATTGCCAGAACCGTTAATAAGAGGTTAACCGCAGTTTTGCTGGCGTTTCTGCGCTCCCGACTCAAAATACCCGCATAAAATAAGGGTTTTCACGAATCGGCAGTTGGGCTAGGCGGTGATTCATCAACAACCGCCTAGGAGCACAACATCATGGCTGACGAAAAGGTTTTGACGGTTCCGCTGTCCAAGATAGGGGCCGAACTGGCCGAGAAGCACGAGATGTCCAAGAAGGCTGTCAATGAGCTCCTCGGCGCTTTTGTCGATACGACGGTCAAGCATCTGAAAAAGGGCAACAAGGTCCGCGTGACTGGTCTCGGGATCCTGCAGGTGCGCAAGCGCCCGGCGCGGATGGGCCGCAATCCTGCAACCGGCGAGCAGATCAAGATCAAGGCGTCCAAAAAAGTCGCGTTCCGTGCCGCCAAGGAACTGAAGGACGCCATCTGAGCAGCAACAGCATTTTACCGGCAGACGGCCCCGCCTTGCGCGGGGCCGTTTCGCTTTCGGCACATGATCTGCCGCTAACTGTTGCCCAGCGGCTGCAACTCCCCCTATGATCTGCAACAGAAAAGCCTCAAAGGCTGGTGGGGAGGGAAATGCTCGTACTCGCAGCGCGCAGGCTCGCGTCCATGATCCTGATCATGCTGGTGATCTCGGTCATGCTGTTCGTGTTCTTCGAAGGCGACAAGCTCAACCTGGCCATGCGTGTGCTCGGACAGTACTCGACCATGGAAGGCCGGCTGCAATGGCTCGAGGAGAACGGTTACAACCGGTCGCTCATCATCCGCTATTTCGCGTGGCTCGGCGGTTTCCTCACCGGCAATTGGAACGAATCCGCCCAGTTCAGCGCGCCGGTCTTCGACTTCCTGCTGCCGCGCCTCAAGAACACCGCGATCCTCGGAGGGCTCGTGTTCCTGATCACGGTGGCGATCTCGCTGGTGCTCGGGGTGCTGTCAGGGATCGCGGAAGCAAGCCTGCGCGACCGGACAATCAGCGTGCTTTCGGTGCTGACCACCTCGATCCCGGAATTCGCCTCTGCAACCTTCCTCGCCGCCATCTTCGTGTTCTGGCTCAATCTACTGCCGGGATCGTCGTCTTTCGCCACAGGATTCAGCTGGCAGGAACTGGTGCTGCCGGTGGCCACGCTGGTAATCTACAATTTCGGCTACTACACGCGCATGACGCGCGCCTCGATGGCGGAGGTCATGGCCTCGCAGTATGTGCGGACGGCCATCCTCAAGGGCCTGCCCTATGAGCGGGTGGTGTTGCGCCACGCGTTGCGCAACGCCCTTATCGCACCGTTCACGGTGATGATCCTGCAGCTCAACTATCTCCTGTCCGGCGTCGTCGTGACGGAGGTCTTCTTTGCCTATGACGGATATGGCAAGGCGCTTTATGACGCCGCCATGTTCGGCGACGTGTATCTGATCCTGGCCGGTGCGATGATCGCCGTGGTCGTGGCGGTGATGTCGCAGTTCATCTCCGACATCGGCTACACCTATCTCAATCCGCGCATCAGGTTCGCATAGGACGGCACACCATGACCGACACCGCCAGCGCCATCCCCAAACGAGCCAGCGGGCTATCGCGTTTCGCGAGGACGATCGGGCTCCTGCGCGAGTCACCTATCGGCATGTTCGGCGCGGTCCTGGTGCTGTTCTGGGTGTTCATGGCAATCTTCGCCGACCTCCTGCCCATCCGCGATCCCCTCGCGCAGTCGGCACCCGACCTGTTGCGGCCCTGGTTCTCGCCTGCCCCGGATGGCGGCACCTACTGGCTCGGTACCGATGACAAGGGGCGGGATATCCTGTCGCGGCTGATCTTCGGCTCGCGTCTGGTGCTGTTCTGGTCGGTGTTCGCGACCGCGGTTGCATACATCGTCGGCATGCTGATGGGCGTCGCCGCCGGCTACCGGGGTGGCTGGTGGGACGAAATCCTGTCATTCATCGGCAACATCTTCCTCGCCTTCCCCCAGATGGTCCTCTACATCGTGATCCTGTCGCAGCTCGGCCCGCAGTCGCCGCTTGGCTCCTGGCTGGCCGCGCAGGGATTCGAGGCGGTGTGGGTCAAGGGACTCACCATCGTGCTTGCCATCATGTTCGCGACCGCGCCGCAGGTGGCGCGCATCGTGCGCGGCATCGTGCTGGATCTCAAGACGCGCGACTATGTTGCGGCTGCGGAAGTCCGCGGCGAGAGCCCGCTCTACATCATGATCGTCGAACTCCTGCCCAATGCACGGGGACCCCTCATTGTCGATGCCTGCCTCAGGCTTGGCTACGTGACGATCGCCATCGCCGCCCTGGGCTTTCTCGGCCTCGGCCTGCCGCCGCCCGATCCCGACTGGGGCAAAATGATCTCGGAAGTGCGTGGCTACGGCGCCATGGCCGGAAATGCCATGATCTGGCCGGCCATCGCCATCTCCTCGCTGGTGCTCGGGCTCAATCTCCTGGCCGACGGGCTCCGTGAAATCTCGCTGAGGGATTGAGACATGACCACCCCCGTACTCGAATGCAAGGATGTGTCGATCTCCTACTACACGCGGGCGGGCGAGGTTCCGGCCGTCTATGACTTCAACCTGACGGTCGGTGCGGGCGAAGCGGTCGGCATTGTCGGAGAATCGGGCTGCGGCAAGTCGACGGTGGCGCTGGCCATCATGCAGTACATGGGCAAGAACGGCGCGGTCACGAGCGGTGAGATCCGCTTCATGGGCCGCGACCTACGCAACATGACGGATGAGGAATTGCGGCAGATCCGTGGGTCGCAGATCGCCATGGTGTACCAAGAGCCGATGGCCTCGCTCAACCCGTCGATGCTGGTGCGGGACCAACTCATCGAGGTCCCCATGGTGCATGAAGGGATTGACGAGGCGGCTGCCATCAAGCGTGCCCGGGAAATTCTGGATGCGGTGCGGCTGCCGGATCCCGACCGGATCATGAGTTCCTATCCGCACCAGCTGTCGGGAGGGCAGCAGCAGCGCGTCGTCATTGCCATGGCGCTCCTGTCCAATCCGAAGCTCCTGCTGCTCGATGAGCCGACCACGGCACTGGATGTCACGGTCGAGGCAGGTGTGGTCGAACTCATCAAGGACATCTCGAAGCGCTTCGGCACGTCGATGATCTACATATCGCACAATCTCGGGCTGATCCTCGAGACCTGCGACCGCATCTGCGTGATGTATTCGGGACAGTCGGTGGAACTCGGGTCGGTCAAGCAGGTGTTCGACCACATGCGCCACCCTTATACCCGCGGCCTGTTCTCATCGATCCCGCTGCCCGGCACAGACCGTTTCGCGCATCCGCTGGTGGCCATCCCCGGGCAGCTGCCGCTGCCCCGCGACCGGCCCAAGGGCTGCACCTTCGGACCGCGCTGTTCGTTCTTCACGGCTGGCGTCTGCGATCTGCCGCAGCACATGGAGCCGGTCACCGGCGATGCCGGCCATGAGGTGCGCTGCAAACGGTATGGCGAGATCGACTGGGCGAAACATGCACCCAAGGGCACAGCCAGCGAGCCGATGCAGCCCGGCAAACCGGTGCTGCAGATCCATGACATGAAGAAATACTACGAGATCCGCGACAACTCGCTGGCGGCGCTGATATCGGGCGGTGGCATCAAATACGTCAAAGCCAACGAGAAGCTCGATTTCGAGGCCCGCGAGGCGGAGACCGTGGCGATTGTCGGGGAGTCGGGCTGCGGCAAGTCGACATTCGCCAAAGTGCTGATGGGGCTCGAGAAATCGACGGGCGGTGAAGTGCTGGTCAACGGTCTCGACGTCGGCAAGCTGGCGGTCAAGGAACGGCCGCCAGGGCTGATTTCCAGCCTGCAGATCGTCTTCCAGAACCCGTTTGAGACACTCAATCCCAGCCATTCGGTCGGCGCGCAGATCGGCCGGGTGCTCAAGAAGTTCGGAGTCGCCAAGAGCCGCGAGGAGATCGAGCAGAAGACCTTCGAACTCCTCGACATGGTGAAGCTGCCGCGCGAGTTCGCCTACCGCAAGCCGCGGCAGCTCTCCGGCGGGCAGAAGCAGCGCATCGGCATCGCCCGGGCCTTCGGCGGCAACGCGTCCCTGGTGGTGGCGGATGAGCCGGTCTCGGCACTCGACGTCTCGGTGCAGGCGGCGGTGACCGGCCTTCTCACCGACATTCAGCGGAAGAAACGCACGACCATGGTCTTCATCAGCCATGATCTCTCGGTGGTGCGCTATCTCGCCGACCGGATCGTGGTCATGTATCTCGGCCGGATCATGGAACAGGGCACGACGGAGCAGGTGTTCTCGCCACCCTATCACCCTTACACGGAAGCGCTGCTGTCGGCGGTGCCGATTGCCGACACATCGGTGCAGAAGAAGCATATCGTGCTCAGGGGTGAACTGCCCTCGCCTATGAACCCGCCGCCGGGCTGCCCGTTTCAAACGCGCTGCCCGCGCAAAATTGGTGCGATCTGCGAAACCGAGCTGCCGCCGGTTAAGCAGCTGGCGCCGGGGCATAGCATCATGTGTCACCTCAGTGATGACGTCCTGCGCGCGATGGAGCCGGTAATCCAGCTGGCGCGGGCAAAGGGCGGCGAGCGGGGCGCAGCAAGAGGTGCCCCGGACGGACGCATGGTCCGCAAAGCGACGCCGAAGAAGGCGGGAGCAGCGAAGAGAAGGCCGGGCAAGCGCGCGAAGGCGAGACCAGGTCAGCGCTGAGACAGGCGCGGCAGAGGTTCGATCTCGCGAAGAAGCTTGCGTTTCATGGCCTTCGCGACGCTCTCGTAGCCGGTTGCGATCTCGAGGAAACTGTCGCGGCCGGTCAGGACATTGGCCTGATACCACTCGGCGAGGCCCATTTCGCTGCCGAGAATTGCCAAGCCATTCACGGTGACGCCGCGGGCCATCGCCATGGACCTTGCCTGGGGCATCAGTACCACATAGTCGCGGGCCGGCGTTTCGGCACCGTCGCCCGAGATATCGACCACTTCGCGCGGCGCCATGATGGCGGGGTCTTCGAGCAGGCGAAGCGCGGCGGCGAGGCCCTCGCCCATGCCGGTGGCGCCATTGGCGGTGCGGCCCATGTTCTCAATCGCCGCGGCCAGGTTTCCAGCATCTGCGGCATTGGCAACAATGTGCCAACCGAGCGCCACCTTCGGGACCTGATGCTCTGCCCATGTGACGACATTGATGGCTATGCGCCCGTTGCGGCCAGCGGCGATCGCCTTGAGCACGGCCGGATCGCGAAGAGCCATGGCGATCCCACTTAGCTGCAAATCATACTCCTGCGTGTCAACGCTGCCCGAGGCATCGACCGCCAGCACCAGCTTGAGATCGACGGTTTCCTGGCTGCCCGCCGGCGCGGCCAAGAGCAGCATTGCCAGTGCCATTGCCGGAGCGCCAATCACGGCCGCCATGCCCGCAATCCTGCCCATCGGCTCCGTCACCCGTGCGTTGCTGTTGCCGAAGAGAATGCCATTGCAGAAGAAAGTGGCAAACATGCAGGCTGCTAACAACCGGAATTCAAGATGGCCGGCTCACGCACCGGCGACCGCCACCCATGAGAACGCCGCAAAAGCGGCAATGCGTGGTGCATTTTTCGACGGATTGAGCCAGACATAACGCACAGCCAGCCCTGCATTGACCGGCGAGACGAGACTGAATGCGGCGGAAACATGGGCCGCGGCCATGTGACTGGCGGCAGTAGGTTCACGCTCGTTTCCGTCCGTTAGACACGGCCATAGCGCTGTTCGCCACCAGTCTCTTCGTTGCAGGCCTTGCCCCCGGGAGCGAAATCGCAGGAAGATGGCTGCCATGCACATCGACGCCAAACGCCGTTCCGTTTTCCTCGATCCGCGCGATCCCACCTTCTTCAACAACCCCTATCCCTCCTATGCGGTGCTGCATGAACGCTGCCCGATATTCCGCTGGGAGGAGTATGGCCACTGGTGCTTTGCCGCGCATGAAGACGTCAACGCGCTGCTGCGAGACCGGCGGTTCGGCCGACAGATCCTGCATGTTGCCACCCGCGAGGAGTTAGGCTGGCCCAGGACACCCGAGCATCTCGACCCCTTCCATGCCTTTGAGTCGCACTCGCTGCTCGAACTCGAGCCGCCTGTCCACACACGGCTCCGCGGCCTTGTCAACCGCGCCTTCCTGTCCCGCCAGGTAGAGCGGCTGCGGCCCCAAATCGCGAATCTTTGCAATGAGTTAATCGATTCCTTTGAAAAAGAGGGCGAAACCGATCTGCTTGGGCGCTATGCCACGCCGATACCGGTGATCGTTATCTGCGATCTCCTGGGAGTGCCGCGCGACATGGGCGAGCAGTTCCTCGCCTGGTCGCATGACATGGTGGCGATGTACCAGGCGCGGCGTGACCGGGCGATCGAGGACGCCGCAGTCCGCGCAACGATCGCCTTTTCAGACTACATGCGGGGTTACGTCCGCGCGCGGCGCCGCAATCCCGGCGCGGATCTGCTTTCCGAGCTTATCCGCGCTGAAGAGCAAGGCCGAAAACTCAGCGAAGACGAGCTGATTACCACCGCCATCCTGCTTCTCAACGCCGGCCATGAGGCGACCGTGCACGCCATCGGCAACGGCGTTAAGGCCTTGCTCGAATGCGGACTGACGGCCAGTCCCGACGCGATGCTGATCGAGGAAGTCCTCCGATTCGATGCGCCGCTTCATCTGTTCACGCGCTATGCGCTGCAAGACATCGACTACAAGGGCGTCACACTCAGGAAGGGAGACGTCGTGGGGCTGCTGCTCGGCGCCGCCAACCGTGACCCGGCGTGCTTTTCTGAACCTCAGCGCTTCGAGCCCAAGCGTTCACCAAATCCACATGTGAGCTTCGGGGCGGGAATTCATTTCTGCGTCGGCGCACCTTTGGCCCGGCTGGAACTGGAATTGGCATTGCCGATCCTGTTCCAACGACTGCCGCGGCTCAAGCTCGCGGGGCCGCCGCAATACAAGGACAGCTATCATTTCCATGGCCTCGATGAACTCAAAGTCAGCTTCTAGGCGTCGCATCCGCGCCATGGGCTGACGTTTCCGCCCTGCCCCCACCTGCCGGTGAGCGTAAACAACGGACCAGGTGAAATCATCTCAACGGGTCTGCAATGTCTGACGTCCAACCCGCCGCCACCGGCCGCCGTGCGCGCGGTGGCGCTGAAGCCCGCCGGGCGGCCCGAACATCCTCGGCCGTCAAACAGTCGGGGTTCATTCGGCGGCAGGTGCCGCTCTACGAGCCGTTCAGCGACGACCAGTTGGCCCTGATCGAAGCCAATGCCGACAAGGTGCTGCAGGAGATCGGCATCGATTTCCGCGACGATGGCGAAGCGCTTGCCATGTGGAAGGATGCCGGCGCCGATGTCAGAGGCGACCGGGTGCGGTTTCCCAAGGGGCTGGTGCGGTCGCTGCTCAAGACGGCGCCGCGCGAATTCACGCAGTATGCGCGCAATCCGGCCAACAATGTCACGGTCGGCGGCAAGAATACGGTGTTCGCGCCGGTCTATGGGCCTCCATTCATCCACAACCTCGACGAGGGCCGCCGCTATGCCACCATCGAGGATTTCCGGAACTTCGTGAAGCTCGCCTACATGTCGCCGTCGATCCACCATTCCGGCGGCACAGTGTGCGAGCCCGTCGACATTCCGGTGTCGAAGCGGCATCTCGATATGGTCTACAGCCACATCCGCTATTCCGACAAACCCTTCATGGGATCGGTCACGGCGCCAGAGCGAGCCCAGGACACGGTCGACATGGCCAAGATGGTGTTCGGGGCCGATTTCGTCGACCAGAACTGTGTAACCATCAACCTGATCAACGCCAATTCGCCACTCGTCTTCGACGGGACAATGGTCGGTGCACTCAAGGTCTATGCCCGCAACAATCAAGCCACGGTGATCTCGCCGTTCATCCTGTCGGGAGCCATGTCGGCGGTTACCGCCGTGGGCACGCTCACGCAAATCCTCGCCGAGGCCTCGGTCGGCATGGCTTTCGCCCAGATGTGCCGCCCCGGCGCGCCCGTCGTGTTCGGGACCTTCGCCTCGTCCATTTCCATGCTGTCCGGAGCACCAACGTTCGGCACGCCTGAGCCCGCCCATGTGCTGTTCGGGGCAGCCCAGCTGGCGCGGCGGCTCGGCGTGCCGTTTCGCTCCGGCGGGGGCTTGTGCGCCTCAAAGCTTCCCGATGCGCAGGCTGCGCATGAAAGCGCCAATACGCTGTGGCCGACACTTCTCGGTGGCGTGAACTTCTGCCTGCATTCGGCGGGATGGCTGGAAGGCGGCCTTGCTTCAGGTTACGAGAAGTTCGTAATCGATGCCGATCAGCTGTCGATGTTCCAGCGTTTTGCCGAAGGCGTCGACTTCTCGGAAAACGGACAGGCACTCGATGCCATTGCAGAAGTGGGACCGGGATCGCACTTTCTCGGCTGCGCGCACACACAGGCCAATTTCGAAACGGCCTTCTGGCGGTCGCAGGTCGCCGACAACCGGCCCTACGAGCAGTGGCAGGCGGAAGGCGGCAAGGATGCGGCCCAGCGCGCCAACGAGCAGTGGAAGCGCATGCTTCGCGAGTACGAAGCGCCAGTTCTCGATCCCGCTCTTGACGAGGCGCTGCAGGCCTTCATGGCGAAGCGCAAGGAGAAGCTGCCCGACAGCGTTGCCTGAGGGCGGTTTGCGCCTATCTCAGCTGCAGGATCACCGCACCTTCCATCACCGCGGGAGCTCCGGCGGCGATGTGTGAGGCATTGGCCTTGATCCAATTGCGCGCCACGTTCAGGCTTTCGTCGGTGCCGGCCTTGTCCTGGCAGACAGTAACCGATACGCCGCCATCGCCGGTGTGCATGAGAGTGTAACCAACGAAGCCTTTGACGCTGCGGATGACGCCCTCCACATCGGCTTTCTTCTGTTCCAACAGGTCAAAAAGCTGTTTGGCCCCTGGCCCTGTGTAACTTCTGATGACCGCATGCATGACTGTCTCCTTCCTGTGAGACGCGATTGTCCATGAGGCGCAGGTTTTCTTGCCTCATGTCAACGACGTGACACTAAGCGCCTTTTCCTGAAGCCTGGCAAGTTTCTCCCCTTCATTGCCAGAACCGCCTGGCCTTCTTGAGTTCCCGCCACCTGGTGCGGGCATCTCGCCAAGCGTCCTCGGCGTGGGCACTGTGCCAGCCCATAACGTAACCGACGGCCTCCCGCAGCCCGACGCTCTCGGACTTCGGACCAGTCAACTCAGCCAATCTTCCTGCCATGACCACATCGTTCAAATAGCCAAACAGTTCCTGAAGGTGCTGAAGTTCCGCAATGAACTTCCGGACCTTGCCGGCAGCAAACAGCGGCGCAAAGAACTCGGCCGTGTAGCGCAAGGTTTTCAAGTCCTTGCGCAGGGCATGGCGTTCCTCATCGCTCAGTTCCTCGAGATGACGGGCCCGGTTTGCGACCTTCTGCCAGCGCTTCTGCAGGGCCGCTGCCGCCAGCCTCGTCACGGGCACGCGAAGTGCCGCTCGCCGCTTCCCGCCGGCAGGATCGGCAAGCACAGAGGGCAACAAGGCAAGGCGCACCTGCAGGGTGGTCGGGCCGGGTCCAGCCAGATCCTGCCGCACTCTGGCGCGAACTGCGGCGCGGCGGGTTTCGAGCAGTTCACGCAGCGGTGCGAGATCGGGCGATTTGCCATTCCGCCCATCAAGTGGTCCCACAATGTCGGCCTGCATGACGTCGACATCGCGCAGCTCTCCGATCAGACGTGCCAGTTCTCGCAGCTGCTGCTCCAGGTCACGCAGCAGTTTCTTCTTCAGCAAGGGCCTGAACACGGCGAGCGCGCTGCGCAGGCGGCGTATGCCGATGCGCATCTGGTGCGGTCCTTCCGGATCGTCTGATGCCAGAACAACCTGCCAGTTGTGAAGAATCTGTCCGACTGCCGCCCGGCAGATCTGTTCCACGGCGAAGGCGCAGGCATCCTTGCGATGCAAGAGGGGAAGCCGGGCCTTGCGGGGGACAGGACCGATCTCCGGTGTCCGGCCGCGCAGACGGTAGCCGAGCTCGGACTTGTTCTGGCCGCTCGGAGTGAGGGACTCGCCGGCAAAGAGTTGTGTCACCACCTGATAAAGGTCCTCGGCGGTCCCGTGCTTGAGCTCCAGTTCGGCTTCGCAGATTTCAAGCGACCGCCGGCCGGCCTTGACGATGCCCTTGTCGAGGGCCAGTTCAAATTCGCAGCCCCCGGCGGTGGCGAGGGGCTGCACCGTTCGCTCGATAATCGTCTCAAAGACCGGCACCGGCGGCTGGTTGCCGATGAGCCTGCGCAGATCGCGCCGCACGTTGGAGTCGGAGATGAGGTCCAGCTGAACCCGTCTTCCCTTTGCCTCCGTTTCGATCTCGACCGGGTTCGAAACGCCGCCATGCACCCCGGCATCGGCCTTGACGGTCTGGAGCCAGACCTTGCCAACCTGCCGCAGCCTCAGGGCATAGCCATGCTGATGGAGGCTGCAATCGGGCGTGTCAAAGTAGATCGAGCGCAAGCTTTGCTGTACCGGTTCGCCGGCGGCGAGGCCCCGGAGTGCCGGAAGCGCTTTGATGCGTTCAAACTGTTCGCCCGTCAGAGCGAATTTGATCTCCAACTCACGCCGAGGCTTACGCATTTGCCCTATACGCTGACACCGCGTTATCAGGCTAGGCAGAAGTCATTGTCACATGCAACTGGCATCAGGTCTGGACGATTGCTGCTGTAACCGGCCGGTCAGCGCGGGGATGGCGTGGCACGCATGTCATACCAGGTTTGAAGGCCGATGCCGCCGATCACCAGAACGGCTCCCAATGCATCGATGAAGGTGAAAACCTCGCCCAGGACTGCCACGGCAAGGGCAATGGTGATGAGGGGCGAAAGTGTCGAAATCATCGCCGTCGACTGGGCGCCAATGTGGGCCATGCCGGCATTCAGAATGAAATTCGGCAGGACTGTTGCGAGCAAGCCGGTCGCCGCCGCAAGCGCCCAGAAGCGGGCGGAGGCCGACAGATTGAGGCCGCCACTCACCACCGCGTAGTGGACGACAGACGCCGCCGAGGCGCCTGAAAGGGCAATGCTGGTGAAGATGGCGGGGCCCATGCGGGAAATGTAGGCCTTGGCAATCAGCTGGTAGACGGCAAAGCTGATGGCCGATGCCAGCACGAGGGCGGAACCCAGGGCGGTTTTCCAGCCGGTTACGGCAAGTCCCTGCCAGACCACCGTCGCAAGGCCGACATAGGTTACACAAGCGGCCGCAAGACTCCTCGCATCGAGCTTTTCGCCAAAGAAGCCCCAGCCCAGGAGGATAACGAAGATCGGATAGGTGAAGAGAACCAGGCGTTCGACACTGGCATTGATGTAGACGAGGCCCTCGAAGTCGAGAACCATGGCGACGTAGTAACCGATCAGGCCGGCCAGCAGGGCGCCGGCCACGTCGCGGCCGGCCAGGGCCGGCGCCTTCGACAATACGCGCCGCCGGTAGGCTAAGACACCGATACCAGCAAAGAATGGCAGCGACACGATCATGCGCAAGGCGAGAAGCTTCGCGGCGTCGGGCGCTTCCTCATAGGCAAGCTTGACGAAGATGGCCTTCGAGGAAAACATGGCTGCACCCAAGGCAACAAGGGCATAGCCCAGGAACTGGTCACGATCAGCCACAGTGCGCATGTAAGGCCCTTAGCACGAGCCAACCTGGCGGCACCATCTGCAGCGGATGCATAACTGAACCGATTGACACGTTCCTTGCAGATGTTTTGACGACCACGCAATTTGGCTATCATGCGGAATGTTGCGAGGGATTGTGAATGGCGTTTCCACTGTGCTTCAAGCCGGCCACGGAACTGGCACGGCTGCTACGCGGCCGCAAGATTTCGGCTCAGGATCTGCTTGCCGCCTGCAGCGAGCAGATGGCGCGGCATAATCCGGCCCTCAATGCAATCATCTATGCCGACCTCGATCGCGCGAAGAAGGCCGCGGCGGCGGCCGACCGGCGGTTGAAGCACGGGGAGCCGCTCGGCATTTTCGATGGCGTGCCGATGACCATCAAGGAGAGCTTTGATTGGACAGGTACGCCTTCGACCTGGGGCGCGCCGCGCTTCAGAGACAATATCGCCGGCAGGGATGCGGTAGCCCTGAAGCGCCTCACCGACGCCGGCGCAATCCTGTACGGCAAGACCAATGTGCCCTTCATGCTTGCCGACTGGCAGAGTTTCAATGACATCTATGGCACGACGAACAATCCCTGGGATGTGCGGCGGTCGCCGGGGGGGTCGTCGGGCGGATCGGCGGTGGCGCTGGCTACCGGCATGAGTGCTCTTGAGGTCGGGTCGGATATAGGCGCCTCGATCCGCAATCCGGCACATTACTGCGGCGTCTATGGCCACAAGCCCAGTTATGGCGTTGTCCCCATGGCGGGGCATGCGCTGCCGGGGATCGTGCATCCGAGCGACATCTCCTGTGCGGGACCAATGGCCCGGTCGGCGCGCGACCTCGAAGCCATGCTGAAGCTGCTGGCGGGCCCTGACGGGGTCGAGGCCGAGGCGTGGTCGCTGCGCCTGCCGGCTTCGACCTTGCGGGAATTCAAGGATTTCCGCGTGGCGGTCATGATCACGGATCCGCAAAGCGAGGTCGACCTGCCGTTGCAGGACCTGATCGGACGGCTCGGCCAGTACCTCGCGCCGCGCGTGGCGAAGATTTCCTTCGAGGCGCGGCCGGCCTTCAGCACCAAAGAAGCGTTCGATGTCTATATCGCGCTGCTGCGATCGGCGACCAGCCGGCGGCAAACAGACGAGGAATTCCTGGCCAATGCGGCGAGGGTATCGGGCTTCGCCGCGGACGACGACAGCTATTTCGCCAACATGCTGCGCGCCTACGTCCTGCCGCACCGAAACTGGCTCATGTACAACAACCGGCGCCACCAGATGCGGCAGTTGTGGAACCGTTTCTTCGAGGAGTGGGACGTGCTGCTGTGTCCTACCGCGGCGTCGGCCGCCTTTGTGCACGACCATGAGGGCGAGCGGCACGAACGGACGATCGAGGTGAACGGCAAGAGGGTTCCCACCACCGACCAGCTGTTCTGGGCCGGTTATTCATGCGGGTACTACCTGCCATCGACGGTGGCGCCCATCGGGCTCACCTCCCAAGGATTACCCGGCGGCATACAAATCATTGCACGGCAGTTTGCCGACTTCACAGCGATCCGTTTTGCGCAACTCATAGAACGCGAATACTACAGCTTCGAGCCGCCGCCGGGCTACCGCTGAAAATTAGGCCAGGCAGGGACGCGGGGACCGGAGTTGGCGTGAATTTTACTCACCATGGCGCTTCAGGTTCCGCAAGCGACGGATTTGTACAAGTCGCTTTGCCCGCGGCAAATAACGTCCGCTGGCACTTGCAGTTTGGGCGAGTGGTGATACGCTCTCAGCCAGATCGAAACCGGCCATGCAGGCCGGTTTCGTCAGTGGCCAACGGGCCGCCATGATGAAGAAAGTTTCCAGGGAGGATTCTTCACTAATGTCTGACAAAGAACACAAACTGATCGGCACACTGAAGCAGCAGCTTGCGGACAAGAAGATCGACCGCCGTGAATTCGTGCGCTACGCCGCCCTGCTGGGCATGGCAGTTCCCACCGCCTATATGTGGGCCGGCAAGATCACCGGCGAAGATTTCGTGCCGCAGGCCAGGGCGCAGGACATGCCGATGGGCGGGATCATCAAGATCGCCCAGCGCATTCCCAAGGTCGAGAACCCGCATACCTTTTCGTGGGTCTATGACTCCAACATCGTGCGCCAGACGGTCGGGTACCTCACCCGTACCGGCGTGGACAATGTAACGCGGCCGCATCTGTGCTCCAAATGGGAGGCTTCGGAAGACCTCAAGACCTGGACGCTTACGATTGCCGATGCCAAGTGGCACAAGGGCGGCGCCTTCACCGCCGAGCACGCGGCATGGAACATCAAGCACTGCCTTGATCCCAAGGTTGGCTCCTCGGTTGTCGGGCTGATGAAAGGCTACATGCTGAAGGATGTCGACACCGGCACCAAGGACGATGCCGGCAATCCGGTCATGACCACCGAACTCTGGGATGCCAATGCCATCGAAGTGAAGGATGCCAAGACGCTTGTGCTAAATCTTAAGGAAGCACAGGTGGCGGTGCCGGAACATCTGTTCCACTATCCGTTCCTCATGCTCGACCCGGAAGAGAACGGCGCCTATGGTGTGGGTTCGAACGGGACAGAATCGTTTGAGCTGGTCGAACTTGAAGTGGGCCGCAAGGCGGTGCTGAAGCGGCGTCCGGACTCTCCCGGATATGTCGATGAACTGCATTTCATCGATCTCGGCGACAACCCCGCCGCGGTGGCGGCCGCCCTGGCATCAAAGCAGGTGGACGGTATTTATCAGGGCAATATCGAGCAGTTCGACCTGTACAAGGGAATGCCGCACGTCGACATCCACGAAGCGGTCACTGCCCAGACGGCGGTTGCGCGCATGCGGCTCGATCAAAAGCCCTTCGATAACCCGCTGGTCCGCAAGGCGGTAAGGCTTGCAACTGATCCGGACAAAACCCTGCAGATTGCCCATAAGGGCGTCGGTCAGGCGGCCGAGCATCACCACGTCTGCAGCGTCCATCCGGATTACAAGAAGCTCGATCCGATGGGCTACAAGATCGAGGAGGCCAAGAAGCTGCTCGCCGAGGCCGGCTTCCCAGACGGTATCGACGTCGAAATCGCCTGCAAGCCAGATCCGTCATGGGAGCAGGCGGCAGTGGAGGCCATGGCCGAACAGTGGAAGGCTGCCGGCATTCGCGCCAAGATCAACGTGATGCCGTCCAACAAGTTCTGGGAAGTGTGGGACAAGGTGCCGTTCGGCTTCACCGAATGGACACACCGCCCGCTGGGCTTCATGGTGCTGGCGCTTGCCTATCGGACCGGCGTACCGTGGAACGAGTCAGCCTATTCGAACGCCAAGTTCGACGAGCTGCTGACCAAGGCGGAAGGCACTCTCGATGTCGATGCACGGCGCGAAATCATCGGCGAACTCGAGAAGATCATGCAGGAAGACGGACCGATCACCCAGCCGCTGTGGCGGTCGGTCTATGCCGCCTATGACAAGCGCGTCAAAGGCTTCCAGGTGCATCCGACGCTCTACATCTTCGGCGAGACGCTGGCGATTTCGCCGGCCTGATTGCTTCAGGCTTGCGCCGGTTCAGCCCCCGCGGCGTTGCCGCGGGGGTTTGTCATGGACGGAGCTGGCGCGAGAAGAAGTCAACTTCCCGCGCCCAGGTCGTCTCGTCGTGAATGGCGTCGTGGCTGCCATCGGCCACAAGATGCAGTTCCTTGGGCGCCAGGGCAGCGGCGAAGAGGCGCTTGCCGAACGAGACGGGGACAAGCCCGTCGGCCTCGCCATGCACGAGCAGCAGCGGGGCGCGCACCTGGCCAATGTGGTCGATGGAGCGATACTGGTCCTTCATGAGCCAGTGGACCGGGAGCCACCAATAGACCCGGGCCGCGACATCCGCCGTCGAGGTGAACGGGGCTTCCAGTGCAACGGCGCCGACCTCGTGCCGGGCGGCGAGTTGGACGGCCACGCCGGTGCCGAGCGACTCGCCGACGATGGCGATCCGGCTGGCAGCCACGCCCTGACCCAGCAACCACTGATAGGCCGTTTCAGCATCGATCAGCGTTCCCGTTTCCGAGGGTGCACCGGTCGAACCGCCGAACCCGCGGTACGAGACGAAACAAGCGCCGAATCCTGCCGATTGATAGTAGCGGAAGCGCTCGTGACGATCACCGATCTCCCCGGCATTGCCGTGGAAATACAGGATCACCGGCGAGCCGTGTGGTGCCGGCGCATACCAGACCACGATCCGTTCGCCATCGGGTGTCGCCAGCTGATGCTGTGTCACGCCGACGAGCCCCGCAAGAGCGGGTGTAAGGCCCTTGTTCTCGGGGTGATAGAGCAGGCCGCGCTGCATCAGATACATGGCACAAACGATCGCGGCATAGGCAGCCAGGGGGGCAAGGAGGAGGTAACGCATGTCTATCAACGGCTGCACAGCTGCGCCGCAACCGCGGTGTCTTCAGTCCAGCACCAGACGGCGAGCAAGGGTGTCTGCAAGGTTATGGTGGAATGGACGACGAAGGGCCGATGCCAGATGGTGTCACCCGCCTCGCGCAGGGAAAACCCGCCGGCGCCCCGCTTCCATTCGCTTGGCCCGGTCAGGGCCCAGTAGAGTTCCGGCGCCGGATGGTAATGGTCGCGATAGTGGAGGCCCGGTCCCAGCAGCAGCAGACCGAGGAGAAAGTCGTTTCCCGGAAAGAACCCGGACGGGCCCACGATCTGGCAATGGGCATAGTTGGCCATGAATCCGTCACCAAGCAGGGCGTCAGAATAACCTTCGGTCCGCTGCCAGCAAAGCCGATCCTCGACGGCAGCCAGGGCTGCGGCAAGATCGGCGTTGAGCATGGCAGTCTCGGCGATGGCCTGCGGCAAGTGCCGACAGGCGGGCTGTGCGCGAGGCGGCGGCGGTGCAAAGGTCAGCCGCGCTGCGCCCTGTTCGCCAAGCCTGGCAAGCACGCGGGCAACGCCCTCGCCGGTTTGGGCAGCCAGTCCCTGTTGAATGGCCGCCAGCAGCCAAAGCGCTCCATCGGCGGTGTCGTCCTGCACGCCCTTATGCCTCGCAACTGTCCCAGTCCGCTGCGTGAACGACTTTGGCGGGAAGGTCAATATCGCGTGTCCAGGCGAACAGACAGAGGAAAGGATCGGTGCCAGTCAGAGTCGCGTGCACGGCCCAGGGTTCGTTCCAGACCGGTACATGGGCAGGCAGTTCCTGCCACGGCGACCCGGTGCCGAAGCGCCAGCGGTGCGGCCCCGTCAGCGGCACATAGAGTTCGGGGGCGGCATGCTGGTGATCGCGGTAGAGGGTAGCCGGGCTGATGAGGAACAGCCCCAGTTCCCAGTCCACGGCATGAATATGGCCCGCGCTGCCGATGAGACTGGCAAAGGCATGGCGGCTCGCAAATGCCTCGCCGATCTCCGATCGGGGATAAGCATCGTAGGTCACCCAGCGAAGAAAGGGTGCGGCGGTGCGGATTGCCTGGCGGAGCTCATCGGCGCCGGCAATTGCCGCCAGCGCCACATCGAGCCCGCCACAGGGAGGATCGGGAGCGGGCGACAAGCTATTGACCGGGCCCGCGCCCCAGCGGGCGATGCCATCCCGGATGGTCCCGATCTGCGGGTGCCCCATGGCCGCGAGGTGGCGGTCGCACTCCAGAACAAGAGAGCGGATGGCATGACCGACTCCCATCACGTGCCGTCATCAGTCTCAGTGCAAAGCATAGACGCGGCGTGCCAGATCGAGCAGATCCTGATCCGCAGGATAGCGGACCGTCGACTTGCGCATCGGGTTGTTGGCCGGTGCCGCCATGCGCTCCGCCAGACGCTCAGGATGGTCAAGGTCAAAGCCCTCGCCGGCCAGCGAGATCTTGATGCCGGTGGCGCGGACAAGCCGGTCATAGGCCCGCACGGCATTGGCCGCATGGGGCTCCTCGCCCATGGCTGCGGCGACTCTTGCGAAACCTTGAGGATTACCCTCGGCGACCCAGTCGATGGTCGCCAGCATGGCGAGACCGGTGGCACGGCCATGGGCAATGACAGCGAGATCCGCCATGGCATGTGAAATGTTATGGGCCAAGGCCGTGCCGCAATTGTCGATACCGATGCCAGCATAGCAGGAGCCTAGCAACATGGCGCCGCGGGCATCAAGATCTCCAGGGTTCTGCACGGCGCGTTCGAGATTGGCGGCAATGAGCGTGATCGCCTTGTGGCAGTAGAAGTCATTGCCATCGGTGCGATGCCGGTTGGTGTAGGCTTCGATGGCATGCACGAGTGCATCGAGACCGGTCGCGGCGGTGACAGCAGCCGGCACCGCCACGGTCAGTTCGGGATCGAGGATCGCCACGTCGGGCTTGAGTTCCTCGCCCCAGGCCCAGACCTTCTGCCGCACGCTGTTGGCGAAAACCGACACGCGCGTGACCTCCGACCCCGTGCCGGCGGTGGTCGGGACGGCGATGACCGGCAGGCGATCCCTGGGCAGGGGGGTCTTGCACAGCTCATAGGCTTCGGCATCCAGGCCGGAGGCGGCGCAACAGGCCACCATTTTTGCAGTATCGAGCGCCGAGCCACCACCCAGGCCAACGACGGCAGTAATGCCGGCACTACGTGCGATGGCAGCTGCCGCATCGATGTCGCTGGCTTTGGGTTCACCCTGGAAGCCGTCATAGAGACTTGGCTTGTGACCCGCGGCCTTCAGCAGGTCGAGCGCCCGTCCGGTGATGCCCAGGGGGGCAAGGGCCGGATCAGCCACGACCATTACACCCGCCGCCTTGCCGGCCAGTGCGTCCAGCCTGGAAGGCAGATCGGCCAGGCGGCCCGGCCCGAAGCAGATTTCGGGGATGCGGCTGAGGACAAAGCTTTGCATGGAATTCCGGCTGGTGAAGTTGTCCGTTGCTTAAGTGGCTGAAAAACAAGGGTCAAGCGTGAGGAAAACTCACTGGCTACAGGGTCATGGCGAGCTTCCTTGCCTCGTAGATCGCCATCGAGGCGGTGCGCGCCTGCACGGTGTCGCCGACGGCATGAACCGGCATCGGCGCGTTGCCTTCCAGCTCGCGGGCCAAGCGGTCGTCGCGCTCATTGGTGAGGGCCATGACCAGGGAATCAAACTGCCGTTCCTCGATGTCTCCGGTGTAGAGGTTCATGATCCTCGCCGTGTTGCCTTCCCAAGAGACGAGCGCGCTGGCGAGAATGACTTCGATGCCGAACCTGGCGAAACGTTCGCGCGTGGTATCGCCGGTCAGGCTGTTGTCGAGCTGGCCCGCCGCCTTCTCGGCGGCGGTCAGGACAGTCACCAGGTGGCGCTGCTGGGCGAGATGGATGGCGGTACCCGATGCCGGCCACCAGCCATTGATGTCGTCGAGCAGGAGCACACTGGTACCGGGGACAACACTGCCGTCGAGAATGTCATGGGCGGTGTGCACATTGGCCTGGCCGGCACCGGGAAGGCGTTCGACATGCGGCAGCGCGCGCTGATAGCCGGTGCGGGCCGGCAGGGATCCGGTGCACAGGATCACCTCATCGGCCCCGGATTTGCGGATATCTTCGGCGCTCAGTTCCTTCCGCAGTTCGACCTTGACCTGAAGCTTGCCAAGCTGGGTCTGATACCAGTTGAGAAAGGCACCGATCTCGCCGCGCTCGGGCTGGCCGGCCGCCAGGCGGAACTGGCCGCCCAGCTCTCCGGATCTCTCGACGAGGCGGACACGGTGCCCGCGTTCGGCGGCGACTCGCGCCGCCTCCAGGCCGGCCGGTCCGCCGCCCACGACCAGCACGTCCTTGGGCTGCTTCGCTGCTGCAATCCTGTCGCCGTCCCACTGGTACTCGCGCGACACGGAGGGATTGATGAGGCAGGAGATGTAGTAGTCGCGCATGCGGCGGCCGATGCAAAGCTGATTGCAGGAGATGCAGGGACGGATATCCTCTGGCCGGCCGTCCCTGGCCTTGTTGGCGAAGTGAGGATCGGCAATCTGGCCGCGCACGACAGAGACGAGATCGCTCTTGCCCTCGCTCAATACCAGTTCGGCATTGGCCGGGGTCTTGACGCGCGCCTCCATCGTGATCTTCGCGTGTTTCACCACTTGCCTGAAGGCGGCCGCGTCATCCTTGCCGAGCAGCATGGCAAAGTGAAAGCTGGGTACGATCTTGGAGAACTGATTGAGGTAGCTGCCCGTGCCGACCGAGAAATAGTCGACGAGACCGCGAGCGTCGAGCCAGGCTACTATCTCCTGCTTGTCGGCGAGAGACAGGCCGCCCGGATAGGGCTCGCCGCCCGAAATCGTCATGCCGATGATGAAGTCCTCACCGGCCATTCTGCGGATTCGCCTGCAGAGTTCGGCGGCGAAGCGCACCCGGTTTTCGAGAGTGCCGCCCCACTGATCGGTGCGCTTGTTGGTGAGCGGCGACCAGAACTGGTCGATCAGGCAATTGTAGCCGGCAAACAGGTCGACGCCGTCAAAGCCGGCATCGCGATCGCGCCGCGCCGCTGCGACGAAGGATTCAAGGAGTTCCTCGATTTCCGCTGCGGTCATGGCATGACTGCCCCAGGGATCATGGAAGGACGGCACGCCGGAGGGCGACCAGTAGGGTTCCCATGAGTTGTCCTGATCGCCATGGCCGCCAACATGGTAGATCTGGTGGATCATGACCGTGCCGTGGGCATGGCATTCATCGGTGATCTTGCGGAAATGGGGGATCACCTCATCGGTCTCGTGCAGGAAATTGCCGCGGGTCAGGATACCCGTGCGATGGGCGGGTGCCGGCTCGATCACGATCATGGCGGCGCCGCCGCGGGCGCGCTCGCGATAGTAACCAAAGTGGCGAGGACCCGGGATGCCATCGTGACTCATGTTCGACGTATGGGCGCCGAACACGATACGGTTCTTCAGTGTCACATGGCGGAGCTTCAGGGGTGAGAACAGGGTCGGAAACGGATGGCTCATGGGATTTCTCAGTCGATGGGTGCGCCGCCTTCGGCCTTGCGGCGTGCCACGAAGTCCGAAAGCGCCTCGCGGTTGGCGGGATCCATTGCGGGCTCGGTATAGCCGGCCAGCGCCTCCTGCCAGATGGCGGTTGCGCGTTCCGCCGCCGACTTCGCTCCGGCATCCAGCCAAGCGCCATAGTTCTGGGTCTGCGACACCAGGGGGCGATAAAAGGCGGTCTCGAAGGTAGCGATGGTGCGCTCCGTTCCAAAAAAATGCCCGCCGGGTCCGACGGCGGCAATTTCCTCAAGAGCGAGGGTATCGTCATCGACCCGTACCGGTTCCAAGAAATGCGCCATGCTTTGCATAATCTCGACATCGAGCACGAACTTTTCGTAAGAGGTGCAGAGCCCGCCCTCGACCCATCCCGCCGCATGCATGAGGAGATGCGCTTGCGCATCTATAGCGGCCGCGACACTGGCGGCGGATTCGTGGCCCGAGGCAAAATCGGCGATGTTGGCAGACGAGAAGTTCGATGAGCGCATCGGCAAATTGTAGCGGCGTGCCATCTGGCCGCCGATGATGGTGCATTTGTGCATGTCGGCAAGTCCATAGGCCGGGGCGCCGGTCTTCATGTCGACATTCATGGCTGCACAGCCATAGAGCACGGGCGCACCGGGGCGCACCAGCTGGGCCAGTGTCACGCCAAACAGCACTTCGGCGGTGTTCAGTGCCATGGCACTGGCAATGGTTGCAGGAGTCGAAGCGCCCGCCATGACGAAAGGGGTAAGCAGTGTTGGCTGACCGAAGCGCGCCATGTCGATCACGCCGACGGTCATTGGCACGTCGTATTGCAGTGGTGTGTTGGTGTTGATGATCGAAAATGCGCCCGGGCGGGCGGAAAACTCATCGAGCGTCTCGCCGCGGGCGATGGCGCACATGGTGAGCACATCCCGGATGCGCTGGCGGCTCTGGCAGAACACATAGGGCACCTTGTCGGTGAGCGTGAGCATGGCCAGGGCGGCGTCCAGGTGGCGAAACCTCACTTCGCAATCGAGCGGCTCGACCGGCCAGCCGTTCATCTGCACGGCGTTGAAGAACTGGGTCAGCTTCAAGAGTTCGCGGAGGTCGGCGAGCGTGCCGCTGCGGCGGCCGCGAACAAGATCGGTGCAGTTCGGCGGGCCAAGGACAGCAGCAGTGGTTAAATGACCGCCACCGAGCCGCACCGCATGGCCGGGATTTCGCGGTGTGAGCGAGATGGCCGGAGGGGCGGTTGCCAGCGCCTGGCCGACAATGTCCCGGCCGACGCGGATGCGGTCATCGCCGTCTCCCACAAGGGCGCCGGCGCTGGCAAAAATCGCCCGGGCTTCAGGGACCGGGCAACGCACACCGATCCGCTCGAGAATGGCGAGGGCCGCAAGGTGTATGCGTTCGACTTCATCGTCCGAGATCAGGCGCTGCGGCGCAAAGGGGTTGCGCAGCTGCCGCCATGGCATTTGCACAATCGACTTGCCGCGCCGATGGCTGCCGTTGCGGCGGCGTCCTCGCGCAGGCTCGGAATCGGTGGTTGGCAGGCTGGACATGGCTGGCGCTGGTCCTGGTGGTAATCCGAAACGCTAGGCCAAGTGCGACAGGCGGTCAAAGACATAGAGGGCGGTAAAGAGGTCGAGATGACCGCCGCCGCCGTTCTTGAAGAGGGTAATCTCATCGTCGCGGCGATTGACGACAAGGTCACGACGGCAGAGCTCAAACAGGTCCGCCTCAATCCTGTCGCGGGCGATCACACCGCGCCGCAAGGGATCGGCGAGGTCGCCTGGCTGGTCGATCGCAAACATGCGGCTATCGACGAAAAGCCTGGCTTTCAGTACGCAATCGTCGTCGCATTCGCGCATGTCGGGCATGAAACTCCCGACAAGGTCGAGATGGGTGCCGGGCTTCAGCCAGCGGCCCTCGATGAGGGGAGCCGTCGCGGCTGTGGCGCAGCAGATGATATCGGCTTCCTGCACAGCAGCTGCGAGTTCCGCCACCTCTTCGCCCCATCCGGCGGCTCGCCCTTTCGTGCGGTTCCATGCCAGTACGCGGGTGATGGACGGCCGCACGGCGCGGTGGGCGGCGACAAGAAAGGGTGCCAGCCCCCCTGCTCCCACCATGAGGAGCGTTCGGGCATCGGACCGCGACAGAAGGCGTGAGCCCAACGCCGAATCGGCTGCGGTCTTGCGATAGGTGAGGGCAGTTGCGTCGATGACGGCAAGCGGTGTGCCATCACGGCCGTCAAACAGTGTGTACAGGGCCTGCACCGTCGGCCGATCCCGGTTTTCCGGAAAGACCGTCACGCATTTGGTCCCCATCGCCACACCGGGTTGCCAGGCAGGAAGATTGAAGTAGGTCTGACGCTCGCCGTTGTTCTCCCGGTGATGGAGTTCCGACCGGTCCACCAACGGGATCGGGCCTTGATGGCTACGTTCCAACGCATCAACCAACGCCTCCCATTCGCACAGGCGATGGACCTCGGCGGCCCCAACCAGCCGCATTCAGGATATTCCGGGACCGGTGATCTCGCGCACGAGCTTGCGCCGGATGGCTTCGCGATAGGCCTCGTAGTCCTCGGCAGGCATGACGAAGTTCGCGTGTCCGCCGACCACGTTCATTTCGAAGTAGACATCGAGGGTCGGCCATTCATTGAGAATGACGAGGCCGTTGATGGTGATTCCCTGGGCAACCACCCGGTCACGCGAGAGATTGACCGGAGGACCGATATTGTTGCGGCCATCAGACGACACGTCGATCACGTGGCGATCGGCCGATGGAGCGGAAGCGAAAAGTGCCGCCGAAAACTCAAGCGCCATCGAGATGGATGTGCCTCCCTCGGCGAGCCGCCGCGGCATGGAGGCGAGAATCTGACCCAGCTCATCGGCATCGGCGGCTCCGGCGATGATGGTCCAGGGCAGGACCACCATCTGGTTACGCTCGTCCGACCACTGCACGACAGTCACGGCAATGCGCTGGCGCGGGCCCTTGGCAATAGCCTCCTTGACTTCGGCGCTGGTGAAGGCAAAGCCCAAGCCCTCCATCTGCAAGCGGAATTCCCGCGAGTCGACGCTGAAGGAACAATCCACCGCCAGAACCAAAGCGAGATCGACATCGGACTCCTGGGCGGCAGCAGAAAAGGAACCGAATGTAGTTGCAGCCAGCAATGTCAATGCTGCGGCGCCGCCAACGATCAGTCTTCGTGCGTGCCGCATGTTGAATCCTCCTTGACTGCTACAATTCCATGAAATCGAGTGCGCGGCAGTCCTTGGCCTGCCAGCCTACCCTCACTTCCCTGCCCTCGTTCAGTGTTTCCGATCCCGATCTGTTGGGGAGCTTGACGATGAAATTCTTGTGTCCCGCGACTTCCAGCCTCGCCCTGATATGGTCGCCCAGGTAGATGAGCTCGGCTATCCGGCCCTTGAGTACGGTATCGGCCGTTTTCGATGTCGGATTGATATCCACTCGTTCAGGGCGCAACGACAGTAGCGTACGTTCACCCTTTTTCGAGGCATTGATCGCCAGGGCCTTAACGACATCACCCGATTCGAGCTTCACGGTCGCGACATTGTTGTTGTCGATCTCGGCGACCGTGCCACGCAGCTTGTTGTTTTCGCCTATGAATTGGGCGACGAAGGAGTTTTGCGGCCGTTCATACAGGTCGTCGGGACTGGACAATTGCTGAACCACACCGTCGTTGAAAACGGCAATGCGGTTCGACATGGTCAAGGCCTCCGACTGGTCATGGGTCACATAGACGATGGTGACACCCAGTCGCTCGTGGATGTGCTTGATTTCATACTGCATCTGTTCGCGCAGCTGCTTGTCAAGAGCACCCAGGGGCTCATCCATTAACACTAGGTCAGGTTCGAACACCAGGGCCCGCGCGACGGCAATGCGCTGTTGCTGGCCGCCGGAGAGCTGACCGGGACGGCGGTTGCCCATGTGGGGCAGTTCCACCATCTTGAGGACCCTGGCGACCCGCTGCTCCACCTCCGCCTTGCCGATGTTGCGCACCTGCAGTGGAAACGCAAGATTCTCATTCACCGTCATGTGCGGAAACAGCGCGTAGTTCTGGAAGACCATGCCGATGCCGCGCTTGTGCGGCGGGACATTGTTGATGGGCTGACCCTTGAGGTAAATTTCGCCGTGAGTGGCCGGCTCGAATCCCGCCAGCATCATGAGTGTTGTGGTCTTGCCCGAACCGGAGGGTCCAAGCATGGTGAGGAATTCGCCTTTGGAGATGTCGAGATTCAGGTTCTTCACGACGAGCGTTTCGCCGTCGTAGCTCTTCTGCACATTGACGAACCGCACCATGGCGTCGCCCGCCGGAGCCTTGCTGTTCATACCCTTTTTGCCTTCACCTTCCGTTGGAGGTTGCCGGGCACATCTTATTGCGGGCGGCGTTGCGAGGGAAGGACCCAGTTGGGGCGGAGCCGGTCTGCGGTCAATGGCGGCTGCGTTTGCCGGCCGCGCGGCCGCGACGCTTGCCGGAGCCCGCTATGATCAGGTGTTCAGGGCCGTAGGGAAAGCCGGTGATATTGCGATTGCCCTTTTCGGTTATCACCAGGATGTCATGCTCACGATAACCGCCGGCACCCTTGCGCCCTTGCGGGATCATGATCATCGGCTCCATCGACACGACCATGCCAGGCTGGAGGACAGTATCGCAATCCTCGCGCAGTTCGAGGCCGCCCTCGCGGCCGTAATAGTGGCAGAGCACGCCGAAGGAATGACCATATCCGAAGGTGCGGTACTGCAGCAGGTTGTGCTCGGCATAAATGGCATTAAGGGCCCTGGCCACATCCGAGCATCTGTTGCCGGGGACCAGCAGCTTCTTGCCTTCGTCGTGGACCTTGCAGTTGATCTCCCACAGGCGCAGATGCTCTTTGGAGGCGGTACCGGCGAAGAGCGTGCGTTCGAGTGCCACATAATAGCCCGCGACCATCGGGAAGCAGTTGAGACTCAGTATGTCGCCATGCCTGATCCGGCGACTGGTCACCGGATTGTGGGCGCCATCCGTGTTCACGCCGGACTGGAACCAGGTCCAGGTGTCCATCAATTCAGCGTGGGGGAAGACGCGGGCGATCTCGCGAACCATTGTCTGGGTGGCATGGAGGGCGACTTCGTGTTCGGGCACCCCGACCGCGGCGGCCTCGAGAACGGCACCGCCGCCAAGGTCGGCGATTTTTGCCATCTTGCTGATATGACGGATTTCTTCGGCCGACTTAACCATACGTAATTGCATTGCCGGAACGGATACGTCGATGAATTCCACCCCCGGCAGGGCGGCGGCGAGTTGCTGGCGGAAGTCGATGCTGACATGATCGAATTCGATAGCAAGCCGCTTCACGCCACCGGTCAGATCCTGCACGGCACGGAAGTAGTTGTCCTTCGACCAGTCGGTATAGGTGATGTTGTCGCCGAAGGTGCGGCGGGCCGGCTGGCCGCCATCAATGGCGGCGGAGATCGACGTCGCGGCGTCGGGCGTGATCACCAGCCCGTATTTGCGGCCGAAATAACAATAAAGGAAATCAGATAGATAGCAGATGTTGTGATAGGAGGTGAAAAGGCAGGCATCGGCCCTGGCCGCGGCCATCCAGTCGCGGATCGCCGCCTGGCGGCGCTGCATCTCGGCGGCCGAGAAAGTGGGCCTGGGACGGCGGCCGTTGTGGCGGTAGTCGACACGGCGGGGGCGTTCGATCTGATTCATGGCAGGTCTCCTGAAGGCGAGGTTTCAGCCGAGAAACCGCTTGTGTCAAAGGATGAAGCCTCACATACTGCATGAGGTAAACTCATGGCGAACCATGGCGCGGATGCCGCCACTCAATGCTCTGAAATGTTTCGAGGCCGCGGCCCGCGCCGGCAGCTTCTCGAAAGCCGCAGAAGAACTCCACATCACACAATCGGCGGTCAGCCACCAGATCCGCCAGCTCGAGGACTGGTTCGGCTTCCGGCTGTTCGACCGCCAGGGCCGGCAGACGCTGCCGACGCCCGAGGGGGCCGAACTCGCCCAGACGCTGTCGGAGTCGTTCGGGGCGATTGCGGCCGCCTGCAAGCGGCTGGCGCTGAGCGACGGCAAGCCGTCGATCACCATCGCTGCCATCCCGTCGATCGCCACGCTGTGGCTCATTCCGCGCCTGCCGGCCTTCCTGCAGCAGCACCGCGGCATCGGGGTGAGGCTGATGCATGCCGTCTACGGCCACGCGATCGACTTCGACGATGTCGACATCGCCATCGCCTATGGCGACTGGGACAAGGCCCCGGCGGGGGCCCAGAAATTCCTGCCGGGTGTTTCGGTGCCGGTGTGCAGTCCGGCCTATCTGCGGCAGCATGGGCCAATCGAGCGGCCGGAGCAGCTCTTGCACTGCACGCTGCTGCATGACCTCGACCGGCAACCCTGGCAGCGCTGGTTCCGGGCCTGCGGACTCAATATCCCCGGCCTGCTGCCCGGGCCGCTGTTCGAGGGCTTCAACCTGCTGCATTCGGCCATGCTGTCCGGGCAAGGGGTGGGCCTGGCACCAACGGCCATTCTCAGCAACGATCTCGAAGAGCAACGGCTGGTGCGGCTGTTCGACACCGAAACGCTGCAGGAGAAGGCCTACTACATCGTCGAGGCCCCGGTGGCGCGGCCAAGCCGGAGCAAGGCGGTGGAGACGTTCAAGAACTGGCTCCTGGCGCAGGTCGACAGTACCGGTTGAGCCATAGCGGCTGTAGAGAGCGGCTGAAGTTGTCCGGTTTATGTAGCACATGAATTGACCGC
>CAZIXE010000003.1:42635-106933 GCA_964543235.1 uncultured Rhizobiaceae bacterium | reverse complement strand
AAAACCGCCAGTCAGAGTCCGAAATCAATGACTTGGGAATAGTTCACGGGCGACTTCTTCACCACCTTCGCAAAACCCGCCGGCGCAGACATGCCCGGCGGGTTTTGTGTTTCAGGGCCTGCCTTCTTCCGGCGGCGGGATCAGGACGAAATTGCCGACATGGCGCTTTTCGAGAAACAGCCGCTGCGCCCCGGCGATCTCAGCAAGCGGCATCACCTGCGCGACCAGCGGCCTGATCTCGCCCTGCTCGATCGCGGCGATGAGATCGGGAAAGACCGGCTCGTCCCAGGCGGTGCAGCCCAGGAGCGTCAGGTCGTTCAGATAGAGATCGCGCATGTCGAGCGTCACGAGCGGACCGGCGATCGCGCCGCTCGACACGTAGCGGCCGCCGCGCCGGAGCAGCTTCAGCAGGAGGCCGAAGCCTTCGCCCGCAACATTGTCGACGATCAGGTCCATGCTCCGTTCGCCCAGGGCCGCGAGCAGATCGTCGCCGCGAGCGATCACGCGGTCGCAGCCGAGGGCGCGCACGGCGCCCAGCTTGTCGCGGCCGGCCACCGCGGTGACGCGGGCGCCGCGGCGCCTGGCCAGCTGGACGGCAGCCGAGCCGACGCCGCCCGAGGCGCCGGTGACCAGCACCCGTTCTCCCGCGGCGAGGGCCGCCCGGTGCAGCATGTTCAGCGCGGTGCCATAGGCGCAGGGGATGGTGGCAAGCTCCGCATCGCTCCAGCCGCAGGCGACCGGAAACACCTCGCGCGCCGGCACCTTCACATATTGCGCAAAGGCGCCATCGAAATCGGATCCCATCCAGACATGGTCGAGGCTGGCGAAGCCTTGGGTGCGCATGCAGGGACGCACCAGCACGCGCTTGCCCAGGAGATGCGTGCCCGCCTCATCCGCCGCGGCTTCGACCCGCCCGCAGCAATCGGTCCCCTGGATCAGCGGAAACGGGGTCGCTCCCCTCCATCCGCCCCCGCCTTGCGAAAGCTCCGGCCTTCCCCCGGCCGCCGATGCCTCCGCCGTGCCTGTCGCCACTGATGAGGCATACCAGCCGAGGCGCGTGTTGATGTCGGTGTTGTTGACGCCGGCCGCGAGCACCCTGACCAGCACCTCGCCGGGGCCCGGAACCGGCCGCGGCACCTCGCGAAAGACGAGCCGGTCATAGCCGCCGTGGCCCACGGTGACGACGGTCTTCATCGTCGGGCCTTGGCCCTCGCCGTCGAACCTGCTGCCCGTTTCTCCTGCGGGCATCGCTTCCTCCGCCCCTTGTTCCGCAAAACGTGAGCGACGCTAGCCGATCAGGCCCGCAGTGGCCATGGGCGACTCGGGAGCCCCGGGCGCCGGTCTGCCGAATATGGATGGATAGGTTGCTGCAGAATGGGACGCTGGATTTTTTCTTCTGCTCTCCCGGTTCCGTCATCCCGGAAAGGGGCCTCGTCCTGCGAAGCCAAGCGAGGACCCTTGTCCGGGATCCCGCTTCTGCTCTGTTTCGTCGCTTTCAAGCGGGATCCCGGCTCGCGCGCCAGCCCGCCTCTCCTGTGTCTGAAGGAGTGGATTAAGCGTAACTGTCAACGAAGTGCGAAGCTTCCTTGAGTGCACGGCGAGAGCGAACTGCATCTAAATTCCCGACATTCTATCTGCAATTGGCTTAATCTCGCTAATGGTCGACATTGCGCCACTCCAGCCCTTTGCGAATGAGATATCGGCCGATCTTGGACGCTTGTCTTCCGCCACGTGGTTCAACCGAACGCGAGCAGGTAGAGCTGCGGCCTCGCCGACAAACAGCGCTTCCTGCCTTGGCAATGAAGGCAACAATTTTGTTAAACCCGCTAGTGTATCGGGAAGAAACCGGCCGACGTGCTCCTGATCGGTTCCGTTGGTGAGCCTCAACACTAGCCAAGAGTTGCACTGTGACAGAACGGTACTCTCAACGTCTGCAGGCCGCTGGGAAACCAGCATTAAACCAATACCATATTTTCTACCCTCCCGCGCGATTCGTCGAACTGCATCTTGGGCGGCAGCATACTGAGCCTCACCTCGATCGGGCACATATCGATGCGCTTCCTCACAAACAAGCAAGATTGGGTCTTTTTCCCTTTCGTCTCGTGTCTGATGCAGTTTGTAAGAGAACAGGAGTCGCGCAAGCGTCGCTGTCAATGGACCGGCCACCTCGTTGGGCAGGCCAGAAATATCCAAAATTTTGACAGTTGTGGTTGACTCCCCTTCGTTGCTTACAAGAAACTGTGCAATGATTTCCGCAAGGGTTGGATCACCTTGCACATAGTTTTTCATCAGGAATGCAATCCGGCTGTCGGTTCGCAGCACATGAAGCTTGTCGAGAATCGAAGCAAAACTCTTCTGGAAGTCGCTGTCAGTTACGGCAACCCAGTTCGTGCCTTGATATCGTTTGGCTTGGCATTCGGTAATATGCGCTTTGAACTCATCGAGACTGAACGGTATGGGGCGGTCACGGTTAAACGAAGCGATTTTCCCAGCATCCTTTGGGTCTGCCGGCCTTGGCGAGTCTGGCGGTTCCTTACTATTGAAACGATTGGGATCTGACGCCGCAATTACTAAGCCCTTAGCGTGCATTCGAGCATGGGCAAGGGCTTTATAGACAACGTTTGCCTGCGACGTGGCCTCGAACTCAGTTTTGCCGATGATAAGTTGTCTGAATTCGTCGCTAGACATCAGCCAGTATGGAAGTCTAACGGGCGTAGGGGCTTCTTCACCTTCATTCACATCTTCATAGGCTCGCAAGACGACTGCCCTGTCTCCAAAAGCGCTGCCGTACTCGCCGTGCGGGTCGATGATGACGATGCATGGTGAACATGGCTTGTCAGGCTCTGGATGGTGATCCAGAACTGCATGAACAATGGCCGTGACTGCCGTTGATTTTCCTGAACCCGTGGAGCCTAAAACAGCGCAGTGATGGCCGAACAGTTTATCCATATCAGCGTGGCATATCGCGCCACTAGCACCCACATAGTTCCCTATGGCAATGAACTTGTTGGTTTCGTTCGGTCTGTTTCGTTCAATCGCCGCGTAAATTGCACGCGATTCTGATGTGGTGACTAAGAAGACAGCCTGCATCGGTAGCGGATAAGTGCGTACACCACGATCAAAACTCAGACGTGAAGTACTTCTCGTCCATCGGGCCTCTCCAAATAGATCGGCTTCCAGAACCCGGTGATCAAGAGCGTCATTGGCTCCGGCGGTTGCGAGCTCTTCGTCCGTTTGAAGCCGTAACATGCGCACCATTGCAAAGAGAATTGTTCGTCCGAGGTGTAGCTTGACTAGGCTCCCGATCTGACCAATCGAATAAACGGTACCACCGTGACTTTGTGTCAGCTCATTGAGGTTGCGGCGAAGAGAAATCTTGATGCTGGTACCATTGGTCTCGAAGACCGTTCCGATCTGAAGATGAGGATTGAGTTCAAAGTCCTTCATTCGATATTCTCCGCGATGTCTGCTGGCAGCCCTTCTTCAAGTAGTTGCGCAACACCGCTGAATTTCCACCATTCACGTTCGCCCGTTGGAGGCGGAAAATTCGCACCCGATTCCCCGCGATAAAGACCCTTTTCAGTGGCTACGAAAATTCTCGGCCCCGCACTGCTTTGGCACCAGCGCTTCAACACGGGATGCATCCCGGCATCTGGTTCCTTGGAGAACGCTACGACAGTTGTTGTGGACTGCTCGCTCAGAATAAGGCTTTCAATATCGGCATTGATATGATCGTCACCAAATGAATATCCGCAGATGAACAGCACCTGCTGCCGTTTGGGGCCAAGCAAGTCGCGAAAATGCTGAAACAAGCAGCCGAACGGATCCAGCCGTGACGCCATGTACTTGGTCGATTGGGGCCAGATCACGACATTGCCGTTGTCGGCCGACTTGTCTGGATACAGGTCGTCGTGCCGAACGCGGAATATATGGCCTTGCTCAGCTACAGCTCGATACCAGTCAATGGAGCCGTGCAGCTTTGTGACGATGGCTCTCACTTTCGGGTCAGTCTGCGCAGCTTTGAATGTTTCCTCACTCCAAGAGGCTACAGCCCCGCCTGTGAACCCGTCTGCATAGGGAAGGCGTTCCAGCGACAGTGCGTCTTCAATGAGTGTATCGTAGTTCGTGGTGACGAAGTGGATTGGTTCCCGGAATGCGTCAACACCAGCGCGGCCAACCCGGTAGAGGGCTCTTACAAATCGTCGATGATCGTCGATCCTTACAATCGGTTCCTGTTGCGAGCCGACACGCTCGCCGATTTTCTTGCCAGCAGAATCTTCCCCTTCGGGCTCATAACCCCAGCGCAACACGTCGCGAATATGCGCCTGAATCTGGTGATGAACTGCTTGAAGCTTGGTCTTGTGGAGGCGCTCGCTGCCAACCTGATAGGCTGTATCCTTTGCTCGCTCGGCCAGCGCGATGATGTCACCCAGATGGCTTAAGATATGCTCTATGTGGCAGTTATCAGGCAAGTCGGCGCAGATGAAGTTGAGTACCTTGACCAAGAGATCTTTGTCGGGCTGTGTGCTGTTGTTTATGATCGTGATTACACGCTTTGTCAGCGGGACCATCAACGGGATGCCTGCATTTACGCTGACACCGGCACCAAGCAACCAAACTTGGCGCGGCGCACGGAGGTGCTCATCGAATTGCTTGGCAATGTCTGGATCACTGGGCATTGCGAGTCTCCCGAAACTTCCTCGAGTTGTCGTTGAAAACACAGCAGCTGGTAGAAGGGTACCGTAACGTCACGCCGGTTACTTTGGCAAGACTGGTTCTCAGTAAATCAAATGGTTTGCTTGTAATAGTTAATCAGCATTTCTTCACTATCCGGCGGTATCGACCTTGGCGAAGGGATTTCTACTGAAGAACTGGATGTCCCAGTTCCGCGCTGGCTGTCACACCTGTCTGGTTGCCCTCTCTTCTGGCTCACCAACTTTCTACCCGCAGGGTGTTGTGCGGAAAAGTCCTTGACTCATCATTCCTATCCTGTATGTTCGTGTTATGTCCAATCCAACGACAGAGGAAACACCATGGACCGGGCTGCCGCCGTCGCGCGCAATATCGCAGCGCTCAAGGGCATCGTTGCCGCGCTGTTCGCCCTGATCGGCCTCGCCGAAGGCGGCCGGGTCGAGAGGCTGTCGCGGCCCGTGTACCGGGCGGCGCTCAGCATCCTCCTGCCCGCCGAGGCGGCGGTGCGCCGGCTCATCGTCGTCGCGGCACAGGGGCTGGTGGCGAAGCCGCCGCCGTCCCGTCCGCTGCCGGCGGGGCTCTTGATCCCCGTCACCGGCCGCCGGGTCCGCGCCGCCTTCGCGCTGTTCGAGCCACTGCAGCGCCTGAATGAAAGCCGCCGCCGCCGGTCCGGCAGGCCGGCGGCCCAGCCCCGTATCCGCTTTATCGACGGGGCCGGCGATCCGCGGGTGCCGCTGTTCCGCAGGCTCCCGGCCGCCGCCGCGGCGCCGGCTGCGGAACCGGACGATACGGTCAGTGGCGCGCCCCTGTGCCGCCGTCTCGCCGCGCTGCAGCGCGCCCTCGACGACCTGCCAGGCCAGGCGCGGCGGCTGGCGCGCTGGCGGGCCCGGCGCGAGAGGATCGCCGGCGCGAAAAGACTGTCACCGCTCCGCCCGGGCCGGCCGCCCGGCCACCGGCGCAAGGCGACCCGCGAGATCGACCGGGTGCTGATCAACTGCCAGGCGCTCGCCTTCGACGCGCTGCACCCGGGCCCCTCCTGACACGGGATCATTGCGCGCCACCATCCATCCTGCCGGACTGCCGGGCGGCGGCCCCGCGCCCGGCTGTCCCGCGGCCTTCGCGGGCGGCTTGCGGGTCTGGTGCACGTCCGGGCTGGCCGCCGCTTCACTGCGCATCGCTCCCAAAATGACCTGGTTTTGTGTTTGTGCGTGGCGAATGATATGCTGCCACCAAAGAAAGCTTGGAGTCTGCAGTGGCCAGGGACCTGTCGCGCATTACCACTCACCCTGAAATCTGCGGCGGCCGGCCGTGCATCCGAGGCATGCGCATCCGGGTCAGCGACATTCTCGAGCTCTTGGCCGCCGGAAATTCGCGCGAAGCCATTCTCGAAGATTATCCCTACCTGGAGGATGCCGACATTACCGCAGCCCTCCAGTATGCGGCGCAGTCATCCTCCCACCGTATCGTTGTCGCCGCGGAATAGCCATTGCGCTTTCTCGTCGACGCCCAGCTGCCGCCAGCCCTCGCGAGGCATCTGCGCTCCCTCGGCCACGATGCTCATCACGTTGCGGACGTCGGCCTCATCGCCGCTCCCGATCAGATGGTCTGGCAGCGCGCGACAGATGAAGATGCCGCCTTGATGTCCAAAGACCAGGACTTTCTGGCTTTGGCATTGCGAGCCACGCGGGGCCGCTTCATCTGGATTCGAATCGGCAACACGTCGCGCGCCGCAATCATCCGGTCTGTCGGCGAAGCGCTTCCGCATATCATTGCGGCGATGAGTGCCGGCGAGAGGATCGTCGAGGTACGTGGCCGGATCGATCACGATGTCTGAAGTGGTCGGTCCCCAATCCACTGCGAAGCCGGCAGTCCGGCGCCTGTGAGGTTCTTGCCCGGCTTGGATTTCGCGCCCGGAATGTGGCCGGTTACAGACACCGCCCTACGTCCTTCTCCTGCCGAAGCGGGTCAGGCTTTGACAGGCGGCGGGCTTCGGGTCTTAGATGATGCAGCGCTCAAGGATGCCTGCGTGCCGGAGGACCGCCGATGCCCATGTCCGTCGACCAGCTGCTGGAAGAAGCGCGGGCCCTGCTGCCGGAGCGGCCGCAGCCCGAGGAGGTGCGGCGCGATATCGCTGCGGGGGCGCTGGTCATCGACATCCGCGGCGACGAGCAGCAGCGCCGCGACGGGCTGATCCCGGGGGCGCTCGTCATCCGCCGCAATGTGCTGGAATGGCGCTGCGACCCGGCCTCGCCCTGGCATCATCCGGCGGTCATCCGCCACGACCAGAAGATCGTGGTGGTGTGCAATGAGGGCTACCAGTCGAGCCTCGCGGCCGCCAATCTGCAGCGGCTCGGCCTCAGCCTTGCCACCGACATGGATGGCGGCTTCCAGGCCTGGCGGCAGGCGGGCCTGCCGGTCATTCCCTATGACGAGAGGCTCACCCAGGGGCGCTAGCGCCATCCACTTGCCAGCCGCCTCGCAAGATGCAACATGCTGGGCGTGGCGCACACAGAAGGCGCCATACTGCCTGGAGGAGGAACCCCATGAACCTGCCTGTCAGCCGCCGGGAACTGCTCAAATTCGCAGCCGCCGCCCCCGCCCTGTTCATGCCGGCGCTGCCGGCGCGGGCTGCAACCATCAAGCTGCGCATGTCGACGCCGGCGTCGGCCACCGATCAGCGCTGCGTGGCGCTGGCCGAGATTTTCGCGCCGGCGGTCAAGGACTTCGCCGAATATGAGCCGCATTACGGCGCCACGCTGTTCAAGCAGGGCACCGAGCTCGAGGCGATCTCGCGCGGCAATCTCGAAATGTCGATCGCCTCGGCGCAGGAGCTGTCGGCGTTCCTGCCGGAATTCTCGATCTTCACCGCCGGCTACCTGCACCGCGATGCCGAGCACCAGAAGCGGGTGTTCGCGGCCGGCTTCATGCAGCCGCTCAAGCAGAAGGTCGAAGACACGCTCGGCGTCAAGCTGCTCTCAGTCATGTATCTCGGCCGGCGCCATCTCAACCTGCGCACCGAGCAGGAGATCAGGACGCCCGCCGATCTCAAGGGCGTCAAGCTGCGCATGCCGGGATCGGATGCCTGGCAGTTCCTCGGCAAGGCGCTGGGTGCCGACCCGCTGCCGATGGCCTTCACCGAGGTCTATACCGCATTGCAGACCGGGGCCATCGACGGCCAGGACAATCCGCTGCCGACCAGCAAGGACCAGAAATTCTATGAAGTCACCAAGCAATTCGTGCTGACCAGCCATCTGGTCGACCTGAACTATGTGGCGTTCTCGAAAAAAGTCTGGGACGGGCTCACCGGCGAACAGCAGGCGATCGTGCAGAAGGCGTCCGACGATGCCGCGGAGTCGGGGCGGCAGAAGCAGCTCAAGCTCGAGACCGAACTCGAGCAGTTCTTCAAGGACCAGGGCATGAAGGTCTATACGCCGGACATCGAGGCGTTCCGGACCGCCGTGCAGAAGGCCTATCTCGAGTCCGACTTCTCGAAGGCCTGGGTGCCGGGCATGGTTGACCAGATCAACGCCCTCTGAGCCTGCGCGCTGGCCATGCGCACCGTCGTGCACTGGCTGCGGGCGCGCGCCGAGAATGTGGCGGCGGCTCTGCTCGCCGCCCTTTTTCTGACCTTCCTTCTGCAAATCTTCACGCGCTATGTCATCAGCCTGCCGCTCGGCTGGACGGTCGAGCTCTGCCTCACGCTGTGGCTGTGGCTGATCTTCTGGAGCGCCGCCTTCGTGCTGCGCGACCGCGACCATGTGCGCTTCGACGGGTTGTATCACTGGGCTGGCGCGAGGCTGCGGCGCGTGCTGGCCGGCTTATCGGCGCTGGCGCTGGTGGCGAGTTTCGCGCTGGCGTTTCCCGCCACCTATGACTATGTCAGCTTTTACAAGATCAAGCGCAGCACCACGATGGGCCTGCGGCTTGACCTGGTGTTCGGCGTCTATCTGTTCTTCGCGGCCGCGATGATCATCTATTATGGTGTGCGGCTGGCGAAGGTGCTGCGCGGCCGGCCGCTGGCGGACGAGCATCCGGACGTGCCGACGGCATGAGCGCGGCGTTCCAGCTCTGCCTGCTGAGCCTGCTTCTCCTCAGCGCCATCGGCACACCGATCGCGCATTCGATGATCGCCGCGGCGGTCGTCTATCTCGCGCTGTCGGGGCAGGATCTCGGCCTCGCCGCCGAGCAGATCATCCAGGGCATCTACGACAGTTTCGTCATCCTCGCGGTGCCGCTGTTCATCGTGGCCGCCAATATCATGAACGAGGGCTCGATCAGCGAGCGCCTCCTCGACTTCTGCCGGGCCACGGTCGGAAGGTTCCGGGGCGGGCTGGCGCAGGTCGACATCCTGGTGAGCCTGATCTTCTCGGGCATGTCGGGTTCGGCGGTCGCCGATGTGGCCGGCGTCGGCAAGGTCACCATCAACATGATGCTGCGGAGCGGCCACTATTCGCCGGGGCTGGCGGGGGCCGTGGTGGCGGCCTCGGCCACCGTCGGCCCGATCATTCCGCCGTCGATCCCGATGGTGCTCTATGCGCTCGTTTCGGATACGTCGATCGGCTACCTGTTCCTGGGCGGCGTCGTACCCGGTCTCGTCATGACGCTGGCCATGATGGGGATCACCACCTACATCGCCCATACAAGGGGCATCCCGGCGGAAACCAAGGTGCCGGTCCGGGCCCTGCCGGGGGTTACGCTGCGGGCCGTCCCGGTGCTGATGCTGCCGGTGATCCTGCTGACCGGCATCTATGGGGGCATCACGACACCGACCGAAGCGGCGGCGGTGGCCGCACTCTATGCGCTGGTGCTGGCGGTCTTCGTCTACCGGGCGGTCAGTCCCGCCTCGCTCTATGCGGTGTTCGCCGACAGCGCCCGGTCCTCGGCCTCGGTCGGCCTGGTCATCGGCAGCGCGCTCATCTTCAACTACATCGTCGCCTCGGAAAACATCCCGGCGGCGCTGGCGGCCGGCATCGACAGCCTGGACCTGTCGCGCATCGGCTTCCTGCTGCTCATCAACCTGCTGTTCCTGGTGCTCGGCTGCTTCCTCGATGCCTCGACGATGATCCTGGTGATCGCGCCGATCTTCATCCCCGCCTGCCGCGCGCTGGGCATCGATCTCGTGCATTTCGGCGTCGTGGTCGTGGTGAACTGCATGATCGGGCTGATCACGCCGCCCTACGGCATGCTGCTGTTCGTGATCAATGGTGCTACCGGAATCCCGATCCGGGCGGTGGTGCGCAACATCGTGCCCTACCTCCTGTCACTGCTCCTGTCGTTGCTCTTGCTCATCACCTTTCCGGAGCTGGTGCTGTGGCTGCCGCGGCAGTTCGGCTATCAGGGCTAGGGCCGGCCGACTCATGATCCGTCTCGGGCTCATCGGCGACAATATCAGGGATTCGCGGGCGCCGAAGCTGCATCGCCTGTGCGGCAGGATGTGCGGGATCGATGTCGCTTACGACCTGCTGATTCCGGCAGACCAGGGCAGGGACTTCGACGCCCTGTTCGACTGGTGCCGGGAGCAAGGTTATCGCGGCCTCAACATCACGCTTCCCTACAAGATCAGGGTGCTTGCAAAGCTGCGGACCGACTCGCCGCCGCTTCGGCTTATCGGTGCGGCCAACACCGTGCTGTTCGGCGCGGGCGAGCCCGAAGGGTTTAATACGGACTTCACTGGCTTCATGGCCGCCTACCGGGCACGGTTCGGCGGGCTTGCGCCGGGAAGCGTGGCGCTGGCAGGGGCGGGCGGGGCCGGCCGGGCCGTTGCCTTCGCGCTGCTCGAACTGGGGGCGGCGCAGCTTCGCATCCACGATGTCCGGCCGGGACTGGCGGAGAAGCTTTGCAGCGATCTGCGGCAGGCCGGCCGCGACGGCTTCGTCGCGATTGCGTGCGCGACAGCCGGCGAGGCACTGGCCGGTGCCCAGGGCGTGGTCAATTGCACGCCGCTCGGCATGACCGGCTATGGCGGCACGGCCTTTCCGGCGGCGGGTCTGCGGGGCAAGTCGTGGGCCTTCGATGCGGTCTATACGCCGATGATGACGCGTTTTCTTGACGAGGCAGAACGAGCGGGGCTGGCGACGCTGGGCGGCTACGAGCTGCATCTGTATCAGGGGATCCAGGCCTTCGAACTGTTCACGGGCCGCGCGCCGCAGGATCTGGCGGCGCTGCGTGCCATGCATCTCGACGATTCAGTTTCAATCTGACCGGAATCCCTTCAGGCGATGGGCAGGCTTGGGCAGGTCGAGGGCTCGCCGTCGCGCCAGAACTGGGCGACCAGCCAGGGCCGCAGGCGCGGCTCATCGAGAAATGTTTCGGGATGGCTGGCGACATAGACCTGATAGCAGTTGCGGCTCAGTTCCCGGACATGGAAGCAGGCGCCGTTGAGGGTCACGTAGAAGGTGCAGAAGTTGCGGCCCCAGATGCTCCAGCGGCCGGTGTCGGCGGTACGCTCATCCTCGTAGAGAATGGCGCCGTCAGGCAGATAGGTTTCCACGAATTGCAGGCCGCCGACATAGGCGCCACGGATCGTCTGCCCACGGAAGGCCTGGCGAAGTTCCGCGGCCGTCATCCAGACGATGGGCTGCAGGGCCGCTGCCTGCGGCACGGCAAGAAGCAGGAGCAGACCTGCCAGGCGGGCCGTGGCGGCGATCATCCGGCGCGCGGCCGGCGCAGCAGCCTGCGGCCGAGGCGAAACAGGGCGATGCAGAGCAGGATGGCGACACCCAGCGCCAGCAGCGGCGCGGCAATGGCCAGGAGCGCGAGACCCACGGCGCCCAGCAGTTCGCCAGTGGCGAGCGCCCAGTTGGCAAGTCCGCCAGTCATGACCGTCGAGCCGCCGCGCAGGGCGGTGGTCGCGCCTTGCGTGATGGCCGCGGCGCCGCCGCCGGCGATGATGGCGAGCGTCCATTTCAGCATGGGCGGCAGGTCGGTCATGACTGCTGCCGACACGGCGATGCCCGCAATGATGGCCGCCGGCGTGGCCAGCGAATCGAGCAGATTGTCGAGGCCCGGCACATAATAGGCGGCGATCTCCACAAGCGCGGCGATGGCAAGCATCACCAGCGCCGGCGTGGTGGCGACCCAGGCGAAGCTCTCGCCGAGCGGGATATAACCGCCGCGGGCGGCAAGGCCCATTACCAGCAGCGGCACGAACACACGAAAGCCCGTTGCCGCCGCGAGGCCTATGCCCAGGGCCGCGGGAAGCAGGAAGTCGAGTCCCGGCAGCGGTTCCACCGTCTACTCCGTTCAAGCCGTCACTATAGCAGCTTCCCGGCGCAATCCCCGTCCAACTCTTGTCATGCTTTGTAGCGAAAAGTGTCACACCAGCCAGGCCGGCGATGGCCGGCCGTGCAATCAGGCGGAGGAGGCAAGGTGGCCGACCGGCGCAATGCATTCATGAGCGAACTGCTGCAGACGATCGCGGGGAGGAGCCTGCGCTGGTTCGGGCGCGGCAGCGCGTGGGCGGAGAAGGAGGGCGATCCGCGGTTTCTCGCCCAGTCGCTGCTGTCGACCCGGGGCGAGGCGTCGGGTGTCGCCCTGGCGCGGGCTCTGGTCGAGGCCTGGCAGCGGCTCGATGACAAGGCCAGGCTGCAATGGTTCCGGATGCTGGCGGAGGAGTTCGGTGTCAGGCCGGAGGCGCTCAGGGAGGCGGCGGAGGCCTGGCTTGCGGCGCCCACGGCGCTGGCTGCAAGCCGCCTGCATACGGCCTCGGAACCCTCACGCCAGGAACTGTTCCGGCGCATCAACCTGGCGCCGGGGGGCACCGCCACGCTGGTCAGGATGCGGGAGTTCCTGCTGCAGCATGTCAATGGCGACGGGGCGCTGGAGGCCGTCGAACATGATCTCGCGCATCTCCTGAATTCGTGGTTCAACCGCGGCTTCCTGCTGCTCAACCGCATCGACTGGTCGTCGCCGGCCAGCGTGCTGGAAAAGATCATCCGCTACGAGGCGGTGCACCAGATCAGGAACTGGGAGGATCTGCGCAGCCGGCTCGAACCCGCCGACCGGCGCTGCTTTGCGTTTTTCCATCCGCAAATGCATGACGAACCGCTGATCTTTGTCGAAGTGGCCCTGACCCGGGGGCTTCCGGCGGAGATTGCCGCCCTCATCGCCGAAGACCGCGTGGTGGCGGCCGACAATGATTTCGATACGGCGGTGTTCTATTCGATCTCCAATACGCAGCCGGGCCTCAGGGGCGTGTCGCTCGGCAATTTCCTCATCAAGCAGGTGGTCGAGGAACTGCTGCGCGAGCGCAACGGGCTCAAGACCTTTGTCACCCTGTCACCCGTGCCGGGCTTTGCCGCGTGGCTGGCGAAGCGCACGCAGGAAGGCGAGGAAGGCGGGGCGGGCATCGCTCCAGGCCTCGCGGAGGACCTCGCGGATCCGCTATGGCACGCCAACGAGGAGGTGCGGGCGCGGGTCGAGCCGGCGCTCAAGCGGGCCGCGGCCCATTACCTGCTCAAGGCCAAGGCGGCCGACGGCAAGCCGCTCGATCCGGTGGCGCGGTTTCATCTCAACAACGGCGCGCGGCTCGAGCGGCTCAATCATTGCGCTGACCTGTCGGCCAAGGGGCTCCGGCAATCGCATGGGCTGATGGTCAACTATCTCTATGATCTCGACTCGATCGAGCGCCATCACGAGCGCTATGCCAACGCCAGTGAGGTGGCGGCGGCCGCCGGCGTGCGCCGGCTGCTTGCCGGTGCCGATCAGGTCTCGCTCACCCGCAACATCCAGTCGCTGCTCAAGACCGGCAAGGCGCGCCCGGCCCGATAGGCCGCTGTCAGCCGGCGGCAGGCGAGGGTTCGAAGCGGCGTTCGAAGCCACCGACCTTCTCGGCGATCCATTGAGCGAAGTCGAAATTGGGGCGCTCGAGATGGCTCAGATGGCCGGCCCGGGCGCTATCGGCCGACACGCCGCGAAACACCCGCTCGGTGCAACCGCGGTCCTCGACATTCACATCGTCAAGCAATGACTTGAGCTCTGCGAAGTGCTGTTGCGCCTCTTCTGAATGGGCGAACTCGGGGGCCATGCCGCCGCCGAAGATGATGTGCACCTGGCCCACGCCTTTGGGATGCAGCGAGAGATACCAGAAATAGCCGGGTGTCAGGGTAATCAGCAGGCTCGGATAAATGGCGAGCAGGAAGGTGGTGCGGCGGCGGTCGCCCTGCATCCGCGTGTTGCTCGGATGGGCCAGGGCGATCTTGAGCGAATCGTCCTTCAGGATGGTGTGGTAGTTAAAGGCGGGCCGGCCGGGCGGGCAGACCATTTCATCAAGCCTGGACAGGCCGCCGATGGTGCCGGCATGGCATACGGGGAGATGGTAGCTCTCCATGAAGTTCTCGGCGAGAATCTTCCAGTTGGTGTCCCAGACATGGGTCTCGCGGAAGCTCTCGACATAATTCCCCATGCCATAGTCGGCGATGAGGCCCTCGACTTCGGCAAGGCTCCGGGCCACGGGCGGTGCGGCGGGGTTCAGCGTCACCATGATCCAGCCGAGCCATTCCTCACAGCGGAGCTGGTGCAGGCGGTAGCAGCTGCGGTCGAACTCCTGGTTCAAGGTCATGGCGGGCGCGCCGCGCAGCGTGCCGTCGAGATTGTAGGTCCAGCCGTGATAGGGGCAGGCGATGAGCTTGCGGTTGCCCGTGCCTTCGAGCAGGGTTGACATGCGGTGCAGGCAGACATTGGACATGGCGCGCAGCGCGCCGTCACTGCCGCGCATCACGAAGATGGGCTGGCCGGCCAGTTCAAAGGTCAGGTAGTCGCCGGGATTGGGAATGGCGCTGGCGCGCCCGAGGCTCACCCATTCCCTGGCGAAGATGTTGCGCAACTCGAGCGCCAGGAAGTCCTTGTCCTTGTAGACGGCGGGCGGCATGGCGCGGGCCCGCGCGAATGGGGCGCTGACATTGTCAAGAAGTTCGGCAACGGAAGCAATAACAGTCATGGCTTACTCCCAGGCTTGCCATGAGATTAGGCGCAATTGCCCCCGCCTGAAATGGCGGCATCGTCGCGCTCGAAAGAGGGAGGCCGGCGGAGGGGGACGCCGGCTTCCGGGTTGCGGCACTCCGGGAGAAGAATGCCTGCGGGACAGAGTTGGGATCAGCGGGCCTGGCGGCCGTCCTCGCCGGGTCCGACGAAGCGCTTGTTGCCGAAGGCGTTGACGCCGTAGTCGCCGTCAATGGCGAGCGCGTCGCTGCTGGTCACGCCGCCGAAGCCAAGCGGCAGGGCGTGGGAGTAGCGATCAGGGTTCTCGATCATGTTGCGCTTCAGCTGCTTGTCGAAAGCATTGTCGGCAAGGGCCACGGAGCTCACAGCAGCCAGCGCGGCGAAGGTCAGAACGATCTTCTTCATTGTCTATCTCTCCTTAGTTTATGTTCTTCAGACCCGAGAATGAGGGACGGGAGCGTCGTGTTCCCGATGCGCTGGATGTGGTGGCGGGCGGGCGCCCGCGCCAATCAACCACAATGACATCCGGGAGATCACGGAATGGCTGGAATTCAATGAGTTATCGGCGGGCCGCCGGCAGACTTCAAAGTGCCATCACATGTTCTTGAGAGGGGCTTGCAGACGCGACGGATCGGCCGGATGCGGCCGTCCAGCATATTTGGCCGGCGTCGGGACGAGAGTTTGGACCTGCGCTGAAAAAGGCGAAGAGCTGGCGGAGGGGAGGGCGCCAGCTCTTCTGATCGAGGCATTCGGGGGAGGGAATGCCTTGGGGAAATTCTAGTCGCGATTAGCGGCCGTGATTGCCGTCTTCGCCCGGGCCGGCCCAGCGCTTGTTGCCCTTGAGGCCGGCAACTTCGACGGCCAGCGCGCTGCCGGCGGTGTAGCCACCGTCAACCGACGCAGCATAGTGATCGGGGAACTCGATCATGTTGCGCATCACCTGCTTGTCGAAAGCGGTGCCGGCGAAAGCGACAGAGCTCGCGGCGGCGAGGGCGGCGAGGGACAGAACGATCTTCTTCATGGGGTTTCTCCGTAAGAGTGGTTTCAGTCTTTTCTTGGCGCGACCATCGCGCTTCCGATGGGCGCAATATGACGGCGGCGGGGCGCCAAATCGAATCAAGCCGGATGACAGTGTGGGGATCAGATAAGTTCTGTATTACAATGGCTTGCGGCTGGTTTCAGGCGTGGCGTCAATTGCCGATCACGGAATCGGGACAATGCTCACGAAGGCCTCACGAAAGGGCTGACGGGGCCGTGATCACTGTGGCCTGCAGCCAAAAAGCGAAAAGCCGGCGGGGGAGGACGCCGGCTTTTCAGGGTGGCATTCGGGGAGGGGAATGCCTGGGGAACTTGTCCCGCGATTAGCGGCCGTGGTTGCCGTCTTCGCCCGGGCCAGCCCAGCGCTTGTTGCCCTTGAGGCCAGCGACCTCAACAGCCAGCGCGTCGCCAGCGGTGTAGCCGCCGTCAACCGAAGCGGCATAGTGATCGGGGAACTCGATCATGTTGCGCTTCACCTGCTTGTCGAAAGCGGTGTCGGCGAAAGCGACAGAGCTGGCAGCAGCCAGGGCGGCAAGGGACAGAACGATCTTCTTCATGTGAACTTCTCCATAAGTGTTCAAGGTTTGAGTTGCGGTGTTGCGCGACCACCGCGCTTTCCGTTGAACGCAATATGTCGAATTTCGCTTGCTTTCGCCAATCAAGTCCGATGACGGTGAGGCGAAGATAAAATTTATATTTTTCAATGTCTTAGCTAGTCGCAACGGGAAACATTCAAGTTTCGCTCACGAAAGCGAGCGAAAGTTCACGAAACAGTTTACCAGTGTTTCAAATGTTGCGCGTGATGACGCAGCGGCCGGGGGATCAGGCGGCCGGCGGCGCCTCCTCCTCGATGGTCCAGGCCAGTTCCAGCTTGGCGGTGTGGCGGAACATGGCAGAGGCGGAGCAGTATTTCTCCTCGGAAAGCCTGATGGCGCGCTCGACGGCCGCGGGATTGAGGCCATAGCCCCTGAATTTGAGATTGAGCTTTACATGGGTGAAGACCTTGGGGTTCTGGGTGGCGCGGTCGCCGTCCAGCTCGATATCCAGGGCAGTCAGCTTCTCCCGGCCCTTCTCGAGGATCATCACGACATCGAAGGCGGTGCAGGCGCCCAGCCCGAGGAGCAGCATTTCCATGGGGCGCACGCCGATGTTGCGGCCGCCGGCCTCAGGTGCGCCGTCCATCACCACGCCATGGCCGGAGCCCGATTCGCCCACAAACGCCCTGCCATCCAGCCATTGCACGCGTGCTTTCATCGCCCATCTCCTGTCACAGTTGCCGGGTTCCGGGATTAGCAGGTTTTGCGCACTGGCCCCTGCCGCATTTTGTCGTGCCGGCCTGAGCGTGCAAACCGTGGCAAATTAGTGGATTCCATCGAGCAACCCGACTAAATCTATAGGCATGATCTCACAGCGCGCGCGTTACGCCTTCAAAGCCGTGGTGGCACTTGCCCGGGCCGAGCCGGGCAAGGCCTTACAGATTCGCGAACTTGCGGAACAGGAGAAGCTGCCGAAGAAGTTCCTTGAGCAGATCCTGCTCGCCCTCAAATCGGCCGGCTACATCGAGAGTCGGCGGGGGCGTGAAGGTGGCTATGTGTTGCTGAAGCGGCCGGAGCAGATCAAAGTCGGTCCCATGCTGCGCGTGATCGACGGCCCCATTGCGCCATTGCCATGCCTGTCACGCACAGCGTACCGGCGTTGCGCCGACTGCCGGGATGAAGAGACTTGCGAACTCCGAATCGCCTTCGACAAGGCCTACTCCGAATATCTGGCCAGACTCGAGGCAACCTCACTCGCCGAAGTTATGACGCAATCTGGTGCAAGCGTTTACACACGGGCGGCGCGCAAGAGAGGCGCGAAAGCGGGTGCAACCGGCTGAAATTCTTTGAAAAGCACGAAATGTTCTGGAGATCGAACATTTCTGTTGAATCGCTATTAAATCGGTATAGTATGTCATGTATCAACTTCGATGGAGGGTTCGATGCTCAACCGATTTCGCCGCAGGCTGATGCTCGCTGCTTTCGCAGCAGCCGTCGCCGGGACAACACTTCCCGCACTTGCGGATACAACGCTGCTCAATGTTTCCTATGACCCGACGCGCGAATTCTACAAGGCGTTCAACGCAGCCTTTGCGGCCGATTACAAGGCCAAGACGGGCGAGACGGTCACCATCCAGCAGTCGCATGGCGGCTCTGGCAAGCAGGCGCGCGCGGTAATCGACGGGCTCGATGCCGACGTGGTGACGCTGGCGCTGGCCGGCGATATCGACCAGATCGTCAAGCAAACGCACAAGATCCCGGAGGACTGGGCAAGCCGACTCCCCAACAACAGTGCCCCCTATACCTCGACGATTGTCTTCATAGTGCGCAAGGGCAATCCCAAGGATATCAAGGACTGGGGCGATCTTGCCAAGGACGGTGTCGCGGTCATCACGCCCAACCCCAAGACGTCGGGCGGGGCGCGGTGGAACTACCTCGCCGGCTGGGCCTGGGCGGAGAAGGCCTATGGCGGCGATGATGCCAAGGTAAAAGAGTATATCGCGAACCTCTACCGCAATGTCCCGGTGCTCGACACCGGCGCCCGCGGTTCGACGACCACCTTCGCCCAGCGCGGCATCGGCGATGTATTCATCAGCTGGGAGAACGAGGCGTTCCTCGTGCTCGCGGAATTCGGCGCCGACCAGTTTGATATCGTTGTCCCCTCCCTGTCCATTCTCGCCGAACCGCCGGTGGCGCTGGTCGAAGAGAATGCCAGGAAGAAAGGGACGCTGGATGCTGCAAGGGCGTACCTTGATTTCCTCTATTCGGAAGCGGGCCAGAAGCTTGCGGCGAAGCATTACTTCCGGCCGTCGAAGCCCGAACTGGCGGACGCCAAGGATCTCGAGCGGTTTCCGAAGCTCGAACTCGTCAACATCAACGATGCCTTCGGCGGCTGGTCCAAGGCCCAGGCAACGCATTTTGCCGATGGCGGTCTGTTCGACCAGCTCTACAAGCCCAGCAACTGACGGTATGGGCGCTTCCTCCCTTGCGCGCCTGCGCGAGCCAAGTGTCCTGCCCGGCTTCGGGCTGGCGCTTGGCTTTGCCATCACGGCATTGTCGCTGGTGGTGCTGATCCCGTTGGCGGCCCTCATCCTGAGAGCCGCCAGCATCGGCCCCGCCGAGTTCTGGGCACTGGCGACGGCGCCACGCACGCTGGCAGCCTTGAGGTTGTCTTTCGGCGCGGCACTGGTTGCCGCGTTGGTCAATGCCGCCTTCGGCCTGCTGCTCGCCTGGATTCTGGTACGGTACCGGTTCCCCGGCCGCCGCTTCATAGATGCGGCGGTCGATCTGCCCTTTGCGCTGCCGACCGCGGTGGCCGGCATCGCGCTGGCTGCGATCTACGCCCCGAATGGGGTGATCGGCTCGCTTGCCGACGCGTTGGGTTTCAAGATCGCCTTTACGCCGCTGGGCGTGGTGCTGGCGCTGATCTTCATCGGCCTGCCCTTCGTGGTGCGCACCGTGCAGCCGGTGCTTGAAGTCGTGGAGAGGGAGGTTGAGGAGGTTTCGGCACTGCTCGGCGCCAGCCGCGTACGTACGGTCTTCCAGGTCATACTGCCGCATGTCTATCCGGCTCTGCTTACCGGATTTGCGCTCGCTTTCGCGCGCGGAGTGGGCGAGTACGGCTCGGTCATCTTCATCGCCGGGAACATTCCGATGGTTTCGGAGATCGCACCGCTCCTCATCGTGATCAAGCTCGAGGAGTTCGACTATGCCGGCGCGACAGTCATCGCCACAGTGATGCTCGCCATTGCCTTTGCCCTGCTCTTCGTCATCAACCAGGCACAGGCCTGGAGCCGGAGAAAATACGGCAATGTCTGATATTGCTCTTGCAGCCAAGCCGAAGCGCCGTCCGGTTACCGATGAGACGACCCTTGTCCGTTATACCATCATCGGCGTGGCGATAGCACTGCTTGCCGCCTTTCTGTTCCTGCCGCTGGCCGTGGTGTTCTTTGAAGCATTGCGCAAGGGGCCGACGGCCTTTGCCGAAGCCCTGGTGGAACCCGATGCCCGGGCGGCAGTCAGGCTGACGCTCCTGGTCGCAGCGATCGCCGTGCCGTTCAACGCCCTGTTCGGGCTTGCCGCCTCCTGGGCCATTGCCAAGTTCAGTTTCTGGGGCAAAAACCTGCTGCTCACCCTGATCGACCTGCCGTTCTCGGTCTCCCCGGTCATATCCGGGCTGGTCTATGTGCTGCTGTTTGGCGCCCAGGGCTGGCTCGGGCCGTGGCTCAAGGCCAATGGCATCGAGATCATCTTTGCGGTTCCCGGCATCGTGCTGGCCACCGTGTTCGTCACCTTCCCGTTCGTGGCGCGCGAACTCATCCCGCTGATGCAGGCGCAGGGTACGAGCGAAGAGGAGGCGGCACTTACACTCGGGGCCTCGGGATTTCACACGTTCCTGCATGTGACGCTTCCCAACGTCAAATGGGCGCTGCTCTACGGGGTTCTCCTGTGCAATGCGCGCGCCATGGGAGAATTCGGGGCGGTGTCGGTGGTCTCGGGCCATATCCGCGGGTACACGAATACGATGCCGCTTCATGTCGAGATTCTGTATAATGAATACAACTTTGTTGGTGCCTTCGCAGTGGCATCGCTGCTGGCTGCACTGGCGCTCGTGACACTTGTGGTCAAATCCTTTCTGGAATGGCGCTTTGCCGGCGAACTTGCAGCCACCCACAGGCACTGATCGATAAGGAGGCCTTGATGTCCGTCACCGTTTCCGTCCGCAACCTCGAGAAGACTTTCGGGCGGTATCCCGCGCTGCGTGGCGTGTCGCTCGAAGTCAATGCAGGCGAGCTTGTGGCATTGCTCGGACCGTCGGGGTCGGGAAAGACCACCTTGCTTCGCGCCATCGCCGGGCTCGAAGAGGCGGATGCCGGCGGCGTGTTGTTCGGTGACATCGATGCTTCGTCGCTGACGCTTCGCGAGCGCCGCATCGGCTTCGTGTTCCAGCACTATGCGTTGTTCCGGCACATGACGGTGATGGACAATATCGCCTTCGGTCTCAGGGCGCGGCCGCGACGGGCGCGACCGCCAAAGGCCGATATCAGGGCGAGGGTTCTTGAGCTGCTCGACCTCGTGCAGTTGACAGGACTGGAAGAGCGCTATCCGACCCAGCTCTCGGGTGGGCAGCGGCAGCGGGTGGCGCTGGCCAGGGCACTGGCCATCGAGCCCCGTGTCCTGCTGCTTGATGAACCGTTCGGTGCGCTGGATGCAAGGGTCAGGAAGGATCTTCGCCGCTGGCTTCGCGCCCTGCATGACCGCACCGGCCATACCACGCTATTCGTCACCCACGACCAGGAAGAGGCCTTCGAACTCGCCGACCGGGTCGCCATCCTCAATGACGGTCGCATCGAACAGGTGGGTAGTCCGGTACAGATCGCCGACCATCCGCGCACGGATTTCGTTGCCGAGTTCATCGATGCTGTTCCGCAGCCCGCCGCTGGCACAACCAAGACTGCTGCGCTCATTCCGCTCAAGACCCGCCGCGCCCAGGGGTGAGGCGGGGCCATACCGGCCGGTGCTGCCTCAGCTGAAGATGAGGTCGGCGGCAGTGATGCTGGCCGCCGCCACACCGTAGACCAGGATGGTCGTCCCGGTGAAGGTCAGCCGGGCATCGCCATTGGCAGCGGCGCCGAAGGTTACCTCGCCCAGCGTGACGCCCTTGAGTTCGATCTGGTCCGTGCCATCCTCGAAGCTAGTGATCCTGTCATTGCCCTCGTTCTTCTGGAACAGGAAGCGGTCGCTGCCGAACCCGCCTGCGACAAGATCGTTCCCGGCGCCGCCGGCCAGCGTGTCATTGCCGCCGAGTCCGAGGATCGTGTCATTGCCGCCGAGTCCGCTCAGCAGGTCATTGCCGGCATTGCCGCGGATGACATTGGCCCGGTTGTTGCCGGTACCTGCGAAATCGCCGGTGCCATCGAAGTAGAGCCATTCGAGGTTGGCGCCGAGCTTGTAGGCAGCCAGCGTCGTGTCCACCCGGTCTTTGCCTTCGCCGGCAAGTTCGCTCACCACATCCTTGACGGCATCCACCTTGAAGACGTCATCGCCGGTTCCACCCGACATCTGGTCGGCGCCAGCGCCGCCAAAGAGAACATCGTTGCCGGCGCCGCCGTTCAGGGTGTCGTTGCCGCCACCGCCGTCGAGGTAATCATTGCCACCGATGCCGTAGAGCTTGTCGCCGCCAAGCTTGCCGGTGAGGATGTCGTCACCGCCGCCGCCCGTTATCTCGTTGGCCAGCCCATTTCCGACGCCGGAGAAGTTGCCACTGCCGGTGAAGTAGAGACTCTCGACAGCATCCGGCAGGAAATAGACGTTGAGCGTGGTCTCGACACCATCCAGCCCCTCTCCGGCAAGCTCGGTCACCGTGTCGTTGAAGGAATCCACGAAGTAATAGTCATGCCCGGCACCACCGGCCATCGAATCATCGCCGCTGCCGCCATCGTGGATGTCGTTGCCGTCGTCGCCGGCGAGCGTGTCGTTGCCGGCGCCGCCGGACAGGCTGTCGTCATCGGCGCCGCCGCGCAGATTGTCGTCGCCGACGTCGCCGTTGAGCGTGTCGTTGCCGGCTTCGCCATAGAGGCCATCGTGGTCGCCACCGCCATTGAGGGTGTCGTCGCCGGTATTGCCGAACAAGCTATCGTTGCCGGCCAGCCCGTTGATCACATCATAGCTGGTGGAGCCACCGGTCATGCGGTTGGCGAGGGCGTTGCCGGTCAGCGAGGTGAACTGGAAGGCCGGCGCGGCATAGGTCAGGTTCTCGAAGTTCAGCTTGAGCGTGTAGCTCGCAAGGCTGACGATGACTTCGTCTATGCCGGGGTCGGTCGATTCGAGGACGAAGTCGCCAATATTGTCGACATGATAGACGTCGCTGCCATTGCCGCCGATCATGAAGTCGGCGCCGGCGCCGCCATTCAGCGTATCGTTGTGCTCGCCGCCATTGAGGTTGTCGTCGCCGCTGCCGCCATCGAGCTTGTCCGATCCATCCTCGCCCTGCAGCGTGTCGTTGCCGCCATAGGCGAAGAGCAGATCGGCGCCGTCGTCGCCGCGGATCGAGTCGGCGCCGTCGCTGCTCCTGATGATGTTGCCGGCAGTGTTGCCGATGCCGGTGAAGCCGCCGGCGCCGGTGAAGGTCAGGAGTTCCAGATTGGCGCCCAGCGTGTAAGAGGCGAGGCCCGTCCTCACCTCGTCGCGTCCCTCGCCGGCCTTCTCCATGACCGTATCGAGCGTCTCGTCGACGATATAGACGTCATCACCATTGCCGCCCTCCATGTAGTCGCCATAAAGACCACCCGCCCCGCCATCGAGCAGGTCGTCATCGTCGCCGCCGAACAGCTGGTCCGGCGCCTCGCCGCCATGGAGGGAATCGTTGCCGCTACCGCCGTCGATCGTGTCGCGTTCGGTGCCGCCATCGAGCAGGTCGTCGCCGCTGCCGCCTTCAAGATAGTCCTGGCCGCCGCCGCCATAGAGGACGTCATTGTCGCCCTGGCCATAGAGGTCGTCGCCGCCGAGATAGCCCCACAGCGTATCGCTGCCGGCACCGCCAAACAGCGTATCGGCGCCCTGGTCCGAGACCGCCCCGCCATAGAGCAGATCATTGCCGCCCTCGCCGTAAAGCTCATCGTGGCCGGCGCCGCCCATTAGCGTGTCATTGCCGGCGCCGCCATACAGGAGATCGTCGGCCGTCGCGCCGTTGAGCGAATCGGCGCCGCCATAGCCGAAGATCGTGTCGTCGATGGCGCTGCCTTTCAGCGTGTCGTTGCCGCCCGTCCCCAGAATGAGGCCAATGCCGTCGGTCATCCCGTTCTCCCCAAAGCCCGTTGTTCCCTGTCGCAACCTGCAGATTGCGGGGGCGACCGTATCGTTTCGGCACAGCGGGCACAACCGGCATGTCGGGCAGGCAAATTCGGATGCTGCGGCGCGCCGGGACGCCATGCGACGTGCAGGCTGTGAAAATCGTGCTTGACATCGTTCCTCTTATGTTCTAGTGGGTCGGTGTCTCCTGCTCAGGAGGGGTGGTTCGCGAGCCGTCGCAGACCGGAGCCGGAGATGCGGGCCTGAAACCGGTTGACCGACGGGGTCAGCCGCAACCAGGAGCCCCGTTCCGGCCCCGGACCATCGCAGGTGGACGGCGCGGATGCTACGGTCCCGGCAACGGGTCCCGAAGTCCCGGAACGAGCGGCCAAAATCCCGCGGCGTGGCGGCCCCAGGGGCCACATGCTTTGCCTTACCCTTTTGAGTGGCGAAAGGCCGCCGCGCCAGCCCCTCATCTCCCCGGTTCCGGCCGCCTGATCCCGGAACCACCAGCGGCGGAGTTTTGCCCGAACCGGGGGTGGCGTGCACCGCCGGTTCAGCTACCGGCGAGCGGCGGCAATGCGTGCATCAAAGCGTCAAAAAACTTTGCCAGCGGGGGTTCACAAAGGCAGATTCGATTGCTACATACCCGCTCACCTTTGACGCGGGATGGAGCAGTCCGGTAGCTCGTCAGGCTCATAACCTGAAGGTCAGAGGTTCAAATCCTCTTCCCGCAACCAGTTCGGACCCGCCGCAGCCTGCTGCCGGCGGGTCCTTTTGCATTGGCGCGGACCGGCTCAGCGCTCAGAAGATCTTTTTGCCCAGCGCCGACAGGATGGCATGCACTGTCGTCTCGATGACCGATGGCGGCTGGTGCGGTGAGATGGATGAGGCGTTCAGCGATCGCAGCCCGCCAGCCATGGCCACCGCTTCCATGGCCTGGTGAGTCTCGCGCACGGTGAGCCCGCCGGTGCCATGGTCCCAGTTGCGCATATCGGTGACCTCGGGGGAATAGTGCACGTGATAGCCGCGCGTGCCGGCTCTGGCAATGCGGATTGCCTCGCGCATCACGTCGCGCATGCCGCGGGCATCGATGTCGACCATGGTGAAGACGGTGAGACGCGAAGAACGGAGGAAGCCGGCCTCGCCGGCGTCGGCCTCACGCAGGCCGATCAGCACGATGTTCTCCGGCGACAGCTGCGGCGTGAGTTCCTCCACGATGCAGCGAAGAGCGCTGTGATCGGCGGGAGTGGCCCCTTCACATGGCTGCAAGGCGGCGCGGCTGTCGATCCAGAGCAATCCCATGGCATCGCCGGCGGGGAGGCGGCGGAGCGTCTCAACCGCCACCATCCGGCTCACGCCGATCGTCAAGGCAATGGCATCGGCCTGCCCGGCCGGCACGACCGTGTAGCCGATGGCGCTCAGCCGCGTCTGCAGGTCGAGGCCGGCGATCAGGCCGGAGGCAACAGGGTCCGCAGTGATCGAGACGAGACGCTGCCGGGGCGCCTCCGCTACATCAAGCATCGGTACCTTCTCCACATATTCCGATGTCATTGCGGTCAACAGTGCACCGTAATTCATCTGGAATGCCAGACGGTCGCCCACCTGCGGCGGCGGTGTCACATCCGTCAGATCAAGCACCAGATGGTCGCTCGAGGCGCCGAGCACACGCACGCCGGGCCTGAGCGGAACGAGACCCTCGACGATCACGTCTTCGCGCCCGATATTGGCAATGCCGCGCAGCCGGTCACCTTCGTCAGTAAAGCGCGGCCGCTGGCCGAAGGCGTCAACGCCCGCGTCGCCGATCGGCAGCGACGGCTTGACCTTGACCTCGAGAAGTTCGCCGCTGAGAGTGAAGGCATCGGGTTCGAGCGCTGCCCAGGGACGATCGAGGAAGGTGTCGCGGCCGCCCTGCAGAATGGCCTCGCCGATCCGCAGGTTGTTGATGCCCGCCGGCATGCGCCCGGCGAGCAGCAACGGCAGGGACGAGGAGTTGCCGCCGGAAACCCAGTCGAGCTGACAGCCCGTCAGGCGTTCGACCTTGTAGGCCTGGGCCACCAGCTGACCGAGATTCTCCTCGGTCGGAATGATGGCGCCGAAGCAGGTGAGATTGGTTCCGACGCCGGCGATCCGCACCCCCTTGAGCGCCATGACCTGCTCGACGACGGGCAGAAGTTCGCTCGGCCAGATGCCTTCGCGCAGGTCGCCGAGATCGACCATGAGGACAATGTCGTGCACCCGTCCGAGCCGCTCGGCCACGCGGGAGACTTCGCGGATCGTCGCCAGCTCCGACTGCAGGGAGACCGTGACATTGAGCACAACATCCTCGGCGCGCGCCAGCGGTGGGCTGCGCAGCAGCATGATGGGACAATCGATGCCGCTATCGCGCAGGCGATGGATGTTCTCGAAACGCGATTCGGCGATGCCGGTCACGCCGCCGCGGAGCATCGCCCGGGCAACCTGCGGCATCCCGCAGGTGCCCTTGGTGACGCCAAAAACGCTGATCCCCGACTGGGCACAGCGCGCAACGATGGTGCGGGCATTGCGCTCGATGCGGCCGAGATCGACGGTGACTTGCGGGCCGGCCATGCGGTGTTCCTAGTTGCGATAAAGCAGGCCCTGCGGATCGATGTCCGGCGCGCGGCCGGCGACCAGGTCGGCAAGCAGTTTCCCGGAGCCACAGGCCATGGTCCAGCCAACATGGCCGTGGCCGGTGTCGAGATAGAGATTGCCGTATCGGGCGCGGCCGTGGATCGGCACCGAACTCGGCGTCATCGGCCTGAGGCCGGCCCACAGCACGGCGCTCGACTGGTCAACGCACCCGGGAAACAGTTCATGTGCGGTGCGGAACAGGCTGGCGAAATCGGCCGGGCGGTGGCCGCGGTCGAAGCCGGCGAACTCGGCGGTCGCAGCTAGCCGCAGACGGTTGCCGAGGCGGGAATAGGCAATCAGGCGATCCTCATCGACGCCACCCATGGTGGGGCCCGTCTGCGGATCCCTGAGCTCGATCGTCGCCGTGTAGCCCTTGACGGGATAGACCGGCAGATCGATGCCCAGGTGCTTGCCAAACAGGCCGCTCTCCGGGCCCAGCGAGATGACAACGGCGTCGCAGGGGAGCAAGCCTTTCGATGTCACGACGTTCCTGACGCGGCTGCCTTCGATGTCGAAGCCGGTGACGGTGGTATCGAAGGCGGCGGTGACCGCGAGCCTGTCCCGGCACCACGCCCACAGGCCATCGGTGAACAGGCGCGAGTCGCCGGTCTGGTCCATGGGCGAGAAGACGCCGCCGGCCAAATGATCCTTGACGGCGGCGAGGCCGGGCTCGAGCTCCGCCAGCCGGTCGCGGCCGACCAGCTCGATGGTGAGACCGTGGTCAGCCAGGAACTGCATGTGCCTGGCACCAGCATCGAGGCTCGCCTGCGACCGGAAGAAATAGAGAATGCCGTTGCGGCGCTGGTCATAGGCAATGCCGGTTTCGTCAGCGATGGCATTGATGCATTGGCGGGCATAGAGGGCGAGGCGCAGCTTCACCTCAGTGTTGGCATGGGCGCGCGCCGGGGTGCACTGAAACAGGAAACGCATGACCCATCTCAGGAACATGGGATCGAAGCTTGGCCGCATCTTGATTCCAAGGCCCGGCGTGTAAAGCGACCTGATGAAGGTCTTCAGAGCGGCAGGTGACGCCCAGGCGGTGGCGTCGCCCGGGGAAACAAGGCCGGCATTGCTTTGGCTCGTGCCCATGGCCGGGCCGGGGTGGCGATCCACCAGTGTCACAGCGTGCCCGTCGCGCGCCAGCCAGTAGGCGGCGGCCGTTCCCACCACGCCGGCGCCGAGCACGAGGATCTTCATGTTCCCGCCGGGACAGCGAGCGCGGCGGCCAGGGGGGAACCTTCACGAATTTCGATGAGTGTCGGCACATTGCGGGTGGGCGAGGCGGCAAGCTCGCGTTTCAGCGAGTCGATGCTGTCGGGCGCGGCCGCTTCGCAGCCCATGGCGCGAGCCAATGCCACGAGATCGGGCGTGAAGATGTCGACGCCGATCTGGGGAATGTTGCGCTCGGCCATGTAGGCCTTGATCTCCCCGTAGCTGCGGTTGTTCCAGACGACCACGGCCGCCGCGATGCCGGCCTCGACAGCGGTGGCCAGTTCCTGCAACGAGAATTGCAGGCCACCATCGCCGATGAGACACACGGCTGGCCGTGACGGCGCGCCCAATCTGGCGCCGAATGCGGCGGGCAAGCCGTAGCCCAGCGTGCCATAACCGGTACTTGAATTGAAATAGGAGCGCGGACGTGGCGGCTGGTGAAACTGGTTAGCGGCATAGACCGGCTCGGTCTGGTCGCCGGCCACGATGGCATCGGGCAGCACCGCCATCACGGTCTCCAGCAGGCGCCGATGGACTGTGCAAGCAGGCCAGAGCGAGCCTTGGACGGCACTACGGAGGGCTTTGGCCCTGGCGGCACCATCGCGTGCAACCGGCTTCGACAGTTCGCGCAGCGCCGAGAGAACGGCCGCGCAGGCGAGCCTGGCATCGGCGGCAATCGGCAGGGCCGCCGGCAAGGCCGTGGTCAGCTGGAGGGGATCGATATCAATGCGGATCAGCGAGCCGCTGATTTCGACCGGGTGCGGCTCGGGATACATCTCGGTCTCGCCGAACTCGGTGCCGATGCCGAGGACAACGTCGGCAGCGGCGAGTTCGGCGCGAAGCGGAGCCATGCCGAGATTGCCTGCCAGCGCGAGGGGGTGGCCCGGCGGCAGAATGCCCCTGCCATTGATCGTCATAAAGACGGGCGCATCGAGGTGCTCGGCAATGGCGCGGACCTCGGCAGCGGCATTGGCGGCCCCGCCTCCCACCACGATCAGTGGGCGCTGCGACCGCGAAAGCATCGAAGCGGCCTCGCGTCCGGCATCGAGAGAGGGGCCGGGCCTCGTGGGCAAGGTCCAGGCTCTGGCCGCGGCGTCCGGCATGCTGGCTACAATGACATCGAGGGGAATCTCAATATGCACCGGACGCGGGCGCTGGGCGGCGAAGACGGCGAAGGCGCAGGCGAGAATGCCTGGCAGCTGGCTCGGGTCGAGAATGGTATGGCTGAAAGCGGCAACGCCCGAAACCAGGCCCTGCTGATCGCGCAGCTCATGCAGGCGGCCCTGCTGCATGCCGAGCTGGTTGCGGGCATTGACTGCCGAGATCACCAGCATCGGGATCGAATCGGCATAGGCCTGTCCCATGGCAGTGGCAATGTTGGTCATGCCGGGGCCGGTGACGATGAAGCAGACACCAGGCTTGCCGGTCACGCGTGCGTAACCGTCGGCCATGAAGCCGGCTCCCTGCTCGTGGCGCGGTGTGACATGGCGGATACGCGTCTGCGGCAGGCCGCGGTAGAGTTCCACGGTGTGCACGCCCGGGATACCAAAAATCAGTTCGACGCCATAGGCCTCGAGCAGTTTCACCAGAACTTCGCCGCAGGTCGCCATGGTTCAGGCTCCATACTGGACGCCGGGCAGCACGCACAGCATCTCGAACAGGAAATTGGCGCCGATCAGTGCCGTGTTCCCTGATGGATCGAAAGGAGGCGACACTTCGACAAGGTCGCCTCCGACCAGATTGAGGCCGTGGCAGCCACGGATGATTTCCAGCGCCTGCCAAGTGGTGAGGCCGGCCACTTCCACTGTGCCGGTGCCTGGTGCAAAGGCCGGATCGAGACTGTCTATGTCATAGGTGAGGTAGACCGGATGATCGCCGATCTTGAGCCGCACCTCGTCCATCAGCGGCGCAAGCGACTTGTACCAGCACTTCTCGGCTTCCACGACAGTGAAACCCTGCTTGCGCGGCCAATCGAAATCTTCGGGCGAGTAGCCGGACCCGCGCAAGCCAATCTGGAAGACCTTGTCACAGGCGAGGAGGCCTTCTTCGACGGCGCGGCGGAACGGCGTGCCGTGGGCGATCTTCTCGCCGAACATCTCGTCATTGATGTCGGCGTGAGCATCGACGTGGATCAAGGCCACCGGACCATGGGCCTTGCGCATGGCGCGGAGGATGGGGAGCGTCAGGGTATGATCGCCACCGAGGGTCAGGGGTACGCACTTGTGCGAGAGGATCACGTCATAGGCGTGCTCGATGATGCCCACGGTTTTCTTCAGGTCGAAGGTGTTGATGGCCACGTCCCCGATATCAGCGACTTGCAGGGACTCGAAGGGCTTTGCTCTGGTTGCCATATTGTAGGGTCTGAGCATGCAACTCTCAGCGCGGATCTGGCGCGGCCCGTGGCGAGTGCCGGACCGGTTGGATGCGCCGATGTCGATGGGCACGCCGACAAAACAAACGTCGAGGCCGGCGGCGGTACTCTGAGATGGCAGGCGCATCATGGTGGCGGGGCCAGCAAAGCGCGGCATCTCGTTGCCGCCCAGCGGCTGGTTGTATGCGGTGCTCACTTCACATCCTCTCAGCGGGTCTTTGACAGGAACTGCCGGAAACGCTCCGACTTCTGTTCCTTGAACATCCGTGACGGCGGCCCCTGCTCCTCGATCTGACCCTTGTGCAGAAAGACAACCTCGCTTGAGACATCGCGCGCGAAGCCCATCTCGTGCGTCACCACGATCATGGTACGGCCTTCCTCGGCGAGCTTGCGCATCACCTGCAGCACTTCGCCCACGAGTTCCGGGTCCAGAGCCGAGGTCGGCTCGTCGAAGAGCATGACATCGGGCTCCATGCAAAGGGCGCGCGCGATCGCCACGCGCTGCTGCTGGCCGCCCGACAGGCCGGATGGATAGAAGTTCTTGCGCTCGGCGAGCCCCACCCTGGCCAGCATGGCCTCGGCGCGGTCTCTCACCTCGGTCCTGGGCTGCTTGAGCACGGTAATCGGCCCTTCCATGACATTTTCGAGCACCGTCATGTGGGTCCAGAGGTTGAATTGCTGGAAAACCATGCCGAGCTTGGTGCGCATGTGCTCGACCTGGCGCTGGTCCTTGGGCCTGGGGTTACCGTGGCGATCCTTGATTATCTCGATGTGATCGCCGTGAAGGTGGATTCGGCCCGAACTCGGCATTTCGAGGAGGTTGATGCAGCGCAGGAAGGTGCTCTTGCCCGATCCCGATGAGCCGAGGATCGAGATCACATCGTGCTCCCTGGCGGTCAGGGAGATGCCGCGGAGCACCTCCACCGGCCCGAAGGACTTATGGATGTCCTCGACGATCAGGGTGCTGCTGGCTTCCTTGTTCATGACCTTACCTCATGCCCATGGCGGGGTGGGGAGCGCCGGCCGGGGCATGCCCGGCCAGGTGCGGGTTGAGCAGCTTTTCGAGATAGCGCCAGCCGCGCACGAAGACTGCAGTGACGGCAAGATAGATGACGGCCGCCCAGAGATAGATGGAAAAGTCGAATGTCTTGGCGAATATGGTCTTGGTCTCACCCATGAGATCAAAGATTGTAATGACACTCGCCACGGCACTGCCTTTCATCAGCAGGATGATCTCATTGCCGAGGGCGGGCTGGGCAATCCGGTACGTGTGCGGCAGGATCACCCGGCGGTAAGCCTGGAGAGCATTCATGCCGATTGCCTTGGCGGCCTCAATCTGACCGGCGGGCACGCCCATGAGACCGCCGCGCAGTATCTCGATCTGATAGGCGGTCGAATTCAGGGTGAAGGCAAGCACGGCACAATTGAATGGATCGCGGAAGAAGCCCCACAGTCCGACTGCCTGCAGCGCGGAGCGGAACTCGCCAGCTCCGTAATAGATCAGGAACAGCTGGCCCAGCAGCGGGGTGCCGCGCATGAAGGAAATGTAGAGGCGCAGCGGCAGCTGGGCGAGCGTTCCGGCACGAACCCGGAAAATGGCGAGCGGGAGGGAGAAGGCGGCAGCCAGTGCCGCCGAAAGCCCGGTGAGCAGGAGGGTGAGTCCGAGGCCATGCAGGAGCCGAGGCCAGAACTCGATGATGACATCGATGAAGGCCATGGTTCATGCCCTCCGAATGCCGCGATTGGCGCGCACTTCAAGTTTGGCAGCAGCCACTTCGGAGAGGGCGCAGACCGCCCAGTAGGCGAGGCAGGCCGTCAGATAAAATGTGAATGGCAGCTTGGTGAAGCCCACGGCCACTTGGGTCATGCGCATCAAGTCATTGAGCGAGATGATTGAGACAAGGGCGGTGTCCTTGACCAGGTTGACCCAGAGATTGCCAAGTCCGGGCAGGGCGAAGCGCCATACCTGGGGCAGCTTGATGCGCCTGAAGACGTCCAAGCGGCGCATGCCTACGGCGAAGCCGGCCTCGATCTGGCCTTTGTCGAGCGCCTGGAAGGCGCCGCGCAACACCTCGGCCGAGAAGGCGCCAAACACCAGTCCCAGCGCCACAACACCGGCAACGAACGGCGATAGCTCGACGAAGCCCGCCTCGGGATTGGCCATTCTGGCAAGGCGATTGAGGATCAGGGCGGCACCGTTATAGACGGTGAACAGCGTCAGCAGCTCGGGCACGCCGCGGAAGATCGTCGTGTAGCCAATACCGATCCAGCGCAGAACGGGGTTTGCCGACATTGAGGCGAGGGCGATCAGAAAGCCGATCAGGATGCCGACAGGCAAGGTTACAACCGCCAACGCAATTGTAACACCGAACCCCTTCAGGAGCTCGTCACCCCATCCCGTATCGCCATACGCAAAGAGCTCCAACACGGCTCACCCCCTTCCTCAAGTGGCCGGGCGGGATGGCAGGTTCTCCGCCCACCAAGTCCCGCCACAGTGTCAGTCCTTCTTCATCGTCATCACGTTGATGGCGAAGTACTTGTCATTGATTGCCTTGTAGGTGCCATCAGCAATGATGTCGGCGAGCGCCTTGTTCAACTTTTCACGCAGCTCGTTATCTTCCTGGCGAACCGCCATGCCAACACCTTCGCCGACGAAGGCCTTATCGGTAATCGGTTCACCAACGATCTCGCAGCATTTTCCGTCTTCTGTCTTGGTCGTCCACTCGAGCATCGGGATGACGTCGCCGACCATGACGTCCAAGCGGCCATTGGCCATGTCGAGATTGGCTTCATCCTGTGTCTTGTACAGGCGGATGTCGGCACTGGGATAAGTTTTCTGAACATACTCCGCCTGAGTGGTAGACGATTGCGCACCCACTGCCTTGCCTGCCAGCGCGGCATCAGTGAATTCCTTGATGTCGGAATCCTTAGCGGTGACATGGGTCATGGCGGCGGCGTAGTAGGGATCCGTAAAGCTGACGATCTTCTTGCGCTCGTCGGTAATGAACATTGAGGCAATGATCACGTCATACTTGCCGGCAACAAGCGCGGGAATGATTCCGTCCCAATCCTGGGCGACGAGTTCGCATTTCACTTGCATCTTCTCGCATAGTGCCATTCCGATCTCGACATCGAAACCGGCGAGATTGCCACTTTGATCGATGAAATTGAACGGAGGGTAGGCGCCTTCCGTACCAATGCGTACGATCTTGTCCTGAGCGTACCCCGACGAAATCATGGGCGTGAGAACAAGTATGGCGACGGCCATCAGGCCGGCGGTGCGGCGGCTCAAACTCATGACGCTTCCTTTCCTCATTACCGGGCCGCATTGGTCGCGGCTCCTTTTGTGCGGGCAAGATTACCCTGTTCACCATTCCATATCACTTGAGGGCGCAGGGCAATACACAAGAGATGTCGAGTCCGGCGGTGTGATTGCCGAACCGAGCCTTCGATGCCTTTCATTGTTGGAACTGGCGAAAGCAAGCTCCGCACAACCCTCCCGCTCGAAGCAGCGCGCATGCTTCGAGTGGTCAAACTTTCCAATTTGCACGCGACGGCGCAGGGAGTCGGAAATCCCGAACAATGTCACGGCACTTTACAGATATATTTATCTTATAATAATATTTTGAGCAACACGTTGCTTCCGACTCCGGCGCGAGGAGTCGAAGACTGAAACATCGCGAACAGGAGGCTCGATTGGAGAATAGTGCCGCGCCAGACTTCAGCCTGAAGGATAGGGTCGTGCTTGTGACGGGGGCGTCCAGAGGTATCGGCAAGGCGTGTGCACTGGCCTGTGCTGCTGCAGGCGCCAACGTGATCCTCGGTGTGCGTAACCCGCCAGCCTGTGTCGATACCGAAGACGAGATCAAGGCCTTGGGACGCCAAGCTCTGTCGGTGAGAATGGACCTGGCCGATCTTGACGGTGTGCGAACGGCTGTTGCCGAAGCGGCGGCAGCCTTCGGCCACATCGATGTGCTGGTCAACAATGTGGGCATCGGCCCCGAAAACCTCGCCGAGAATGTTCGTGAAGAGGATTTCGACTACACGATGAACATCAATCTGAAGGGCACATTCTTCACGACCCAGGCCGTGGCCAAGCTGATGATCCCCCGCAAGGGCGGGCGCATCATCAACATCAGCTCACAGGCCGGGAGCGTCGTGCTGCGCGGCGAAACGGTCTATTGCATGTCGAAGGCCGCAATCAATCACATGACGCGATGCCTCGCATATGAATGGGCACCTTATGCGATCACCGTGAACAGTGTGGCCCCGACATTCATTCATACCGACGGAACCCAGCCAGCACTTGCCGACCCGCAGTTCCGCCAGCAGGTCCTGAACCATATTCCGCTTCGTCGCATCGGCGAGCCGATCGATGTGGCAGGGGCCGTGGTGTTTCTTGCTTCGCCGGCGGCATCTTTCATCACCGGCGCGAACATCCTTGTTGACGGCGGCTGGTCGGTGGCGTGAAGGCGCACTTGCAAGCTGGCATTTACGCAGGTGCCGAAGTGCCAGCGATATGTCGCTCCATGAATATGAGTGTTTCTGACAGCAACAGTTCCATGGCCTGCTTTGCGGATACGTCGTCGCGCTTGCGGATTGCCTCAAGTACCGCGTTGTGCCTTGGCAGGAACACCGTGAAGGACTCAGTTGAGATGCGGTGAGCGATGTAAAGGCCAACGGCAATGAGATTGCCCATCTGGAGCAATAGCGCGTTATGGCTCGCGGCCAGGATCGAGCGATGGAACAAGAGATCAGCCTCAACCCCGGAGATCATATTCAGACTCGCCGCTTCCATCGCGGCATAGGCCTCGCCGATAGCGTCGATCTCCCTTGCCGTTCCACGTCGCGCCGCAAGGGCGGCCGCCTGGGGCTCGATCATCTGGCGGATCTCGAACAGTTCTCCGTAGAATTGGGGCTGCGGCATGGTGCTGTAGCGCCAATTCAGGACATCGGCGTCGAGGAGGTTCCAATGCATCGGCTCCAGCACCCTTATGCCGGTCTTGGTACGCGATTCGATCAGACCGCGTGCCGCCAGCGCTTTCACTGCTTCGCGGATAACCGACCGGCTCGCACCGAATTCACGACCCAGATCCGCTTCCTTCGGAAATGGCGAGTCCGGGTTCAAGTCGCCCTTGACAATTCGCGTGCCGAGGCTCTCGACCACATGGGCGAACAGGTTGCGCTTCGGGGCCCTGCCAAGCGCGAATCTGGGGTTGGGCTGATTCATTAGAGTGGTCGCAGAGTATGGGTAACCGATGAGGCTTGACAACTCTTGTTATATTATCTGATAATAAGATAATAAGAAATGAGTTTTTCCAGCAACCGCGAGGCCCTTACCCCCGTGTCAGAGAACGTCATTCTCGAGATGAAGAGTGTCAGTAAGGCCTATCCCGGTGTCACTGCCCTCCAGAACGTTGATTTCAGGGTCACGCAGGGCGAGGTTCACGGGCTGGTCGGAGAGAACGGGGCAGGCAAGTCGACCTTGATCAAGGTGCTTGCGGGCGCGCATCACGCCGATAGCGGGGAAGTGATCGTCATGGGCAGAGCCATTAGCCGGCCGACCCCCGCCCAGATGCTCGAGCTTGGCGTGTCGGTGATCTACCAGGAAACCACGCTGGCACCGCATCTCAGTGTTGCCGAGAACTTGTGGATGGGCCGATTGCCACGAACGAAGTTCGGCATGATCGACTGGCCCAAGGCTCACCGCAGCGGCACAGAAATCCTCCGCCGGCTCGGGTTCGCCGTCAACCCCGGTGCACGCGTCACCGATCTGAGCATCGCCCAACGCCAGATGGTCGAAATTGCGCGCGCCCTTTCGCGCAATGCCCAGCTCGTCGTCCTTGACGAACCATCGGCGGTACTTGGCGGTGCCGAGCTCGACCGCTTGTTTAAAATCATCCGCAAGCTATCAGGTGAAGGTGTCAGTTTCGTCTACATTTCGCATCGCCTGCAAGAGGTATTCGCAATCTGCGATCGCGTGACGGTCCTGCGCGATGGTCAGGTGGTTAGCTGCCGGCCTGTTACTGGACTCGATAGCCAGGGCCTGATCGCGATGATGGTCGGCCGGCCAATCACCGATATCTATCCGGCCAGAAGGCGCCGTGAGGGTGAAGTTGCGCTGGCAGTTGAGGGATTGAACCGGCGGGGCATCCTGTTCGACGTCAACCTGTTCGTCCGGCAAGGCGAGATCCTCGGAGTCTGCGGTCTGGCCGGTTCCGGGCGATCGGAGTTGCTGCGGGCTCTGATCGGAGCGGATCCCTGCGAATGCAAGAGCTATCGGCTGCGGGGCAGAGTCGTTCGCCCCAGGACTCCTCGCGCCAGCATCCGACAGGGTCTTGGCCTTCTGCCAGAGGATCGCAAGACGCTGGGCTGCTTTCTGCCGCAAAGCGTTGCCTTCAACATTACCATCGCCGGTCTCAATCGTGTCAGCAAGCATGCCGTGCTAAGCCGGCGGCGGGAGCGCAAGGTTGCAAACAGCCTGATCGCCCGGCTCAATATCAGGACCCCCCATCGCGAAGCAATCATCGGCCAGCTCTCGGGCGGAAATCAACAGAAGTGTCTCATTGCCCGCAGCATGAACGCGCGCTGCCACGTGCTGCTGATTGATGAACCAACCCGTGGAGTGGATGTTGGCGCCAAGCGGGAGATCTATCAGCTGCTCGTTCAACTCGCCGATGAAGAGGGAGCTGCCATTGTCATGGTGTCATCGGAACTTCCGGAGGTACTCGGCCTCAGTGACCGGATCATCGTCATGCATGAAGGGCAAATCGCCGGCCACTTCAGGCGCGAGGATGCAAGCGAGGAAGTTCTCATGACGGCGGCACTGGGCGGCGCTCAGCCGGCGACGCCGGCATCGCCATGAACGCCGTCGAAAACACGAGCGAGAGGGGAAAGCCCGTGATCAGGCTCGGCTCAGCTGCAGCGGTCCTGCGCACCCTGACGACGTTCCGCGTCTCCGGACTCATCTGGGTGTTGCTCATCATGTGCGCGGTGGCCGCCATGGTGTCGGATGCGTTCCTCAATCCGTTCAATCTCATAAATGTCATGCGTCAAGTGGCGCTGTTCGGGATCGTCTCTATCGGAATGACCTTCGTAATCCTGACGGCGGGCATCGATCTGTCGATCGGATCGATTGTCGCCGTCGTTGCTGTGGTGTCGGCAATGCTGCTCGATGCGGGAGTGCCGATCCCGTTGGTGATCATTTCCGGATTGGCCATCGGCAGTGCCTTCGGGGCCATCAATGGTACTGGAGTTGCAGTCGGCCGCATTCCGCCGTTCATCATGACGCTGGGCACGATGGTCATGGGGCGCGGGTTAGCGATGACGATGTCGGGCGGTCACCCCATCCATTTCCGCGACGTTGCCAACGACTTCGCCTGGCTCGGCCAAGGTCACATGATCGGCATCCCGGTACCGGTTTGGGTCTTCGCTGCAGTGGCTGCCCTGGCGGGTTTCATCCTCCGCTACACTGCCCTTGGCCGCAACGTCTATGCCGTCGGCAGCAATCCGGAGGCCGCCCGGCTTTCGGGGATCAGTGTCGGACAAACAGTGTTCACCGTCTATGTGATCAGCGGATTGCTGGCGGGCCTGACTGCGCTGATCTTTGTTTCGCGGCTCACGGTCGGGGAGCCTGTTGCAGGAATGGGCCTCGAGCTCGAAGCCATTGCCATCACAGTAATCGGTGGCACCAGTTTGTTTGGCGGCGAGGGCCGGGTCAGCGGCACCATTCTCGGAGCGGCAATCATCGCAGTCCTTGCCAACATTCTTAATCTGTTCGGCGTCTCGCCCTTCACTCAGCAAATCGTCAAGGGCGCCATCATTGTCGCTGCGGTCCTGTTCGAGATGACGCGACGCAGAGAGAATTCCGCGGGTCCGCGCGGATGACAACGCCTTGGTCCGGCAATCACGCCGGCGGGCACTCGAGGGAGGTAGTGATGAAAGGACAAGCTCGCTATGGCCATCTGCTCGTGGCAATGGCCGCTTCAGTGGTGGCAGTCAATGCACCGGTACTGGCGAATGACAGGATCAAGATCGGCTTTTCTCAGGGCACGATGGAAAGTTCATGGCGTGTCAACATGGTTGAAGGCAACAGGAAGTATGCCGAAGCCAGTCTGCCAGATGTGGAACTGATCATCACCAATGGTGAGAACACGGCCGCCAAGCAGGTAGCCGACGTCGAAAGCCTGATGGCCCAGGGTATCAAGACCTTGATCATTAGCCCGGTTACGGCCGATGCCCTGACTCCGGTTGTCAAACAGGCCATGGACGCCGGTATCCCCGTCGTCACGCTCGATCGCAAGGTCAATACCGACGTCACGTTGCATATTGGTGCCGACAACAAGCTGATTGGCCAATCCGCGGGCTCCTATGTGTGCAAGGTGCTGGGCGGAAAGGGCAATGTCGTCGAGATTCAGGGTACGGCAGGTGCTTCGGCGACGGTCGACCGGCATGATTACTTCGTCGCGACGATCGAAAAGGAATGCCCGGACGTGAAGATCGTTGCGAGCCAGGTCGCAAACTATGTGCGTGAACCGGCAATCAAGTTCATGGAGGATACGCTACAGAGGTTCAAGGAAGGCGAAATCCAGCTCGTCTACGCGCATAATGACGACATGGCCCTCGGCGCAGTCACTGCTCTTGAGGCGGCGAACCGCCAGAACGGCGTCATGGTGGTGGGTATTGACGGCGAGAATGCTGCCTATGATGCGATCAAGGCGGGCAAAATGGTGGCAACATTCACCTACCATTTCGTAGCGCCGGAGGGCATTCAGTACGGCTACAAGATCGCCAAGGGAGAGAAGCTCGACAAGGAAATCATCCTGCCGACTCATCAGGTCGACGCAAGCAATGTGGACCAGTTCCTTGGCAAGGGATTCTGAAGACCAGCGAGCACGGCATTAGCGTGAGCTAATGCCGTGCGACAATTCATCTGATAATAATATTATTGGGGTAACCGGGATGCGCCTTGAGGATCTCGATACGCCGGCCGTGGTGATCATGCTCGATCGCATGGAGGCCAATATCATTCGCACCCAGCATGTCATCTCCAGTCACGGCCTAAGTAACCGCCCACATATCAAGACCCACAAGATCCCCGCAATCGCCAAACTCCAGATCTCAGCAGGCGCGGTGGGGCTCACCTGCCAGAAACTTGCCGAGGCAGAAGTGTTCATCGATGCAGGCGTTTGCGAAGACTATCTGATCACCTACAACATTGTCGGCGAACGCAAGACAGAACGACTGATGGAACTGTCTGCCCGTGTTGGCCGGCTGGCCACGGTTGCCGACAATGAAATGGTACTGACAGGCCTGTCGCGGGCTGGCCGGCGACATGGCCGCGATGTTCCCGTGCTCATCGAGTGCGACACCGGCTTCGGGCGGAACGGCGTCCAATCGCCGGACGAAGCGCTCGAACTTGCGCAGTTTGCAATGCGGCTGCCCAATATCGCCTTCGAGGGACTCATGGTTTTCCCGAATACAGCATCCCATACGGCCGCGTTCTTCAACCGTGCCATTGACATCTTCCGTCACGCAGGCATTGCTCTTCCGGTCGTATCCGGTGGCGGTACGCCGGCACTCAATCGGCTCGGAGAACTGCCGATGATGACCGAACACCGCGCCGGCACTTACGTATACAATGACGTGATGATGGTACATTCCGGCGTTGCGTCTTGGGACGACTGTGCCATGTTCGTCAGAGCGATGGTCGTGAGCCGTCCGACCGCCGACCGCGCAGTTCTGGACAGCGGCTCCAAGGTGCTCACTTCCGATCAGTACTATGTCAAGCACTATGGCAGACTCGCGGACTATCCCGGTGCGTTCATCTCCGGCCTGTCGGAGGAACATGCGATCGTCGATTTGAGCGCATGCAGTCGCCGCCCCGCGGTGGGTGAAGTCGTCAACGTCATTCCGAATCACTGCTGTTCCGTGAGTAACATGAATGACGAAGTTCACGGCATTCGTGACGACCTCGTTGAAGTCACCTGGCCCGTCGCGGCGCGCGGCAAGGTCCGCTGAAAATGACACCTGCGGCCGCAAGGCTTTTCGACCTGTCAGGCAAGGTTGCACTGGTGACGGGAGCGAGAACCGGATTGGGCCAGACAATGGCCGAGACACTGGCCGCCGCCGGGGCAGATATCGTCGGACTCGGCTCGCGGGAGATGCCCGAGACGCGCGCGAGGGTGTTGGCGACGGGGCGGACGTTTGAACAGATCATCTGCGATCTCTCGAGTCCGGCAGACCTGGATCGGCGAGTCGAATCCGCGGGTGCCGTGCACATCCTCGTCAACAATGCCGGCATCATCCGCCGTTCGGGTGTTCTTGAGCACAGTCGTGCCGACTGGGACAGTGTGTTCGACGTCAATTTGCGCAGCCCGTATCTGCTCAGTCAGAAAATAGCACGAGGCATGGTTCATGCGGGCCGCGCCGGCCGCATCATCAACGTCGCATCGTTGTTATCCTTTCAGGGCGGATTTCGAGTGGCCGCCTATGCAGCCAGCAAGCACGGCATAGTGGGTCTGACGCGGGCCATGGCCAATGAACTGGCTGCCCATGGCGTTACGGTCAATGCAATCGTCCCCGGCTACATGGTGACCGAAAACACAGCAGCCCTCCGAGCCGACGTCACGCGAAGCCAGCAAATCCTGGATCGCATTCCAATGGCGCGGTGGGGCAAGCCGGAGGATCTCGCGACGGCGGTCCTGTTTCTTGCCTCCCCCGCCAGCGGCTATGTCACCGGCACAACCATCGCCGTCGATGGGGGCTGGCTCGCGCGGTAGCCTTGTTGTCAGGCGAGCCATGTCCCAGCCGTCGACCGGCGATGCCGCTCGCATCCGTCTTGACGGGCCTCAGTCCTGTGGTTCAGACCGGACGCCTGCGCTGTCGCCATTCGCGCAGGGTGACAACTGCAATTGTCAGAGCGAGGACGGGGAGCACGACTGTACCGAGGACGAGACTATAGGTATCGAGCGCGTCGTGACGCTGCGCAGCGAGAATGAGATAGATTGTATAGGCGCAGAACATCATCAGGAATACCGCCCCTTCCCAGCGGGCAATGAGATTCCCGGTGAAGAAGATCGGCAAGCAGGCCACGGCCACGGCCACCATTACGGGAATATCAAAGACGATCAGCGCATTCGCAACCGCAAGTCCGCCCGGCACGAGGGCTGCCGCCGGACCGATGACGCCGAGGATGTTGAAAATATTGCTGCCGACGACGTTGCCGACCGAGATATCACGATGACCACGTAAGGCGGCAGTGACAGATGTGGCGACTTCGGGGAGCGATGTGCCCGCGGCAATGACGGTGAGACTGATCACCACCTCACTTACTTCGAGATAGCGGGCAAAGGCGATGGCCGCATCAACGAGCCAGTGCGAACCGAGGACGAGAAGAGCTACGCCCGCAACAATCAAACCAATCTGGACCAGCCAGTGCTTGCGCCATGGCGACGAACGATCCGGCATCTCCTCAGCGAACTCCTCAACAAGTTCCCTGTTATTGCGGCGGCTCTGGACAATGAGAAAGGCCGTGTAGGTGACCATGACAGCAACCAAGCAAAGGCCTTCGAGGCGGGAAATGGCACCATCCCATGCGACGGCGGGCAGCAGCAGCGAGACGCCAATCATGACCGGCACTTCCTGGCGGATCAGCTGGTCATGTACCAGCAGCGGCACAATCAGCGCCGACATCCCGAGGATGAACAAGACATTGAAGATGTTGCTGCCGACGGCGTTGGCGACGGCCATACTCGCCTGGCCGGCGAAGGCTGACTGCAGCGAGACAGCCAGTTCTGGTGAACTCGTCCCAAATGCAACTATGGTCAGGCCAACGACGAGCGGCGATATGCCGAAGGACAGGGCAAGTCTCGAGGCACCGCGGACAAGAATCTCAGCGCCGAAAATCAATACTATCAGCCCAATGATGAAAATAACCAGGGCCATGCCCGCACCCCTTCAGCTTGTTGCCCGCTACAGGTAGGGTCTGTTTGGAAGTTCGCAAGGCGAGAGTCTGCCCGGTCGGGCGTCAATCCTGGACCAGCCGTGGCCAGGTATCAGCAATCCGGTAGCCGTCCGGCCAGGGATCCTCCGGGTCAAGGAGCAGGGTCTTCTCCTCGGTTATCCAGGCCCGGCCGGTAATTGAGGGGATGATGGCGGGGCGACCCGCCACGGTAGTCTCGGATACGATCCGGCCGATGAACCGGCTTTCAATGATCGACCGCCCGACAAAGGTTTCACCGGCTCTCAGCAGGCCCTTGGCATGGAGTACGGCCATCAGCGCGGAACAGCCCGTACCTGTGGGCGACCGGTCGAGCTTTCCGGGGTTGATGACGCAAGCGTTACGGCTCGAGAGGCCGCCATCTCCTGCGTCAAGCGGGCCCGTCATGAAGCAAAAGGAGAAATGATTCCAGCCGGGGAGCTCCGGATGACGGAACTTGATCTGGGCGTTGGCCGCCGCCACGATCTTTCGACCGGCTACAGCAATATCGCGAGCCTCGTCGGGAGTGAGCGCGAAGCCCAATCGACGCGCGTCAACCATCACGAAGCTGTCGCCCCCGAATGCCGTGTCGACGCTGATGCTGCCGAATCCAGTGACTTCGAGCGGTGCATTAAGGCGGTCGGCAAAAGCCGGCACGTTGCGCAGGGTTATGCGCTCAGCTTTCTCCTTCGAACAGTCAGCAACAATCTCCACGAGGCCGGCAGGTGCTTCCAGGACAAGACGCGTCTGCGGCCCGGTGATCGGCAGGCGGCCTGTGTCGAGGAGAACAGTTGCGACGCAGATGCAATTGGAACCGGACATCGGGGGTGTATCCTCCGGTTCCATGATTATAAAACCTGCTTGCGCAGCCGGATTTTTCGGAGGTACCAACAGATTCACATGCCGAAACACCCCGCCCCGCGGCTCGTTCAATACGAAGTTCCGGAGCCGCCCATCCGTTGCAATGAAGCGCGACTGTTCCCAGATTGTGCTGCCGGGGGGCGGGTCCACACCAGAGACGATCACATCACCGACCTCGCCTTCCGCATGGCAGCCGACGATCTGTATTCGTTGTGGACTTCGCATAGTGAGAATCCCTTTGCCTGCAGCGCCAGCATAGTCCACGTGTCAGGTCTTCCGGTAGGGTCAGTGTGCTTGGGGTTCAGATCACCTCGTGCGTCGCCTGCCCAACGCCACTTGCCACAAGGCGCAAACCCGCTATTTGTTCGACGGAACATTACTGAATGGGGAATCAGACTTGAAGCGGGTCGAACACTTGATAGAGGCAGTCATTCTGGCCTCACGCTGGTTGCTGGTCGTCTTCTACCTGGGACTGGCCGCGGCCCTGGCGGTCTATGCCGTTTCCTTTGCCGACAAATTGGTCGAGTTCGTATCAAAGGTATTTGTGCTGCGCGATACCGACACAATCCTGAAGATGCTTGGCCTCATCGACGCAGCACTGGTCGCAAGCCTCGTCGTCATGGTGATCATTTCGGGCTACGAGAATTTCGTCAGCCGCTTCGATAATGCGGAAGGAGAGTTGAGCTGGCTCGGCAAGATCGACGCCGGGTCGCTGAAGATCAAGGTCGCGTCGACGATCGTTGCCATCTCGTCAATCCACCTGCTGCAGGTGTTTCTCAATGCATCGCAGTATACCGAAACCCAGCTGCTGTGGCTCACCATCATGCACATGGCGTTTGTAGTGTCGGCACTGTTTCTCGCGCTCATCGACCAGGTGATGGCCCGGACCAAGAAATCAAAAGACGGCGACTAGAAAAGCCTGGCATTGACGATGATGTGCGCGCCAACGGCAGCCACATAGCCGAGGGCAATGGCCCAGGCCCATTTCAGGTGACCCATGAACGTGTAGGATCCTTTAGACAGGCCCATGAGGGCAACACCGGCTGCCGAGCCGATGGAGAGCAGGGATCCGCCGACGCCGGTTGTGAGAGTGATCAACAGCCATTGCCCATCGGACATGGCTGGATCCATGGTGAGTACGGCGAACATGAGGGGAATGTTGTCAACAATTGCCGAGAGCACCCCAATCACAATGTTGGCAGTCGTAGGACCCAAGTCCACATAGAGAAACTTTGATGCTGCCGTGAGATAGCCGAGCACCCCAAGCCCACCGACGGCAAAAATGATGCCAAAGAAGAACAAAAGGGTATCCCATTCGACTCTTTCAAACTGCTTGAACGAGTCGAGGATCATGTCGGTGTTGTTGCGACGATGGCCGCGCCTCTTCAGAATGTAAGACCAGATCTGCAGATAGCCCAACCCCAACATCATGCCCATGGCGGGCGGCAGTAACAGAAAGTTCTTGAAGCAGATGGCTGTGAGGATTGTCGCGGCAAACAACCCAATCACTACCCGGGCGCCCGGCTTGAGCGTAATTCGTTCTACGATGGCCTCGGGCCGGGATGCGGGAAGCGCCAGGTGCATGATGATAGCCGGCACCAGCCAGTCGATCACGGAGGGCAGGAACAGCACGAAGAACTCAAAAAAAGTCAGCTTGCCTTTCTGCCAAACCATCAACGTGGTGATATCGCCGAATGGCGAAAATGCACCGCCGGCATTCGCTGCTACGACAATGTTAATGCAGCCCAGGGCAATGAAGCGCGGCGAGTGCGCGCCCATCGCCATGACAACCGAGCCCATCACCAGAGAAGTCGTCAAGTTGTCGAGCAAGGGGGAGAGCACGAAGGCTAACAATCCCGTTATCCAGAAGAGCTGACGGTATCCCAGCCCCATGTTTATGAGTTTAGCCTTGAGGACTTCAAAGACACGCCGTTCCTCGAGCGTATTGACGTAGGTGATGGCAACAAACAAGAAAAGGAACAGTTCGCCATATTCCTCAATAGTCTGGAGCGCATGGTCGTGAGCTTCCTCGCTCTTGCCGTGCAGCATGTAGGCAATGCCGATGAGGGTCCAGATCAGGCCGGCGGCGAGAAGCACGGGCTTTGATTTTCGAAGCTCGGTCACTTCCTCAAAGACGACGAATCCGTAAGCTACAACAAAAATGGCCAGGGACGTCAGCCCGGCCCAATGCGTCGTCAGGTTCAACATGCGTCAGCGCAACCGCTCAAGGATAGTCACATAGTTCGCCACAGCAGTTCCCCCCATATTGTAGATGCCAGCGAGGTCTGCCGCGTTGACTTGCATGTCCCCGGCCTGACCGGCAAGCTGAAGAGATGCCATCACATGCATGGAAACGCCAGTGGCACCAATGGGATGTCCCTTGGCCTTGAGCCCGCCGCTCGGGTTAACCGGTATTCTGCCGTCTCTTGCCGTCCAGCCTTCGGTAACGGCGCGGGCGCCTTCGCCCCTTGGTGTCAGACCCATGGCCTCGTATTCAATCAACTCAGCAATCGTGAAACAGTCGTGGGTTTCGACAAATGACAGGTCAGACAGTTCCGTTCCGGCCATGGCATGTGCCTTGCGCCAGGCAACTTGACAGCCTTCAAACTCAATCACCTCACGTGCCGACATCGGCAGGTAGTCCTGGACATGGGCGGCGGCGCGGATATGCATTGCCCTGGGAAACCGTATCGCTGTTTCGGTATCGCAAATGACCAGCGCCGCCGCCCCGTCCGAGACTGGAGAACAATCGGTGCGGCGCAATGGACCGGCGACAAGAGGGTTTTGCTCCGAGACCGTGTTGCAAAACTCCACGGTAAGTTCCTTGCGGATCTGAGCAAAGGGATTGTGCACTCCGTTGGCGTGGTTTTTTGCTGCGATTCTCGCCAACGCCTCCGACTTGTCGCCATAGCGTTGAAAGTAAGCGGCCGCAATCTGGCCGAAGATGCCTGCGAATCCGCCAGGGGTCTCGCCTTCCTCAGCCCGGTAGGACGCATTTAGAAGGATGTCGCCAACGGCCGCCGCGGGAGCAGTGGTCATCTTCTCGGCTCCGATTACGAGAACAAATCGAGCGGAGTGGGAGCCGATTGCGTTAATGGCCGCGTGGACTGCCGCACTGCCCGTTGCGCAGGCGTTTTCCACTCGTGTCGCCGGGCGAAACCTCAGTTCCGGATGCGCGGCCAGAGCGAACGCGGCTGGGAACGATTGTTTCTCAAATCCACCGAAATTGGCAACGTAGATTGCGTCAATTTCCTTGAAACGGATGTTGGCCGCCTCGACAGCCTCCCTGGCCGCGCGGGCGATGAGACTCTCGAGCGTTTCCGCTTCAAGCTTCCCGAACCGTGTATGAGCCCAACCAATGATGGCAGCCATGGCCTGTCCCTGTCTAATCCCCTCCGGACCCTAGCATTTTCTGTCAGGGGATAGTGAGGGTTTCACCAACATCAACTATCCGAAATGCATCCGGCGCGACATGATGCTTTCGGATGGCCTCGCAGTGGGCGTTCACAGGGTCGTCAAAACCCTCGTCGGTAAGACGGATGGTGCTGTGGTGTATGGCAATGCTGGTGGTGCTTCCCAGCAATTGGTGCGCCAAGACCGCCTCCTCGGGGTTGACGTGTACGTGTTTCATGAACCAGCGTGGCTCGTAGGCGCCTATCGGAAGGAACGACAGACGCGGTGCCCCCAGCCGCTCCCGGATCTCGCGGAATGTGCGGCCGTCGCCAAAACCAGTATCACCCGCAAAGTAGATCAGCCCGGCACGAGTCTTAAGCGCAAACGCACCCCACAGGGCGTGATTTGCGTCGAACAGGGTACGTTTTGACCAGTGGAAGGCGGGGGTAACGATGATTTCAACATCACCCGCATCTGTAGCTTGCCACCAGTCAAGTTCTTCGATCCGGGCATCGGCCATACCCGCCGTCAGGATTGCTGCGTTGCCCAGCGGCGTAACAATACGACAGGCCCACCTCCGGTTGATTGACTGCAGCGATGGCAAGTCGAGATGATCATAATGGTTGTGACTGACCAGAACGAGGTCGATTGGCGGCAGGGCTTCAAGCGTGAGGCCGGGGGGTCTCACCCGTTTCGGGCCGATCAGCTGCGACGGGCTGGCGCGATTCGAGAAGAACGGGTCCGTGAGAATGTTGAGACCCTGCGTCTGGATCAGTAGCGTCGAGTGGCCGATCCACGTGCAGGACATGATCCCACCCGCCACCCGCACCGGCGGTGGTGCATACGACCTGTTGCGGATCCGACGAGGCCACGGTTTAGGCGAGCCGGTCAAGTTCCACTTGAAATAGTCCCGGGCTGATGTTCCTTGGTGGCCGTCAAGAAAAAACCGAGTGCCGTCGAAGTTCTCCGCGGGAGGCCCGCGGTAGTAGCGATTCTGGCGGCCCATCCGTCAAACCGTCCGTAGATACCACTCAAAGTCGCGCACGGTGGGTTCGGCGAAGAAGCGATCGGCCTCCACTTCCTTGATCGTGCAGTAGGTGTCGACGAATGGCTTGCCGAAGTACTCCTTGAGAATGGAGGCGCGCCAGAATGCGTCGATGGCGTCGAACCAATTGCCGGGAATGTACTTGGCACGCCGTTCGTAGCCGTTGCCATTGACCGATGCGCCGGGGTCGACCTTCTCGGTAATGCCATAATGCATGCCCGCCAGGATCGCGCCCATCACCAGGTAAGGATTGGCGTCGGCGCCGGAGGGGCGATGCTCAATGTGGCATGCATTAGCCGCGCCGGCCGGAATGCGCAGGCTGACTGTGCGGTTGTTGATACCCCAGCTTGCAGATACGGGAGCATAGGAGTTGCGGCGGAAACGCCGGTAGGAATTTGCGTTTGGCGCAAAAATGAGCATCGACTCTGCCATTGCAGCCTTGAGGCCGCCGATTGCATTCAGGAGTAGCTGGTTGCTTGCCGGATCCTCCGCTGCAAACAGATTGTTCCCTTCTGCATCGGCAAGACTTACATGCACGTGCATGCCCGAGCCCGTCCATTCCGAGTAGGGCTTTGCCATGAAGGTGGCCGCCATACCATGCTTCTCGGCGGTTGCCTTGATGAGCCGCTTCAGCATGATGGCCTCGTCGCAGGCCTTGAGAACATCGGCCCGGTGGCGCAGCACGATTTCCATCTGGCCAGGCGCATACTCCGAAATCAGGGTCTTGGCGGGCAAGCCCTGGGCCTCGCAATAAGCGTAGAGGTCCTTGAAGAAGGGCGCAAAGTCGTCGAGATCCTGAAGATAGTAGGCCTGATAGTGCTGCGGGCGATGATCATTGATGAGTGACCGGGGGGCCATCGGCCTGCCGGCAAATGCGGAGTCGCGGTCCATCAAGAAGAACTCCAGCTCGACTGCGCCCACAGGCGTCATGTTCAGATCCTGCCTGACGCGGTTGACAATCGTTTCAAGGGCATTTCGCGGGTCGGCATAGTGCGGCGTGCCATCGAGATCATGAATTGTCGCGAGATACTGTGCAGTCGGGTCACCCATCCAGGGGATGCGCACCATACTCCCGGGCGTAGGCCACATGAGCATGTCGCGGTCGCCTTCGTCAAAGACCAGGCCGGTCTCCGGCACATCCTGCCCCGTCACGTCGAGGACGAGGGCAGAAATCGGAAGGAAGCGGCCATCCTTCCAGGCCGGAATTACTTCATCGCGGCGCAGGACCTTGCCGCGGGCAACGCCGCAGATGTCGGTCCAGACGATATGGACGCTTTCGATGTCCGGATTGGCATCAAGGAAGGCGCGCGCCTCGGCATCGCGTTTCGGGAACATGACAGTCATCATTCAAACTCCAGAGCCTAGGCCCGCAACTCGACGACACAGCTGTCAAGAGCAGCCACCAGGAGGTCGATGTGTTCCTGTGTGGTCGCGGGGCAGATAAGCAACATGTTATGGAACGGCGTGATGATCAGGCCGCGATTCAAGAGGTAGTGATGCAGGGCCCGATCGATCGGACGGTGGATCACCTTGGCCGCCTCGCCACCGTTGCGGGGCCGATTGGGGCAGCACATGAACTCGACACGGGCGCCCACACGGACGACGTGCCACGGCAAACCATGTTTGATGATGACATCCGCAATACCCCTCTCAAGCCTCTCGGCGAGCCTAACGAGGGGCGCGAAAGCCTCCTTTGTAAAGTAATTCTCGATGACGGTGCGAATGAGCGCGAGTTGAATTTTCGAGCCGGAAAGGGTGGTTCCAATGCCGGAATGACCGGGCGGGCGGGCCGACAGGTAGCTGCCAATACGCGCGGCTACAGCGGCACTGAATCCGTAAACGGCTGCAGGAATTCCGCCGGCGATCGGCTTGCCTACCACCAGAGCGTCAGGCTGAAGCCCCGCCTCGCGGCTGTAACCTCCGGGACCCGAAGACAGACAATGCGTCTCGTCAATAGCGAGCAAGGTCCCGGTGCGCGCGGTGATCTCGCGCAGGCGGGGGAGGTAGCCGGGGTCGGGAAGGACCATGCCGACATTGGTCATGACGGGTTCGGCGAGCACGCAGGCTATGTCCTGCGTTTCGAGGGCGCTTTCCAGAGCTGGCAGATCGTTGAATTCGATGACTCTGGTGAACTCGGAAAGGTCGCGAACCTCACCGATCAGGGCCGGATCCGCTTCCGGTCGGCCGGAATCGATGGTGACATAGGTCTCATCGACGGCGCCGTGATAGCAGTGGTTGAAGACCAATATCTTCTTGCGGCCGGTAATGGCCCGCGCCCACCTGATTACAGCGCGGTTTGCATCCGAGGCAGTGGCTGTCACCTGCCAGCAAGGAAGCCCGAACCGGTCTGCGAGGAGTTCTCCGACGATTGCAGCATCAGATGACGGCATCATGGTCGTGAAGCCGTCTGCCGCATGACGTTTCAGGGTTGTGACAACGGCCGGCGGCGAGTGACCGAACATGGCGCCCGTATCGCCCAGACAGAAATCGACGTAAGTGTTGCCATCCGCATCGGTAACAGTTACGCCCTCTGCTCTTTCAATGAAAAGTGGAAACTGTGTTCCCCAATCAACCATCCAGTGCATTGGGACACCCCGCAACCAGTTCCTGGCTGTTTTTTGGGCAAGCTGAGCTGATTTCGGGTTTCGTTGCGTAAAGAATGCCTGTTCACGCGCCAGCATGGCGGTGACTGCGGCATCCGCGGTCGGCTGCGGCATGATTTCCTTGCGTCTTGTGGACGTTACAATGTTCCTAGCATGACAGGCGGGGGGGCGGACAACCCCCATGGATTTCTGTTGCGCATTGGCCTTGGACAGGCTTGACTATCAGGGGGTGCCGATGAACCGTACTGTCTACGTAAATGGCCGATATGTCCCTGAAACTGAGGGGAAAATCTCGATTTTTGATCGTGGATTCCTGTTTGCGGACGGTGTTTACGAGGTTACGGCAGTGGTCAGGGGCAGGCTCGTGGACTTCGAGCCTCATGTTCAACGCCTGGAACGCTCGCTGCGCGAGATCGAAATGGATTGGCCGTGTTCAAAGTCCGATCTCAGATCCATGCATCTCGAACTCATCAAGCGCAATGCACTCGATGAAGGATGGGTTTACATGCAGATCACGCGCGGGGAAGCCGATCGTGATTTCAAGTTTCCCAAGGATGCGAAGCCTACATTGATCGCATTCACGCAGTCCAAGAGCCTGATTGACAACCCTGATGCGCTCAAGGGCGTAAGCGTAATCACGGTGCCCGATATCCGTTGGGCAAGACGGGACATCAAGTCGGTGATGCTGCTGGCTCCGGTCCTCGGAAAACAGGCGGCTGCGAGGGCGGGCTGCTTTGAAGCTTGGATGGTAGAAGACGGAATGGTTACCGAAGGCACCTCATCCAACGCCTACATCGTGAAAGATGGAAAGGTCATCACGCGTGGCCTGTCCAACAGCATACTGGCGGGGTGTACGCGCCGGTCCCTGCTCAGGCTCGCCAACGAGAATGGCATTGAGATTGAAGAGCGGAGTTTTGCGCCTGATGAGGCCTATGATGCGGACGAGGCGTTCCTCACGAGTTCGTCAAACTTCGTTTTACCGATCATTGAAATTGACGGGTGCCGCATCGGCGGAGGTCAGCCTGGGCCAGTGTCGCGGAGGCTAAGAGAGTTGTTCCTGAGGGAAGCCATCAGCTGATCATCAGGTGGGGTCAAGGGTGGTGTAATTGAGTCGAGCGTATCATGTTTCGTGTGAGGGTTTCGTCCCAGTTCCTTGAAGCAGTGACTTTGGCTGCGATCGAGGCCTACTGCTACGGCGACAAGCCGGGGCGGCGCTGGCGTGCGGTCGAGACGCTCGGCTATATTTGGGGATTCAAGAAGGACGTCGGCAGCGAGACCGTGCTCTTCCTCGACCGGATGAGTATCAGTATTTCATCGACACGTGGCCGGGACAGCGTCGATCCCAATCCCGAGGCGGCAGTGCTCAAGAACGAAGTAGTCCTGCGCTGGTCACCGCATGTGGCATTGCTTGGCGATTTCCATAGCCATCCCTACAGGACGCTCAAGGAAGTCAATGCCATCAACGGGTTCGAGTTTTCGGATCGTGACTTCGCGGCGTTCCTCGATGATGACTTCATCTGGCAGCAGTCAGGCAACAATCCCGTCATGTTAGCCATTACGATCTGCCGGCTGGGGCGGGTCCGTGAGAATTTCGGCGAGCGCATCCGCAGCAATGTGCACCGCTATAAAGTCGGCCAGTTTCAGTTCTGGATCAACGTCGCAGTCGGTTATGTCGACGCAGAAGGGAAGCGCTGCCACACCGGAAATTCACATTCCAAAGCCGTACTCGATCTCGACCAGTGGCTTTACAATCCGGCCAGCGATCGCGTGCCAGTATACATGACGCCGCTGCCGCAGGTTGCAGCTCAGGCGCAGCGTACCCGCCAAGCGGCACGTGGGGCGCGTGGCAAGAAGGTCAAAACACGTCGGCGCCCATCATGATCAACGCTGTGCCTCGCGCCAGCGCGGATTGATCCAGGGTTCAAGGTTGGACGGGGGCAGCGGATCGCGACCGAGGATGAGGTCGGATGCGCGCTCACCGATCATGATGGTCGGAGCATTGAGATTGCCATTGGTAATCCGCGGCATGACGGAACTGTCGACCACGCGCAGCGCATCGATCCCGATAACCCGGCACTTCTCGTCGACGACGGCTGAGGGATCGCTAGCTGTTCCCATCCTGCACGTGCCGCAGGGGTGATAGGCACTTTCGCAGTGTTCACGGATGAACTCGTCGAGTTGTTCGTCCGTCACGGTATTCTCTCCAGGAGCAATCTCACCGTCGACATAGGGCTGCATGGCAGGCTGCTGCATGATTTCGCGAGTCAGACGAAGACAGGCGCGGAACTCCTTCCAGTCATCCTCATGCGACATGTAGTTGAAAGTGATGCGTGGTGCGATTCTCGGATCGCTGCTTCTGAGCTTGACGTGGCCCCGTGATTTCGACCGCATGGGTCCGACATGTACTTGGAAACCGTGCCCCGGCGCGGCCGCCTTGCCGTCGTAGCGGATAGCACCAGGCAGGAAGTGGTACTGGATATCAGGATACTCAATACCCGCGGCCGAGCGGATGAAGCCGCAGCTTTCGAACTGGTTGCTCGTGCCGAGGCCTTTACGCAGGAATAGCCACTGCGCCCCCACAAGACCCTTCCAGAAGATGTTGAGCTTTGAATTCAGTGTGATCGCCTGTTTGCTGTGAAACTGGAAATAGATCTCGAGATGGTCCTGCAGATTGGCACCCACGCCCGGCAGAGGGTGAACGACGTTCACGCCAGCATCGCGCAATGTTGCCGGATCGCCGATGCCTGAAATCTGCAGGAGCTTGGGCGAATTGATGCTGGAGGCGGCGAGAATGACCTCGCGCGTCGCGCGGGCCTGGTGGATTTTGCCACCCCTCTCGTATTCGACGCCGATGGCGCGTCGACCGTCCAGAATGATACGGTGTGCAAGAGCATAGGTCCTGAGATGAACGCTGCCGAGCTTGAGGGCAGGTTTCAGGTAGGCGTCGGCGGCTGACCAGCGCTTGCCCTTGTGAACCGTCATCTCCATGGCGCCAAAGCCTTCCTGCTGGCGCCCGTTGTAATCGACTGTCAATGGGTAACCAGCCTGACGGCCTGCCTCGACGAATGCGCGGTAAAGCGGATTTCGCTGTTCGCCGCGCCTAACGTGCAGGGGACCATCAGAGCCGCGCCAGCCTTCTTCACCGCCGTGGGCCGTCTCCAGGCGCCTGAAGTAGGGGAGAACATGGCGGAAGCCCCAGCCCTTGGCCCCCATTTCTTCCCAGCAATCGAAGTCGCGGGCATGGCCTCTCACGTAGACCATGCCATTGATCGAGGACGACCCGCCAATCACCCGGCCGCGCGGTGTTGACAGCCGGCGGCCGCCAAGATGTGGCTCGGGCTCGGTGACAAAACCCCAATCATACCGCTTCATGCTCATGGGATAGGAAAGTGCGGCTGGCATCTGGATGAACGGTCCCCAGTCGGTGCCGCCATATTCGAGAACAAGCACGCGGTTGCGGCCTCCCTCGGCAAGACGATACGCAAGGACCGATCCGGCTGAACCCGAGCCGATGATGATGAAATCGTAACTCTGCATGCGTGAATTCTGCCCGAACCCCGGCGGGCGGTGAAGCTGAACACGCTTTGGGCTCATGCTGTTTGACACTTTGCGACGCTTCTGGAACAAACCGCGGCATTCAGCGCAAGGGGCCGACAAGCGGAATCGCTTTCACGTGGAAGGTTGCGCCGGATCCAGATATTTGCGCATCAGTTTGTCTCTAGAGTGACTACTGCATGCGGACCTGATGCGCCGGAATGAGGGTGACCATGACGCAACGCTTGTTGGAAGGTGAAGATGAACCGGTTGTCATATTGAACGAGGGAGGAAGGTCACCGGTGGTGCTGGTCTGCGAGCATGCCGGACGCCAGATACCCAAACGCCTGGGAACACTTGGACTATCAGATGAGGACCGTAGCCGCCACATCGCATGGGACATTGGAGCCGAAGGTGTCTCGCGCATGCTATCAAGACTTCTTGATGCTCCGCTGGTGTTGCAGCGCTATTCGCGGCTTGTCTATGATTGCAATCGGCCGCCTGAAGCCGTTGATGCGATTCCGAAAATCAGCGAAACAACGCCCATCCCGGGTAATGAGAAGATCACTGCCGAAGAGCGCTTGCAGCGGATCAATGAAATCTACCGGCCGCTGCATGCTGCTGTCGCGCGCTTGTTCGACATTCGCGCAGCGCATGGCAGACCCGCGAACCTCGTGACAATTCACAGCTTCACGCGCATTTACAAGGGCCGGGAGCGCAAGTTGGATCTCGGCATCCTGCATGATCGCGACACCCGGTTGGCCGATAGGCTGCTCAAGGGTTTCCCCAAGCTCGACGTGCGGCGCAACGAGCCTTATGGACCGCAGGATGGCGTCTGCCACACACTGAACCTCCATGCCGGTGTTCGCGGCCTTCCCTACGCGATGATCGAGATCCGCAACGACCTCATCGGCTCGGAACGCGGACAAGACGAGTGGGCACAGCGCCTTTCAGTGCCGATCCGGCAGGCGACCAGCTGACGCAGAGCGATTGTGAGAGCGGAAGTTATCGCCCACTTGCCCGGACTTTGAGCATATGGTGAAGATGCCGGTTGCGGTTCGATGGGGCCCGGCGCAGCGACGCCGGTGGAGGATGAGGGCATGGCAGGGAATCTGACGTTGGAGGACCTCAAGCGCGAGGTCAAGGCGGGCAATGTCGATACGGTTATTGCCGCGTTTCCCGACATGCAAGGCCGTCTCATGGGAAAGCGCTTCCAGGCCAACTTCTTTGTCGACGGTGCCTATGAAGAAACCCATGGCTGCAACTATCTCTTGGCCCTCGACATCGACATGGAGCCGGTTCCCGGCTACCGGGCCGCAAGCTGGGCGAAGGGATACGGGGATTTCGTAATCAAGCCCGATCTGGCGACCATCCGCCTTTGTCCCTGGCTGCCCAAGACAGCGCTGGTTCTCTCCGACATTCTCGATCACCACGATCATTCGCCAGTGCCGCACGCGCCCCGCAACATCCTCAAGACGCAGGTGGCGCGGCTCTCTGCACTCAAGATGAAGGCCTACTTCGCTTCCGAGCTCGAGTTCTTCGTGTTCGACCAGAGCTACAAGGTGGCTCAGCAGCAGGGCTACCGGGGCCTGAGCAATCCCTCCCATATCAACGAGGACTACAACCTGCTGCAGACGACCAAGGATGAGAACCTGATGCGGGCCATCCGCAACGGACTCTACGGAGCGGGGGTCGGGGTCGAGAATTCCAAGGGTGAGGCCTGGGCCGGGCAGGAAGAGATCAATGTCAGATACGAGGCAGCACTGCCGATGGCCGACACGCATGTGTTTCTCAAGCATGCGTGCAAGGAGATCGCGCAGACCTTGGGCCAGTCGATCACCTTCATGGCCAAATGGAGTTATACAGCTGCCGGCAGTTCCTCCCATATCCACCAGTCGCTGTGGAGCGAAGACGGCAAGACGCCGCTCTTTTATGACAAAGCCGGCGATCATGGCATGTCGGCACTGATGAAGCACTATCTGGCGGGGCTGCTCGAACATGCCGGCGAGATCACCTATTTCCTCGCTCCCTACATCAATTCCTACAAGCGCTTCATGGTCGGCACGTTCGCACCAACCCGCGCGGTGTGGAGCTTTGATAACCGCACCGCCGGCTATCGCCTTTGTGGTGTCGATACCAAGGCCATCCGTGTCGAATGCCGGGTAGGCGGTGCCGACCTCAATCCCTATCTCGCCTTTGCGGCCCTGCTGGCTGCCGGCCTCGATGGCATCGAGCGCAAGCTCGAACTGGAGCCGGTGTTTTCCGGTGACGCCTATGACACTTCCAAGAAGCTGCGAGAGATCCCCAAGACGCTCAGGGAGGCGACGGCGCTGCTCGATGGCTCCACGGTGCTCCGCAAGGCGTTCGGCGACGACGTCATCGACCACTATGTTCATACGGCAAGGTGGGAGCAGTTCGAGTATGACCGGCGCATCACCGATTGGGAACTGAAGCGTGGCTTTGAGCAGTACTGAGGAAGGTTGAACATGGCTGGGAAGGTGGCCTGCATTTCGCCGGTTGATGGTTCGATCTATGCCGAGCGCAGGATGGCGAAGCGAAAGGAGGTAATGGCGGCATTCGCTGCGGCGCGTGCGGCGCAGGACAAGTGGAAGCGGCTGTCGATTGCAGAGCGTGGCGGCTATTGTCACAAGGCTGTAGATGCCATGCTCGGCATGAAGGACGAGATCGTCCCGGAACTCGCCTGGCAGATGGGGCGTCCAGTTCGCTATGGCGCGGGCGAGCTGCGGGGCTTCGAGGAACGCGCACGGTACATGATCTCGATTGCCGAGCAATCGCTGGAACGAATTGATCCGGGACCGAAAGAAGGGTTCCTCCGTTACGTCAAGCGGGAACCGCTCGGCGTCGTCTTTACCATTGCGCCCTGGAACTATCCCTATCTCACTGCCGTCAATTCCATCATCCCGGCGTTAATGGCCGGCAATTCCGTTGTGCTGAAACACGCGGCGCAAACCCTGCTGGTCGGCGAGCGTTTTGCCAGAGCGTTTGCGGCCGCAGGTTTGCCGGAGGGGATCTTCCACAATCTGGTGCTCAGCCACGAGCAGACAGCTGAGATCATATCAGATGGTCTTGCCAATATGGTCTGTTTCACAGGTTCGGTTGAAGGCGGACGGGCCATGGAACGGGCTGCAGCGGGCCGCTTCATTCATGTCGGCCTGGAACTGGGCGGCAAAGATCCCGCCTATGTGCGCCCTGACGCCAATATGGCGCATGCCATCGAGAACCTTGTGGATGGCGCGTTCTTCAACTCCGGGCAAAGCTGCTGCGGCATCGAGCGCATCTATGTGCACAAGAACGTGTGGGGTGATTTCGTCGACGGTTTCGTCGACCTCACACGCAAGTATGTGCTGGGCTCGCCTCTGGAAGAGGCCACAACGCTCGGGCCGATGGTCAAGGCAGAAGCTGCGGAATTCGTGCGCGGGCAGATCAGGGCGGCAGTGCGCGCCGGCGCCAGGGCGCATATCGATCCCAAGTCCTTTGCGGCTGACCGAAAGAAATCACCTTACATGGCGCCGCAGGTGCTGACCAAAGTCAATCACCAGATGAGCGTCATGAGGGAGGAGAGCTTCGGACCGGTGGTCGGCATCATGAAGGTCGCTGACGACGAGGAGGCGATCACACTCATGAACGATTCGCCCTATGGACTCTCGGCAGCGATCTGGACGGCGGATGTCGAGGCCGCGCAACGTCTTGGTGATGAGATCGCAACTGGGACGGTGTTCATGAATCGCTGCGATTATCTCGATCCGGCCCTGACCTGGACAGGCGTCAAAAACACCGGCCGCGGGGCGACGCTGTCCAGCGTCGGTTATGAAGCACTGACCCGGCCCAAGAGTTATCATCTGAGGACACAGACATGATTCCCAACCGGAATTTCAACTACCCCACGAGCATAAGATTCGGCGCCGGGCGGATCAGGGAGCTGGCCGATCAGTGCCAGGCGCACGGGATCTCAAGGCCGCTTCTCGTCACAGATCCCGGTCTAGCCGCCATGCCGATGGTGCGCGATGTCGTGGACAATGTGAAAAGGGCCGGGCTCGGTATCGAGGTTTTTGCCGAGGTACGGCCCAATCCCGTCGAGTCCAACATCGAGGAAGGTGTCAAGGCCTATGAGGCCGGCCGGCACGACGGCGTCATTGCGTTCGGCGGCGGCTCCGGTCTCGATGTCGGCAAGCTCATTGCCCTGATGCAGCGCCAGGTCATCTCGGTCTTTGAGCTTGAGGATATCGGCGACTGGTGGACGAGAGCCGATGCCTCGAAGATCGCGCCCATCATCGCCGTGCCGACGACGGCCGGCACCGGTTCGGAGGTTGGCCGGGCCGGCGTGGTGACGCATCCGATTACCCATGAAAAGAAGATCATCTTCCATCCGGCCATCATGCCTAAGGTGGCGATCCTCGACCCTGAGCTGACAGTCGGCCTGCCCCCCAAGCTGACAGCAGCGACGGGAATGGATGCGCTGGCCCACAATCTGGAAGCCTATTGCGCACCGTTCTACCATCCGCTGGCTGCCGGCATCGGCCTCGAAGGGATGCGGCTCGTCAAGGAGAACCTGTCGAAGGCGGTCAAGAAGGGCAAGGACCTCGATGCGCGGGGCCACATGCTGGTCGCCTCCGCCATGGGCGCGACGGCCTTCCAGCGGGGACTCGGGGCCATCCATGCGCTGTCACATCCCTTCGGGGGGCTTTACGACGCGCATCACGGCCTGCTGAACGGCATCATCATGCCGTATGTGGTCAAGGCCAACCGCAGGAAGATCGAGAAGGAGATTGAGAGGGCAGCGGCCTATCTCGGCATCAAGGGTGGCTTCAACGGCTTCCTCAAATGGATCGTGGCACTCCGCAAGGAGATTGGCATCCCGCATTCCCTGCAAGACATCGGTATCGACACCAAGCGACTGGACGAAGTGGCGGCGATGGCGATCAAGGATCCGTCGGCGGGCGGCAATCCTATCCCGTTCAGCGAAAAACAGTACAAGGCACTGGCCCGGAAATGTGTGACCGGCGATCTTTGACCTGAAGAATCCGGGTGTGATCGCTGCTTTCGCGTTGCTGCGCCGGCCTCGTTCATATTTTTCCTTGCCGGAACTGCGGTCACATTTGGCGCGGTGCTGGAGTATTTACTTGAATGGCGCCGGGCAGAGTCCCACAATTCAAAGAGTAGCAATCTGGCTGGTGGGCTTTGAAGCACGACTTCAAGGAGGAAGCCATGTGCGACTATTCCCTGGAAATGTACGGTTCGCGTCCGGCACGCGAAGGCGAGAAGTATGTCACGGCGCGATTCCCGAGCGGTACGATCGGGCTGGCCTCGCCCGGCAATCTGTCGACGCCGGTTTGTGTGCAGTGTGACACCGAATTGCTCGTCGAAGGCATCCCGGACCGGCTGCAGCAGCAGATGGGTATCGGAGCGACTGCCAAGGCGACGTTCACGCGCCTTGATACAGGAAGCTACCGTGACGGCCTGAGATTTGCGAACGGGCAGGAGGTTTCGCTGCAGAGGCTTGATCCGGGCATCTTCGTGTCGGTGGAAGCTTTGCTCGAAAAGGGACCCATGCCGTTCCGCACAATGGCGACGGCCTGAATCGAGCCGCGGGGTGCTGCCTTGCGCTGTCGCCCTGCGGCGACTCGTAGGCTGTGCTGCTCCCTCCTGCCAACCTGATGGCAGGGGGAAGGTCTGCTTTGGCACGCGAAGGGTGAATGATTGATCACCGCACCAGCATTCGGATAGAGGCTTGGCGGTACGCTAACGTTATGGCAGTCTTGCGGACCGTTGCTCACTAACTGCAATGAGTTCATGGCAAGGGTTATCTTTACAACCAATCTGCGCCGGCACGTCGATTGCCCGGAGACCGAAGCGCAGGGCGCGACGGTGGGCGAGGTCCTTGCGGCAGTGTTCGCCGGGAATGACCGGCTGCGCGACTATGTGCTCGATGATCAGTCGGCGCTGCGCAAGCACATGACAATCCTAGTCGACGGGCATCGGCTCAAGGACCGGACGGGGCTCACCGATCCGGTGCGGAAGACGAGCGAAATCTATGTGCTGCAGGCACTGTCGGGGGGATAGGGAGGGATGCCATGGCGCCAACCGTGATGGTTTCAACCCGCAAGGGTCTGTTCGAGGTGAAGAAGAAAGCGAAAGGCTGGGAAATCGCTGCCTCGGCCTTCCTGGGCGACAATGTTACGCTGGCGATGCATGACGGGCGGGATGGCACCAGCTATGCGGCCCTCAATCACGGGCATTTCGGGGTCAAGCTGCACCGGCGCGACAAGGGCGGCAAATGGCAGGAAATCACTTGTCCCGCCTATCCGAAGAAGCCTGAGGGGCTGGAAGATCTCGACGGTTGGGGCAAGCCGGTCAACTGGACGACACAGCTCATCTGGGCCCTCGAGCCAGGGGGGGAGGATGAACCCGGCGTGCTTTGGGCCGGCACCATGCCGGGCGGCCTGTTCCGCTCGAAGGACCGGGGAAAGAGCTGGAAACTGATGGAGACACTGTGGCGCATGCCGGAGCGCAACAAGTGGCTGGGCGGCGGCGCCGACATTCCCGGCATCCATTCGATCTGCGTTGATCCGCGTTCCTCGAAGACGGTGCGTGTGGCGATTTCCTGCGGCGGCGTGTGGACGACGCATGACGGCGGCAAGAGCTGGGTGCAGACGGCACATGGCATGAAGTTTGACCAGGGGCCGCCGGGAGAGGCGGATGATCCGCATGTGCAGGACCCGCACATGATGGTGCAATGCCGGGCCGCGCCCGACCGGTTCTGGGTGCAGCACCATTGCGGCATCTACCGTTCGACGGACAATGCCATGAGCTGGCAGGAGGTAAAGGCCAAGCCATCGTCCTTCGGTTTTGGCGTGGTGGTGCATCCCAAGGATCCCGATACCGCCTGGTTTGTCCCCGGCATCAAAGATGAGAAGCGCTATCCGGTTGACGGCAGGCTGGTGGTGACGCGGACCCGCGACGGCGGCAAGACTTTCAAGGTGTTGAGCAAAGGTCTACCGCAGAAGCACGCTTATGACGTGGTGTTCCGGCACGCGCTGGCGCTCGACAGGAGCGGCAACCGGCTTGCCTTCGGCTCGACGACGGGCAATCTGTTCGTCAGCGAGGATCAGGGCGACAGCTGGAAGCCGGTGAGCACGAGCCTGCCGCCAGTGCATGCGGTGCGGTGGATGTAGGAATCAATGAAAATCGCGTGATTTGGGGATGACCCGCATCTGGCGGGGATGGCGGGCGGCCGGTTGCGGATAGGGATCGGGGCCGGGGCGGACGACCTCATCGGCGCGGGCGAGGGGATTGGCCAGCAGCGACTGGTCCTCGGTCAGGAGAGTGAGCCAGGCGGTCTTGTCCTCGATCCGTGAGGCCACAACATGGATGATGTCCGCCGTACGCTGAATGCGGCCGCGGATCAGCATGAGGCGGGCGCCCATGACGGTGGCACGATACTGCTCCAGCGTCGGCGGCCAGATGACGGCATTGCAGACCGCAAATTCGTCCTCGAGCGTCAGGAACACGACGCCCTTGGCAGAGCCGGGACGCTGCCTCACCAGCACGACACCAGCCACCGACACAAAGGCGCCATTGCACAGCAACTTCAGCTTCGCATTGTCGGTGACGCGCTCTTTCTCGCAGTGAATGCGGAGAAAGCTCATGGGGTGAGCCTTGAGCGAGAGTTTCAACGTCTGGTAGTCATGCACCACATGCTCGGAGAGCGGCATGGCGGGGAGGCGAATTGCCTGCTCCGGCCCTGAATCCCCCACATCGGCGAAAGCGAAGAGCGGCAAGGGTTTGGCTTTCGCCAGCGCTTTCACTTCCCATAATGCGGCGCGGCGATCCAGTCCCAGCGAGCGGAAGCAATCGGCAGCGGCGAGTTTTTCCAGTGCCGGAACAGGGATGCCGTGGCGGTGGAGCGAGGCAATGCAGCGGTCATCACCGAGAGCCAGAAGGGCTTTTGCGTCCTCCTGCTTCAGCCCGTCCACTTCGCGGAGACCGAGGCGGAGGGCCAGTCCAGCGATGCTTCCGGTTTTGCTCTCACCCTCATGTTCATTCCCGCCTCCGCCCCCACCCGGCCGCTGCGCGGCCACCCTCCCCGCGCTTCGCGGGGGAGGGATGTGATCGTGATTCATCCTCCCCCTCTTACGGGGGAGGTGGCGCGCAGCGCCGGAGGGGGTGGGAGCGCGGACGGATTTCTCCAGCGTCGAGTCCCAGCCGCTGAAACTCACGTCCGGCGGCCTGACCTCGACGCCGTGTTCGCGGGCGTCGCGGACGATCTGCGCCGGGGCGTAGAAGCCCATGGGCTGGGAGTTGAGAAGCGCGCAGGCGAAGACCGCAGGGTAATGGCATTTGAGCCAGGACGACACATAGACCAGATGGGCGAAGCTCGCGGCATGACTCTCAGGAAAGCCGTATTCGCCGAAGCCCTTGATCTGGTTGAAGCAGCGCAGTGCAAATTCGGAGTCATAGCCCCGCTCCACCATGCGGCTCACCATCTTCTGCTCGAGCCGGCCGATGGTGCCGCGCCGCCGGAAAGTCGCCATGGCTTTGCGCAACTCGTTCAATTCGCCGGGCGTGAATTCGGCGGCGACCATGGCGAGCTTCATCGCCTGTTCCTGGAACAGCGGCACGCCCTTGGTGCGGCCCAGGACCTGCCTCAGCTCGTCGGGCGGGCCGAAATCGGGATGGGGTGCGGGATAGTCTTCCGGCTCAAGCCCGTCGCGCCGGCGGAGATAGGGATGCACCATGTCGCCCTGGATGGGGCCGGGGCGGACAATCGCCACTTCGATGACGAGATCGTAGAAGCAGCGGGGCTTCAGCCTCGGCAGCATGTTCATCTGGGCGCGGCTTTCCACCTGGAAGACGCCGACCGAATCCGCCTTGCACAGCATGTCGTAGACGGCCTTGTCCTCGCGCGGGACGGTCGCCAGTGAATAGTGGAGGCCATACCAGCCCTCCAGCAGCTCGAAGCATTTGCGGATACAGGTGAGCATGCCGAGCCCCAGCACATCCACCTTCAGAATGCCGAGGGTGTCGATGTCGTCCTTGTCCCATTCGATGACGGTACGGTCCTCCATGGCGGCATTGCCGATGGGCACGGTCTCATCGAGGCGGCCCTTGGTCAGTACGAAGCCGCCGACATGCTGGGAGAGGTGGCGGGGGAAGCCGGCGATCTCTTCGGCAAGTTCGAGCGCGCGGGCGAGAAGAGGATCGGCGGGATCGAGGCCTGCTTCCTTGAGGCGCTCCTCCCGCATCTTCTCGGGCATATAGCCCCAGACCATGCCGGAGAGAGCCGCCGTCACATCCTCAGACAAGCCCATTGCCTTGCCGACTTCGCGCAGAGCGGAGCGGCTCCTATAGGTGATGACGGTCGCGGCGAGGCCGGCACGCTCGCGGCCATAGCGGGCATAGATATACTGAATCACCTCCTCGCGGCGCTCATGCTCGAAATCGACATCGATGTCGGGCGGCTCTTTCCGCTCTTCAGAGATGAAGCGCTCGAAGAGCAGATCGATCTGGTTGGGATCGACCGAGGTAATACCGATGCAATAGCAGACGGTGGAATTGGCGGCGGAACCGCGGCCCTGGCAGAGGATGGGCGGGTCCTGAGTGCGGGCAAATTCGACGATGTCGTGGACGGTGAGGAAATAAGGCGCGTAGTTGAGCTTGGCGATGAGGGCGAGCTCTTTCCTGATGTTGTTTTTCACCTTGTCCGGAATGCCTTGCGGGTAACGGCTGGCGGCGCCTTCCCAAGCGAGCTTCTCAAGATGAGATTGGGGCGTTGAGCCCTTTGGAATGGGCTCGTCGGGATATTCGTAGCTGAGTTCGTCAAGGGAGAACGTGCAGGCTTCGGCGATGGCGAGTGTATTGGATATGGCTTCCGGATAATCGCGGAACAGGCGTGCCATCTCCCCCGGTGTCTTGAGGTGGCGCTCGGCATTGGCTTCCAGGCGGAAGCCGGCCTGCGCAACAGTCACCCCTTCGCGGATGGCGGTCAGCACGTCCTGCAAGGGGCGGCGATCCGGGTGATGGTAGAGCACATCATTGGTGGCAAGCAGCGGAGTCCCGGTCCGGTGCGCCAATTCGGCAAGCCGCGCCAGGCGGGCGCGGTCGTCCTGGCCATAGAGACGGTGGACGGCGAGATAGAGCGGTGCCCTGAGCTTTTGACGGATGGTTTCGAGATGTGCGGCCGCTTCGGGGAGAAGCGCGAAGATCATCCCCTCGGCATGATCGTAAACATCTTCGAGAGTGAGGATGCACTTACCCTTCTCGGCCCGGCGCTGGCCCAGCGACAGAAGGCGGCAGAGCCTGCCATAGGCGGCGCGGGTCGTGGGGTAGGCGAGGAGCGATGTTCCACCCCCTCCGGCGCTTTGCGCCACCTCCCCCGTCAGAGGGGGAGGATAAACATGTATTTCATCCCTCCCCCGCGAAGCGCGGGGAGGGTGGCCGTGAAACGGCCGGGTGGGGGTGTTGTGCAGGTCAAGCCTTGCGCCGACGATCATCCTGAACTCGAGGTCCCTGGCGGCGGCATGGGCGCGGACGACGCCGGCCAGCGTGTTGCGGTCGGTGATAGCAACGGCCGCAAGGTCCAGATGCTTGGCTTGGGTTACCAGTTCCTCCGGATGCGAGCCGCCGCGCAGGAAGGAAAAATTGGTGGTACATTGGAGCTCGGCGTAAGCTGTCATGGCCATAATCCGTGCACGAACCATCGTGGCTGGCGGCTGCCTGTCTCACCATAGAGCCCTTCGCGGTAGAGCCAGTAGCGGCGGCCCCTGTCATCCTCGACGATGAAATAGTCGCGCGGCTCCTCGCCATCGGCGAGACGCCACCATTCGGGGGCAATGCGCTCAGGACCCTGGGCTCTCGCTACACGGCGGGTCACGCGCCGCCAGGTAAAGCGCATGGGCGGGCCATCGGGCACGGCAGCGATGACGGCAGTGGGCTCGGGCTTCTCGAAGAGCAGCGGCGGGCGGGTTTTTTGCCCCCCTCTCCCCCCACGGGGGAGAGGGTAAGGGTGAGGGGGAACCGGCCTTGCCTCTTTTGGGTGAGCAGAAAATTGAGAGACCTTCGGGGCCCCAACCCCCCCCCCCAACCCCCGGGGGGGGGGGGGGGGGGGGTTACCCAGGTGGGGGAAAATTAGAGA
>CAZIXE010000003.1:0-42625 GCA_964543235.1 uncultured Rhizobiaceae bacterium | reverse complement strand
TCCTCCCTTGGTCCCGGGGGGGGGGGTTTGTGTCGCCCCCCCCCCGCCCCGGGGGGGGGTGGGGGGGGGCCCCCCCCCCCCCCGGCCTTGCCTCTTTTGGGTGAGCAGAAAATTGAGAGACCTTCTCCCCCTCACCCCAGCCCTCTCCCCCGTGGGGGGAGAGGGGGCGTACTTCCGCCTTTTCCGGTAAATGACTCTCCACCGGCTGCAGTGCGCCGATGCTGGCGTCATGGCGATTCATCACGCGGTCGGTCAGCTGTTCGAGGCCCTGCGAAGGCATGTCCTCGGCGAAACCATATTGCCGGATGGTGGCCCGTGCCGTTTCGCGGGCCTCCAGAGTCATGGCGTCGATGCCGAAGCCCAGGTCGATCGCTTCCAGCTTGGGTCTGAGCAGGCGCAGGAGGTGGGCGGCATCATGCGAGGGGGCGGAGAGGCCGGCGGGCACGGCGGTCCTGGCGCCATCGCTGCGGAAGAGCTTGAGGATGAGGCGGTGCGCGCCCTCAGCCCTGGCTTCAAGATCGCGGCACAGGCTGGCGACAAGATCTCTCAGCACGGCATCGAGACCTTCGGCAGTCATCACCGGTTCCATGAGGGCGCGGTGAGCCATGAAGGACGAAGGAGGATTGAGCGGGTTCAGCGGTTCATCGCGTACGCCCAGAGCTTCATCGAGGCGCAGCAGCACGTTCTCGGCGATGGTCTCGCCGTGAAACCGGCGGGCCAGCGCGGCGCGGGGAATGTGCATGAGGCTGCCGATGGTCTTGAGCCCCAGGCGACGCAGGGTGCGGGCATGATCGGCATCGATGCGCAAGGCCTCGATGGGAAGGGTTTGCAGCTCGCTGCCGCCGTAGCGCGCCAGGCCCCATGCCGCGCCGATGGTTCCGGCAATGGCGGGGCGGGCGGTGAAGCCATAGGCGGCAAGGCGAGCGCACATCTCTTCCAGCAGGGCAGGCTCGCCGCCGAAGAGATGAGGCACGCCGGTCACATCGAGCAGGACGCCGTCGGGCGGGTCGGGGGCCACCCAGGGGCTGTAGCGTTCCAGCCACTGGCAGAGGCCAAGCAGGCTCTCGGCGTCCTTTTCCGGCTCGGCGATCTCGGAGAGGAGATCGGGCACCTGGGCGCGGGCATCGGCCAGGCGCTGGCCACAATGCAGGCCGAAGCTTCGCGCCATGGCGTTGACGGCCGCAAGACGCAGGCCCTTGGCACCTTTCTCAACCAGCGCGAAGGGCAGGTGCTTTGGCGGCGGCGATTTCCCGGCCTTCATCCGTCCACGGATGAATCGCTCGATCGCGAAATGCGGGAACCAGAGCGAAACGATACGACGCATTGTGCCATTCCACGTTCCAGGCGCCGGGCCTCCCGCCCCGGGCGCGCAGCAGTTCGACAAGGAAAGCCGGCGTGCCTGGTGCCTGCGGGTCATGGGGCGGCGGCAATGACGGCGCGGCGGCAACCAGCCAGCGGCTGTGGCTGGCGGTGGTGCCGGGTGGCCGGCGAGAAAAAACCAGGAGGCCTGCGGCCCTGCCGGCATGAGCGGCCAGCAACAGGCGCCGGGTGATGGTCAGATCGGCATGGCGCGGATCGACATCGGCCATGACGAGCGACAGGGCTCCCGATTTCAGCGCCTCCTCCGCCGTCCACAGCACGGCGGCAGGTTTTGGGAGGGTGACGGTGAGAAAGCGGCAGCGGGGCAGGCCCAGAGTCTCGAGACCATGGCCATAAAGCCTGCCATATTCGTGCTCTTCGCGGGCCAATCGGCACCAGAGCAGGGGGCGGCGTTCGGCCGGATCGGCAAGACGGCGGATGGCGAGCGCCACGGCAAAGCCGGTAACGGCCGGCAGATCGCCATAGGCTTGCGGCGCGAAGTCATGCAGGCCGGCGCGGGAAAGCCCGCTTGCCGGCAGATGGCGGTCGATGGCATGGAGGCCGAGCGTCCAGGGCATGGATCTGGCCGGAGCGGTGGCGAGCTGCGGGAGGCTTTGCTCGAGCCTCGAAATCGACCGGCGCAGGGCCGCCATCAGGGCCTGCTGATCCTCTGTCTTTATCTTCGTGGAGATGGCAAAAGCCTCCCCCGCCCGCGTGTGCGCCGGTTCCATACGCATGACTGGTTCCACCCAGATTGTTCGCTTTTTGTTCTAGCATGTGGCGCACAAGAGTCAAGGCAGGAAAACGGCTGGCGACAGAATGGCGCTCAGCCCGGATACCAGACGATGCGGGGATCGCCAGGCGGACGCTGATAGTCCCAGGCCGCATCGACCAACCGCCTGAGGTCATAGCGCGGCCGCCAGCCCAATTCGAACCGCGCCCGGCTGTTATCCATCCAGTTCGAATGATAACGGCTTGGAATATCGATCGAATCGAGGCCGCGTGATGCCTTCAGGTAGGCCGCGACCTCGCCATAATCCACCGGCTCGTTCATACAGATATTGTAAAGCCGGCCGCTGGTAACCGGATTGTCCAGCGCCGCGAAAATGGCGTCCACCAGATCATCGACATGCACAAAATTGCGCTTCAACGGGCGGCCATGGGCATCACGCAGCAGGGGCACTGTCCCCGCCCTGCGGCACCGTTCAGCGACCTCGGCTGCCACCAGATCCTTCCAGACCGGACCGCCGAACACATCGTCGCCAAACGACAGGCTGAAGCGAAAATCGTCCTTTTCCATGATCCACGGCGCACGCAGACAGCAACCGTTCAGCCCATACTGGATATGAAACTGCGCCAGCATCACCTCCTCGAGCACCTTCGACAAGGCATAGCAGCCGGGATAAGCCATGTGCGGCGCCGCCTCGGTCACCGGGCCATCATGCTCGTAGAAGAAATGCCCGACGCCGGCATCGCCGCCAATCAGGATGAATTGCCTTGCCATGCGGCTCTGCCGGAAGGCCTCGAGCAGCCAGAACAGCCCCTTCACGGTCACATCCATCACGGCTTCCGGCGTCTCCTTGCAGGTGGCGAGGTGCAGGACATGCGTGACGTCTGTCATGGCCTTCTCGACGCACTCGCGGTCGGCAATGCTGCCCTTGACGACCGAAAGCCGCGGCTGCTCGGCCAGTGTCCGGTTGTGGCACAAGGCCCTGACGCGCCACTCCCGCCAGGCAGGCGCCGTCAACAGCCGGTTGATCACATTCTGCCCGACCTTGCCCGTAGCACCCGTCACCAGAAGCAACATGACTGACTCCTTTCGTGTGGCGATTTCATCCAGGCTATTCCGACCGCGCCGGCCCGACGGAATTGCGCTCGACCAGCGGACATTCGACCTTGAGCTGGGCCGGACGCGCCGCGGGCCGGCCGGCATGGTCGATCAGGTATTCGGCCGCCAGCGCGCCCATGTCGAAGTGCGGCAGCAGTATGGTCGTCAGCGGGGGGCGCGTGAACTGGGCGATCTCGCGGTCGTCATAGCCGATGACCGACACATCCTCCGGAATCCGTCTGCCCATTTCCTTCAAAGCCTCGTAACAACCCAGCGCCATGAGATCGTTGGCGCAAAAGATGGCGGTGGGCGGTTCGGCCAGACTCATCAGGTGCACGGTCTGCTCATAGCCCGCCGACGGCTCCCAGTTGCCAGGCCGCACCAGCGTGGGATCGAATGCGATTTCGTGACTTGCCAGCGCCTGGCGATAGCCTTTGAGGCGATCACGCGAGGCATCCATCCAGACTTCGCCTTCGATGAGCCCGATGCGGCGGTGGCCGGCGGCGATCAGCCGCTCGGTCGCGGTGCGTCCGCCCAGCACCTCGCCCGGTGTCACGGATGGCAATGACCGGTCGGCGACATAGCAGTTCAGCAGCACCGTCGGAATACGGTGGAGAGCCGGTGAATGGGCGATCTGGCGCGTCTGGATGGTGCCATAGATGAGGCCAAACATCGCCTGGCGGGCCATCTGCGCGTGGACGGCTTCCTCCATCTCGGCGTCGCCCCGAGTCACGGCGACGCTCACGGTCAGGCCGAACTCCCAGGCCTTTTCGCGGATGCCATCGAGGGCAATGGCGCACCACGGATCAGTCGAAATTTCGTCGACGACGAGACCGATCACCGTCCCGCCGGTTGCGCCCAACTGCGTTGTGCCGCGTCTCACCAGGCGATAGCCGAGGTCCCTCGCGGCATCCATCACACGCTGGCGGGTCTGGTCAGAGAGTCTCGCACCCAGGGCATCATTCAGAACCAGCGAGACAGTCGTTTGCGAGACGTTGGCCCGGGCGGCGACGTCCATCATGGTCGGCTTGCGCGCGGGGGTGCGGCGCCGGCGCGGCGCGCGGTGTCGCCGGCTCATCGAAGTGGAAGTCATGCCGGGCGGGCCAATGGGCATGCGGTTCCGGGGCGGGCCATGCAAGGCGGGCTGCAGCACCCTGAATTGCGCATATTATCAAGATCATCCATTTGAATTGGCGTGTTTTTTCTTATTATCATACAAACGTCATTGACATATATTAGCAGCGATGTGACTATCATGAAAGGCGTCGCAATGACAGATCAGACAGTCGCAGCGAAAGCAAAGACGCCACATTCGATGCAAAAGGGAGAAACGCCATGAGATTTGCACTTTCCATTGCCCTTTCCGCCATGCTTGCCGCCACGGCGTCGCAAGGCCTGGCGCAGGAGAAGAAGCAAATGGCCTTCGTGGTCAATGCGGCGTCCGATTTCTGGAAGCTCGCCGAGGCCGGCGTCAACAAGGCCCAGGGGGAATTGCCCAACTACGAACTGCAGTTCAAGTATCCAGCGCAGGGCACCGCGGCGCTCCAGAATGCGCTGATGGACGATCTGGTTGCGGCCGGTACCGATGCCATCATGATCTCGTCCGTCGATCCCAAGACCTCGATTGACGCCTTCAATCGAATCGCTGCCCAGGTGCCCCTTTTCACCACCGATAGCGACGCACCCGCCAGCAACCGCATTGCCTATATCGGCTCGTCCAATACCGATGCCGGGGTGCAGGCGGGCGAAATTGCCATCAAGGCGCTGCCCAATGGCGGCAAGTGCATGGGGTTCGTCGGATTCCTCGATGCCGACAACGCGCGTGAGCGCATTGCCGGCTTTCGGCAGGCCGTCGACGGCAAGGGCATCGAGCTCGTGGATGTGCGTGGTGACGACGTCGACTTTGCGCGGGCCCGGAGCAATGTCGACGATGTGCTGGCCGCAAGCCCCGATATCAACTGCATGGTCGGGTTCTATTCGTACAATCCGCCCAAGATCTACGAAGCCCTGCAGGCAGCGGGCAAGCTCGGCCAGATCACGGTCATCGCCTTTGATGAAGACCCGATCACGCTCGGCGCCGTGCGCGAGGGCAGCTTTGCCGGAACAGTCGTCCAGCAGCCCTTCGAGTGGGGCTATCAAGGCATGAAGCTGATGGCCGCCTATCTCGAAGGCGACAAGTCGGGAATTCCCGGCAATGGCCTCATCATCGTACCGACCAAGGTCATCGACAAGGCCAATGTGGACGAGTTCGAGGCCAATCTGAAAGCAGCCATCGGCAAATAGGACGGCAACGGAAAAATGGCCGGCGCGAGCCCGATCGCGCCGGTCTTTCTTGTATTGCAAGGGCGGATTGTTCAAGATCGCGGCCCGACGACGTCCGGACCACCTGGCAATGGCAGAACCGTTTCTCCAACTCAGGGAAATCACAAAGAACTATCCCGGTGTCGTTGCGCTCGACCGGGTGTCGCTGTCTGTCAGCGCCGGCGAAGTCATTGGCCTGGTTGGCGAAAACGGTGCGGGCAAGTCGACCTTGATGAAGGTGCTGGGCGGCGTCATCGCACCATCGTCGGGCAGCATCAGCATTGACGGCATGGAGCGCGAATCGCTGGGGGTGCCGGACGCGATCGCAGCCGGCATCGCCTTCGTTCACCAGGAACTCAACCTGTTCGACAATCTCGATGCGGCGGCCAACGTCTTCATTGGCCGCGAGCCACTCTATGGCGGGCCCTTGCGGCTCGTGGACCGCAAGGAACTTCACAGGAAGGTGCAGCCGCTCCTCGATGCGCTTGGCGTCGATTTCGGACCGGAGACGCCGGTCGCCAGCCTGTCGATCGCGCAGCGGCAGCTGCTCGAGATTGCCAAGGCGCTCTCCCTCAGTGCGCGGCTCGTCATCATGGACGAGCCGACTTCGAGCCTGACCCTTGCCGAGACCTCGCGCCTGATGCGGGTGATCGGCAATCTCAAGGCGCAGGGCGTCAGCATCATCTTCATTTCCCACCGGCTCAACGAACTCGTGGCCTGCGCCGACCGCGTGGTGGTCTTGCGCGATGGCCGCACGGTGGGCGAACTAGAACATGACGAGATCAATCCCAGCGCAATGATCCGGCTGATGATCGGGCGCGATCTGAAGTCACTCTATATCGCGCCTGCCGCGCCTTCCGGCGGCGAGGCGTTGACCATTGCCGACGCAAGGACGGCCGCCTATCCCGATCAAACAGTCACGCTCACGGTGCGACGAGGCGAGATCCTTGGACTCGCCGGGTTGATCGGGGCGGGCAGGACGGAACTGGCCCGCGCGGTGTTCGGCATTGATCGGCTGCTCGGTGGCGAGGTTTCTCTCGCCGGCCAGAAGGTTTCGATTGCCACGCCGCGCGAGGCAATAGAGCGCGGCATGTTTCTCGTGCCCGAAGATCGCAAGCGGTCTGGGCTGCTGCTGGATCTGTCCATTGCCGACAATATTGTCCTGCCCAGCCTTGCGGCGTTTGCCGATGCCGGGATCATCCGCGAGCAGGCAATCGAGGCGATGGCGGGCGAGCAGAAGGCCCGACTCGATATTCGCGCTCCCTCGGTCGATGCTGAAGTCGGTTCGCTGTCCGGCGGCAACCAGCAGAAGGTGGTCCTCGCCAAGTGGCTGTCGCTCAATCCGAAAGTGCTCATTTGCGATGAGCCCACCCGCGGCATCGATGTCGGAGCAAAGCAGGATATCTATGCGATGTTGCGGTCGCTCGCCGATGCCGGTGTTGCGATCCTGATGATCTCGAGCGATATGGAAGAAGTGATCGGGGTCAGCGACCGCATCGCGGTGATGCATGAGGGAAAGATCAGCGGATTTCTTGAAAGGCCGCAGTTCAGCGAGCACAATGTGCTGCAGCTGGCAGTCGGCAACAGGGGTCATTGACGGGTCGAGACATGTTCAAGAAGGATATCGGCCTCCTCGTACTTATTCTGGTTGTCGGGACGGTGGTTGCCATCATCAACCCGTTGTTCCTGTCACCTATCAATCTCGCCAATACGGCAAACCTCGTCGGTCTGTTCGGCTTGTTCGCCATTGGCCAGGCCTTTGTCATCATTACAGGCGGGATCGAGCTGTCGGTCGGGTCGGTGATCGCGCTCCTGGGTGTGCTCTTCGTCGATCTCGTGGTCAATTGGGGTGTACCGTGGCCGATCGCCATGTTGCTGATGTTGTTACTCGGCATGCTGCTCGGTCTGATGCATGGGCTGCTCATCACGCGGCTGCGCCTGCAACCATTCATCGTGACTCTGTGCGGACTGCTGATCTACCGCGGCATCGCCCGGTTCTATACGGCGGATGCGACGGCCGGCTTCGTATTCGGCGCCAGCTTCCCGTCGCTTGAGTGGCTCACCACGGGACGGACATTCGGAGTGCCGCATTCCTTTGTAGCGATGCTGGCGGTCGCTGCAATCATGTGGGTGGTGATGCACCGGTCGGTGTTCGGACGCTATCTCTATGCCGTCGGCAAGAACGAAGAGGCGGCTCGCTACTCGGGCATACAGACCAACCACGTGATCACGGCCGCCTATGTGATCTGCGGATTCCTGACGGCGATCGCCGCCATTTTCTTTGCGATGTACACACGATCGATCTCACCTTCGTCGCACGGCAACTTCTATGAACTTTACGCCATTGCCGCAGCAGTGCTCGGCGGATTTTCGCTCAGGGGCGGAGAGGGGTCGATCATCGGCGTGGTGCTGGGCGCCATCCTCCTCCAGGTGCTGCAGAACCTCGTCAATCTGCTCGGCATTCCGAGCTCACTCAATTTTGCCGTGATGGGCTCGGTGATCCTGATCGGCGTTCTGGCAGACCAGCAATTCGCCGCCTATCGCATGCGCCGTGCGGCGGCGGGAGGCGCGGCTGAGAAACGCGCGGACGCGCCCGCGCTGAGGGAGCCGATTTAACCAGTGCTGCACCCGGTGGGCCGCCTGCCCCGATCACATCATGGCATTGACGGTGCCGAGCGAACCCCAGAACAGCAGGATTCCCAGGGCGGCAATGACCGTACCGCCTGCCAGGCGCAAGGCGAAACCCAGCCGGTCGATCCAGTGGGCGCTGCCGCTGGAGGCCAGGCGCAGCGCCAGCTTTCTTGAGTACACCGCGAGCGCGGCAATCACCGAAACCGTGATGAAGGTGCCGAGCGCCATGACCAGTGTCGATGCGACACCTGCCCAGTAGAGTCCGAGAGCGCTGGCGAAGACCAGGACCAGGATGGCGCCGGTGCACGGCCGGATGCCGACCGCAAAAGCAAGTGAAAGGGCCTTGGTGAGCGACCAGTCGCCACGCATTTCGCTGGCATCGGGCAGATGGCCGTGGCCACAGCCGCAATTGTCGCCGTGATGATGGTGCGCTTGCCCCTCCCCGGCGGCCCCTGGATGACTGGTGAGCGCGAAGGTCGCCATGGGCGCTGCGGGCACCGTCACAGGAGCACCTCCTGGCGAAGAATTGACAGCGGCGAGTTCAAATCTCGACGTATCGGACCGTGCCGGCCCCGTGACAGGGCGGGGGCGGACGTGAAAAAGCCGATTCAGTGCCGTCCAGACAAGATAGATGCCCATGATGGCGATCAGGGCGTAGCTGCCGCTCTCGAGCACGCCGGCGACATTGCGCGCGGTGGCGCCGACGCTTGCGACGAGGAGCAGAAGCACGCTGACGATCGTGACGGCCGTCAGGGCTTGGATGAGGCTGCTCAGAAAGGCAATGAAGATGCCGCGCCGCAGTTCGCTTTCGGTGGCCAGCAGCCAAGCGGAGATCACGGCCTTGCCATGGCCGGGTCCGGCAGCGTGGAATATGCCGTAACCGAAACTCAGCAGCAGCAAGGTCCAGGTGGCCGCATGGGATGTGTCGGAACGAATCCTGCGGATGGCGCCGGACATGGCGCCATAGAAGTCCTGCTGCTGTTCCCGGATCCACAGAACCGGGTCCTCCCAGAACGGCGTGCGCTGCAAGGTGCCGTCGGCATTGCGGGGCTGAACCAGCAGTTTGCGCTTGTCGATCCGGGGTGCCGATTCGCTTTGCGCCGCGGGTTGCCCCGCAGTCTGCGCGACGACGTGCCCGTCGATCGCGAAGAGGCTCATAAGCAGGATACAGAGCAGAAAGAGCGCCCGCACCGGATCAACCCTTGCAGGCAATATGAACGGGCTGCGCAAACATGCCGCCGAAGTCTTCGTCGGTATCCGGCTGCCACTCCTTGCCCTTGGTTGCGAGGAACTGTCGTGTCTCCTCAAGCTCCTCGCTGGTCGGCACTGGCCTGACATCGAGGGCGCAGCCCTGGGGCAATGCGCCGATCACGTTCACCGGCGTATTCTGTGCGTAGTCCATGGCGATGAAGAAATCGGGGTCATAGATCTTGTAGTAGAAATCCATCCGGCGCGGATCGACGGGCTGGTCGAGGGGCACGACAAAGTGCAGTGTCAGCCTGTCATTCGCATAGATCTGCCCGTATTCCGTGACCGGGCCGATCTTCAACTTCTGGCCACCGGCGCGCGGAAAGGTGAAGAAGTCGTAGTCCTTCAGTGACTCCATGTTCTCCTTTGTCAGCGGATCGAGTTCGGCCTGCGAGTACTGCCCGTCGCTGTTGCTGTCGAGGCCTTCGAGGGCCGCCTGGGCATAGCCGTCATCGAAGGTCCACTCGACATTGATGGCGCTCACCAGTCCGGAATCATTGACCACGACGTCGCTGCGCATTTCGATCCAGACATGGGGATGGGCCATGGCCGGGGCTGCCGGCCACGCAAATGCCAGTATAGTCACGCCGCACTTCCAGGACTTCATGCGTTCCCATCCAGGTCGCCTCGGAAGAGGCGAGAGATGATGGGATATTGCGGCAGAAAAGTGAAGTCTGGGCCGTCGGGGCTAACCCTCAAGGCAGGCTGCAAGATCCCTGACCAGGCGCCGCAGCAGGGCGGGGTAGGCGGCGGGGCCGGGATCGAGGTCGACTCCCAACCCGTCGAGAACACCGGTTCTGACGCCTGTCGCACCGACGAGGGTCGTCACATATTTCGACTCGAACTGCGGTTCGGCGAAGACACAGGTGGCGCCAGTGTCGATGATCCGGGCCTGGATTTCCGCAAGCCGCCTGGCGCCGGGCGGGGTCTCCGGATTGACGGTAATGCTGCCGGCGGGGTCCAGCCCGAAGCGGGTCTCGAAATACTGATAGGCGTCGTGAAACACAATGTAGCGCTTGCCTTGAAGCGGTCTCACCGCCTGGGCCAGTTCTGCCACGAGTTTGTCGGTTTGCGCGGCGAAGGACTCGCTGTTGTCCAGATAGGTTGCAGCGTTGGGGGGATCCATTGCCGCCAGTTCGCGGGCAATCCCGGCGGCGATCGCCTTGGCATTGTCGGGGTTCATCCAGACGTGGGGATCGACGCCGCCGTGGCTTTCCTCCTGGTCATCGGCATCGGCATGCTCATGTTCTTCGCTGCCATGTGCATGAACCTCCCAAAGTCCACCGGTGCGCAAGGGCAGGGTGCGCACACCGTCGATCTCGGCGGCTTCGATCAGCCGGCGGCTGGCGATCTCGGGATTGTCGAGGGCGCTGCGGAGAAAGGCCTCGAGGCCGCCACCGACCACGACGATGAGATCGGCATGGGCGAGTTGCTCCACCTGGCTCGGCTTCAGCTGGGCGGTGTGTTCCGAGGTGACGGCGTCGAGCAGCAGGCGGGGTTCGCCGGCCTTGCCCATAACGGCGGCAACGATCGCATGCAGCGGCTTGATGGAAACGACCACTTGCGGCGCGGCAAGGGCGGTCCCGCCGGACAAGACGGTTGCGATCAGGGCGGCAAGCGCGGCGTGGACAAGTCTTGGCATGGGCGATCCCGGTTTGTGTTATGTTATAACATATCATTCCGGCCGCCCTGTCAAGCCCGGCGGCTGTCGTGAATTTGAGCGGCTGCGGCCTTTCGTGAGTTGTGCCGGCGGCCCTTGTCGGCCAATGACAGGCCATGGATCTCAGCGTGTCATTGGGCGCTGCCTTTGGGGCAGGGCTGATCAGCTTCCTGAGCCCCTGCGTGTTGCCGCTGGTGCCGCCCTATCTGTGCTTCATCACCGGCGCATCGCTCGACGAGCTGGCCGGCGGCGAGCGTCATCGCCACCGCCAGACCCTGCTGGATGCCTTCATGTTCGTGCTGGGATTCAGCACGGTGTTCGTCCTGCTGGGCGCCACGGCCTCGACACTCGGCCAGCTGCTGCGCTCACAACTGCCGCTGCTGTCGCAGATTGCCGGCATCGTCATCATCCTGATGGGGATGCATTTCCTCGGTGTTTTCAGGTTCCACCTGTTCAGCCGCCAGGCGCGCTACCAGCATGACGTGAAGCCGGCGGGCCTTGCCGGCTCCTATGCCATCGGGCTCGCCTTTGCCTTTGGGTGGACGCCCTGTATCGGCCCGGTGCTGGCCACCATTCTGGCAGTTGCGGCCAGCACCGAGAGTGTCGGCACCGGGGCGTTCCTGCTGGCCATCTATTCGCTGGGGCTTGGCGTCCCGTTCCTGGTTGCGGCCTATGGCGTCGACCGGTTCATCGGTTTCCTGCAGAAGTTCCGCAGGCATCTCGGCACGGTCGAAAAGGTGATGGGCGTGCTGCTGATCCTGGCCGGCGTGGGTTTCCTCACCGGGGCGCACCAGAGCTTCGCATTGTGGCTCCTGGAGACGTTTCCGGTGCTGCAGACGTTCGGCTGAGCTCGATCGGCTTGCCATGCGGGGTGGCGCGGGCGGCGCGATCCCAGGCGTCGATGCGGGCCTGGCGTTCCGCCATCGTCATCAGCCCCTTGGCCTCGGCAAGGCGTTCGAGGGCAGCGAGCCAGCATTCATAGTAGGGCTGCTCCGGCCGGCGCCGCAGTTCGGCGCCCAGGACTTCCGCCCATTCGGTCCAGGTGAAGACGCCACGCTCGTTGAGCTTCACCGCCATGGCAAAGGCCTGGGCCTCCCAGGGTTCCGCAAAGGGCCGCTCGGGCACCTCAGGCGGGCTCAAGATAAGGCTCCCACAAATCGGCCTGGACCGAGTCCTTGGCATCCTTTCCCCACAATTCCTTCGCCGTGAAGCGCACGGTGTAGAGCCATTGCGGGTCGTCGCCCAGCCTTTGCGCCGAACTGTCGGGAAAGACATGGGTGCCGTGCACCGCCACGATTTCACCAGCGCGGCCCCTTGCATAGCGCACAAGCCGCGTGTGGCCTTCCGGCGTGATATTTCGTACACGGACACTGTCGCCGATGTTGAACTGTCGTGGCCGGTCCGAGGGGCGGCTTGCAGGCCCACCGCGCGCCAGCGTGCTCGGAACGGCCGCGGCCTTCAGAATCTTTAATCCTTGCGGTGCGGGGCCGGCAGGTCTTCCCGATTCGAGTTCATTCTTGGTTGCCAGCCCGTTTTCGGCGATCAGGGTCTCCATGCCTTTGAGCCAGATCTCATAGTAGCTCGATGCCCAGTAGCTTCGCGCCGGAATGCGTTCGCGCGCATGGCGCGAGATGTCGATGTTCCATCTTCCGAGCGCTCCGATGCAGAGCACCAGGCCAAAGGCGCGTCGCTCCCACTCGGCGTGAAAGACAGGTTCGTCCTTTTCCGGATTGATGGGACCGAAGCCGGTGAAGCCGCCCATGTCGTGGGGGCCGTTCATGCGGGCACCGTGGCGAGGGCGGTGCCGATCATCGCATCGCGTGTCACGACGGCGGCGAGGCGCTCCTCGCCCCAGTCCTCGGTACCGGGCGGACGCATGGGCACGACGAGATAGCGGATCTCGGCGGTCGAATCCCACACCCTCACCTCGGTCTCCTCAGGCAGGCTCACGCCGAACTCGGCGAGCACGCCGCGGGGATCGATGACGGCGCGGGAGCGGTAGGGCATCGACTTGTACCAGACCGGCGGCAGGCCCAGCACCGGCCACGGGTAGCAGGAACACAGGGTGCACACGACCATGTTGTGCACCTGCGGCGTGTTGAACAGCGCCACCATGTGCTCGCCCTGGCGGCCGCTGTAGCCCAGCGCGGCGATGGCAGCAGTAGCGTCGCGCCGCAGCCAATCGGCATAGTCCGGATCGGTCCAGGCGCGGGCGACCACGCGGGCTCCGTTGCGCGGTCCGATCCTGGTCTCATAGGTGTCGACCAGCACGTCCAGGGCTTCAGGGTCGACATAGCCCTTCTCGACCAGCAGCGATTCCAGCGCCTTCACCCTGAGCGCGATGGGCGACAGGGCCGAGCCTTCGCGGTCATGGTCGTGGCCGTCATGGGGCATATTGAGTTTCCTCGGTCTGCCGTTAGCATAGCCTTGGGCGGACATGAGGAGAAGCGGCGTCATGACGAAGCTCGAGGGGATCAGAGCCTGTATCTTCGACGCCTACGGCACGCTGTTCGACGTCCATCAGCCCAGCCAGACGCTGGCCCAGGAGATCGGCGAGAAGGCGCCGGAGGTATCGCGGCTGTGGCGCCAGAAACAGCTGGAATACACCTGGCTCAGGAGCCTCATGGGGGTGCATGCCGACTTCTGGAAGGTGACCGGCGATGCGCTGGACTATGCGCTGTCCTTCCACGGTATCGATGAACCCGGACTGAAGGACGAGCTGCTGGTGCTCTATCTCAAGCTGGACGCCTATCCGGACGCGCTCGATGCGCTGCAGAGGCTCAGGTCGCGTGGCATGCGCACTGCAATCCTGTCGAACGGCAGTCCCTCGATGCTGGATTCGGCGGTCCGGGCGGCGGGCCTCGACCGCTATCTCGAGATGGTGCTCTCGGTTGAGGACGTCGGCATCTACAAGCCGAGCCGCCGCGTCTACCGGCATGGCATGCACAGGCTCGGCATTCACGAGGCAGCGTCGGTGTGTTTCATCTCCGCCAATACCTGGGATGCGCAGGCGGCCGCCTCTTTCGGCTTCCAGGCGGTGCGGGTCGACCGCTTCGGCCTCCCTGACGACAACATTCCCGGCAAGCCGAAGGCGACGATCACGTCGCTCAGCGAATTGCCGGCGCTGGTGTGAATCCCCGGCAGTCGCCGCCGCCCCGGTCGAAGAACGGGAATGACTCCGGTATCTTCACGCGTAGTTCACCGCGCGGACCGGCTGAGGCGCGGACTTCGCCGCCGCATAGGCACGTACCGCTTGGCCGAAGGCTTCGAAGAGCCTGACCGAATCGGGGTTCTGGGCGGCCTTGTATTCCGGATGCCACTGTGCGCCGAGGGCGAAGCCCCGTGCCGCCTTGACCGAGACGGCCTCGACGATGCCGTCGGGCGCCACGGCTTCGGCCTGAAGCGCCGGCGCCAGCGCCTTGATGCCTTGGCGGTGCAGCGAGTTCACTATGGTTTCACGCTTGCCGAGGATCCGTTCGAGCTGGCCGCCCGGCGTGACGGCGATCTTGTGTACCGGCCCGTAGCGGACGTCGAGATCCTCGCTCTGCGGGGCGCGGTGGTCGAGGCGGCCTTGCACACGCTGCAGCTCGGTCTCGAGCGTGCCGCCGAGCACGACATTCAGTTCCTGGTAGCCGCGGCAGATGCAGAACAGCGGCATGCCGCGGTCCAGCACCTTGCGGATCAGGGTGAGGGTGGTGGCGTCGCGGCTGTGGTCGAAGGGCTCGTGGTCGGCGGTGGCCGCCTCGCCGTAATGGGGCGGGTGGACGTTGGAAATGGCGCCGGTCATGACGATGCCGTCGAGCCGGTCGAGCAGCCGGTCGAGGTCGATGGCCTCGCCAAGCGAGGGGATCATTACCGGCAGGCAGCGCGACACTTCGGCAACGGCGCGCACATATTTGTCACCGATCGAGTGAAACCAGAGCCCGTGGCTCTCATAGGTGTCGGCAGGCAGGCCGACGAGGGGGAGGTCAGTCATGTTGGGCAGGCCTTGCGGATAAGCTCAAGTGCGGGCCTGAATAGCCGAGTTTGATGCCGGATGTCCAATTCGGCCCTCAGCGATCCGCGAGGCGCCGTTCCATGAAAACGAGATAGGGCAGTAGTTCAGCCGGATAGGACTGGTACGGCGCACAGCGCCGGAAGCCGAGCGATTCATACATGGCAATGGCTTCACGGAGGTGCCTGGCCGTGTCGAGGCGCATCAGGGCATAGCCATCGGCGGCAGCCGCAGTCATCAGGGTCTCGCTGAGTTTCCGTCCGATGCCCTGTCCCTGGAAGTGCGGGGGCACGAACAGGCGCTTCATTTCGCAGGCGTGTTCATCAAAGTGCTGGTAGGCGCCGCCGCCGCAGATTTCGCCGTCCCGCCTGGCGAGAAAGGCGCGTCCGTTCGGCGGACCGTATTTCGCGGCCAGCGCCTGTAGTTCCCGGCCGAGGGACTGGTGGGCAAGAACGCGCTCCATAAACCAGGCGTCCTCGGCGATGCGCGCGCGGAGCCAGTCAACATAGTCGCGGATCAGGCGCCCGAATGCGGCAAAATCGTCTGCGGTAACGGCAGGTGCAATGGCGATGCCCGCGGCATCGTGCAGGGAAGAAGGGTGGCCGGCGCGTTCCATGCCCGTCGATAACACGCGGCGGGACGGCCGGCTTGCACATTCTTGCGCTGACGGGCGGGCCACGGCTGGCGGCATTTGCAAGAACCCGCTAGGTTTGCCGGGCTGTGGCTCCCGTCATTCCTGCCAAAGACCTGTTCGATCTCACCGGCGAAGTGGCGCTGGTGACCGGCGCGTCATCGGGCCTCGGCGCGCGCTTTGCGGAAGTGCTGGGCGCGCATGGGGCGAAGGTGGTGCTGGCGGCGCGGCGGGTGGAGCGGCTGGTGGCGCTGCAGGAGCGTCTGCCAAATGCCATTGCCGTGCCGCTCGATGTCATGGATCCGGCACAATATCCCGCGGCCTTTGATGCGGCTGCTGCGGCGTTCGGGCCGGTGACGCTGCTCGTCAACAATGCCGGGGTGGCCAATGACGGCAAGTTCCTCGATACACCGCCCGAGGAGTGGATGCGGGTCAGGCAAACCAATCTCGATGCGCCCTGGCTCCTGTCACAGGAATTCGCCCGGCGGGTCATCGCTGCAAAAGCCGGGGGCGCCATCATCAATATCGCCTCGATTCTGGGTTTCCGGGTGACGCCTGGGGCCGCCGCCTATTGCGTCAGCAAGGCGGCCGTCGTGCAGATGACGCAGGCCCTGGCGCTGGAACTGGCGCGGCACAGGATCAGGGTCAATGCCATCGCGCCCGGATACATCATGAGCGAAATGACGGAAGCCTATCTGATCAGTGACGAGTCGGCGGAGACCCGCCGCCATATCCCGCAGCGGCGGGTGGGCGATCCCTCCGATCTCGATGGCACGCTGCTGTTGCTGGCGTCCAGGCAGGCCTCGGGTTTCATGACCGGCTCGACCATCACAGTCGATGGCGGGCATCTCACGGCATTCTGGTGAGGCCCTATGGATTTCTCGCTCTCTCCCGAAGTCGAAGCGTTGCGGCGCAAGGTACGTGACTTCATCGCCGCGGAGGTGCTGCCGCTGGAAGGTCGGCCGGATGTCTATGACGGCCACGAGAATATCCGCCTCGATGTCCTCGACGAGATGCGCGCCAGGGCCCGCACGGCCGCCTTGTGGGCGCCGCAGATGCCCAGGGAGCGGGGCGGCCTCGGGCTGCCGGTCACCGGCTGGGCGGCCTTCTATGAGGAGGCGAACCGCTCGATCTTCGGGCCGGTGATCCTCAACTGCGCCGCTCCCGATGACGGCAACATGTCGGTGCTCAACAAGGCGCTCCCAAACGAGGCGATGAAGGACATCTGGCTGCAGCCGGTCATTGACGGAAAGGTGAGATCGTCCTTCGTCATGACCGAGCCGCATCCCGGCTCCGGCTCCGATCCCGCCGGCATGATGCTGACGCGGGCCGAGAAGCGCGGCGGCAAATACGTTGTGTACGGACGAAAGTGGTTCATTTCCGGGGCGGCGGTGGCCAGCCATTTCATTCTCATTGCGCGGACCAGCGATGACGCGCGGCGCGGGCTGTCGGCTTTCCTCTATCACAAGGACCAGCCCGGCTGGCGCATTACCAGGCGCACGCCGACCATGGGGCCGGAGGAACATGGCGGGGTGTGCGAGCTTGAGTTCGACGGACTCGAAATCCCCGAGGAGCACCGGCTGCTCGGGGAGGGCGACGGGCTCCGGCTCACCCAGATGCGGCTTGGTCCGGCGCGCCTCACCCACTGCATGCGCTGGCTGGGGCTGGCCAAGCGCTGCGTCGAGGTGGCGGAGGGCTATATCCGCGAGCGCAGGGCCTTCGGCATCACGCTGGCGGAGCGCGAGAGCGTCCAGATCATGCTGGGCGATGTCGCCAAGGACATCCAGGTCGGCCGGCTGCTCACCATGCATGCGGCGTGGATGCTGGACCAGGGGGGTAAGGCGCAGCGCGAGATCGCCATGGCCAAGATCCATGTCGCGGACGCTCTGCATAAGGCAGCCGATGTCGCCATCCAGCTTTGCGGCGCAAAGGGCTACTCGAAGGACACGGTGCTCGACTGGATCTACCGCTACGCGCGCTGCGCGCGGCTGGTCGACGGGGCGTCGGAGGTGCACAAGATGGTGCTGGCCCGCCATCTCGCGAAGCAGGGCCGCGACTTCTGGCAGTGGGGCCAGGGCGGCGAAGGCGCCGCTTAGGGAGAGCACCAGAAGGAGGAAAACAGCGTCTATGTAAGTTCGCATTCTCATGGAACGAATATAGAACGCTTAAAAGCCGCTGTCAAGGAATAATTGTACAAAAAGACCGAGAACCGCCGCCAGGGCCAGAGTCTTCGCGATTCCAAGATGATAGCGCAGGAGCGCGAGGGAGGCGATAAGGCCGAGGGCAACCGCCGCCGGGTTGATGGTCGACAGGTCGGGCAGCCAGGGCCGGAAGTGGGGCCAGTCCGGACGCATGACGGCGGCAAACAGCACATGCAGCGCGAACCACAGGGTGAGGTTGAGGATCACGCCCACCACAGCTGCGGTGATGGCGGCAAGCGCGCCGGATAGGCGGGGCATGTTCTGCAGGCGCTCGACATAGGGCGCCCCGGTCATGATCCACAGGAAGCAGGGCACGAAGGTCACCCACAGGGTGATCACGGCGCCGGCAACCCCCGCCCAGAAGCCGCCGGCCAGCCTGAAGCCCGCGAGATAGCCCACGAACTGGGTGACGAGGATCAAAGGGCCCGGCGTCGTCTCGGCGAGGCCGAGGGCGTCGGCCATTTCGGGAGCAGTCAGCCAGCGGTGGTTCTCGACGGCCTGCTGGGCCATATAGGCGAGGACAGCATAGGCGCCGCCGAAGGTCACCACCGCGAGCTTCGAGAAGAACAGGGCGATCTGGCTGAAGACATGATCAGGCCCCAGCCCGATGATCAGAAGGACCATGGGAACAAGCCAAAGTGCCAGCCAGAGGGCGGCGGTTCGCAGTGTCGCCCCGAGGTCGATCGGGACGTGGGTCACCGGCACTGCCGCGGCCCTGATGCGCAGGAAGCCGAACAGGCCGGCGGCCAGGATGACCAGCGGAAACGGCACGTCGAAGGCATAGAGGGCAACAAAGGCGGCGGCGGCAATCCACCAGTCACTGCTGTGCTTGAGGGCCCGCCTTGCCACTCTGAGCAGAGCTTCAATGACGATGGCCAGCACCGCCGCCTTGACGCCGAACAGCAGGGCCGCCACCCAGGGGACCTGCCCGTAAGCGGCATAGATGGCTGCCAGCAGGAGAACGACCAGGGCACCGGGGAGGACGAAAAGCAGGCCGGCGGCAATGCCGCCCCTGACGCCGTGCAGCTTCCAGCCGGCATAGGTGGCCAGCTGCATGGCTTCAGGGCCCGGGAGCAGCATGCAGAAGTTGAGGGCCTGCAAATAGGCACGTTCGTCCAGCCATTGGCGCTCATCGACGAGCACGCGGTGCATCATGGCGATCTGGCCGGCCGGTCCGCCGAAGGACAACACGCCGATGCGGGTCCAGACCCTCAAGGCTTCGGCAAAGGGAACCGTGGTCATGGGCGCGCGGTTGGCCAGTTGTGGGTTTCATCGGTGGCGTCGCGGCACCAGCGGTACAGGCTGTCGTACAGGAGCATGCCGGCCTCGAGCTGCTTCAGATCGTCGGTGAACATGCGCGACAGGCCGAGCGAGGCGGCGAGCAGGCCGGGCACTTCCGGGGCCAGGTCGAGGCGCGCCGTGTCGGCGCCGCGCACGATGGTGGCGAGGCGGCGCATGGGCTCGGTTGCCAGGCCGAATTCCTCCACCATGACGTCGAAGGTGCAAAGTTCGCCGCGATGCGACCAGAAGGTCTTCTCGATGTCGAAGGGCGTTGCCTGAAAGCGATCGGCAACGCCCGGGACTTCGGCGGGGGCGACGAACAGGAACACGGCCGACGGATCGACGAAACGCCGGATCAGCCAGGGGCAGGCAATGCGGTCGATCTTGGGCCGCGCCCGGGTGACCCAGACGGTGCGTCCGTCGCGGTCGCGCCCGGGAATGGCCGTAGCCGGCACCATCGGCAGCCTGGCTGCCACCCAGGCGAGCCGGCCGCCGTCCAGCGACTCGGCCTGGATGCCGAGATGGCGCAGCCAGGCGGCTGTACCATGGCTCAGTTTGAGGCCCTTGTGGCAGACCACGACCACGGCGCGGTCGCGGTAACTGTGCGCCCAGCCTTCGACCGCGGCGTAATCGCGGCGCAGCGATCCGGGCAGCAGCCGCGGATCCAGGGCAAAATCGTCGTCGGTGGTGACATCGACGATGGCCGGGGCGGAGGGGAGGCCGATGAGACGGTTGAGCTTTTCGACGGAAATGGTGTTAGGCGCAGACATGCGGGCGTCCTCGTTCAGGTGAAGGGTGGGACGCGATGCTTCGGCCTGTCGCCTCGTGGGGAGATCGCCTTCCCCATGGCCGCAATATCCTTGGCCGGGGGAAACGTGTCAAGAATGCTATTTTGCGTGAAAGTTCGTTGCGCAGCACCTATGTGAACTGGAAACGCCATTGCGAATTGGATGCGACAGTTTTGCATTAAGACAAGCGGTGTTACGTTATCGCCATGACAGGCACGGCACACAGCCTCGGCGACAAGTATGATCTGACGAAGAACCGGGTGTATGTCACGGGGCCGCAAGCCATGGTCCGGCTGATGCTGGTGCAGAAGGCACTGGACGAGCGGGCGGGCCTAAACACGGCCGGGTACATTACCGGTTACCGCGGCTCGCCGGTCGGCGGCGTCGACCAGGCCTTTCAGCGGGCCGCCGATCAACTTGTGCCGCGCAACATCAAGTTTCATGCCGGACTCAACGAGGATCTGGCGGCGACGGCGCTGTGGGGCACACAGCAGGCCGAGGCCCGGGGCGAAGGCGCCTATGACGGCGTGTTTGGCGCGTTCTACGCCAAGGGGCCCGGCATCGACCGGTCGGGCGATGTGTTCCGCCATGCCAATACGGCTGGCAGCTCGAAGCATGGCGGCGTGCTGGTCTTTGCCGGCGACGACCATGGTGCGGAATCCTCGACGGTGCCGCATCAATCGGAGTTCGCGCTGCTCGATGCCATGATGCCGGTGCTGCATCCCGCCGGGCTGCAGGAGCTCTTCGACTACGGCCTGCTCGGCTATGCGCTGTCGCGCTATTCGGGCTGCTGGGTGGGCATCAAATGCGTGCACGACACGGTCGAGTCGACGGCGGTGATCGAGGCCGGTCTCGGCCGGATCAAGCCGGTGATCCCCAGGGATTTCGAGTTGCCCAAGGGCGGGCTCAACCTGCGCGCGCCGGATGACCGCTTCGAGCAGGAGAAACGGCTCCACGTCTACAAGCGCCATGCGGCGGTGGCCTTCGGCCGGGCCAACAAGCTGAACCGGATCACGCTCAATGGCGGGCCGCGGCCGAAGATCGGCATCGTATCGACGGGCAAGAGCTATCTCGACGTCGTGCAGGCGCTGGCCGAACTGGGCATCGACGAGGCGATGGCAGCGAAAATCGGCATCAGGTTGCTGAAAGTCGGCATGGTCTGGCCGCTCGATCACGACATCCTCGCCGAGTTCGCCAAGGGCCTGGAACTCATCATGGTCGTCGAGGAAAAGCGGCTGCTGCTCGAGACCCATGTCAGGGAAGTCCTGTTCAACGAGAAGAGGCACCCCATCGTCATCGGCAAACATGACGAGGAAGGCCGCTTCCTGTTCCCCTCCTACGGCACGCTGGAGCCCAACCAGATCGCGGTGGCGATCGGCGAGCGCATCCTCAAGCGCAAGACCTGGCCGGAGGTGGCGCGGCGGCTCGAGGATATCCGGACGGCGATGGAGCGCGGTGCCGGCGAAACCGATCTGGCGGTCCGGGTCCCCTATTTCTGCGCAGGCTGCCCGCACAATTCCTCAACGGTGCTGCCGGAAGGCGGGCGGGGCTATGCCGGAATCGGCTGCCACTGGATGGTGCAGTTCATCCCGGGCCGCCATACCGAAGGCACGACGCAGATGGGCGGCGAGGGCGCCAACTGGATCGGCGAGGCGCCCTTCTCGAAACGCAAGCACATCTTCCAGAATCTCGGCGACGGCACCTACAACCATTCCGGCCTGATGGCGATCCGCGCAGCCGTGGCTGCGGGAGTGAACATAACCTACAAGATCCTCTACAACGACGCGGTGGCGATGACCGGCGGGCAGGCCCATGACGGCAAGCTCGACGTGCCCATCATCGCGCGGCAGATACGGGCCGAAGGTGTCGAACGCATCGCGGTCGTCTCCGACGAGCCGGACAAGTACCCCGCCAATGCCGGCTTCCCGCCCCATGTGAGCTTCCATCACCGTGACGATCTGCAGGCCGTGCAGCGCGAGTTCATGGACATTCCGGGCACCAGCGCCATCATCTACGACCAGACCTGCGCGGCCGAGAAACGGCGGCGGCGGAAACGCGGCACCTATCCCGATCCCAACAAGCGCATCTTCATCAACGAGGCGGTGTGCGAGGGCTGCGGCGATTGCGGCGTCAAGTCGAACTGCGTGGCGATCATGCCGGTGGAGACGCCGTTCGGGCGCAAGCGGCAGATCGACCAGTCGGCGTGCAACAAGGACTATTCCTGCGTCAAGGGATTCTGCCCGAGCTTTGTTGCCATCGAGGGCGCTGAACTGATCCGCGGCGTCGCCCGGGACGGGGGCAAAGGGGTCGACGACATCGATCCCGCCAGCCTGCCGGAACCGGTTCTGCCCGATCTCGGCCGGCCGTGGTCGGTGCTGATCACCGGCATCGGTGGTACCGGCGTCGTCACGATCGGACATCTGCTCGGCATGGCCGCCCACATGGAGGGCAAGGGGGCGGCGATGATCGACATGGTCGGCCTGTCACAGAAGAACGGCGCGGTGGTCACGCATCTCAAGCTGGCAAGGTCGCCGGATGACATCGCCGCGGTGCGGGTGGCGGCGGGCACGGCCGATCTCATCCTGGGCTGCGACCTCGTGACATCGGCGTCCGAGCGCATCCTCACCGGCGCCTCCGACACGCGGACCCACGCCGTCATCAACGTGGCCGAGATCATGCCGGCGCAGTTCACGCAGAACGCCGATTACCGGCTGCCCGGCGCGCGGATGCTCAAAAAGATCCGTGAACGGATCAGGGCGGATGGCCTGGCCACGGTCGATGCCACGCGGATCGCCACGGCGCTGCTCGGCGACTCGATCGCCGCCAACACGTTCACGCTCGGATTCACCTACCAGAAGGGCCTGCTCCCGGTGGGAGCGGCGGCCATCGAGGAGGCGATCCGGCTCAACGGCGCGGCGGTCAAGATGAACCTGGCGGCGTTCCGGCTGGGCCGCAAGGCTGCCGTCGATCCGGCCGCGGTCGAGGCACTGGCAGCGCCGGCCGAGACGCCGCCGGCGGCCGAAACACTTGAGGACATCGTGGCCCGCAACGCGGCATTTCTCACCGAATACCAGAACGCCGCCTATGCCCGCGACTACACGCAGTTCGTGGACCGGGTACGGCAACGGGAAGCAGCCTTCAAGTCACGGGCACTGAGCGAGGCGGTGGCGCGCTACCTGTTCAAGCTCATGGCCTACAAGGACGAATACGAAGTGGCGAGGCTGCATGCGAGTCCGGCCTTCGCGGAAGCCATCGCCAGGCGGTTCAAAGGCGGGGAAATCAGCTACTACTTGGCGCCGCCGCTGTTGGCCCGGCATGATCCGGTGACCGGTGAGCCGCGCAAGATGCGGTTCGGCCCGCGCATGATCCATGCGTTCCGGCTGCTGGCAGCGCTTCGCGGGCTGAGGGGCACGGCTCTCGACATCTTCGGCCGGACCGAGGAGCGCCGGCAGGAACGGGCGCTGATCGGCGAGTATCGCAGCACGGTGGAGAAGCTGCTGGACGGGCTGCGCGCCGACAATCTCGATCTTGCCGTCGAAATCGCCAGTATCCCCGAGCAGATCCGCGGCTATGGCCATGTGAAAGCGCGCAGCATCGCGGCGGCGAAGGCGCGGGAGGCGGAACTCATGGACGTGTTTGCGCAACCGCCACGAACACGCAAGCTCAGGATCGCGGCGGAGTGATCAGGCGCGCGCCAGCCTGGCGATAACATTGCAGATGATGCGCGCGGCCGTAAAGGCCGCCGTCCCGCCGGCGTCGCGGCCGGGCACGAACTCGATCAGATCGAATCCCACGATCTTCGCCCTGGCGGCAACACCCTCGATCAATCTCACCACCTGCAGATAGGTCAGTCCACCCGGCGAGGGATAGGCGACGGCCGGCATGATGCTCGAATCGAGCGCATCGGCATCCAGGGTTATCAGGCAGTTGCTTCCCTCGGGAACATGATCGAGCACGGGCGCGACACCGCGATCGTGAATCACCCGCGCCGGCACGATCCTGGCGCCCCAGGCGAGAGCCGCATCGACTTCCGCCTTGCGGGCGCTGCCCATGCCGCGAGCACCTGCCTGGACGATGGACCCGACATGCGGCATCTCGGAAGCGCGGCGCATGGTCGAGGAGAATCCCAGCGGTTCGCCATAGCGCTCGTCGCGCCAGTCGATGTGGGCGTCAATCTGGAGAATGGTGAGCGGGGCCTTGCCCGCAAAGGCGGCGATGAAAGGAATTGGCGTCGAATCATCGCCGCCGATCATGATGGGTACCGCGCCGGCGGCGAGCACGCGTTCGGCTGTTGACTGGATGAGGCGGCGATTGCCAGCAGCATCTGCCGCCGTGGTGGCGAGATCGCCGAGATCGGCCAAGCTGAAGCCATTGCCGAGGAGCGGACCGTCGAAGTCGAAATCCCAGTGCTCCAACCACCCGGCATCGGCGGCAACGGCCTGGCGCAGGCTCATGGCCGCGGCGGCATGAATGCGATTGTCGATCCCTGGGTAGGGCGTGCCATGCGGGGCACCAAAGAGGGCCGCGGCAAAACCGTCAGGCGTGTCGGATGCGACAGCGCCGAGGAAGGGTGTGCGATCGGAGCGGGTCATGATGCGGCGAACTTGCCGCGTCCCTGCGGATCAGGCAACGGCCTTCGCCTTGCCCTCCTGCCAGGTCACACGGGAAGGCGGGAGGGTGAAGTGGGCCGTGGTGCCCTCGCCCAGGCGGCTTTCGAGTGACACGTCACCGCCATGCAGGCGAGCAATCTTCCTGGCGATGGGCAGGCCCAGGCCGAGGCCGCCGAATTTCCGGGCGATGCCTTCGTCGGCCTGGACGAAGGGCTCGAAGACCCGTTCGCAATCTGCGGGCGACAGGCCGATGCCACGATCCAGGACGTGGATATCGATGCCGGAATCGCACGTGCGACAGATGCCGAGGTCGACAGTGCCGCCATGGGGCGAGAACTTCACGGCGTTGGCGATCAGGTTGACAATGACCTGCTTCAGCCGCGTGAGGTCGCCGGTGATCTCCGCGGAACCGCTGTGCTGGAGCGCAATCTCGACATTGGCCGCGGCCGCGGCGTCGCGGCACATCCGGGCGGCTACCTCGACGAGTTCCACGGCATCGCCGGACTGCTCGATGATGGAAACGCTACTCCGCTCGATGCGGGTGACGTCAAGGATGTCGTTGATCAGGCTCCTCAGGTGGGTGCTGCTGGCAAGAATGGTCTTCGCATAGTCCACCTGCTCTTCGGGTGTCGTCTGGCCGTTGGGGCCGGCCGCCAGGATCTCGGCAAAGCCGATGATGGCATTGAGCGGCGTCTTGAGCTCGTGGCTCATGACGGCGAGGAACTGCGACTTGGCGGCGCTCGCGCGTTCGGCCTCCTCCTTGGCGTGCAGCAGCTCGTCTCTCGCCAGGTGTTCGCGGGTGATGTCACGACCGACGCCGCGGTAGCCGCTGAACCTGCCTTCCGTGTCTCGCAAGGGCTGGGCGCTGACCTGCCACCACCGGGTCTCGCCATTCACCGTCACCGCCACGGTGTGATCGGAAACCGTTTCTTCCTGCGCCATTGCCGCGGTGAGCGCGGGCCAGCCGGCCGCGGTGGCGGCAACGCCGGCCGCCTGCAGCAGTGAGGCACCGAGCAGGCGCTCGCGGCCGCGGTTCAGGACCTCGGCCATGCGGCCGGAGAAATAGACGAGCCTGCCGCCGCTATCGGTTTCCCACAGCCAATCGCTGGCGCCGCGCTCGAAGTCATGGAGCAGCAGGGTGATGATCTCGCGCTGGTGGTTGAGGTTGGCAGCGTCGGCAGCGCGCATGACGGCATTGTGATGACCGGAGAGAATGGAGGCGGCCATGATGATGCCGTAGAGCAGGGTCATCAGAGCAAACACGATTCCGATGGTGCCGGCCATCTGCATGGCCGCGATCGCGGTCGCGGCGCAGATCATCAGGGTAAAGATGATTCCGGCGGACGGCAGCTTGGATAAGGCAAAGGCGCCGCAGCCGCAGGCGGCGAGCAGCATGGCGATGATGAACAGGCGCAGATCGGCCGGCGCGGCTGCAAAGAACAGTGCAGGCAGCGATGCCCAGGCAAGGCCCAGAATGATGGCATGCAGTTCAGCCCGGCGCATGGCGCGGGGTCCGGCGGTTCGCACCTGGCGCCGGCGGCGGATCAGACTCGTGACGAAAAGGTAGGCCGATGGCAGGACGAGCGCCGCGACCCAGAAGCCGATCAGAACCGGATCGAATGCGGCACGGGCAATCCAGGCGAAGGTCAGGGCGGCAACGATGTTGCCCACCATCATGAAAGGTGTCAGGCGGAGAGTCGCTGCGATCTGGCCGGCCCTGAACACGCCGGGATCGATATGGGTGTGCGCGGTCGAATTCTCGAGGTCGGCGAAGGCCAAAGCCAGCGGACCCTGGCCGCGGCCGGCGACGCCCTCGGGGCCGGATTCTGCTTGAGTCGGAACTGCTCTGTGCATAGGACGAATGATCCAGCGGCTGGCCTATTGAGCAGACCGAGTCCGGTATGGGGCAGAACGGTTAAGCAAACGTTGAAGTCAGGATGAGGGTTAGCAAATCGTGAATGATTCCCGAACCGGCAAATCGCGCGTGCCGGCGCCGCGCGGCGTGCTGCCCGCAGGCCACCCAGAGGTGCCGCCGGCGCGGATCGGCGTGCTGCTGATCAACCTCGGTACGCCAGAGGCGACGAGCTACTGGCCGATGCGGCGCTATCTCAAGGAGTTCCTGTCCGACCGGCGGGTGATCGAAACCAACAGGGCGCTGTGGTGGGTCATCCTCAACGGCATCATCCTGACGACGCGGCCGAAGCGCAGTGGCCATGCCTATGAGCAGATCTGGAACCGCGCGCTCGACGAGTCGCCGCTCAAGACGATCACGCGGGCCCAGGCCGAAAAACTGGCGGAGCGGGTCGGCAGCGACGGGCGGATCAGTGTGGACTGGGGCATGCGCTACGGCCTGCCGCCGGTCGGGGAGCGCATCGCGGCACTCAAGGCTGAGGGCTGCGAGCGGATCCTGCTGCTGCCGCTTTATCCGCAATACAGCGCCTCGACCACAGCGACAGCACTCGACAAGGCCTATGCGGCACTCCAGGCGATGCGCTGGCAGCCGGCAATCCGCACGGTGCCGCCCTATTACGATCACCCCGCCTATATCGAGGCCCTGGCGCGAGGTCTCAAGGCCCATCTCGCGACGCTCGACTGGGAACCCGATGTCATCCTTGCGTCGTTCCATGGCCTGCCGAAGGCGTACCTGATGAAGGGCGATCCCTATCACTGCCATTGCCAGAAGACGGCACGGCTCCTCGCCGCACGGCTCAGGCTGCCACGGGAAAAACTGCAGGTGGTGTTCCAGTCACGCTTTGGCAGGGCGGAGTGGCTGCAGCCCTATGCGCAGCCGACGGTCGCGGCCCTGCCGGGGCAGGGCGTCAGGAAGCTGGCGATGATCATGCCCGGTTTTGCGGCGGACTGCGTGGAAACTCTGGAAGAGGTGGCAATCGGCCTGAAGGAGACCTTCCTGGCGGCAGGGGGCGAGCATTTCACGGCTGTGCCCTGCCTCAACGATTCCCCGGAATCGATCGACCTCATCGAAACGCTGGTGCGCGAGGAACTCAAAGGCTGGATTTGAGCCGGTGCGGCCGATACGTTAAGTTTGGGTGACGGCGGTTCTGCAGAATCGCCAGGGCGGCGCCCCGGGGCGCGCCTGCTGGAAGATGGGAGACCGCGTGATGTTCGAAGGTGCCGGCATTTTCGTCCTGGTTGTCCTGGCCGTCGCAGTGTTCGGCCTGGCACGCGCCATCCGCATGGTGCCGCAGGGCTACAATTACACGGTCGAACGCTTCGGCAAATATGTGCGAACCCTGCCGCCGGGGCTTGGCATCATCGTGCCGTTCTTCGACCGGATCGGCTCCAAGATGAACATGATGGAGCGGGTGCTGGACGTGCCCAGCCAGGAAGTCATCACCCGCGACAATGCCATGGTGAAAGTCGACGGCATCGCTTTCTTTCAGGTCCTGGACGCCGCGCGGGCAACTTACGAGGTGCAGCAGCTGGAGACGGCGATCCTGGCGCTGGTGATGACCAATATCCGAACGGTGATGGGCTCCATGGATCTCGACAACCTGCTGTCGCAACGCGATGAGATCAATCACCGGCTGCTCAGCGTGGTGGACCAGGCGACGGCACCGTGGGGCGTCAAGATGAACCGCATCGAAATCAAGGATATCAGCCCGCCGCGCGATCTCGTCGATGCCATGGCCCGGCAGATGAAGGCCGAGCGCGACAAGCGCGCGGCGATCCTCGAATCGGAGGGCATGCGGCAATCGGCGATCCTCAAGGCCGAAGGCGAGAAGCAGGCAACGGTGCTCGAAGCCGAGGGCCGGCGGGAAGCAGCGTTCCGCGACGCAGAGGCGCGCGAGCGCGAGGCGGAAGCCGAGGCCAAGGCGACGCTGATGGTGAGCGAGGCGATCGCCGCCGGCAACGTTCAGGCGCTCAACTACTTCGTCGCCAACAACTACATCAAGGCGCTGGAGGCCCTGGCGCAGGCGCCGAACCAGAAGGTGCTGATGCTGCCGGTGGAGGCGGCGTCGGTGATCGGGGCGATCGGCGGCATTTCGGAGATCGCCCGCGAAGCGTTCGGCGGTGACCGCGGGCCGGGCGGTGGCGGCCCCGAAGCACGGCGGCGGCCGGCGGCATCGGTGCCGCCGGTGAACCCGCGGCCCGGCACACAGAGTTGACGGCGATGTTCCAATCCCTGGCGGCTCTCGGATTCTGGAGCTGGCTGATCCTGGCGGGCCTGTTGCTTCTCGCGGAACTCGCCGCACCCGGCGTGTTCTTCCTGTGGCTCGGCATCGCCGCGGCCTGCGTCGGCGCCGTGGCGTTCCTGGTCGATCTCAGCTGGCGGATGGAAGTGCTGCTGTTTGCGGCGCTGTCGGTGGGATTCGTCGCGGTGCTCAGGCCGCGGTTTCGCAGCAAGCTCACCGACACCGCGGAACCCAATCTCAACCAGCGCATGTTCAACTATGTCGGCCAGACCTACAGCCTGGCTTCACCCATCAGCAATGGCCGCGGGCGGCTCACCATTGACGATACGGTGTGGGAGATCGAAGGGCCCGACATGGAGGCCGGGCAGCGGGTCAAGGTCACGGGCGTCGACGGGACGCGGCTTAAGGTCAAGCCGGCGTAACGCATCAGGTCACGCCGATCCGCAAGAGATCGTGGATGTGAACGAGGCCGGCCGGCCGGCCTTTGGCGTCGACGGCGAAGAGGCTGGTGATCTTGCGGGCATTCAGCTGCTCAAGAGCTTCGGACGCCAGTGCGTCGGGGGCGATGGTCCGGGGGCCGGGCGTCATGACATCGGCGGCGGTGAGGTCGATGAGGTCGCGGCTCATGTGGCGGCGGAGGTCGCCGTCGGTGATGATGCCGGTCAGCCTGCCATCCTTGTCCACGACGCCGACACAGCCGAAGCTCTTCTGGGTCATGGTCACCAGCACGTCGCTCATGATGGCATCCTGTGCGCAGAGCGGCAGCTCCGGCGGCTGATGCATGATGGCGGAAACATGGGTCAGGGCGGCGCCCAGCTTGCCGCCGGGATGGAAGTTGCGGAAGTCGCGGGCGCTGAAGCCCTTGTCCTCGAGCAGCGCGATGGCGAGTCCGTCGCCGAGTGCCAGCTGCAGAAGCGTGGACGTGGTGGGCGCCAGGCCGATAGGGCAGGCCTCCTGCGCCTGGGGCAATGTGAGGCAGATGTCGGCCTCGCGGGCCAATGTGCTGTCGGGCCTGGCGGTCATGGCGATGAGCGGCACGCCGAAGCGGCGGCTGTAGGCGAGGATGTCCTTGAGTTCGGCCGACTCGCCGGAATTGGAAATCATCAGCACGACATCCTCGCGGGTGATCATGCCGAGATCGCCGTGGCTTGCCTCGGCGGGGTGGACGAAGAGGGCGGGCGTTCCGGTCGATGCCAGGGTGGCGGCGATCTTGCGGGCGATGTGGCCGCTCTTGCCCATGCCTGACAGGATGACGCGGCCGCGGGCCTGGCGGATGGTGTCGATTGCCGCGCACAGCGACTCGCCCAGGCCGTTGCCGGCGAGCTCTATCAGCTGCGCGAGTCCGGCGCGTTCGGTTTCGAGGGCGCGGAGGACGGAGGCAATCCAGCCGGCGGCATTGGCGGGCCGGGGCTTCAGAGAGGTGACGGTCATGGACTCCTCCTAGACCCAATGGCAGGCGGAGGGAAGCCCGCGCCAGGACAGGGCGTCAATACGGCCTTAACCATAATTCCGCTAGGCTTGCGGCGACTTCACCCCCGGAACCGATGCGCCGCAGCCCCTTGATATTTCTGACTGTTTTCATGGCTTTGCCGCTGACCGGCGGGGCGGCCAGGGGGCAGGCCATCGAGGAACTCAGGCCCTCAGACCTGCTGGAGCCGGCGCAGGATGACATCGCGGCCGAGCCGCCCGCCGAAGTTGCCGCGCCGGCTAGGGTGGAACCGCCTGCCGAAGACGAGGAACCGGTGATTCGCCGCCGCCGGGTCCCGCCAGAGGATCCTTACGCGCCCCAGGGCATGGCGGCCGGCGCGTTGCGCCTCTATCCGGTGCTGCAATCCGGGGCCATCCTTTCCAGCAATCCAAGGCAGCGCAACGGCGGCAGCAAGGCGGGGCTGGGGCTGAGGCTTGCTCCTTCCTTCCGACTCGAGAGCGACTGGGTCCGGCATTCGCTGCGGCTCAACGGATCGGCCGAGATCATCGATTATCCGTCGCGCGACATCCCCGTCGAACGCACTGCAAACCTGACCCTGGCCGCGCGCATCGACGTGCGGCGGACGACCTTCATCGATTTCGACGCCAACTACGACTATGACCGGACGGGGGCGGAGGACAGCGAGGTGCCCGACACGGCCGAAGGCGACCGCGTCGAGCATGAGCTTGGCGGCTTCGCGGCGCTCAATCACACATTCGGGCGGCTGACGCTCCGGGGCCGCAGCGGCGCGCGGCTCAAACTGTTCGAAGACGTGCAGCTCGCGGGCGGCGGTATCGAGGACAATGCCGACCGCAACTATGTGGAGCCGGAACTGGCATTGCGCGCGACCTACGAGACATCGCCGGCGCTCAAGCCCTTTGCGGACGTGGCCTACCGGCCGCGGCTGCATCTCGACACACCCGACCGCAACGGTTTCGACCGGGATTCGCAAGGCGGGCAATTGCGTCTCGGCGCGCAATTCGACGCCTCGCCGCTCTGGTCGGGCGAACTCGCCATGGCCTATACGGTGCGCGACTACGACGACCCGGCGCTGGGCACGATCGGGGCGCTCGGCATCATCGGCAATGTGGTGTGGCGGCCAACGGAACTCACGACGATCACGGCCAGCGCCAACAGCTCGATCGACGAAACGGTTGCGGCGGGCTCGGGCGGCACGCGAACCTATGAGGCGCGGCTCGAGGCCGAACACGAGCTGCGCGAGAACATCCTGCTGGTGGCGCGCACGGGCATCGAGTTCGACCAGCGCGACGGGCCGGATGATCTCACCTTCGATGCCGGGATCGGCGTCACCTACCGCTTCAATCCGTGGCTCGCCTGGACGGCGGGCTATGGCTTCACGTCCTTCGACGGCGGCGCGCCACAATCCGACTATGTCGAGCACCGGGTGACGACGGGGATCGAGATCCGCAGATGAACGCTCCTACTTCCTGCCGTTGACGATATCCAGGATCGCCTCGCGGAAAGCGGGGCCGAGATCGGGGCGGTCGAGGCCGTAGACGACATTGGCCATCAGGAAGCCCAGCTTGTCGCCGCAGTCGTAGGTCGTTCCCTCGTACCTGATGCCCCAGAAATCCTGGCGGGTGAGCAGGCGGATCATGGCGTCGGTCACCTGGATTTCGCCGCCGGCGCCGGGTTCCTGCCGTTCGATCTCGGTGAAGATTTCGGGCTGCAGGATGTAGCGGCCGGAGATGATGAGGTTGGAGGGGGCGGCCTCGCGCCTCGGCTTCTCGACGAGCCGGTCGATGCGGAAGCGGTTGCCATCCCAATCCGTGGCGCCGACGATGCCATAGCGGTGGACGTTCTCCCAGGGCACTTCCTCGACCGCGATGACATTGCCGCCGCGCTCGTCATAGAGGTCCATCATCTGCTTGAGGCAGGGCGGGCTGGCATGCATCACCATATCGGGGAGCAGCAGCGCAAACGGTTCATTGCCGACGAGCTCGCGCGCGCACCACACCGCATGGCCCAGTCCCAAGGGCTCCTGCTGGCGGGTGAAGCTCGCCTGGCCCGCCTGGGGCAGGTCCTTTTCGAGCAGTTCCAGTTCGCTGGTCTTGCCGCGGCCCTTGAGCGTGGTTTCGAGCTCGAACTGCTTGTCGAAGTGATCCTCGATGACGCTCTTGTTGCGGCCGGTGACGAAGACGAAATGCTCGATGCCGGCGGCGCGGGCTTCGTCCACCGCCAGCTGGATCACCGGGCGGTCGACGATGGTTAACATTTCTTTCGGCATGGCCTTGGTGGCCGGCAGAAAGCGCGTCCCCAGTCCCGCCACGGGGAACACGGCTTTCCTGATCTTCCGCCGCATCGTTAATCTCCTGTTTAACCCACCCGCAAAGATTCGACGACAATCTGAAATATTGCCGCCACACTCCGAATATGGTGAGGGATGTAGCCCGAGGCGGGTTCATCCGAAGTTAAGGAGGCAATCTCATGGCAGTGCTGGTCACAGGTGGCGCAGGTTACATCGGCAGCCACATGGCGCTGGCACTGGCCGATGCCGGTGAAGACATCGTGGTCCTCGACAACATGTCGACCGGGTTCTGGTGGGCAGTCCCGCCGGTGGCGAAGCTCTATGAGGGCGACATCGGCGATGAAGCGCTGCTCGACCGGATCATGGGCGCGCACAGGATCGACGCCGTCATCCATTTTGCCGGATCGATCGTGGTGCCGGAGTCGGTTGCCGATCCGCTCGGCTACTACCTCAACAACACGGTCAAGTCGCGCGGGCTGATTGCGGCCGCGGTGCGCCATGAGGTGCCGCGCTTCATCTTCTCCTCGACGGCGGCGGTCTATGGCAATCCTCTGACCAACCCGGTGTTCGAAACGGCGGCGCCGGCGCCGGTTTCGCCCTATGGTACCTCCAAGCTCATGACCGAAATCATGCTGCGGGACAGCCACGCCGCCTATGGCCTCAACTACATCGCGCTGCGCTACTTCAACGTGGCGGGCGCCGATCCTGGAGGACGGTCCGGCCAATCGACGCCGCGGGCCACGCATCTGATCAAGGTCGCCTGCCAGACGGCGCTGGGGCAGCGCCCGTACATGGAAGTGTTCGGTACCGACTATGACACGCCTGACGGCACGTGCCTGCGCGACTACATCCATGTCAGCGATCTCATCGCGGCCCATATGGATGCCCTGAAGCATCTGCGCAGCGGCGGCGAGAGCGGGGTCTTCAATTGCGGCTATGGCCGGGGCTACTCGGTGCTCGAAGTCATCAAGGCAGTCGAAAAGGCAGTGGGCCGGAGTTTCGATGTGCGCATGGCGGCGCGGCGGGCCGGCGACCCGGCGGCGATCGTGGCGGGGGCAGAACGGGTCAGAAGCGTGCTCGGCTGGGCGCCGCGGCATGACGACCTCGACTTCATCGTGGCCACGGCGCTGGCCTGGGAAGAGAAGCTGGCCCGCAAGAACGCGGCCTGAAATTGCCCCATTTGGCGGGCTCACTCCGCTCCTGTTAAACTGCCGCACGGTTCTCGAATCGCCGGAGAGGAGGGTTTTGCATGCGCAAGGGAGTGCTGTTCGCGCTGGTTATCCTGGCCGGACTTGGCGGACCGGCGGCAGCGGACGCGAAATTCGAGGCCTTCATCGAATCTCTGTGGCCGCGGGCGAAGGCGGCGGGGATCAGCCGCGCGGTCTTCGAGAAGGCCTTTGCCGGCATCACCGAACCCGATCCGGCGGTGCTGAAACTTGCCAGCACGCAACCGGAAGTGACCTCGACCACCTCGGCCTACCTCGCCAAGGCGGTAACGCCCATCCGCATCGACACCGGGCAGATGCAGAAATCAGAACAGGCGTCGCTGCTCGGCGCCATCGAGAAGAAGTACGGCGTCGACCGGCACATCCTGCTGGGCATCTGGGGGATGGAGAGCAATTTCGGCAAGGATCTCGGCTCGATGCCGGTGATGCGGTCGCTGGCGACGCTGATGTATGCGGGCCGCAAGAAGGACTACGCACGCGAGCAGTACATTGCGGCGCTCAGGATCCTGCAGAAGGGGATCGTCTCCCCCGAGAGGTTCACCGGGTCCTGGGCGGGAGCGATGGGGCACACGCAGTTCATTCCGACGTCCTATCTCGCCTATGCGGTGGACTGGACGGGTGACGGCATCAGGGACATCTGGCGCTCCAAGGAAGACGCATTGGCCTCGACCGCCAATTACCTGCGCAAGGCGGGATGGTCCAATGAGCGGCCGTGGGGCTGGGAGGTGACACTGCCTAAGAATTTCAACCGCGCGCTGATCGGGCGGTCGAAGTGGCGAAGCGTCGCGGAATGGGCGAAGCTTGGCGTCAAGCCGGCCAATGGCGGCAGCTTCGGTGCGGCCGGTGTCGAAGCTTTCGTGATGGTGCCGCAGGGGATCGATGGCCCCAAGTTCCTGGTAACCCGCAATTTCATGGCGATCATGGCCTACAACCAGTCGCATTCCTATGCGCTGGCGGTCGGACATCTCGCCGACCGCATCCGCGGGCAGGGTCCTTTCGTGCAGCCCTGGCCCGATGTGGCCTACGATCTCACGGCCGCGCAGCGGATCGAGATGCAGCGGCTGCTGCAGCGGCATGGTTTCAATCCGGGTGGCACGGATGGCCGCTTCGGGGCCAGGACCTATGAGGCGATCATCGGTTTCCAGAAACTCGCCGGCATGTCGATCGACGGGCAACCGTCACTGGCGCTGCTTGAGCGGCTGCGCAAAGGCATCTAGGCTGCGGCCATGCGGCCCTTCCTCGTCCTGTTCCTCGCGTTGCTCACCGTTCTGGCGCCGGTGAGGGCGCAGGAGGCGGCGGACGATCCGGCAGAAGCACCGCGCGAGGAGACGCGAACGAGCATCTTCGTCCTCGGTGATGTTCTGGCAGGCGGGCTGGGGGCCGGCATGAAACGGCTCACCGAGAACAGCGACCGCTACGTCGTCCAGCTTCGCTACCAGGAGGAATCCGGCCTGACGCGGCCGGATTTCTACGATTGGGCCGATGCTGTCACCAAGATCGCCGCCAGCAACCGGATGGACGAGGCCATCGTGCTGATCGGCAGCAATGACGTCCGCTCCATCCGGCTCGGAGATGCGAGTTACGAGTTCGCCACGCCGGAATGGACGCTGGCCTACAAGGCGCAGATCGACCGCTTGATCGACAGCCTGAAGCAGACGGGAGCCGTGATCCACTGGGTGAGCCTGCCGCCGATGGCCAATGCCAGCTACAGCGCGGCGATCGCGACAATCAACGATATCCAGAAGGCGCAGGTGGAGGCGGCCGGCATTCATTTCATCGATCTCCGGCCGCATCTCGTCAATGCCGACGGCAGCTATATGGAGCGGGGGCCGGACGATACCGGCGCAATCCGCAAGCTCCGGGACCGGGACGGGGTGCGTTTCATGAAGGTCGGCAACAACAAGATCGGGGCGCTGGCGCTGGCGGCGATCGCCGATCGCGCCAGGCAGCCGCAACCGGCGGAACCGAAAGGCGAGGCCGGGACACAAGCGGCGGAACCGGCGGCACCGACGGGGCCGCTGTTCGGGCAGATGGGATCGGCAGGCGAAATCAATATTGTGCATCTCGGCGAAACGCCAGCTCCGGCGGCGGATGCAAAGCCGGCAGAGGCCGACGACAATATTGCCAGCAACACTTCGGCCCACCGGCTTTTCGTCAAGGGCGAGATGCCACCGCCGCAGCCCGGCCGCTTCGACGATTTCAGTTACGCGGAGCCGGCTCAGCCGTGACGGCCGGAGGTGATTGCTGAAACGGCGCTGCAGAGACGCTCGATATCTTCCACGGTGTTGTAGTAGTGCGGACTGGCCCGGACGAGCGTGTCGATGCCGCGGGCCGGGAGATCGAGGCGCTGGGACTGGCTGCTCGAAACCGAGACGTTGATCTTCTCGAGGCGGAGCGCCATCCGGATGTCCTCCGCGGCCATGACCTTGCTGCGGAACGTGACGATGGCGCATTTGTCGCTGCCGACATCGGCGACTTCGATGCCGTCAATCGCGGCAAGGCGCTGGCGGAGTTCGGCGCCAAGAGCACGCACCCGGGCCTCGATCCGCTTCAGGCCGATGAAGCGCGCGTAACGCACGGCCTCGGCGAGGCCCAGCTTGCCGGCATAGAAGCATTCCCAATTCTCGAAACGCCTGGCGCCATCGACAAAGCGATAGGTTGTCTCGTCGATCCAGTCCGCCGAATGAAGATCGATGAACACGGGCTCGAGACGGTCGGCCAGTTCCCTGCGCATGTAAAGGAAACCGGTGCCACGGGGACCGCGCAGAAACTTGCGGCCCGTCGCCGAGAGAATGTCGCAGCCGATGTCACGCACGTTGACGTCGAGCTGGCCAACCGACTGGCAGGCATCGAGCAGATAGGTGATGCCGTGGCTGCGGGCGACACGGCCGATCTCGGCGGCGGGATTGACGAGGCCGCTGTGGGTGGGGATGTGGGTGATCGAGATCAGCCTGACGGAGCTGTCGATCATTCCCTCGAGTTCGGCGACATCGACCTGGCCGGACGCATCGTCGGGGACCACCCTGATGCGAATGCCCCTGCGCCGCGCGAGCTGGAGATAGGCGAGATAGTTGCTCGAGTACTCGGCGCGGGCCGTGAGGATGGTATCGCCCTCCTGCAACGGCAGCGAATAGAAGGCCATGTCCCAGGCGCGGGTGGCGTTCTCGACGCAGGCGATCTCGTCCGGGCGGGCGCCGATAAGGGCGGCACATTCGGTGTAAAAGGCCTCGATACGGGCCTCTGCCTCAGCCTTTGCCTCGTAGCCGCCGATGTCGCGTTCGCGCTGCAGGTGACCCGCCACGGCGTCAAAGACGCAATCGGGCATGAGGGCGGCGCCGGCATTGTTCAGGTGCACAACCTGGCCCACCCCGCGGGTCTCGGCGCGGTAGCGGGCGATTTCTTCCGGCGTCATCTGGGCAGTGTCGTCTCGCCCATCAGAAACTCGTCGACGGCGCGCGCCGCCTGACGGCCCTCGCGGATGGCCCAGACCACCAGCGACTGGCCGCGCCGCATATCGCCTGCAGCGAAGACCTTGTCGAGGCTGGCGCGGTAGTTCTTGACATTGGCATCGACGTTGCCGCGCGGATCGAGTTTGAGGCCGAGGCCCGCCAGCATGCCCTCGTGGACGGGATGCACGAAGCCCATGGCCAGCAGCACGAGGTCGGCGCGCAATTCGAACTCGGTGCCGGGAAGCTCCTGCATGCTGGCGTCGACGCGGACACAATGCAGTTTTCTCACTTCCCCGTTCTCGCCCAAAAATGCCTTGGTCACCACCGAGAAGTCGCGCTCGGCGCCTTCCTGATGCGAAGACGACGTGCGCAGCTTCAGGGGCCAGTTCGGCCAGGTCAGCAGCTTGTTCTCCTTCTCCGGCGGCTTTGGCATGATCTCGAGTTGCATGACGGAGAGCGCACCCTGGCGGATCGAGGTGCCGATGCAGTCGGAGCCGGTATCGCCCCCGCCGATCACCACGACATGCTTGCCGCCGGCAAGAATCGGCCGGTTGTCGAGGGGCGGTTCCTTGGAGACGCGGCGGTTCTGCTGCGGCAGGAAGTCCATGGCGAAGTGGATGCCGGCAAGATCGCGCCCCGGAATGGCCAGGTCGCGCGGCTTTTCGGCGCCGCCACAGAGCAGGACCGCGTCGAAGCTGTCGACCAGCTGTCTCGCGTCCTGGGTGACACCGATGTGGGTTTCATAGTGGAATGTCACCCCTTCCGCCTCCATCTGGGCAATGCGGCGGTCGATCAGGTGCTTCTCCATCTTGAAATCGGGGATGCCGTAGCGCAGCAGGCCGCCCGCCTTGCGGTGCTTTTCGAAGACATGGACGGTATGGCCGGCCCGGGCCAGCTGCTGGGCGGCGGCCAGTCCTGCCGGACCGGAACCGACGACGGCCACCTTCCTGCCGGTCCGTTCGGGCGGCAGTTCCGGCCTGATCCAGCCGTTCTCCCAGGCCTTGTCGACAATGGCGCACTCGATGGTCTTGATGGTGACGGGCACGTCCTCGATGTTCAGCGTGCAGGAGGCCTCGCAGGGCGCGGGGCAGACGCGGCCGGTAAACTCCGGAAAGTTGTTGGTCGAATGCAGATTGCGGGACGCCTCCTCCCACTGGCCGAGATAGACGAGGTCGTTCCAGTCGGGGATCTGGTTGTTCACCGGGCAGCCATTGTGACAATAGGGGATGCCGCAATTCATGCAGCGCGCCGCCTGGCCGCGCGTGGCCTCTTCCGAGAGCGGAATGATGAACTCGTTGTAATTGCGGATGCGATCGGCAGCCGGCATGTACTTGCGATCCTGCCGGTCGATCTCGAGAAAGCCTGTGACCTTGCCCATGTTTACACCTGTGCCCTTACATGATATACATTTTGACAGTGTGTATATCTTTTCTTGAGGAGGTAGCTGTGAAAGTGTCGAAGTGGGGCAACAGCCTGGCGATCCGCATTCCTGCGGATGTGGCTGAAAATCTCGGGCTTGCTGAGGGCGATCAGGTCCTTATCGAAGCCAGGGACGGCCGCCTTGTAGCCGAGAAGAAAATGACCCGGGACGAGGCCCTGAAGCGGGTGCGCGAGCTTCGCGGCTTGATCCCGGCCGGTTACAAGTTCAAGCGCTCGGACGCTTACGAAGACGATGAATACTGAGAGTGTCTTCATCGACTCCAACGTCTTACTGTACTGGGCTTCGGACGATGCGACCAAGGCACCGATCGCCGAGAGTATCCTTGCGGCAGGGCCAATCCTCAGCGTGCAGGTTCTGAACGAGTTCGTTGCCGTTTCGCGGCGCAAGCACAAGAGGCCATGGGACAAAATCGTAGCGGTACTGAAATCGACGCATGCGCTTTGCCCCATCATCGTGCCGGTAAGCAGCGAAACCCATGAGCTCGCTCTTCGCTTGGCGCAGGATGCCAGGCTCAGCATATACGACGCCTGCATCATCGCGGCTGCCGAGCTGGCCGGCTGCGATGTTCTGTATACGGAAGACCTGAACCACGGCCAGCGCATCGGCCGGGTTACGGTACGCAATCCGTTCGCCTGACTGCGAGGGAGCGGGATCACGCGCTCCTCGCAACGCCGATGGTCATGCCGTCGCTGGTGGCCTGGGCCTTTTCCAGCTCCTGAAGGGCGCGGGCGTATTCGACCGGCATCACCTTCACGAATTTCGGCAAGTACTCCGCCCAATTGTCGAGAATCGTTCGGGCACGGAGCGATCCGGTATAACGATGGTGGCGGGTGAGCAGCTCCCACACGCGCTCGGCGTCGTTGCGGTTCATGTGGGCAGTCACGTCGACCAGGCCGTGGCTTTCGAGATCGCCACCATGATGGTGCAGGCGCTCGATGGTGGCTTCCTCGGCCGGGATCGGCTGGAGGTCGACCATGGCGAGATTGCAGCGCCGCGAAAAATCCCCCGATTCATCGAGAACATAGGCAATGCCACCCGACATGCCGGCGGCGAAGTTGCGGCCGGTATCACCAATCACCAGCACGCAGCCGCCCGTCATGTACTCGCAGCCGTGGTCGCCCACACCCTCGACAACAGCGACGGCGCCGGAATTGCGCACGGCAAAGCGCTCGCCGGCCATGCCGCGGAAGTAGCATTCGCCGGTGATGGCACCGTAAAGCACGGTGTTGCCCACGATGATCGACTTCTCCGGCACAAAGCCCACCCTGGCGTGCGGCTTGACGATGATCTTGCCGCCCGACAGGCCCTTGCCAACATAGTCATTGGCCTCGCCGGTCAAGTCGAGGGTGACGCCATGCGCGGCCCAGGCGCCAAAGCTCTGGCCGGCGATGCCGGTGAGCAGCACCCTGATGGTATCCTCGGGCAGGCCGGCATGGCCGTAACGCCTGGCGACTTCGCCGGACAGCATGGCGCCGGTGGTGCGGTCGACATTGGTGATGTTGCTCACGATCTCGACACGCCGGCCATGCTCGAGCGCCGGCTTCGCCTCCGCGATCAGCTTGCGGTCGAGAATGTGGTCAATGCCGTGATCCTGGGGCTCACACTTGCGGGTCGCGACGGGGCCCTGGACGTCCGGCTTGGCGAAGACCCTGGTGAAGTCAAGGCCCTTGGCCTTCCAATGGGCGATCGCCCTGGTCTGGTCGAGCCATTCGGTGGCGCCGATCAATTCATCATAGGTGCGCACACCCATGGCGGCCATGTACTCGCGCAGTTCCTCGGCGACGAAGAAGAAATAGTTGATGACGTGCTCGGGCTGACCCTTGAAGCGCTTGCGGAGCTCCGGATCCTGGGTGGCAACGCCGACCGGACAGGTGTTCAGGTGGCACTTGCGCATCATGATGCAGCCGGCGGCAATCAGTGGCGCCGTGGCAAAGCCCAGCTCGTCCGCTCCCAGCAATGCGGCAATCAGAACGTCGCGGCCGGTGCGGATGCCACCATCGGTCTGCACCGAGATGCGGCCACGCAGATGGTTGTTGACCAGGGTCTGCTGGGTTTCCGCGAGGCCGATCTCCCAGGGCGATCCTGCATGCTTGATGGAGGTGAGCGGTGAAGCCCCAGTGCCGCCCTCATAACCCGAAATGGTGACGTGATCGGCATGGGCCTTGGATACGCCGGCGGCGACGGTGCCGACACCCACTTCGGATACGAGCTTCACCGAAACCTGGCCGGCGGGATTGACATTCTTCAGGTCAAAGATGAGCTGCGCCAGGTCCTCGATCGAGTAGATGTCGTGATGCGGGGGCGGCGAGATCAGACCGACCCCCGGCGTCGAGTGGCGTACGCGGGCGATGACGCTGTCGACCTTGTGGCCGGGCAACTGCCCGCCTTCGCCGGGCTTGGCGCCCTGCGCCATCTTGATCTGCATCATGTCGGAATTGACAAGATACTCGGCGGTGACGCCAAAGCGGCCGGAAGCGACCTGCTTGATGGCGGAACGCATCGAGTCGCCGTTGGGCATTGGCACGAAGCGGTCGGCCTCCTCACCGCCTTCGCCGGTGTTCGACTTGCCGCCTATGCGGTTCATGGCGATCGCCAGGGTGGTGTGCGCCTCGCGGCTGATCGAGCCAAATGACATCGCACCGGTGGAAAAACGCCTGACGATGTTGCGCGCCGGTTCGACCTCATCGATCGCGATCGGCTGGCGGCCCATTTCCTCCGCGGTCCTGATGCGGAACAGGCCGCGCATGGTCTTCAGGCGCTCGGACTGCTCGTTGATGTGCTGGGCGAAGGCGCGGTACTTGTCCTGGGCATTGCCGCGCACCGCGTGTTGCAGATTGGCGATCGCCTCCGGCGACCAGACATGGGCCTCGCCACGCAGGCGGAAGGCATAGTCGCCGCCGACATCGAGGGTCGTCCTGAGCACGGGGTTCGAACCGAAGGCGTCTTCGTGGCGGCGGAAGGCTTCTTCGGCAATCTCCGGCAGGCCAACACCTTCGATCTGGGTGGCGGTGCCGGTGAAGTACTTCTTCACGAAGTCGCTCGAAAGACCGACGGCATCGAAAATCTGGGCGCCACAATAGGACTGGTAGGTCGAGATGCCCATCTTGGACATGACCTTGAGAATGCCCTTGTCGATGGCCTTGATGTAACGCTTTACCGCTTCGGCGCCGCTGATCTTCTCTTCGAGGTCGGGCAGCATCTGCTCCAGGGTCTCGAAGGCGAGATAGGGGTTGATAGCTTCGGCGCCGTAGCCCGCCAGGGTGCAGAACTGGTGCACCTCGCGTGGCTCACCCGACTCGACGACCAGACCAACCGATGTGCGCAGGCCCCGGCGGATCAGATAGTGATGGGTGGCGGAGGTGGCGAGGAGCGCCGGAATCGGCACGCGCTCCGCCGAGACGGAGCGATCCGACAGGATGATGATGTTGTAGCCGTCACGAACCGCACGTTCGGCCAGCGCGCAGACCGAGTCGAGGGCCGCTTCCATGTATTCCGGGCCGTTGGCGACGTCATAGGTGATGTCGATGGTGGCGGTACGGAAGGGATTGTCGGCGACGGTACCGATGGTGCGGATGCGCTCGAGATCGTCATTGGTGAGGATCGGCTGCGACACCTCGAGCCGCATGTGCCTGGAAGTGCCCTTGAGATCGAGAAGATTGGGCCGCGGGCCAATGAACGACACCAGCGACATGACCAGTTCTTCGCGGATCGGGTCGATCGGCGGATTGGTGACTTGGGCAAAGTTCTGCTTGAAGTAGGTATCGAGCAGCTTCGGCTTGTCGGAAAGCGCCGAGATCGGCGCGTCGTTGCCCATCGATCCCACGGCCTCCTGGCCGGTCTGGGCCATGGGCGCCATCAGGATCTTCAGGTCCTCCTGGGTGTAGCCAAAGGCCTGCTGGCGATCGAGCAGGGGCACGGCAATCTTCGGCCGCCGGGTCCTGGCCCGTGGCAGCTCGCGCAGGACGACCTGGGTGCGCCGCAGCCAATCCTGGTAGGGATGGGCCGCGGCCAGCGACCGCTTCAGTTCCTCGTCGGAAATGATGCGCTGCTGCTCGAGGTCGATGAGCAGCATCTTGCCCGGCTGCA
>CAZIXE010000002.1:0-118915 GCA_964543235.1 uncultured Rhizobiaceae bacterium | reverse complement strand
CGTCGTCAAGCGTCTGACCGGCGAGCTTGTCGCCCTTCTTGCGCTGGAAGAACTGGCCGATCTTCTCGAACAGATCCCAGTCCATGTCGTCGATTTCCTCGCCGGTGCAGGGAAGCTTCTGATTGTACTTGGCCTGGAACGCCGCCTGTTCCTCCTCGTTGCAGAGCACGTCCTTGCGCGCAAAAGTCACGAGAACGTCCGGGAACTGAGGAAAGCCGTAGAAGTTCGGCGTCTTGTGCGGATAGGTCGAATAGGCATCACGTGGATTTGGATGCATGCTGTCCATCACCGCCTTGAACTCCGGGTCGGCGTCCAGGAGATCGTTCACCTTGCGGAAATATCCGCCCTCGACGAAGGCGCCGAGCCACTGCGAGTCGGAGACGACGAAATTGTATTTCTGCTCGCCTGACGTCAATGAGGCGTTGACGCGCGTGTAGAAATCTCCCCACGGGATGAAGTCGACATCGAGCTTCACGGTGTTGCCGGATTTCGGCTTGTACTGCTCGTCGAAGAACTTCTTCATGATGCGGGTCGGCGGCCAGTCGGGCACGGCCATGGTCAGCGTTACTTCCTCGGCAAAGGCGAAGGATACGCCCCCGAGCAGGGTTGCCGTCGCGATGCCGGCGGCAGCCGCGAAGCTTTGCAGTTTCGTCGTCACGGTCATTCTAGGTTTCCTCCCTTTGTTAACCGCATTCACTTCAGGCCATCCGCGTCAGGTCATTGCCTGGCCGCTTGCGGCACGGAAGACGTGGATCCTGTCGGGCGCGATGACGATCGCTGCCGTATCACCGGGCTGCATGCCGATGGCGCTGGCTTCGGGCAGCACCATGCGCAGGATTTCGTTGCCGGTCTCGACGGAGACAATGGTGATGTCGCCCAAAGGCTCGAGCAGGTGTATCCGCGACTTGATGGCCCGCTCGCCCTTGGCTGCCAGGCGGATGTCGCTCGGCCTGATGCCGATGAGGGCGCGTTCGCCGGCATTGGCGGTGTGACGTCTGGCCGGCGGCGTCAAAACGCCGAGGGGCGTTTCGAAGGCGCTCGCATCCTTGGCCACCGTGGCCGGCACGATATTCATGTGCGGCGAGCCGATCTTGGTCGCCACGTAGACATCCGCGGGATGCTCGTAGAGGTCATCCGGCGTGCCACGCTGGACCACCGTGCCATCGCGCATCACGGCAATTTCCTCGCCCATCGAAAGGGCCTCGAGCTCGTCGGGTGTGGCATAGACGATGGTCAGGCCGAAGTCGCGGTGCAGGCGCTTCAGTTCGGCGCGCATGTCATGGCGGAGCTTGGCATCAAGGTTGGTCAGGGGTTCGTCCAGCAACAGAATGCGCGGCCGCTGGATCAGGGAGCGGCCAAGCGCCACGCGCTGCTGCTCGCCGCCCGAGAGCGTATTGGGCTTGCGCTCGAGGCGGTGACTGAGTTTCAGGGTGGCGGCGGTTTCCTTGACGCGCCTGTCGATCTCGGCAGCGGATACGCGCGCCTCGCGCAGCGGGTAGGCGAAATTGTTGTAGACGGTGAGGTGCGGGTAAAGCGCAAAGGACTGGAACACCATGGAAACGCCGCGGCCGGCGATGGGCGCGGCGGTCATGTCCCGGTCGCCGATCATGACACGGCCGGCCTCGGGGCGCACCAGGCCCGCAATGGTCCGCAAAGTCGTGGTCTTGCCTACGGCACTCGGCCCGAAGAGGACGAAGAACTGGCCGGCCTTGACATCGAAAGACAGTCCGTCAAGGGCGCGCACGCGCCCATAGGTCTTGGTGATGCCTTCAAGCCGCAGTGACTCTCCGGATTGCGCCATGGGCGACCGCGTTCCTCCCGGGGAATTATTTTTGTGGTCTAACCAATACAGGCAAACGGCCGAAAGGGCAAGCTATAGAAACCCGCGAACCTTATGGACTTCTGCATAAGACTTGAGCAGATGCCGGTGTTGGTCTATACATGGCGCAACGATAACTGGTCCGGCCAGTGAGACCGGAGTATTGCAAGGAAATGGGAGCCGCCGGGGCGCATGTCGAGCCGTTCTGGAGAGAGTACAGAACCGCCAGCGCCGTATGGCCTCGCGCCCTTTGCGGCCGGGATAGCGTCCGCGACATTGTCGGCTGGCAATAATGAATACGAATCCGCTGCCCAGCGCAAGCGCCGGCCTGCCCGCGCGGACAGGGCAAGGTGGCCATGGCGATGATCAGTCCCTCGGATCTTGTGGCGCAGGTTGCCGGCGAACTCATCCGGGCGCGCACGGCTGGCGGACGGCTGCCGTCGGAGCGCGATCTCGCAAGGGGTTTCGGCGTGAGCCGCGGCAAGGTGCGCGAGGCGCTGGCCGTGCTCGAAGTGCTGCGGGTGATCGCGCGGCGGCCGAAGTCGGGCATTTCGCTGACCGAGAACAGCGCCAGCATCGAGGCCCTGGCGGTGTTCGCTCAGGCCGGCCTGCCGCTGACGGAGGAAGAGGTCTACGAGGCCGTCGAGATGCGCAAGATCCACGAGATCACTGCGGTCAGGCTGGCTTGCGAACGGGCCACGCTTGCCGATTTCGACCGGCTCCGCGACGTCCTGCGGCGCAGTGCCGCCAAGCTCGAGGAGGGGAAGTTCATTTCGGCCGAGGACCGCGAGTTCCATCTGGAGATCGTCCGGGCCGCCCACAACAACGTGTTCTACCGGATCGTCAGCGTGTTCTACATGATGAGCGAGAAGCGGCTGCCGCTGTACTTTGCCAACAAGGACCGGTCGCAGAAGTCGCACCAGGAGCATGTTAAGATTTTCGAGGCGCTGACGGCGCGGGATGCGGCGCTCGCCATGCGCCTCATGAACGACCATCTGCAGAGTGCGGAGAGCTACTGGCAGGATCTGATCGGCGGCAGGGCCAAGCTCGAAGCGGCGCAATAGGCCAAGTGCCGTCACCACCATTCCCTGAATTCCTGAAAGCATCACTGCAAGGGCCATCTGCCAACTCCCAAATTCCTGGAACAAACATAGAACTTAACGATCCTAATGTCAAGGGATTTTTTCCTTATCTCGTTCAGGGACTTGCGGCAGCGATCAAAATCCCAGAACGGCTCTCACCTCCGCCGGGCCTATGCCGGCGCGCCGGAGACTGGCCAGCGAGCGGTCACCGGCGCTTTTCGATAGCTTGCGGCCGGTCTCGTCGCCGATTAGCTCATGGTGGCGGTAGCGCGGCACCGGAAGCCGCAGCAGGACCTGCAGCAGGCGGTGAATGGCGGTCGCCTGAAAGAGATCGCGGCCGCGCACCACGTCGGTGATGCCCTGAAGTGCGTCGTCGACCACGACGGCCACGTGATAGCTGGTGCCGATATCCTTGCGGACGAGGATGACATCGCCCCACGCGGCGGGATCGAGCCTGATGCGGCGCCCTTGTTCCTCGAAGTCCAGCGATGCCCCGGCGGCGGGGATGGCGCGGGCCATGTCGAGACGAAGGGCGTAGTGTTCGCCCGCACCGATGCGGTCCTGGCGCTCGCTGGGACTAAGGTCACGGCAGGTCCCGGGATAGAGGGGCTGGCCTTCCGGATCGCGGCCCGGCATTGCCGACTCGGCGATCCGCTTGCGGCTGCAGAAGCAGGGGTAGAGCAGGCCCATTGCGGCGAGCCGATCCTGCGCCCGCCGGTAGTCGGCCAGGTGTTCGCTCTGGTAGCGCACCGGCACCTCCCAGTTCAGGCCGAGCCAGGCGAGATCGGCAAGGGCAGCTTCGGCAAGGTGCCTCGGACAGCGCACCAGGTCGATGTCCTCCATGCGGACCAGGAAGCGGCCGCCGGCGGCACGGGCGAGTTCCGCGTTGAGGAGTGCCGAGTAGGCGTGACCCAGATGAAGGGCGCCATTGGGGCTGGGAGCGAAGCGGAAAGCGGGTTGGCGCATTGCCCGTTCATGTGTCATGGGACGGGCAAGGTCAAATCATGGCTGTGATCCGCACCCTCGCCAGTCCCGAGGATGTCGCCGAAGGCGTTGCTGCCCTGCGGCGCACCGAACCGCGCTTCGGCCGGATTGCCGAAGTCACCGGGTTGCCGGCGCTGCGCCGCGAGGAGCCCGGTCTCAAGGGACTGCTGCGCATCGTCACCGACCAGATGATCTCGCTCAAGGCCGCCGAGGCGATCTGGGCCCGCATCGAGGTGGCCCTGTACCCGTGCGATGCCGATGCGGTCCTGCGCCGCCGCCAGGCGACGCTCATGAAACTCGGCCTGTCAGGCCACAAGGCCCGCTCGTTCCGGGCGTTGGCGCTTGCGGTGCGCGACGGGACGCTGCCGCTCGAGCGTTTCGCCGGCATGCCGGATGACGAAATCAGCGCGGCGCTGACGGCGCTGCATGGCATCGGTCCGTGGACGGCGGAGATCTACCTGCTCTCCTGCCTCGGACGGCCCGATGTCTGGCCGGCGGGCGATGTGGCCCTGCAGATGGCGGTCCAGGATGCCTTCGGGCTGCCGGAACGCCCGGGCGAACGGGACATGCGGGTCATGGCCGAAGCCTGGCGGCCGTGGCGGGCGGTGGCGGCCAGGCTGCTCTGGGCGCATTACCGGCATGTCAGGGGCCTGCGGCAGGCCGTGGATTAACCCCACCGCCGGTGGGGCTTCACAGGGATGTCATGCAGCATGTAGTATGCAGGGCCGAGAAGAAGAGGTGCTCCCGGCGTTCACTACACGACGATAACTCCTGAGGCTTGCCCGGCACTCGTACTCAATGCCGATTATCGGCCCCTGAGCTATTACCCGCTTTCCCTGTGGAGCTGGCAGGACACGATCAAGGCCGTGTTCCTTGAGCGGGTGAACATTGTCTCCGAATATGACCGGGTGGTGCGCAGCCCCAGTTTCGAGTTCCGGCTGCCGAGCGTCGTTTCGCTCAAGACCTATGTCAAGCCGAGCCGGTCGCCGGCGTTTACGCGGTTCAACGTGTTCCTGCGCGACCGTTTCACCTGCCAGTACTGCGGTTCCGGGGAAGACTTGACCTTCGACCATGTGGTGCCGCGCTCGAAGGGCGGACACACGACCTGGGACAATGTCGTCACCGCCTGTTCGCCGTGCAATCTCCGCAAAGGTGGTCACCTGCCGCAGGATGCCCGCATGTATCCGGCCCACAAGCCGGTGCGGCCCACGGTGGCGCAGCTGCACGCCAACGGACGCCAGTTCCCGCCCAATTACCTGCACGAGAGCTGGCAGGACTATCTCTACTGGGATACCGAGCTCGAGCCTTAACGCCGGGCTGCGGCAAAGGCGACGCAGGCGAGTGCCGCCGAGATCACCGCGTTCCAGCCGGCCAGCGACAGGCCGAAGATGCGGATTGCCGCCTCGTCGCAGGAAATGACCGGCCGTGACAGGTCAGGCAGACCACCGGACACGCTGCCGCCGCAGGTGGTCGGGCCCGGCCAGAAGCTCCACTCCACGCCGGCATGGTAGGCGCCGAACACGGCACTTCCCACCCAGATCAGCCCCATGAGCACCAGATTGCGGCGCGCGTACTTGCCGCTCAGGCTGGAAATGGCGAAGATCAGGGCGGCATAGGGAATAGCAAGGTAGTAGGCCCAGCGCTGCTGCAGGCACAGCGGGCAGGGCGCATAGCCCTGGGCTTCGAAGATCCAGGCGCCGGCAATGGTGGCCAGGGCCACGGCGAAGATGGCGATGGCGGCGCGGCGCGGGGTCAGGAGATTCAGCATGAGGTCATGGCTCCGGAGGAGCCAAAATACTTCACAATGAGGTAGAGCGCGATCAGAACCGCGGCCGCCGTGCCGGCAATGAGGCCGAGGCGCCTTTCGATGAATTCGCGGATCGGTTCGCCCCAGCGGCGCAGGACCCACGCCAGGGCGAAGAAGCGCGCACCCCGGGCGATGATGCAGGAGAGCACGAAGAAGGCAAAGCTCACCTGCACGACGCCGGCCAGGATGGTGACGACCTTGATGGGTGGCAGATGGGCGAGACCCGAGGTTACCAGCAGCAGCATGATGGTGTCTTCGCCGGTACAGCTGCGCAGGGTCTCGAAATCGTCGAGCTTGCCGTAGAAGGCCAGGACCGGCCTGGCGAGCGTCTCATAGGCGAAGAGGCCAAGGAAATAGCCGGCGATGCCGCCGAGCGTCGAGGCGATGGTCGCGACCGCGGCATAGCGGTAGGCGCGATGCGGCTGCGCCAGGGCCATGGGCAGGTAGAGAACGTCGGCCGGCACCAAAAACACCGAGCTCTCGATAAAGGCGATGATCGCCAGCCACGCCTCGGCGGTCTTGCGGGCCGCCAGCGACAGGGTCCAGTCGTAAAGTTTGCGCAGCATCAGGCTCAGTCGGTCGACGGTTTGGAACGGCGCAGAGCCTTAAGGGAAGAGTGTTTAGCCTTGGTTTCCAGGCGCTTCAGCTTCGAGGCCCGGGTCGGCCGGGTGGGAACGCGCTTCCTGGGCCTGATCGCGGCCTTGTGCAAGAGGGCCATGAGCCGCTGGCGAGCAGCGGTGCGGTTGCGATCCTGGCTGCGGAATTCCTGGGCCTCGATGACCAGAATGCCGTCACCGGTCACCTGGCGGCCGGCAATCGCCTTGAGGCGGGCCCGCACATCCCGGGGCAGGGCGGCCGTGTCAAAACGCAGTTCGACGGCGGTTGCCACCTTGTTGACATTCTGGCCGCCGGGGCCGGAGGCGCGGACGAAGGTTTCGGTGATGGCCCGCTCGTCGATGGCGAGCCCAGGGGTGATGCGGATCATCGCGGCCTTGTAGAGCAAGGCATGGGCCAATGCCATGCCTCGCCCATCGCGGATTTCACGCGAGCTTCGCCTGGCGGCGCAGCGCCAGCCATTGCAGTTCGCCCAGCGCCGCTACGGCTACCGCCTGGACGATAACATAGCCGTAGCCAAAGACATTGGGGCTGATCCAGCCGGTCATGAGCACAGCAATTGAGGCATGCGCCCATGCGAAATTGCAGATGACAACGAACCTCACGACAGTTGCGTTGCCCTCGGCCCGGCTTGCGACCCAGGTCACAAGAGCCACATAGGGGATGAGGACGAGGCCGGCCCAGTGGAGAAGCGCTTGCGGCAGAGCCAGCAGTGCCGCCAGTGGTGCAGCAGCAAGAATCATCAGTGCGGCGGTGAGCCCGCTGATTGCTGCATCGGCCATCAGCATGCGCCTAAGAAAGAAGGGTGAATTCAGCATGGTGGTGTTCCCTGGTTGTCAATACCCGGAAGCTGGCAGAATGCCGGGCGGCGGTCGATTACCTCGCAGGTAATGGCGCCGCGGTGCAGAAGCCGGTAGGGTTGCGCCATGTCCGGAGCAACGGCATCGATTGGCGAGTTGTTGCGCGACTGGCGCCGCCGCCGCCGCATGAGCCAACTCGACCTGGCCACGGAGGCAGAGATCTCCGCCCGCCATCTCAGCTTTCTCGAGACTGGGCGCGCAACACCCTCGCGCGATATGGTGATGCGCCTCGCCAATCATCTCGATCTCCCGCTGCGCGAGCGCAATCGCCTGCTGCTGGTGGCAGGATTCGCACCGGCTCATCACGAGCGCGCACTCGATGATCCTTCGCTCGCCGCAGTGCGCCAGGCGATCGAACTGATCCTGAAGAGCCATGAGCCGTTTCCGGCGCTGGCCATCGACCGGCACTGGCAGCTTGTATCGGCTAATCGCCAGGTCATGATGCTGGTTGCGGGTGCGGCCCCGCATCTTCTCACGCCGCCCGTCAATGTGCTGAGGCTGTCGCTGCATCCGGAAGGGCTGGCGCCACGCATCGAAAACCTTGCCGAGTGGCGCGGTCATCTCCTCGAGCGGCTGGCGCGACAGATCAACAGCAGCGGTGACCAGGCGCTCATCGCGCTGCTGCAGGAGTTGAAGTCACTGCCGTTTGCGACGGGCAGGATGCCGCCGCGCGATTTCGGCGGCGTGGCGGTGCCGCTCCGGCTCAGAACCGCCGAGGGCACGTTGCAGCTCTATTCCATGACAACGGTTTTCGGCACACCGCTCGACGTCACACTTGCGGAGCTTGCCCTCGAAACCTTCCTTCCGGCCGATGACCGGTCCGGCGAGCTGCTCCGCCGCCTTTGCGATTGACGGAGCGGGCCCCGGGGCCATAAGAGCTTTCACCGGCTTGGCCCCTGTGGCGGAATGGTAGACGCGGCAGACTCAAAATCTGTTGCTCGCAAGGGCGTGGGGGTTCGAGTCCCTCCAGGGGCACCAGCATCATCACATCATGCAAGATGTGCCTGCAAGCGGGAACGCCTCAGGACGCAACGGCAGCGCTCCGACTGTCGCGTGTGGCTTGGGGTTGATCTCGGACCCGCGATTCGGTTATCGGGGGGTCTGGGCGAGGGCGGCAGGCTAGAGGACGGAATCTTGACGGCACGTTGGCTTGCGCTGTGTCTGGCGCTGATCGCCTTTGCACCTGCTGCCCAGGCAGGGCCTTCACTGGTCTTCGATCCGGCGAGCGGCGAGGTGATCTCGCAGGAGCGTGCCGGCGAACCCTGGTATCCCGCCTCGCTGACCAAGCTGATGACGGCCTATCTGGTGTTCCAGAAGCTGCGGAGCGGCGAACTGAAGCTCGACCAGCGCATCCCGGTTTCGGAGGTGGCGGCCAAGCAGGCGCCGAGCAAGCTCGGGACGCCGGCAGGCAAGACGGTCACCGTCGATCTCGCGCTGCAGGCGCTGCTCGTCTATTCGGCCAATGACATGGCGGTGGCACTGGCCGAGGCGGCAGGCGAGTCACTTCCGAAATTCGTTCACGCGATGAACGAGGCGGCACGACGGCTTGGCATGACGGCCAGCCATTTTGCCAATCCGAACGGCCTGTTCGACGCGCGGCAGGTGGTAACGGCGCGCGATCTCGCGTTGCTGGTGACAGCCATCATCAAGGAGTTTCCCGAATATCAACGCTATTTCGAGCAGCCGCATATGGCCATCGGCCAGCGCAAGCTGCTCAACCGCAACAGCCTGCTCCGCCAGATGAAGACGGCGGACGGCATGAAAACCGGCTTCGTGTGCAATTCCGGCTTCAACCTCGTCGCCTCGGCCAGCGAGAACGGACGGCGGCTGGTGGCCATCGTGCTCGGCGTGAACAGCCCGCAGCGGCGGGCCGATCTCGCACAGCTGCTGCTCGAGTCCTCGTTCAAGCGGCAGGGCGGAGGACAGCCAACGCCGGTTGCGGCCATCGCCAATGCGCGGCTCGGCACGCTGGTGCCGGCGGACATGACGGATACCGTGTGCAAGGGCAAGAACGCGGTGAGTTTCGCGCGCGGCAGCGATCTCGGCGGCTGGGGCATCACACTCGGCCGCTATGAAACGGCACAGCTTGCCGACATGGCGCTGCGCGGCCGGCTGCTCGGGGCGCGCGACTGGTTCGAGGGCGGCAGCGGCGGCATCGTGCGGCTTCCCGGCCAGTATGGCTATGCCGCCATGGTGTGGGACATGGAGGAGGGCTCGAGCCGCAGGGTTTGCGACCTGTTCATGCAGGACAGGATCTATTGCGATGTCATGAGTCCGCAGAGCTTCGCCATGGTCGGGGCGCTCATTGCCGACAAGCCGCCGCAAACGGCAAAGGGCGATGCCCCGGCCCCTGCCAAGAAGAAAACCCGGAAGAAACGGAAACGGAAGTCGTCCACGTGATCGAAAGGGCGGGAGCCGGGATTGCCTGCGCGCTGACGGCGGCGGCCCTTTACGGACTCATTCCCAACTTCTCGCGCGCGGCCTTCGAGAACGGCATTCCCGCTTACGAAACGACCTTCGTCCGCACCGCGATCATTGCCATGCTGCTGTCGATCTTCGCCGTGCTGAGGAACGAGCGGCTGGTCATCAGCCGCGCCGCGCTGCCGCCGTTTGCGGCTCAGGCAGCGGCCACCGCCGCCATTTCGATCTGCTACCTGGCGGCCGGCCAGTTCATTCCGGTGGGGCTGGCGGTGATCATCTTCTTCACCTTCCCGGTGATCATCCTGCTGGTGGCGCCAATCGTGGAAGGGCAGCGGCCCGGCTGGCGGCAGGTTGCCATTGCGCTCTTCGCCTTCGCCGGGCTCGGCATTGCCATGGGCGCCGACTTCCGGGGGCTCGACCCGCGCGGCATCGCGCTGGCAGCCGTGGCATCGCTCTCCTGCGTGGTACAATTCTATTCCGGCCGGCGCATGTCGCGCCATGCGACACCGGTGGTGTTCGGCAGCCTGGTCCATCTCGCCATCCTCCCCGTGACGCTCGCGGTCGCGGTGTGGATGAATGGTGGCACGATGAAGATGTTCACCGGTGCCGGTGTCGCGCCCCCCGGCTATGCCTTCCTGCTGGGCGTTGGCGTCGTCTACGTCTTTGCCTATTCTGTGCACATGACCTCGCTTCGCCTCGCGCCGGCCCCGACGGTGGCGCCCTTCTACAATATCGAACCCATGGTCACGGCCGGCGTTGCGGCAGCACTGCTCGGCGAGCGGCTGACACTGCCGCAGTATCTCGGCGGCGGCATGGTGCTGACGGCGCTTGCCATGGCGAGCCTGCTCGACTTGCGCAGCCGCAGGATGGCCGTGGCATGAGCGAAGCTGCGATCATTCCTGTTAGCGTCATCACCGGCTTTCTCGGCGCGGGCAAGACGACGCTGCTCAATTTCCTGCTCAAGGACCCGTTCCTCGCCGATGCCGCGGTCATCATCAACGAGTTCGGGGAAGTCGGCATCGACCATCTGCTGGTCGAAAGGGCCGAAGAGGGTGTGGTGGAGATGGCGTCCGGGTGCCTGTGCTGCACCATACGCGGCGACCTCATCGACACGATGCATGACCTGCTGGCACGGCGGGACGCCGGCACGCTGAAAGCCTTCGACCGCATCGTCATCGAAACTACGGGTCTCGCCGATCCCGCGCCGATCCTGCATACGCTGATGAGCGAGCCCATGCTTCTCGCCCGCTGCCGCCTCGACAGCGTCATCACAGTGGTTGACGCCTGCAACGGCTGGGCCACGCTCGATGCCCATGCCGAAGCGGTGAAGCAGGTTGCAGTCGCCGACCGTATCGTGCTTACCAAGGTCGACCTGCTGGAAGGCCGCGAAGGCGAGGACATGCTGTTCGCGATCATCGGGCGGATGCGAAGGCTGAACCCGGCGGCGCGGCTTCTCACGACGCACCGCAACGAGGCAACGGCCGCCCGGCTGTTCAATGCGGGCCTCTATGATCCGGCGAAGAAGGCGCCCGATGTTGCGGCCTGGCTCCAGGCGGAAGCCTATGGCAAGCGCCAGAACCACCACCATCATGACGTGTCGCGGCATGACGATCACATCAGGTCGTTCAGCTTCACCGAGACCAACCCCGTCACGGCGCGGGGACTCGAGATGTTTCTCGATCTCCTGCGGTCGTTTCACGGCGCCAACCTCCTGCGCATGAAGGGGATCGTGAAGGTCGCCGACGATCCTTCCCGGCCGGTGGTCCTGCATGGGGTGCAGCATGTCTTCCATCCGCCGGTCCGGCTGGCGCGGTGGCCGGACAGCGACGAGCGGACCAGGCTCGTGTTCATCGTCAAGGATATCGAGCGGCACCTGATCGAAGAGCTGTTCCGGGCCTTCACAGACCAGCTGTCGGGCGGCGGCGCGGCGCGCACCGACACGACGCTTTCCCTGAACCGCTGAGGAGATCATGAATCTGAAACTCTACGGACTGCGCAAGTGCTCGACGTGCCAGAAGGCCATGGCCTGGCTCGACGGCGAAAGGATCAGTTACAGTTTCACCGACTACAGCCAGCAGCCCCTCGACAAGGCACAGGTGGCGGGCTGGTCGAAGGCGCTGGGCGGCTGGGAGAAGATGATCAACCGTGCCGGCTACACCTGGCGGGGCCTGCCGAAGACGCAGACCGCCAACCTCACCGAGGCGGCCGCCATCGCGCTGGCGCTCAAGTACCCGTCGCTGATCCGCCGGCCGCTGATCGAATATACCGATGGCTCGGTGACAGTGGGATTTGCCGACAAGGTGAGGAAGCAGATCGCCGGGATGTGAACCCGGTCATTCGTACCTGGCGAGGAACTCGGCCGGTGCCAGCGCCTGCATGTCGGCGACCGCGTCGGCGAGCCGGTCGTGCTCCCAGTCCCACCAGGCGAGCGCCATGATGCGCCGGGCCAGGTCCGGCGGAAAGCGCCAGCGCAGGAAGCGCGCCGGGACGCCGGCGACAATCGCATAGGGCGCAACGTCCTTCGTCACCACTGCGCCTGCGGCGATCACGGCGCCATCGCCGATGGTGATACCGGGCAGGACCGTGGCGCCATGGCCGACCCAGACGTCGTTGCCGAGCCTGACCGCGGCGGCACGGCGCTGCTCGCGAAAGCCGGCGTCGAGCCTGGCGCCCAGAAAATACTCGTTGGGCCGGTAGGTGAACTTGTGCTGGCTGATGCGCTCGATGGGATGAGCCAGCGCATTGACCGAGACATCGGAAGCCAGCGCGCAGAACTTGCCGATCTGCGCATAGATCACCTCGCTGTGACGCTCGACATAGGAGTAGTCGCCGAGCACCGAGTCCCTGAAGGAGACGCGCTCGCCGATTGCGGTGAAGCGGCCGAGCGTTGCGTCGCGAAGCGATGCCGATGGATGGATGCGCGGTTTGCCGTCGCGGCTGGCCCGTGGCGAATAGCGCCGCGGTTCGTCAGGCGGCCCGGGAGCCCTCAAGCCGCTTCTCGATCTGCTTCTTCAGGCGGCGGGCCTTCAGCGAGAGCTCGGCGTCGGGCGCCTTGAGCAGGTAAGTATCGAGACCGCCGGCATGCTCGACCGATTTCAGGGCGATGGCGCTGACACGGAAGCTGTAACGCTGGTTCATGGCATCGCTGATCAGGTGCACGTTGCACAGGTTCGGCATGAACCGGGTCTTGGTCTTGTTGTTGGCGTGGCTGACATTGTTGCCTACCAGGGCGCCCTTTCCCGTCAACTCGCAACGGCGAGACATGATGATCACTCCAATGAATTCGATGGCGGTTCGCCCAACGATCCGTGGGCCCGGGCCAAGGGCCCAGCCGTGAGTGCGTCCCTATGGCGGAAATGACCGGGAAGGTCAAGCGAGGCAGTGGGCGCGGCATCGTCACCGATACGATGACGGGCACGGGGCGCGGGATGCGACGGTCCCAAAGCGGGACAGAAAGTTAAGGCCCGACCGTCGGGCGCCATTGCCACGGGGCGCAATGTTCGTGACCTCTTGTCGTTTCTGAAGCTACGGGCGCAAGATGTTGTATGTCCAACCCGGAACAAAGATCGAAAAAGGGCCGAACAGCGATTCGGGCGCGATTTGTTTCTGCTCCGGTTCACTTTGTTAAAATTGCGCGCGGAAGACGGGCCGCCTGGTTAACCTTTGCGCTTCCCCGATGATCGCCACGTTAACAGCGGCAGAACAAGACGAGTCTTTTCAATCGGCTGATTCTACTTTTTGGCACGCTGCATTAACCTTATGTTAATGGATTCCATGAAGAAACCGCTGGAACAAACCATGAAAGAACGTGAGTCAGCGATTCGGGCCGGTTTTGTTCACATTTGAATCCGGACCTTGACGGCCTGTTCTTGATTGGCACAGCAAGCTTGACCCCGGCGGCACAACGCGCCAAGTGAACGGCAGATCGCACAAGACAAATCCCCCACATGGCCATTTCGCAGAACGTGACCGCCGTGCTCGGTCCGACCAATACCGGCAAGACTCATCTTGCGGTGGAGCGGATGCTTGGCCACGCCTCGGGCATGATCGGCCTGCCGCTGCGCCTGCTGGCCAGGGAAATCTATGACCGCGTGCGGTTGCGCACCGGCGACCACCAGGTGGCGTTGGTCACCGGCGAAGAACGGATCATCCCGCCGCAGCCGCGCTACTGGGTGTGCACGGTCGAGGCGATGCCGGACGACATCGAGGTTGCATTCCTGGCGATCGACGAGGTGCAGCTCGCCGCCGATTTCGACCGCGGCCACATCTTCACCGACCGCATGTTCAACCGGCGCGGCCGCGAGGAGACCATGCTGCTTGGCGCGGCCACGATGCGCGGCATCGTCGAAAAGCTGCTGCCCTCCGTGCATTTCCAGGCGCGGCCGCGCTTGTCCAAGCTCTCCTATGCGGGGCAGAAGAAGATCACCCGGCTGCCGCGGCGGACGGCGGTCGTCGCCTTCTCGGCCGAAATGGTCTATGCGACCGCCGAGATCATCCGGCAGCAGCGCGGCGGCACGGCCGTCGTGCTGGGGGCCCTGTCACCGCGCACCCGCAATGCCCAGGTGGCGCTCTACCAGTCGGGCGACGTCGATTATCTGGTGGCCACCGATGCCATCGGCATGGGCCTCAACATGGACGTCGATCATGTGGCCTTTGCGGCGACGCGGAAATTCGACGGTTTCCAGTTCCGCGAACTCAATCCGGCCGAGCTGGCGCAGATTGCCGGCCGGGCGGGGCGATTCATGAATGACGGCACCTTCGGGGTCACCGGCATGGCGGAACCGTTCAGCGAAGAAACGGTGCAACGCCTCGAAAACCACCAGTTCGAACCGGTGCGGATGCTGCAATGGCGCAACAGCAGCCTGGACTTCCGCAGCATCGAGGCGCTGCTCAAGAGCCTCAACCGCTTGCCGGGAGTTGAAGGCCTGACCCGGGCCCAGCCAGGCTCGGACCTTATCGCGCTCGAGTATCTCGGCCGCGATCCGGACGTGGTGCCGCTGGCGACATCCAGCGAGGCCGTCATGACCCTGTGGGACGCCTGCCAGATCCCCGACTACCGCAACATCTCGGCTGCCGAGCATGCGGGAATCGCCGGGCGGATCTTCACATTCCTGCGCAGCCGCGACGGCTACATCGACGAGGACTGGTTCGCCCGCCAAATTGGCCACTGCGACCGCAGTGAAGGAGACCTCGATACGCTGTCCAACCGGATTTCGCATATCCGTACCTGGACATTCGTCGCCAACCGCGAGACCTGGCTGAAAGCGCCGCTGTTCTGGCAACAGCGGACGCGGGAAATCGAGGACAAGCTCTCGGACGCCTTGCATGAACGGCTGACACAGCGTTTTATCGACCGCCGCACCAGCGTGCTGATGAGGCGTCTCGCCCAAAGAGGAGAATTGATGTCCACAGTGGAAGAAGACGGCTCGATCCGCGTCGAGGGTGAGTATGCGGGCCGTATCGAAGGGTTCCAGTTCATCCCCGACGGCGCCACGGACGGTTCTCCCGGCAAGGCTCTCAAGGCGGCAACGCTGCAGGCGGTGGCGCAGGAAATCGCGGCCCGCGCCCAGGCGGTGGCCGGCTGCGCCGATCCCGATCTCTCAATCCGGCGGGAGGGCAGCATCATCTGGAACAATGCGGCAATCGCGCGGCTCAAGGCCGGAGCGGCGCTGCTCAAGCCGCGGGTCGAGATCATCGCCGGCGACCAGCTCAGCGGGCAGGAACGCGAACAGGTCCAGGGCCGATTGGAGAAATTCGTCGAGCGCTATGTCGGCCGCGTCGTGGAGCCGCTGGTCAAGCTGGAGGAAGGCGAGGGGCTCGAGGGCACCGTGCGCGGCATTGCCTTCCGGCTGGTCGAGTCGCTCGGCGTGGTGCCGCGCGAGCTGATTGCAGCCGAAGTCAAGTCACTGAGCCAGGAAGAGCGCGGAAAACTCCGGGCGCTGGGAGTGCGTTTCGGGGCGATCAGCGTCTATGTGCCGCTGGTGCTGAAGCCTGCTGCAACGGAGCTCCGCCTGCTGCTGTGGGCGCTGCAGCTGGAAAAGGAGGGCAAGCTCGATCTGGCAACGCTGCCGGCCGCTCCCGGCCAGGGCCTCACGTCGGCCCCGTTCGACCGGTCGACACCGCGGGGTTTCTACGGTGTTTGCGGCTACCGCATCTGCGGGCCGCGGGTGGTCAGAATCGACATGCTGGAACGGCTGACCGATCTGATCCGCGACCGGGTGTTCTGGCGGCCGCGGTTTCCCGAGGAGGCAAGGCCGCCCGGCTCAGTCGAGGGCGGCGGCTTCACCATTGTGCCGGACATGATGTCGCTGGTCGGCTGTTCAGGCGAGGAATTCCAGGCGGTCCTGAAGAGCCTCGAGTACCGGCCGCAGCAGCGCAAGATCAAAAGACCGATTGCCCCTGCTGCAGCCGCGGCAAACGCCTCGCTGCCGGAGACCGGGTCCGAGGATCCAGTGCCGGCGCCGGAGCCGGAGCCCGTGGAAACGGGGCCAGCGCCGGTGGAAAACGCGGCTGGAGTGGCGCTGCCAGAACTGGCGCTGCCGGACACGCTGGCTCCCGGCCCGGATGAAGCCATGAGCGAGGCTGTTGACGTGGCGCCGGTGCCCGATCCTGTGGCCGATGACTATGCCATTGCCGGCGAAGCGGTAGCGGAAGTGGCCGAGGAAGCGGTGGAGATCGAGGTGTGGTGGCCGCGCGATACGGGGCCGTTTCGCCGCCGGACGCCTGAGAAGAAGCCCGGTTTCGACAAGAAGGTTCGGGGTGGCGGCCAGAGGTCACGGACCGAACGAAAGGCCGGCAAGCCCGAACGGGACAGGCCAAAACCCGCAAAAAAGCCGGAGCGGCCCCCCGACCCGCTGTCGCCCTTCGCGGTGCTGAGCAGCTTGAAGGATCGCTTCGACAAGAGCTGAGCCATGGCGGAGGCGCGGCAACGTGTGGATAAATGGCTGTGGTTCGCCCGCATGACGAAAAGCCGCACCCTGGCCGCCGGACTGGTGGCGGCAGGCCAGGTGCGGATCAACCGGGTGAAGGTGAGCAAGCCCAGCCAGGAGGTCGGGGCCGGCGACATCCTGACCCTTGTGGCGCATGGCAGGGTGCAGGTGGTGCGGGTTCTGGGCTGCGGCAAAAGGCGGGGTCCGGCGCAGGAGGCCCGGCTCCTCTATCAGCCGATAGAAACTTCCGATGAGAGCAGCTGAACGAAAAATGCTGCACAGCAGGCGAAGCCTTGCTATATGGCGGCGAGGTTAAGCCACAAGAACCAACATGACCTACATCGTCACCGAAAAATGCATAAAATGCAAATACATGGACTGCGTGGAAGTGTGTCCGGTGGATTGCTTCTACGAGGGCGAGAACATGCTGGTGATCCATCCTGACGAATGCATCGACTGCGGTGTGTGCGAGCCCGAATGCCCGGTTGACGCGATCAAGCCGGACACGGAGAAGGGTCTGGAGAAGTGGCTGGCCGTCAACACCGAGTATGCGTCAAAGTGGCCTAACATCACCACCAAGAAGGAGCCGCCGGCGGACGCCAAGGAATTCGAAGGCGTCGAGGACAAGTTCGAAAAGTACTTTTCACCGGAGCCGGGTGAGGGCGATTGACGCAGAGAAAGGCAATCGGGTTTCGTTAACCTTGCCGGGCTGAGAGGGGCAGGCGCATTGCAGAAATGCGCCGTATACGGACTGCCCGCCCTTTAATTTCGCATAAGAGTGTGTTATATAAGCTTTTATGTGAACAATGATTTCTGAACGAGATTCCCGGGCAACAAACCCGGATTTTTTTCGTCAATGGTCACGGTTCAGAATGCGCGTGCGGCCCCTGCGGGCGGCCGGACCACTGAACGATCCATTGGCGGAATACCCGAAATGGCAACACGCAATTCGCGTCGGATCAAGAATTCTGGCGCCGGAACTTTACGTAGGGTTCGAGTCATAGTTTAGAGGGATCAGGGGCAAGGAGTATTAGATATATGCCAAGCGCAGCCAAGAAGAAGACGGCCAGCAAGAAGACACCGGTGAAGAAGGCCGCCCTCAAGAAGACCGCCGCCAAGAAACCGGCCAAGGCGAGCCATGTCAAGCCGCAGGCCCGCAAGGCGGCAGCGCCGCCCCCTAAGCCGGTGGCCGCAAAGCCGGCCAGCAAGCCTGCCGCCAGCCCGGCCAAGCCGGCTGTCCCGGTGCGCATGGCGCCGGTTGCCCAGCCGGTGGCCGCGCGTCCCGCCGTTGCGGTGCAGACTGCCGCGCCGCCCGCCAGGAAAGTCATCTTCAAGGCCGGCGAGCAGGTGGTCTATCCCGCCCACGGCGTCGGCCGGATCGTGCAGGTGGAGGAACAGGAAATCGCGGGAGCCCGGCTCGAGCTCTATATCGTCGATTTCGACAAGGAGAAGCTCAGGCTGCGCGTACCCACCAACAAGGCGGAAGCGCGCGGCATGCGCCGGCTCGCCGACAAGCCGCTGATCGAGCAGGCCATGAAGGTGCTGCGCGGGCGGGCCCGCATCAAGCGCACCATGTGGTCGCGGCGTGCCCAGGAATATGAAGCAAAGATCAATTCGGGCGATCTCATCGCGGTGGCCGAGGTGGTGCGCGACCTCTACCGGTCGGACAAGCAGCCGGAGCAGTCCTACTCGGAGCGGCAGCTGTTCGAGCAGGCGCTGGAGCGCATGGCGCGCGAGATCGCCGCGGTCAAGAAGATTGACGACGACATGGCGGTGAAGGAACTCGAGACCTTCCTCGAGAAGAACGCCCACAAGAACGTCAAGGCGGCGGCCGAGGAAGAGCTGCAGGCCGAAGAAGCGGCCTGAGACAATCGCCATCCGATCATCAGGCCCGGCCGGCGCCCAGGCGTCCGCCGGGTCTTTTTCTTTGGGCGATTTGCGTTATAAGCGGGTCAAGGCCGATCCCGTAGCTCAGCAGGATAGAGCATCAGTTTCCTAAACTGAGGGTCACAGGTTCGAATCCTGTCGGGATCGCCATTTTCAGCCTGTCCGGCCCGGAGACGTGGGTTACGGAATGTACCCAAGACGCGGGTGGCGACACGCACCTCATTCCGCGATCGTCAGCGCCTCGAGCCTGCCAAAGACCTCGTCAAAGCCGTCGGTAAAGCCCGTCTCGATCGCGGCGGCCCGGGCCCCGGCATTGGCGTAGCGCATGACCATGGCGAGGCGGGTCCCGGTTCCCCGTGCGGCCAGATCAGTGGTGATCGTCGGACCGGAAGAGGTGTCGCCATTGAAATGTTCGACATGAACCATGCGATGCGGGGCATCGACCGCCAGGATCGGCCCCGAGAAAAAGAACTCGGGCCATTCATAGCGAAACGACCCGCCCGGACGCAGGTCCACCTCGCAGCGCGTCATGTCGTCCTTCGAAGACATCCACTTGCGGATCAGCGCCGGCTCGGTCAGTGCGCGCCAGACACGGGCGGGGGGATGAGAGAAATCGCGCCGGACGACAATGTCAGTTTCGCCGTCCAATACCATCTGCAGCTCTGTCAGATCCAAGGCAGAGGTCACGATGTGCTCCTTTCGGGGTTGGCGGAGGGTGTTTGACCAGCTTCCTCTGGCAGGCTGTCAAGGACCGCATCCAGCTTCCGGAACTGCGTCTCCCAAAGAGCCCGGTACTGGCCCAGCCAGTCCCAGAGGGCTTCGATGGCGTCCGGCTTCAGGCGGCGGGGGCGGGCGGTGCCCTTGACCCGGGTTTCAATCAGTCCCGCCTCCTCCAGAACCTTCAAATGGCGGCTGATCGCGGGTTGGGAAATGGAGAACGGGCGGGCGAGGTCCTGTACTGTCGCCTCGCCGGTTGCCAGCCGCGCAAGGATGGCGCGGCGGATGGGGTCGGCGAGGGCGGCGAAGGACCGGTCGAGGGAAGTCATCAAGTGATCCGTTATATAATAGATACATTATATAATGATCATGTGACTTAAGCAAGGTCGGACCGCTCCAGGATCGCAAATCAGTCCAGGCATACGCACTGCGCAAGCCGTGTGGAGGCGAAAATTGACCACTTGAATGACCCGCGGGGGCCGGCTCCGGCACCTTGCGCCCAAGCCAGGGCAAGACTTCAGCGACGACGTCGATCCGGGGAGCCGCGCGGCCCGGTGCGGACAGTTTCAACCCGTGACGGGTTCATCGCGATGACGCTGCGATCGAGGCAAAGGCTGGCTCACTTACCCGCTCGAACGAGAGGTGACGTGGGCAGCTGGCCTCCATGCTCACCTGATACGTTCGGGCTGCCGCTTCGGGCCCGCTACTGCTTCGGCTTGATGGTAGAGGTGATGGAGCCGATCACCTGCGATGCCATGTTGAACTGGGCCTTGCGATTCTTGATGTTGTGACGCCGGGCGATCCACTGGAAATCGGTGTAGGCGGCCCAGACCTGACCCTTGGCATCCTGATAGACGAGCACGCGCACCGGCCAGTCAAGACCGGCCTCGGGCCGCGCGGTGATGAACTGCGTGCCAAGCGGCGGGTTGCCGAAGACGATGAGAGTGGACGGCCGCAGTTCGATGCCGGCCTCCCTGGCCAGCTGCGCCTGGTCGATCACGTCAAAGAGCCGGATGCCCTTCTCGGCCACGTCATCCTTGATCAGCGCCACGGTCTGCTCGACCGAATAGGCACTCTTTACCCGGACGATGCCATCCTGGCCCGAGGAGGCGGAAGCCGTCAGCGACAGGGCGAGCGTGCCGGCGACAAGGATGGCCGAAGCCGAATTGCGGATGGCGAATGTCATGTTTCCAACTCCAAGGTCTTGAACTTGACGGCCAGCATGCCGGAATGCGGGCCGCCGCTGAAATGCCGGGTCATCATGATTTTGATCGAGGCCAGCTATCGAGGGATCAGAGCGCCAGGCTGACGCCTTCGCGGGCCGGGAAGGCGTGGCTGTGAGCGCGCGCAACCATGCACTCGAGACGATCGATGTCGTTGTCGGAGTGCAGCGGCGAATGATGAAAGAGCGCGAGCCGGTGCACGCCGGCATGGCGGGCGAGCCGCACACCTTCCTGCCAGGTCGAATGCCCGAAGCCACGGCGCGCGGCAAACTCATCGTCGGAGTACATGCCGTCGTAGATCAGCAGGTCGGCGTCGGCGACGAAGGCGGCCAGCGCGTCATCATCGCGGGCGGGATCGTGCTCGAAATCGGTGACATAGGCCACTTTGCGGCCGGCATGGCTCACCGCGTAGGCAATGACGCCGCCAGGGTGCTCGAGCCGCAGGGTGTCGATGACGATGCCGGGATAGGGGCTGAAACCTTCACCGGCCGTGAAGTCACGGAAGGCAATCGTCGCACTGTAAGCGCAAATCGAAGTCGGGAAGAAGGGCGGCCGCATGAAGTCGGTGATCATGTCGCGGGTCGTCATGCCGCCGGCGAGATGGCCGGACCAGATGGTGCAGCGGGCGTCCGGCTGCGACAGGAGCGGGAAGAACGGCAGGCCGATCAGATGGTCGTAGTGGCTGTGCGAAAGAAAGATGTCGCAGGACTTGATGCCCGCGGCGGCGAGCGCCATGCCGGCAGGCACGAGGCCGGTGCCTGCGTCGAGAATCAGGATGTGACCGGTGCAGCGCAGTTCCACGCAGGCGGTGTGCCCGCCGGCGCGGGACGTATCAGGCCGGGCGGTCGGAATCGAGCCGCGAACGCCCCAGAAGCGGACCCCCATGCTGGCCTTGCTGTCGGTGTCAGGCGGCGGCATCGGAGAGGCCTTCTTCCCCGGGCTGCAGTGCGAGCCCATCGCGGTCTGCTGCCGGGCAGGCAATGTCCAGCAGTTCCAGGACTTCCAGCGTGCTGTCGCGGCCGCGGACGGTACGGTTGCCGTGGGGCCTGAACCGGAAATCCGGGCCGGCAGCCAGGGCCGTGGGGCGGCTCACGGCGATCTCGGTGCCGAGTTCCTTGCACATGGCCTCGAGGCGGCTGGCAATGTTCACGACGTCGCCGATGGCGGTGTAACTCAATCGGCTTTGCGAGCCGATATTGCCGACAAAGGCCTGGCCCGTCGCAATGCCGACGCGGACCAGCGGTGCTGCAGTCCGGCCATCCGGCCGGGCGACCCCTTGCATGCGATCGCGGATGCGGAGGGCCGCGCGGCAGGCCTTGGCGGCATGGCCGTCAACCGTCTGCGGCGCATTCCACAGGCCCATAATGGCATCGCCGATGAACTTGTCCACGGTGCCGCCCTCAGCGTGGATCGCCTCGGTGGCGAGGGTGAGGAACTCCGTCAGGAAGGGCGCAACGCCGGCGCCATGCTTTTCGGTGAGCTGGGTGAAGCCCGGGAGATCGGCAAACATCACGGTGATCTCGCGGGTGTCGCCGCCCGGGCGGGGGGCCACGCCCTGGGCAATCAGGGTGCGCACGATCTCGGTCGGCACGAACAGCCCGAAAGCCTCCAGACTTGCTGCCATCCGCTTCAGGCCCGAGGACAGGCGATCGAGCTCGGCGAGGCGGGTGGCAATGTGGCGGACCTCGGCCAGCGCAAAATTCTCGATGTGCCTGAGCTCGCCCGCCAGGAGATTGATGGGCCGGGCAAAAAAGACATGGGCAAACAATGCCGAGGTGACGGCGGCGAGGGCTGCGAGGGCGATGACGACGAAGACGAGCTGACGCGTGCTGCGGTCGATCTCGCGGGTGAAGGCGGCACGGGGCACGGCCGTCAAGAGCTGCCAGTCGTTGAAACCCAGCGGGGTGGCAGAAATAAAATGCTCGCCGCTGCCGGCGATATCGATGGCGATATCACCCGGGCTCGCAAGATGCCGGGCCCGGGTGAGCCCCTGTTCGAGGCCCGGATCGAGCGGTTCGCGCGATGAAGCGAGCCGGGTACCGTCCTTGCCGACGATCCGGGTGGCGCCCGCGGCGGCGATATCGAGGCCTGCAAGGAAAGCAGCAATGCGGCTGGTGTTGAGGGACACCATGATGACGCCCTCGAAGCGACCGTTGATGGTGAGTCGCTTGGAGACAACGACGGCGGGCTCGAAACCGCTTGGCAGAATGTCAACTTCCGACCAGACGAGTTGTTCCGTCACGCGCGCCAGACGAAACCACTTGGCCCCCGCCGTCACGTAGGCGGTGGTCGATTTAAGGCGCTGATTGAAGTGGATGTCGCCAGGCAGAGGCGTATAGAGATCGCGGCGAAGCGTGCGGGCCGACTCATCGGCAAAGCCGCCGATCTCCACCATTTCCAGTTCACCATCATCCAGCAGATGGGCGCCGAAGAAGCGGCCGTCGGGAAAACCGAGACCAACCCAGGAGATCGACGGCTGCGAGCGCAGCACGGAGAGAAAGACGAATTCGCGCTTGGCCTCATCGGAGGTGCGAATGGCGCCCTGGTAGAAAATCGAGCGGATCACTTCGACGGCGCCCTCAGCGGCGCGGAAGGTCGACTCGAGTTCGCCCGATACCGAGGCGGCGGTGCGTTCATGCAGGGCCCCGACGATGCTCTCAATGTTGCGGCTCGCGGTGCGCATCCAGGAATAGTGCACCACCAGGGCGGTCGCAGAGACGGCGATCAGCATGAGGGCGGTGAGCGCCGTGCCCAGGCGAATGCGCATCGACAGGCTCCGCTAGGTCTCGTGGCCGGTAATGAGGCGCACGCCACGGGCGTGGCTCAGATAGGACCAGGACCAATCCAGCATCACGGTCAGGCGGTTGCGGAAGCCAATGAGGAAACCGATGTGGACGATCCCCCAGATGATCCAGGCAGGAAAACCGCTCAACTGGAAGCGACCGAAGTCGGCGACCGCGGATTTGCGGCCAATGGTGGCAAGATTGCCGTAATCGGCATAGACGAACGGCCCGACCGGCTTGCTGGCAAGCGTCGCAGCGATGGCGCGCGCCGCATATTTGCCCATCTGCTTGGCCGCCGGCGCCACGCCGGGCACCTGCCGGCCCTGGCCGTCGGTCACCGCGGCAGTGTCGCCGATCACGTAGACGTTGTCGTGTCCGGGCAGCTTGAGGCGTTCGCAGACCAGGACGCGTCCCGCCCGGTCAGCCCCGGCGCCCAGCCACTGGGCGGCAGGCGAGGCCATAACGCCGGCTCCCCATATGACCGTTTCGGCATCGATACGGGCGCCACTGCGCAGCCGCAGGCCGCGGTCATCGCAATGGATGACGGCATCGCCGGTGATGATTTCCACGCCCAGTGCCGCCAACTGGCGGTGAGCAGACTGCGAAAGCTTGCGCGGAAAGTTTGGCAGGATGCCTGCGCCCGCCTCGACGAGAACGACGCGGGCGGTAGAGGGATCGATATGGCGGAAGTCGCGGACCAGCGACTTGCGGGCCAGTTCGGATATGGCACCCGCCAGTTCGACGCCGGTCGGTCCACCGCCGACAACGGCGAAGGTGAGAAGACTGCGGCGCCGCTCCGGCGAGGTTTCGGCCTCCGCCTTCTCGAAGGCTACCAGCAGCCGCCGCCTGATGCCGGTGGCCTCCTCGATCTTCTTCAGTCCGGGCGCCGCCTGCTCCCACTCGTCATGGCCGAAATAGGCATGGCGGGCGCCGGTCGCGACGATCAGGTGATCATAGGCAACACGGCCGCCCCTGGTGACAACATCACTGTTCTCCAGATCGATGCCGAGCACCGTATCCATCAGCACCGTCGCATTGCGCTGGCGCGACAGGATCTGGCGCACCGGCACAGCGACCTGGTTGGGCGAGAGGCTGGCGGTGGCGACCTGGTAGAGCAGCGGCTGGAACAGGTGATAATTGTGCCGATCGATCAGGATGACATCGACGGGGGCGTGCTTCAGGGCCTTGGCGGCACTGAGGCCGCCAAAGCCAGCACCCAGAATCACCACGCGAGGACGGCATGTGCCTGCAAGGCATGCCATTGCCGGGTGCGGCTGCCGCTCTTCCTGCATCGGCTCAAGTCCTGATCAGCCAGCGCGCGGCCAGATGGTCGAGCGCAACGACGCCCGGACCTCGGGCGATGAGCAGAAGCAGCAGGCTCGCCCAGAGAAGATGCTCGCCCCAATGGCCGGGATAGACGAAGAGCTGGATCACGGCGACAACCCCCAGCAGCGCCAGCGCACCAAGCCGGGTCAGGAGGCCGAAGAAGACCAGGATGGCGCCGCCGAGTTCGGCGGCCGTGGCAAGGGGTGCAGCGATGTGCGGGGGCAGCAGCGGAACCTGGTACTCCATGGCGAAGAGCTGCAAGGTGATGGGCCAGCTTGCCAGCTTCGACTGGGCCGAGTTCCAGAACACGTTGGCAATCGCCACACGAGCGGCGAGCAGGATCAATGACATCGGGATGCGGTCGGCGAGGCCGATGATCCGGGCGGCATGGCCGCGCCATGAATCACTGCGGCCTGGGGTCATGGTTTCGGTCAGGTTGTGCATCTGGAAAATCCTTTCGAGTTTCAGGAGGCTTGAGTTGGCGCCAGGCCGGTAACCAGGCGCATGCGGAACAGGAGCAGGGTTTCGGCGAGCAGATCGAAGAGCGGGTCGAGTGCGAGGGCGCGAAGTGCCGCCCTCTCCAGCGGCAGGCCGCGCGACAGCCCCCGCCAGAAGGCAAGGCGCGACTTGTTCAAGTGCAGGAACTGGATGTCTTCGCCGTTGCGAAGCACGGCAAGGCGGGTGATCTCGCGGCGCAGGGTTCCGGGCGTGGTTCCGGTTCCCTTTTTGTGATCCACCCAGACGTCGAGGATGGACCAGCGCGACAGTGCGTAGCGCAAGCAGGGCTGCAACCGGAGCTGAATTGCCGGGCCTGCCACGCCAAGACTCTCCAGCAGAGCTTCGCCGGCAGGCGGCAGTTGTGCCGCATGCAGGCAATCGGCGATGGCCCATTCGAGGGCGGCCATCTCGGCAATGATGGGATACTGGCGGCAGGGTTCGAAGCGTGCGAGGAAACGCGGAAAGGCTGCGCCAAACCGCGACAACCGGGCCTCGGCGGGCGGATGCGCCATGATGAAGCGGCTGGCCGCGTAGGTGAAAAAGCGCTCGTCGGAGAGCTCCATCGTCACCGGGAACGTCACCTTCAGCGCGTTGGTGAGCGAGATGAAGGTGTTGTTGCGGAAGATGGCGAGCCTCGCACCGGCGTCGGCGTTGCCGGCGACAAAGGTACCCGCAAGTGACTGCAGATCGTCGTTCAGCAAGGCCGCGGCGAAGTGCTGCTGCAGATCAGAAAGGTCAGGCATGACGGTCTCCGGCATGGGCGGCCCGGCCAACCGGCATGGGCCTGGGTGGCTGGGTGGGTCGAGGTTCGGTGACAGGCTGCGGTTCCCGGCGAAGCTGCCGCGTGGCCGGTGATCGCGCCGCCGCTGCATCACCACCGGCAATGGCGGCGGCGAGCAGGTCGGCCCACATGGCTTCGCCCATCAATGTGCCAAAGGGCGGAATATCGGCGTCCCATTCGATCAGGGTGGGGCGGCGGCCAAGGTGGCGGATGGCAAAGGCGTAGAGTGCCCAGACGTCGGGGGCGACGCGGGCATCGTGGCTGTCAATCAGCACCGGGCCATGGGCGGTATCATTGCGGGCATGGCCGGCAAGGTGTATCTCGCCAATGGCATCACCAGGCAAAGCCGCGATATAGGCCCTGGCGTCAAAGCCGATATTGCTGGCGGAGACATAGACATTGTTGACGTCCAGCAACAGGCCGCAGCCGGTGCGGCGTACCAGTTCGGCCAGGAATTCCGGTTCCGACATGACGGACTGCCGGTAGTCGACATAGGTCGACAGGTTTTCGACAAGGATCCGGCGCCGAAGCGTGTCCTGGGTGCGCGCGATGTTGGCGGCGACAATGGCCAGCGCCTGCTCATCATGGGGAACCGGCAGGAGATCATTCAGGTAGACGCCGCCGGCGATCGTCCAGGCCAGATGCTCCGAGACGAGCGCCGGCTCGAAACGATCAACGACGGCCTTGAGGCGGGCCAGGTGAACATCGTCTATCCCGGAAGCCGAGCCCAGGGACAGACCGACGCCGTGAACGGAGAGCGGATAGTGTTCGCGAATCCCGTGGAGCCGCGCCGTCGCCGCTCCATCATGCATGTAGTTCTCGGCATGAACCTCAAACCAGCCAGCCGCAGGCCTCCTCTCGAGGACTTCTGTAACGTGGGGGGCGCGGAGTCCGATGCCCGCAACCGGGGGGACGGTGGAGGGGAGCGGTGTCGCGGACATGAGGGAACCTCCGGCCGGCTGGTTGAGGAACGCGTGTTGTCAGGCTTTCGGCTCGGTGCTGCCGCCGGTGAGCTTGCTGCAGGTGCCGGCCGGCACATAAATCCAGGCGTCACCCTGATTATCGCTGGTCGAGGTGCCAGCGCAGGAATGGGTCGACGTCTGGCAGTCGTTGAGTCCGGCCTTCACGACGCCATAGCACTTCTCGAAAGTGTAGTTCGGCTGTTCCGCCGGCCCGGCAAGTGCGCCGGACGCGGCGAGAGAGGCGAGCGCAGCGAGTGCCGAGCTCACGATAAGCTTGGTATTGGTCATCTTCATCTCCTAGCGAAGTCTGTTTCCGGGGATCGCGGGCGATCCATCCATGCGCAGTTTCCCTGTTTGGAGGGGCGAACTGAAATGCTGTCTCCCTATGGAATCCATAGAGTTGTCGTATCAGGCGTGGTGGAACAAAAATGCCCTCCCGCCTGGACGGGAGGGCAGTGGCAGCCAGAAACGAGGGACAGGGCTGCGGAGAGATCTCAGAGATAGGTGTCCTGGATATTGACAGTCGATTCCTTGCCGATCCGGCCATAATTGTCGGTGAGCCAGGCCTCGGCATGAGCGCGACCGGCGTCGCGGAGTTCGCTGAGGAAGCCCCAATCGGCATTGAGCTTGCTGGCAACACCCAGCTTGACGGTGACATCGTCGGCCGAAATCGCGTGTATGAACATGCGCTTGAGGTTCAGCTCCTTGGCCATGCCGCTGTCAATCAAGCGGGTCACGAAGGCTATGGCCCGCATCTCGCGCATGAGCGACGAGTTGAAGCTGATCTCGTTGACACGGTTCAATATCTCTGTGGCGGTCTGGGGAACATTGGGCCGGAAGATCGGATTGATGTGGACGATCAGCACGTCCGGCGAATCGCTGCCATAGATCAGCGGAAAGATGGCGGGATTGCCCATGTAGCCGCCATCCCAGTAGGCCTCGCCGTCAATCTCGACGGCGCGGAACAGGAAGGGCAGGCAGGCAGAGGCCAGAATCGCGTCGGGCGAGATTTCGTCATTGGCAAAGATGCGCACCTTGCCGGTGCGGACATTGGTGGCACAGATGTTGAGCTTCAGCTGGCAGCGTGCCTTGCGCAGCGCCGTGAAGTCGACCGACTGCTCCAGCACGCGGCGGAGCGGGTGAAAGTTGAAGGGGTTGAACTGGTACGGCGAAAGGAAGCGGGTGACGATGTCAAACAGCAGATAGGGCGGCGAGTTCTCCAGGGAACGATTGCCCAGCAGCTTGTCGAACATGGTCGGCTGCACCGGCGAAAAGACAGCGGCATGGCTGACGCGCCGCCAGAAATTGGCCAGAGCGGCCTGGGCGCCCTTGCGGCCGCCTTCGACGAGGCCATAGGCCAGGACGGCAGCATTCATGGCGCCGGCGCTGGTGGCAACGATACCCTCGAAGGACAGCCGCTCCTCCTCCAGGAGACGATCGAGCACGCCCCAGGTGAAGGCGCCATGCGAGCCGCCGCCCTGCAGGGCCAGATTGATGACTTTGGTGCCGGCTTCGGCCATGGAAGCGGGAGCGCGATCCTCGGAAGCAATGGGCTGCTGCATATTCATACGAACCTCCCTTGAAGGCTAGTGTGCCGTCCAGCCGCCATCAACGGGAATAGAGGCACCGGTTATCGACGTTCCGCTGTCGCCGCAGAGGAAGGCCGTCAGCGCGCCAATCTCCTCGACGGTCGCGAAGCGCTTGTTTGGCTGGTTCTTGAGCAATACGTCGCGGATCACCTGGTCGCGCGAGATCTTGTGCGCCCTGGCCTGATCATCGATCTGCTTCTCGACAAGCGGGGTCCAGACATAGCCCGGACAGATGGCGTTGCAGGTGACGCCGAATTCGGCACCTTCAAGGGCAATGGTCTTGGTGAAGCCGACAATGCCATGCTTGGCGGCCACATAGGCCGACTTGAAGGGAGAGGCGATCAGGCCATGGGCAGAGGCGATGTTGACGATGCGGCCGAAACCCCGGGCCTTCATGGCCGGAAAGATGCCGCGCACCAGATGAAAGGCGGATGACAGGTTGATGGCCAGGATGAGATCCCATTTGTCCACCGGGAAAGTCTCGACCGGCGAGACATGCTGGATTCCGGCATTGTTGACGAGAATGTCGACCTGGCCGAAACGGCGGGTGGCGATGTCGATCATCCGGGCGATGTCGTCCGGCTTCGACATGTCGGCATCGCTGTAGGCAACATCGACATCGTTGGCGCTGGCCAACGCGCTGCGCTGCATGTCGATTTCGGCCTTGTCGCCGAAGCCATTGAGCATCACGGCGGATCCCGCCTCAGCCAGCGCACGGGCAATCCCCAGACCGATGCCACTGGTCGATCCGGTGACAATTGCGGCGCGTCCCTCGAGAGGCCTGCGACCCTGGGTTGGCTGATTGGAAACCTTGTTGAGAACGAGCATGGAAATCTCCGGAATGCGGGTGCGCCGAGGGGCGATGGTTGCCGAGGATTGCCGAATTCCAGGCCGGATTGGAAATGCATCTCGGCTATCAAATCGATATGCACCCAGCATTGGAGATCGCCATGCCCGCGAAAATAAGATTCGAGGCATGGACATTCATCACATCAAATACTTTCTGGCTGTGTGCGAGACGCGGAACTTCACCCGTGCCGCAGAAATGTGCAATGTCACCCAGCCGGCTCTGAGCCGGGCCATCCAGCAACTCGAGGACGAGGCGGGTGGGCTCCTGTTCCGCCGGGAGCGAAACGTTTCGCATATCACCGAGCTTGGCATGCTGATGAAGCCCAGATTGCAGCAGATCATGGACGAGCTGGTGAGGGCAAAGGTGGAAGCGCGGAAATTCCTGACGCTCGAGGATGCGCAGATCACACTCGGCATCATGTGCAGCGTCGGGCCGACCCGCTTTACCGGGTTGCTCGGCGACTTCCGGGTCAGGTATCCGGGCATCAGTCTCAGGTTGGTGGAAGGCAGTCTGACGCAACTCTGCATGCGGCTGGAGGCGGGCGAACTCGACGTCGCCATCCTCGCCAGCCCCGCCGAATTCGGGGAGCGGTTCAACATCCGGCCGCTCTATCGCGAGCGCTTCCTCGTGGCATTCTGCACCAGTCACCGGTTCCGGCAATTTGAAACCGTGGCGATTGCGGAGATGAACGGTGAGAATTATCTCCGCCGCCTGAATTGCGAGTTCCGCGAAACCTTCGCCAAAGAGATCCGCGATGCCGGCTGCGCCATCAATGTCTGTTACCAGAGCGAACGCGAAGACTGGATCCAGAACATGGCGGCCGGAGGCCTCGGCGTGTGTTTCATCCCGGAATTCAGCGCGGCAATGCCCGGGCTGCTGACGCGGCCGGTGGTGGAGCCCGAGGTGTGGCGGCAGGTGAGCCTGGTATCCATGGCGGGACGGCGACTGTCGCCGGCACTGTTCAGTTTCGTGAAGGCGGTATCAGCCTATCCGTGGCCGCAGGCCGAGGCGACGGACGAGAAAGCCGCGTGAGAGCGCAAACCGGGCAGAAGGCGAAGTGAGGGCGCACCGTGGACATCCACCACATCCGCTATTTCCTTTCGGTCTGCGAGACACTGAACTTCACGCGAGCAGCCGAACAATGCAATGTGACGCAGCCGGCGCTCAGCCGGGCCATCCAGCAACTCGAAAGCGAAGTCGGCGGGCTGCTGTTCAGACGCGAGCGCAATCTCACGCACCTGACCGACCTCGGACTGCTGCTCAAGCCGCGATTCGAGCAGATCGTCAGCGAACTGGGACAGACCCGGCGAGAACTGCAGCGCTTCCTGACAATGGAACAGGCAAGCGTCAATCTTGGCGTGATGTGCACAATCGGACCGTTACGCTTCTCGGGCATGCTGGCGCATCTCGACGCCCGGCATCCCGGTATCAGCCTGGCGGTGACCGAGGGCACGCCGCCGGTGCTCAGCCAGCGGCTCGAGGAATTCGAGATCGACCTCGCAATCATGGCATCGCCCGACGGATTCCCGGGGCAGTTCGCGATCCGGCCGCTCTATCGCGAGCGGTTCGTCGTCGCCTTCCCGGCCGGCCACCGGCTGGCAAGGCTGCGGCAAGTGCCGCTCAAGGAACTCCATGGCGAAGACTATCTGGAGCGGCTCAGCTGCGAATATTCCAATCACATTGACGGCCAGATGCGCAGCCGCAACTGCCTGGTGAAGACAGTCTACCAGAGCGAACGCGAAGACTGGATCCAGAACCTCGTGGCTGGCGGCATGGGTATTGCGACGCTGCCGGAATTCAGCGCCACGGTGCCCGGCATCCAAACACGGCCGATCGTGGAACCACCCATTGCGCGGGAAATCTGCCTGGTGTCATTGAACCGGACCGACCAGCCGCCAGCCTGCCTGGCCCTCGCAGAGGCAGTTCAGGCCTTCAGCTGGGGAGCCGGGACGGAGGATACGGACGAGGCCGCCTGACCGTCAGAAGCGGGATATTGCGCGATGCAGTGGAGGTTACGATGAACGTTCACCACATGAAGTACTTCCTCGCCGTGTGCGAAACGCTGAACTTCACCAAGGCAGCGGAACTCTGCGGCGTTTCGCAGCCGGCACTGAGCCGCGCCATCCAGCAGCTTGAGGACGAGGTGGGTGGCCTGCTGTTCCGGCGGGAACGGCACCTCACGCATGTCACCGATCTCGGCATGCTCATGAGACCGCATTTCGAACACATCATCGCCGAGCTCGGCAGTGTCGAGGTGGAGGTGCGGCGTTTTCTCACGACAGAGCAGGCGCACTGCAACCTCGGCATCATGTGCACGATCGGTCCGACCCGTTTTACCGGGCTGCTCGGGCATTTTTCACACAGGTTTCCGGATACGATGCTGCAACTCACGGAAGGTACGCCGCCGGAACTCTTGGAAAGCCTCGACAGCGGAGCCATCGACATCGCGCTGATGGCCTCTGCGGACGGATATCCGCCCCGATTCCGGGCCGAGCCGCTCTATAGCGAGCGGTTCCTGATCGCGTTCCCGCCGGGTCACCGGTTCGAGAAGATGGCGGCGATTCCCATTGCGGCGATCAACGGCGAAAACTACTTGCGGCGGCTCAATTGCGAGTATCGCGGGCATCTGTCGGAACTCGCCGAGGCCTGCGGGGCCGACACGCATCTCGGTTTTGCCAGCGAGCGCGAAGACTGGATCCAGAACATGGTGGCGGCCGGCATGGGCATCTGTTTCATTCCGGAGTTCAGCGCGATCGTTCCCGGCATCATGACGCGGCCGGTCAGCGATCCGGCTGTCAGCCGCGAAGTCGCAATCGTCAGCCTGGCCGCCAAGACCCTGCCGGAGGCAGCAGGCAAGTTCATCGATGCGGCTCTCGACTATCACTTCTCGCCGAGCCGCTTCGAAACGATGGCTGCGGCCTGAGGCAATAGCAAGAAGGTATTGATACCAGAAGCAAGCGGCACTTCCATCGAGACGCCAAAGCTGCGACTGCTAGGCTTACGCAACCAACGAAGGTCCGGCCCGCGCCGGATTCAAGGGGAGCCTGGATGACAACGCCGTACCGCAAGTGGGCTGATATGCTGAGCCTCGCGCTGCTCGGCATCCTGGCGCAACGGCTGCACCGGGCTTCGCGGCTCTATTCGGGTGCACTGGCGGAAGCTGCAGTGATGCCGCCGGCAGGCGCCGCCGACGAACTCAGCGAAATGGAACGGGCGCTGCGCAACGGATTGTTCGAGCTTGCCCATCCCGGCGTCCATGCCGGTTGAGGGATTTGCGCCACGCTCCCTTGTCATACCTCCGGCCTATGGTTTCAAGAGCATCTCGGTATTTCATTTGTTGCAACGGCTCAAGCATCCTTCCTGCGACGCCGGCCCTCAGAACAATTCTCGGCGTGGTTCACTTCAGGAGATAGAAACATGAACGTCACTTTCAGACTCATTCGCCGCCTGTCCGCCGGCACCGTCGCGCTCGCGGCGGCGGCTGCGTTTTCCGGTCTTGCCCAGGCGGGCGAATGCCCGGCCGACAAGGTGAAGGACGGTGCAGTCACGTCCGGCGAAACGATGCCAGTCGGCGTTACCGACACAGTCATCGGCCAGATCGACCTGTCGCCCAAGGGCGGCGACTTCAAGAACAAGGTCATGCGCCTGCGCAAGCTGGTGATCGCCCCCGGCGGCGTCGTGCCGTGGCATGAGCATTCGGAACGGCCTGCCAATATCTACGTGCTGTCCGGCGAGATCGTCGAATACCGCGCCAACTGCCTGGTGCCGATCGTCCACAAGACCGGCGAGGTCGCGTCGGAGTTCGGCGTTGGCTTTGCCCACTGGTGGAAGAACACCAGTGCGGCTCCGGTCGAACTTCTTTCCGCCGACATCGTCACGATGGAAAAGAAAGAAGACTCGATGATGTGAATCAGGCCGGACGGCTGCGCCCCGTATCCCCTCACGCCGTCCGGAATTGCAGCGTGACGCTCCCTTCCCCGGTGGAGCGTCACGCCTTTCCATTTCTGCCGAAGGGCCATGCCATGACAGGTTCGCAGCGCCTTCGCCTGCTGTTCATCGCGGCGATCAGCTTTTTCACACTCGTCGATCTCTTCGCGACCCAGGCGATCCTGCCGTCGCTTGCGCGCGCCTATGGCGTTTCGGCTTCGGTCATGGGTTCGGCGGTCAATGCCTGCACCTTCGGCATGGCGGTGTCGGGCGCGGCGGTTGCCTATTTCAACCGCTGGATCGACCGGCGGATGGGAGTCGTGGCGAGCCTGGCACTGCTTACGGTTCCGACGCTGCTGCTGGCCTCGATGCCGGATCTCGGCCTGTTCACGGCGCTCAGGGTGATGCAGGGCATCTTCATGTCGGCAGCCTTCTCGCTGACCATTTCCTACCTCGCCGAGAATTGCAGCGGCGAAGAGGCGGCGAGCGCGCTGGCGGCCTATGTCACCGGCAATGTGGCGAGCAATCTGATCGGGCGGCTGACGTCGGCGGCCGTGGCAGACCATTTCAGCCTGGCGTCGAATTTCGTGTTCTTTGCCGGACTCAATCTGGCGGGGGCGCTGCTCGCCTACTTCGTGCTGACAGGTGCCATGCGGCCCATGGCTGCGGAAGCGCAAACCACCGCCCGGGCAGAAAGGCCGAGCCTGCTGGCGCGGCCCGACCTGCTGTCTTGCTTTGCCATCGGCTTCCTCATCCTGTTCACCTTCATCGGTACGTTCACCTATGTGAACTTCTATCTCACGGGCAGCATCGGCCTGTCGGCGATGCAGCTCGGTTTTGTCTACTTCGTCTTCGTGCCGTCCATCATTGCGACGCCCTTTGCAGGGATCGTGGCGCGGCGGCTCGGGGCCCGATCCACCGTTCTGGCAGCCCTGATCGTCGCGGGGGCCGGACTGCCGCTGCTTGCGACGCAGGATCTGGCCGCGGTGCTGGCCGGCCTCGCCCTGGTCGGTGCCGGAACATTCTTTGCTCAGGCCACGGCCACGGGCTATGTCAGCCGCACGGCGGGGGCGCATCGCGGTTCGGCGGGCGGCATTTATCTCTCCTCCTACTACATCGGCGGATTGGCCGGCAGCGTGGCGCTTGGCGCAGTGTTCGAGAGGCTGGGGTGGAATGCGACGCTGGTGGCGATCGGCCTTGCCTTTGCAGTCGCGGCAGGGCTTTCGCTGCGTCTCAGGGAGCAGGCCCGGGTCCCGGGTGCCGGCACCCTGGCGGCCTCTTAGCAAGAGATTCTCCGCGCAGCTTTGCAGCCAAAACGGAAGCAAGCCCCGAAAAGGGGCTTGCAGCAGCATCTGTCGCGGTGAGCCGGAGGCGGATCACATGTTGACGAACATCTGGCGCGCGCAGGCCTTGTTGAATTCCGAGCGCTGCAACAGGCGCTGGTCCATCAGGCGCATGTCCGAGTTGTTGACGCGATCGATATAGGCGCGGGCTTCGCGGGGGCTGAGCGTGCCGTCCTTGTTCTTGTCAAGCTGGCGGAACAGCGCCGAGCAGGTCGCGGCATCCATGCTTTGCGCCGAGGCTGGGGCCGAAACCGCAGCCACGGCAATTGCAGCGGCAATCAGGGGAATGATCTTCATTGGGTCATCTCCGAACAGAGGTTTGAGTCAAGAAGGGCTAGCCTTCCCTGCCCCAAAGATCGGTCATCGGAGGAACAGAGTGAAATGCCCAAACGGCATCAACTCGATGAGCAGGGTCTACTCACTGAGCAGCTTGCGCATTGACCGCTGCCAGCCGGCGTATTTCTGTTCGCGGACCGCTGCCTTCAGTTTCGGGGCGAAGCGCTTCTGGGCTTTCCAGGTCCTGGCAAAAGCGGCGGGCGGAGGGCAAAGACCGGCCTTCAGTCCCGCGAGATAGGCGGCGCCAAGGGCCGTCGTCTCCAGTACCTTGGGGCGGTCAACGGGCGCATTGATGATGTCGGCCAGGCACTGCATGGTCCAATCGGAGGCGGTCATGCCGCCGTCGACGCGCAGCACGGTCCGGCCGGCACCGCCCCAGTCGCGACGCATCGCCTCGAGCAGGTCGCGGGTCTGGTAGCAGACGGATTCGAGGGCGGCGCGCGCCAGTTCGGCGGGGCCGGTATTGCGGGTGAGGCCGAACAGGGCACCGCGGGCGTCGGCATTCCAGTAGGGTGCGCCGAGGCCGACAAAGGCCGGGATCAGATAAACCTGCTGACCCGGATCGGCAGCGCCGGCCAGGGGCCCCGTGTCGGATGCCTTCTTCACGATGCCGAGCCCGTCGCGCAGCCACTGCACCGCGGCGCCGGCGATGAAGATCGCGCCTTCAAGAGCATAGGTGCGGCGGCCATCGAGCTGATAGGCAATGGTGGTAAGCAGCCGGTTCCGGGAAGCCACCGGCTGGCCGCCGGTATTGAGCAGCGCGAAGCAACCGGTGCCGTACGTTGATTTCATCATGCCCGGCTTGAAGCAGGCCTGACCAATGGTTGCCGCCTGCTGGTCGCCGGCGACGCCAAGAATGCGAACGGCAGCTCCCAGCAGGGACTTCCCGGTGATACCATAATCGGCGGCGCAGTCCTTCACCTCGGGAAGCAGAGACCGTGGGATCCTCAGCAGGCGGAGCAATTCCTCATCCCAGGTTCCGGTGTGAATGTTGTAAAGCAGGGTGCGCGAGGCATTGGTGGCGTCGGTAAAATGGCTCCTGCCGCCGGTCATGCGCCAGACCAGAAAGCTGTCAATGGTACCGAAAGCGAGGTCGCCCTTTTCAGCGCGGGCCCTTGCGCCTTTCACGTTGTCGAGCAGCCAGGCAACCTTGGTGCCGGAAAAGTAAGGATCCAGCAGCAGGCCCGTCTTGCCGGCAAAGGCCGGCTCGTGACCGGCGGCCTTGAGTTCCGCACAGATGCCAGCGGTGCGCCGGTCCTGCCAGACAATGGCGCGGTGGATGGGCCTGCCGGTCTTGCGGTCCCAAATAACGGTGGTCTCGCGCTGGTTGGTGATGCCGATTCCGGCAAGGTCGGCGGCCGTGCACTTCGCCTTGCGCAGGGCTGCCCGGGCGGTGGCTACTACGGTCTTCCAGATCTCTTCAGGATCGTGTTCGACCCAGCCGGATGCGGGGAAGTGCTGGCGGAATTCAGCCTGGGCGCTGCCCAGGGGTTTCAGCGTCCTGTCAAAGACGATGGCGCGGGACGAGGTGGTGCCCTGGTCGATGGCGAGAATGCGCGTGGCCATGAAAAACTCCCCTTCAGTGGAAGGGGAGTCTTGGCATGGCGTGGCAAAACGTCAATGTTTCAGGCGGCCACAGATGCAGATTTCCTGCTGCCTTTCATGCGGCGGCGAGCAGATCGTTGAGATCGAGGCGGCGAGTCACCATGGCGAGGCTGCCATCGGCGTTGCGCGGCCACTGGTCCTCAGGCTTGTCCCAATAGAGCTCAATGCCGTTCTGGTCGGGATCGCGAAGGTAGAGGGCTTCGGATACGCCATGGTCGGAGGCGCCATCGAGAGGGATGCCGTTGGCGGCCAGGCGCTTCAGTGCATCGGCGAGGTCAGCCCGGGTGGGGTAGAGAATGGCCACGTGGTACAGGCCGGTGGTCCCGGGCGGTGGTGGCGAGCCACCCTGGCTCTCCCAGGTGTTGAGGCCGATGTGGTGATGATAGCCGCCGGCGGAAATGAAGGCCGCCTGCGGGCCGTAGCGCTGCTGCAGTTCGAAACCGAGTACGCCGCAATAGAAGGCAAGGGCGCGCTCGATGTCGGCGACCTTGAGGTGGACGTGGCCGATCCGGGTGCCGGCGGCGATGGGAGGCGACTGCGGGGACATGGGGAATCCAATCTGTAACTTTTATTGTTACATTATAGTCCTTTTGCCGGGCGATTTCAAGACCTCCCGGTGACGCCCCATCCGGCGCCTGGCTCAGGCCCAGCGGAAGATGAAGATGGCCCAGGCAATCGCTATGACCAGCCCGCCCCAGAGCGGCGTGCCGTAGAAGGCGAGCCAGCCGAGGAAGATGAAGCAGCTGCCGAGATGGGTCATGAACAGGCGGTCGCCACGGGTGGTGTCGAGACCGAAGATGCCACGCCGCGGCGCGCCGCCCGGCGCGAAATATTCCCATATGCCCATCGCGGCGATGGATGCGAAGATGTAAAGGAAGAAGGCGATGGACACCCGGTTCCAGGCCATCCATGTTCCCAGCGGCTGCTGCCACCATTCGGCAGAGAAGAGAGCGATCTGATCCATTGCCGATACTCCCTAGACGCGGCCGAGGGCGAAGCCCTTGGCGATATAGTTGCGCACGAAGTAGACGACGACGGCGCCGGGGATCAGCGTCAGCACGCCGGCGGCCGCGAGCAGCCCCAATTCATAGCCAGAGGTACTGGCCGTCTTGGTCATTGCCGCGACGATGGGCTTTGCTGCAACGGATGTTAGGTTCTTGGCGAGCAGCATTTCCACCCAAGAGAACATGAAACAGAAGAAGGCCGCGACGCCGATGCCGGCCGAAATGGTCGGCAGAAAGATGCGAACGAAAAAGCTCGGAAAGGAATAGCCGTCGACGAAGGCCGTCTCATCCAGTTCCTTCGGCACGCCGGACATGAAACCTTCGAGAATCCATACGGCGAGCGGGATGTTGAAGAGCGTATGGGCAAGCGCCACGGCCCAGGGCGTGTCGAACAGCTCCACCGCATAGTAGAGATTGACGAAGGGCAGAACGAAGACGGCGGGCGGGGCCATGCGGTTGGTCAGCAGCCAGAAGAACAGATGCTTGTCGCCGAGGAAACGATAGCGCGAAAAGGCATAGGCCGCGGGCAGGGCCACCACGATTGATATCACGGTGTTGATGACCACATAGGTGATCGAGTTGATATAGGCATTGTACCAGGACGGATCGGTAAAGATCGTGCGGTAGCTCGCGAGGGTGAACTCGCGCGGGAAGGCGCTGAAACCGCCGAGGATCTCATTGGTGGTCTTGAACGACATGTTGAGCAGCCAGTAGATCGGCAACATCAGGAAGATGACGTAGATCGTCAGGACGACATAGCGCTTGCGCATCATTTCGCCTCCGCGCGCATCATCAGCGTGTAGAACAGCCAGCTGAAGAAAAGTATGATGAGGAAGTAGACGATGGAGAAGGCCGCGGCAGGGCCGAGATCGAAGCCGCCCAGCGCCTTCTGCACGAGATCGATCGACAGGAACTTGGTGGTGCTGCCGGGGCCGCCGCCGGTGAGCACGATCACCTCGGTATAGATCATGAAGCTGTCCATGAAGCGGAGCAGGATGGCGATGGTCAGAACATGGCGGAGTTTCGGCAGCTGGATGTAGCGGAAGACCGCCCAGGGTCTGGCGCCGTCGACCTTGGCAGCCTGATAATAGGCATCCGGAATGGCGACGAGGCCGGCGTAACACAGAAGGACCACTAGCGAGGTCCAGTGCCAGACATCCATGAGGATGACGGTGAACCATGCGGCGGCGGGCTGGCGGGTATAGTTGTACTCGATACCCAGCGCGTTGATCGCCTTGCCGAGGAGACCAATGTCGGGTAGCGCCATGATGTTCCACATGGAACCCACCACGTTCCACGGTACGAGCAGCGGCAATGCCACCAGCACAAGGCAGACCGATACCCACGGTCCCTTGCGTGGCATGCAAAGCGCGATGGCGAGGCCCAGCGGAACCTGGATCAAGAGCACGACGGCGGTGAAGATCGCCTGGCGACCAAGCGAGGCATGGAAATCCGGGTTGCGCAGGAGTTCGCGGAACCAGCGCTCGCCGGACCAGAAGAATTCATTGGCTGCGAAGGATTCCTGAATCGAGTAGTTGACCACCGTCATCAGCGGGATCAGCGCATTGAAGGCGACCATCGCGAAGACGGGGAGGACAAGAAACCAGGCGCGGTTGTTCAGCGTCTTGTTCATGGGCGCGCCCCCGCCATCCAGCCATCCTCATAAACCTGAGTGTAGCGGGGATCGAAGGCGAGATTGGCCCTGCCTTCCGGCACGGAATCGCCCTCGGGAACCAGCAGCTTGATCGCGTGACCGTTGCTCCTCGCCTCGACGATGCGATAGCGACCGGCATCGGCGACCTTGACGATGTCGGCGGGGATACCCTTCTTCGCCAGGGTCACGAACTCCGGCCGGACACCCAGTTCGAGACGGGTCGCATTGCCGCGGGACTGAGCGGCATTGCCGGTGGCCACCGGCCGGCCCGCAAAGAACGCCTTGCCGCCCTTCACTTCGCAGGGCAGCACATTCATGCCGGGCGATCCGATGAAGTGGCCGACAAAGGTGTGCTGGGGACGCTCGAAAAGCTCGATCGGAGTCCCGGTCTGCACTACTTCGCCATTGTTCATGACGACGACCTGGTCAGCGAAGGTCAGGGCCTCGGTCTGATCGTGAGTCACGTAGATCATGGTGCGGCGGATGCGCTGGTGCAGTTCCTTCAGCTTGGAGCGCAGCTGCCATTTGAGATGCGGATCAATGACGGTGAGCGGCTCGTCAAACATGATGACATTGACGTCGGAGCGTACCAGGCCGCGGCCCAGGGAGATCTTCTGCTTGCCGTCGGCGGTGAGCCCGGAGGCGCGGTTCTTCAGCGTGCGCGTCAATTCGAGCATGTCGGCTATCTCATGCACACGCTTGTCGATCTCGCTTTCGGGGACGCCGCGATTGCGCAGGGGGAAAGCGAGATTGTCGTAAACCGTCATGGTGTCGTAGATGACCGGGAACTGGAACACCTGGGCGATGTTGCGCCGTTCGGGCGGCAGGTGCGCGACATCGTTGCCATCGAAAAGGATCTGGCCCTCGGTCGGCACCAGCAGGCCGGAAATAAGGTTGAGCAAGGTGGTCTTGCCGCAACCCGAAGGGCCGAGCAGCGCATAGGCGCCGCCATCCTGCCAGTCGAGCGACAGGCGCTTCAGGGCATAATCCTCGTCGCGCTGCGGGTTTGGATAGTAGCTGTGCCGGAGGCTCTGCAGGGTGATCTTGGCCATCAGGAGATCAACTCGTCTTTGGCGCCGAAGAACAGGCTTTGATCGATGTCGAGATAGAGCCTCGCCGTGGAGCCCACCTCGAAGGGATGAATGCCATGGGACTGCGACACCCAGGTGCGGCCATTGAGGTCGAAGTGGATGACGCTCTCCGATCCCGAGAGCTCGGTAACGAGGACCCGGCCTTCGACGCTGGGAGCGCCATTGGTCTGGGGGACGGGCGAAATGTGATGGGGCCGAAGGCCCATGGTGTAGTCGCCATCGGCCAGGGACTTGGCAAAGCGGCCGGCCGTCCATCTGTTGGTGCCGAGCAGGATGTGGCCGCCACGCTTCGTCACCCTGGCCGTGTTGATGGGGGGATCGGAGAAGACCTGCGCGGTCAGCAGGTTGCGGGGCCGGCGATAGATTTCGGAGGTCGGGCCGAACTGGGTCACGCGGCCCTCATGCAGGGTCGCGGTGTTGCCGCCAAAGAGCAGGGCCTCGACCGGCTCGGTTGTCGCGTAGACGACAATGGCATTGCGGTTGGCGAAAAGCCGCGGGAGTTCGTCGCGCAGCTCTTCGCGCAGCTTATAGTCGAGATTGGCGAGCGGCTCGTCCAGAAGAATGAGATCACTGTCCTTGACAATGGCGCGGGCGATGGCGGTGCGCTGCTGCTGGCCACCGGAGAGTTCGGCGGGGCGGCGCTTCAGCATGGGCGTGAGGCGCAGAAGCTCGGCAGCCTTGGCGACGCGGCGGTCGATCTCGGCGTTGTCAAGTCCCGCGACGCGCAGCGGTGAGGCAATATTGTCGTATACGGTGAAGTTCGGGTAGTTGATGAACTGCTGATAGACCATCGACACGTTGCGCTTCTGGACGGGCACGCCGGTGACGTCCTTGCCGTGAAACAGCAGCGTACCGGAACTCGGCTTCTGGATGCCGGCCATGAGCTGCATGAGGGTGGTCTTGCCGGCAAGCGTGGTGCCGAGCAGCACATTGAAGCTGCCTTCGGTGAGTGTCAGGTTCACGGGATGAATGTGAACATCCGCGCCAACCTGCTTGGCAATGTTTCTCAGTTCAAGTGCCATGGTACCGGAGGGGCTGCATCTGTCACCGTCATCCTGTCATCTGTTTGCCCCAGGCTGCAAGCCTTGAAACTCTTGCACGATCTGCGACAGGGTCATTCACAAAGAGGCCCGGGACCGGCCCGGGCGCAAGTTCCGGGAGGCAGCGGGGCGGAAGGTGCAAGCCCCTTCCGCCCCCCAAACCCGATTATTGCTGCCAGCGCTTGATGATGTCCTCGTAGGCCACCGTGACGCCGGGCTCCTTTTCGTTCTCGATCTTGGCCTTCGGGCCATCTTCCTTGCCGAGCCATGCGGACGGATCCATTGGCTCGTTGAGACGCGGGCCACATCCACCATAGGTGTTGTTGGCCTTGTCCGCCGCTTCCATGCGCGCCATGGTCAGATCCATTTCCTCCGCGAGGCGGTCCATGGCCTGTTGCGGCGTGAAGGCGCCGGAGTTGACGTCACCGATCTGCTGCCACCAGATCTGGGCCAGCTTCGGATAGTCGGGTACGTTGATGCCGGTGGGCGACCAGCGCACACGGTCAGGCGAGCGGTAGAACTCGACTAGGCCGCCGAGTCTCGGGGCGCGTTCGGTGAAGGACTCGTGGCGCACCGTGCTGTCGCGGATGAACGTGAGCCCGACATGGCTCTTCTTGGTATCCACGGTCTTGGAGACCACGAACTGGGCATAGAGCCAGGCGGCCTTGGCGCGGTCGGCAGGTGTCGACTTAAGGAAAGTCCAGGAACCGGCGTCCTGATAGCCGACCTTCTGGCCTTCCTTCCAGTAGACGCCATGCGGCGAAGGCGCCATGCGCCAGAGCGGGTTGCCCTGGTCATCGACGGTGTTGTTGCCTTCGCTCTTGGGCGCCACCATGGAAGCGGTAAAGGCCGTGTACCAGAAGATCTGCTGGGCCACGTTACCCTGGCTGAGCGCCGGCAGTGACTGGTAGAAGTCATAGTCGGCGGCTCCCGGAGGGGCATATTTCCGCAGCCATTCATCCCACTTGGCGATGGCATAGACGGCGGCCGGCCCGTTGGCTTCGCCGCCGCGCGAGACGGAGGCGCCGACCGGATTGCATGAGCCCTTCTCCATGCGGATGCCCCATTCGTCGATGGGGATGCCGTTGGGCTCGCCCTGGGTGCCGGCGCCGGCCATGGCCAGCCAGGCATCGGTCATGCGCCAGCCCAGGTCGGGGGCGCGCTTGCCGTAGTCCATATGGCCGTAGATGCGAACGCCATCGATCTCCTTGACATCCTCCGAGAAGAACTGGGCAATGTCTTCATAGGCGGACCAGTTCACCGGCACGCCGAGGTCGTAGCCGTATTTGGCCTTGAACTTCTCCTTCAGGTCGGCGCGGTCGAACCAGTCCTTGCGGAACCAGTAGAGGTTGGCGAACTGCTGGTCGGGAAGCTGGTAGAGCTTTCCGTCCGGACCGGTGGTGAAGGATTTGCCGATGAAATCATCGACATCGAGGCCGGGGTTGGTCACGTCCTTCCAGTCTCCCGCCATCACATCGGAGAGGTTGTAGGCGAGTTGCAGGCGGGAGTGGGTGCCGATCAGATCGGAGTCGTTGATATAGCCGTCATAGAGATTGCGGTTGGTCTGCATCTGGGTCTGGACGGCCTGAACGACTTCGCCTTCGCCCAGGAGCTGATGGTTGACCTTGATGCCGGTAATTTCCTCGAAGGCCTTGGTGAGAACCGTCGATTCATAGGTGTGGGTCGGAATGGTCTCCGACAGGACGTTGATCTCCATGCCCTTGAACGGCTCGGCAGCCTTGATGAACCACTGCATCTCCTTGAGCTGGTCCTCTTTCGACAGGACCGAGGGCTGGAACTCGCTATCGATCCACTTCTGGGCTGCCGCTTCGTCCGCATGGCTGGGCGCGGCATAAGCCATAAGCACCGCGGCGGCGGCCGCGGCCAGTAACTTGCTTTTCATCGAGATTCCTCCCTTTCGATGTGGCCTCCTCTCGGAGCCTGAGGGGATAATCAAACGAAAAAAAGCGAAAGTCAATAGCTCGGAAACAGAAAACCGAACGAATTCTTCGACATTAGACCGTACGGACAACCTCTGAATGGGTGTGGGCGAGACGGGTTTTGGCAAGAGCGAAAAGAACCGAAAGAAGAACGAACAATTACATCAATGGCTTCCCGCAGTGCAAACAGGGCGGCGGCGGACGTCAGGCCGATGCGGCTCGGCGGGCGTCCAAGGCCCGTCCGCCCGAAAAAAACTTGCGAAGCTGATCCTGTTCGGCACCGGTCATGTGCAGGCCCAGCTTGGAGCGGCGCCAGAGAATGTCATCGGCCTCATGCACGAACTCGTTGGCGATGAGATACTCAACCTCGCGCTCGCTCAAGGGCCCGAAGGTCTGTCCGAGGTCCAGAGAAGAACGGACGCCGTCGAGAACCCTATCCGCCCTGGTGCCATAGGCACGGAACAGGCGGCGGGCCGTGGCTGCAGGAAGAAACGGGAAACGGGCGTGGAATTCGCCTATGCGCCTTTCGACATCGGCATAGGTGAAATCGCCGCCAGGCAGCGTTGCGGCAGCGGTCCAGCTGGCGCGCATCTGCGGAAAAAACGGAATGAGTTTCTCGAGAGCCGCTTCCGCCAATCGGCGGTAGGTCGTGATCTTGCCGCCAAAGACCGAGAGGAGCGGCGCCTTGCCCTCGGGCCTGTCGAGCTTGAGGACATAGTCACGCGTGGCTTCCTGGGCCCTGGAGGCACCGTCATCATAGAGCGGCCGGATGCCGGAGTAGCTCCAGCGCACCATGTCGCGGGTCACGGGTGCCCGGAAATACTCGCTGACGGCGCTGAGCAGGTAGTCGCGCTCCGATTCCGTAATCTGCGGCCCGCCGGGATCACCCTGGTGGTCCTGGTCGGTGGTGCCGATCAAGGTGTAGTTCTGCTCGTAAGGTATGGCGAAACAGATGCGGCCATCGGCATTCTGAAAGATGTAGCAGCGGTCGTGGTCGTAGAGTCTGGTGACGACCAGATGACTGCCCTTGACCATGCGGATCCTGTCGGGGTCATTCATGCCGATGACCTCGCCCAGCACCTGGCTGACCCAGGGTCCTGCGGTGTTGACCAGGGCGGCCGCGCGGATTTCGCTGCCATCGCCAAGGGCGACGGTCCAAAGGTCACCGTGGCGGCGGGCGGATGTCACCCTGGTGCGGGGGCGGATCACCGCGCCCCGGTCGGCGGCATCGCGCGCATTGAGCACGACCAGGCGGGAATCCTCGACCCAGCAATCGGAATATTCAAAGCCGCGGGTGAATTGCTGCTTCAGAGGCTCGCCAGTGACATCGGTGCGGAGATTCACACTGCGCGTGCCGGGCAGAATCTTGCGTCCACCGAGATGGTCATAGAGGAAAAGGCCGAGCCGCAGCAGTGGCCAGGGGCGCAATCCCTTGTGATGCGGCAGCACGAAGCGCAGCGGCCAGATGATGTGCGGCGCGGCATTGAGGAGGACCTCGCGCTCGATCAGCGCTTCGCGCACTAACCGGAATTCATAATGCTCGAGGTAGCGGAGACCGCCATGGATCAGCTTGGTCGAGGCCGAGGAGGTGGCGCCAGCCAGATCGCCTTGTTCGGCCAGGAAGACCTTGAGACCGCGACCCGCTGCGTCGCGCGCAATGCCGCAGCCATTGACGCCACCGCCAATGATCGCCAGGTCGAACACAGCCGGATCTGCCGGCATTTCTGAGACTCCAGTGACGCGTTGTTTTTCACTCGCGTTGCCGCAGATCCGAAATGTCTTTCGCATTTGCGAAATATCGAGCGAGTTTCGCGGCTAAAATCAATAATCTGAAACAAAACGAAAGGCAATCGAAAAGAACTAGGCTGCGGCAGATGTTCCAGAAGATTCTTCGCCGCCGGCCACTTCAATCGTCACGCCGTTATGGCGGCAGATGTCGACGATGGCGTCGGGCGGGGTCTGGTCGGTGACGAATGTATCGACCTGGCTGATGTGGCCAATGCGCACCGGTGCGGAGCGTGTGAACTTCATGGCATCGGAAACGAGAATGACATTGCGGGCGTTGGCAATGATGGCCTGGGCGGCACGCACCTCACGGTAGTCGAAGTCGAGGAGCGCACCGTCATCATCGATGGCAGACACGCCGATTACCGCATAGTCGACCTTGAACTGGCCGATGAAATCGACAGCCGCCTCGCCGACGATGCCGCCATCAGTGCGCCGGACGACGCCGCCGGCGACAATCACGTCGATCTTCGGCGATGGCATCAGGATGGTGGCGACATGGATGTTGTTGGTGATCACCAGCAGGCCGGAATGGCTGACCAGCGAGCGGGCAACTTCCTCGGTGGTGGTACCGATGTTGACGAACAAGGAACAGTCGTTGGGAATCAGTTCGGCAGCGCGCGCGCCGATCCGCTGCTTCTCGACGGTGGCCAGCTGGCGGCGGGCCTCATAGGCCACGTTCTCGACACCGGAGGAAAGCAGCGCGCCGCCATGGGTGCGGGTCAGCAGGCGCTGGTCGCAGAGATCGTTCAGGTCCTTGCGGATGGTCTGGGGGGTCACGTCAAAGCGGGCCGCGAGCTCGTCCACGGTGACCCGGCCGGTCTGCCGGGCAAGGTTCAGAATTTCATGCTGGCGGAAATTGATCGACGTCATGGCACCCTCTGGACCGGTGGAAGACTCGCAACGGCAGCTTGAGTTTACCGGCTCGATCGCGCATTGGAAAGGCGACCGCAATCGAACCTCCGGGACTGCAATGGCCAAATTCGACCCCCCCAAGACCCTGACCATCGTCAACCATCCGCTGGTCCTGCACAAGCTGACGCTGATGCGCGACAAGCACACGCCGTCGGCGGTGTTCCGGCAGTTGCTCAAGGAAATCAGCCTGCTCCTGGCCTATGAGGTGGCGCGCGACCTGCCAATGACAACACAAACCATCGAAACGCCGCTTGCCGAAATGGAAGCGCCGATCCTCAAGGGCAAGAAGCTGGTGATCGTGTCGATCCTCAGGGCCGGCAACGGTCTGCTGGAAGGCATGCTCGATCTCATGCCGTCGGCGCGGGTCGGACATATCGGCATCTACCGCAATCCGGAAACGCTCGAACCGGTCGAATACTATTGCAAGGTGCCAGAGGACATCGCCGAGCGCCGGGTCATCGTGGTCGACCCCATGCTGGCGACCGGCAACTCGGTGTCGGCGGCAATCAGGCGGCTCAAGGAGCGGGGTGCCTCCGACATCAAGCTGGTTTGCCTGCTGGCGGCGCCGGAGGGAATCCAACATGTCGCCCGGGACCATCCGGACGTTCACATCTATACAGCGGCGGTCGACAGCCACCTGAACAGTCACGGCTACATCGTACCGGGCCTCGGGGATGCGGGCGACCGGATGTTTGGCACGAAATAGCCACTTTCGCGGTCAATGACAGCCGCATGACAGCAACACATCCCCGCCTGCAACCAGATGCAATCGGGAGCGGGCGCCCACAGCAGCGGCTTCAGACCGAGGGCCTGGCGCCCATGACGCGCCCCGGCCTGCTCACCCGTTTCTTCATGGGCGTCGTGGCCCGGGCCGAGCGGCTCAATCTCGCCTTTGCCATCCACGGCAATCCGCCGGTCTATGACACTGACGTGTTTCCCTGGGCGCGGGACATCGAGAAGGCCTTTCCCGAGATCCGCCGCGAACTCGAGCAGGTCCTGACCCGCAAGGCGGAACTGCCGAATTTCCAGGACATCGCCGCAGATGTGAAGACGATCACCAGCGACGACAACTGGAAGACGTTTTTCCTTGCGGGTTTCGGCAAGCCGTCGGAACGCAACATCGCGCTGTGTCCCAGGACCTGGGAGGCGGTGAGGCGGATCCCCGGGCTCAAGACAGCGATGTTCTCGATCTTCGAACCCGGCAAGCATCTGCCGGCGCACCGGGGGCCCTATAACGGTGTGCTGCGCCTGCATCTCGGGCTCATCGTGCCGGAGCCGCGCGAGAAAATCGCGATCCGCGTCGCAGACCAGGTGTGCCACTGGGAAGAGGGCAAAGTGCTGATCTTCGACGACGCCTATGAACACGAGGCGTGGAACCACTCGGACAAGACCCGGGTGGTGCTGTTCGTCGATTTCGTGAAGCCGCTCCGGTTTCCGGCGAAGCTGGTCAACTGGCTCCTGATGAATCTTGCGATGTTCACACCCTTCATCCAGGAGGGCATGGAGAAGCACGAGGCCTGGGAGAAGAGGTTCCACGGCGCACAGAAGCGCTGAGTTCCGGCGCCGGATTTTCACTTTCAGCGTGCCCAGCTCCCGAACGCTCTTGCAGCAGGCGGCGAATCCGTCTCTATGACCCCGGCATAATGGAGGGACGATCATGACGGATCTCTGGTTCAAAACCGGCGAAGCGACGGTCCTGGCGGCCGAGGGGCAATACACCGATGCCATGCCGGAGGTTCTGATCGGTTCCGTCAGGGGACCGGTGGGCCAGGCTTTCGCCGCCATGATGGGCCAGGTCCAGGGCCACACCCGGATGTTCGTGGTGCGCGATTTCAACCAGCTGGTCAGGCCGGCCACGATGATGACCACCAAGACGACGATCCGTTCGGCGCAATATGTCGAGCTGCTGGGCGGAGTGGTGCAGGGCGCCATCGGCGATGCGATCGTCGATTGCGTCATCGAGGGCATACTGCCCAGGGCCGAAGTCGACGACATCTGCATGATCATCATGGTCTGGCTCGACGAGCGCTGCGCCAGCCACGCCGAGCTCGACAGGCGTGATCTCTATCGCACCCAGTACGAGGCGACCAAGCTCGCCATTGCGCGGGCCATGAAAGGCGAACCGTCAATCGACGAGCTGATCAGAAACCGCAAGACGGTGAAGCACTACGCGCTGGACGGCGTTATCGACTACTGAACGCCAGATGTGCAGTCAGAGCCGGTCCTCCTCGACTTCCTCGCAGGAATGATCCAGGGCCGAGAGCGCGTCTTCCAGATAATCGGACAGGAGTGGCATGCCGAGGAGATACTCGCCGGTGCGCTTGTTATGGGCGCGGGCGGCCTCTTCGCGGATGTCATCCCATTCGGTGATGTCGCCATCGCCGCGGCCGATCCAGGCAAGCGCCACAAGATCAATCTGTTCATCTTCGGTCAGCCCGTTGATGAAAACGCGCAGTTCCTCGTAGACCGGATCATCGGCGCGGGTCTCAAGCACTTCGATCATGCGGTCGTCGGAGGGGTTGGAACTCACATCGGGCGTTGACGCCGCCTCCTTGGCCTCGAACTCACGGGCCTTGACAACGATGTAGCAGACACTGTCGAGGGGAATGGAGAGTTCGATGTCTTCGCTCTTGATCACGGTTCACGACTCCGGCCAGAGATCGCGCAAGGCCTTGGGCAGAGCCTTCTTGACGTCGCTGATTTCGCCTTTCGAAACATGCCAGGAGAGAACTTCGAAGACACAGGCGATGGCTTCCTCGGGTTCCTCGATCGGGTCCATCGAGAAGGCATGCTGGACGCGCTCGATAAAGGCTTCGAGGCTGCGCGGCTTGGCCGGAGTCCGGGATGGATCCCAGCCCTCATAATAGATGCCGCGGATGAGAATCGGCAGCTGGGCTCCAAGTTGGGCGGCCTCGTCCACCGACAGCCAGTCGCGGAGAGCATGCAGCGTCTCGCGCATCAGCCGCCAGCTGCGCTGCCGGTTCTCCCAGCCAACCCTGGTGTCGAGTTCACCCAGCCAGATATTCGTGGTCTGCACGGTCTTGTCGATGGTTTCGATGCCCAATGCGCTCATCGTCAGGCCTCCCTTGCCAGACGCTGCTTGGCACGAGTGAAGCCGATGGGCGTTGACGGGAGTCAAGCTCGCTGCGGAATCGCGCACAGGTTGAAACTTGTGGCACCCGTCGGGGCAATGCTAGCCTCGCTGCCCCAGCGGGACGCATCATGACCGGACAGAATTTCCTCAGCGCACTGGTTGGTTCGTTCTCGCAAGGGGCGGCCGGCAATCCCACCGTGGCCATGATCGAGGCCGCCTTCCGGCATCACGGGCTCAACTGGCGCTACATCAATTGCGAAGTTCCGCCGGAGATGCTCGGTGATGCGGTCAGAGGCGCGCGGGCCATGGGCTGGATGGGCTTCAACTGCTCGATCCCGCACAAGGTGGCGGTGATCGAGCATCTCGACGGGCTCGGCGAGAGTGCTGCCATAATGGGGGCGGTCAATTGCGTCATCAGGCGCGGCGACAAGCTCGTCGGCGAGAACACCGACGGCAAGGGATTCCTCAAGTCACTTGGCGAGGTGGTGGAACCCAGGGGGAAATCGGTGGTGCTGTTCGGGGCGGGAGGCGCGGCGCGGGCCATCGCCGTCGAACTCGCACTGGCGGGAGCCAGGGCGATCACAGTGGTCAACCGCGGGGCAGAACGGGCCAGGCCGCTGGTCGAACTGCTGAACTCCAAGACGGAAACACCGGCAACGCTGGTGGTTTGGCCGGAAGCCTATGCCGTTCCGGCCGGCACCGATATCGTTGTCAACGCCACGTCGATCGGGCTTGGCAACGGCAACCAGCCCCTCGACATCAATGTGAGGTCACTCGTGCCGGGCATGGTGGTGGCGGACGTCATTGTCGATCCGCCCGATACGCGCTTTCTCAGAGATGCGCAGGCACGCGGCTGCATCGTGATCAACGGAGTCGGCATGCTGATCAACCAGGGGGTGATCGGCATCAAGTACTGGACCGGGATCGATGCCGATCCGGCGGTGATGCGGAAGACGGTGGAAGAGATTTTCTCGGGGTGAGGCGGGATTGCGGCCGAACATGGCATTGCCCGCGCCCGGACAGCGCGGCCCGGGGGCTTCCGTCCAGATATTGAGGTCCGGATTCGATGGCCTACCCGGCCTTGGGCTGGGGCCGATCCTTGGCCGAGGTGGATGTGGCGGACCTTGGGCGGCAAGCCCGTCTGGCCGTTGCAATTGTGGCAAAGATGAACGGCGCAAACGCGAGACATTTGACTTTTTCCGCCATGCTTTTGATCATTTCCGCCAGGCTCAGCGGACCGGCTCCGGCCGAAAGCCCTTGTGGTATGACATTGCCAGCAGTGTCGCCTGTGACGGCCGCCATCAGAACGGCGCTTGAACGGCTGCTGGAGTGCTCATTGATCTTGTACCGGCCAGATCAGCTCTGCGGTCAACCGGTCCCGCTCATCCCACCAGCGGATTGCGCAGCTTCAGGCTTCCATAGCGGCTGAAATCCCGGCCGGCGGTCCACAGTTCACTGACGCCGTGCGCAAGGCAGAGCGCGGCGATACGGGCGTCGTGGACCTGCGGGCCGGCAATCCGCGCCGTCGCGGCCAACTCTCTCAAGTGCTCCCAGTGGTCACCCGCTTCCGCCAGCAGGACTAGGCGTGGCGATTCCATCCAGGCCGCGGCCTGGTCGAGGGCCATGGCCAAGGGGGTCGGCGGACGATAGATGCGAGGGTGCGTAACAATGGCCAGGAACTCGTGGATGCATGGCCAGGGGATGGCCCAGGCGGCCGGGCCTTCCGCCAATGCGGTGATGGCCGTTTGCGCCTCCGGATGCCAGGGCGAATCCTCGCGATGGGCGTAGACGAGAATGTTGGTGTCGACGGCGATCAACCGCCGCGGCCCTCATAACTCATGTCGCGGATGTGCTGCCAGGACAAACCATCGAACTCCGGGTTGAGTCCCTGCCCCCTGAACGAGGCGCGGCGCAGGCGGAACGGGCTGCCGCGCTTGTGCTCGTCCACCACCCGGCGCAGTCCTTCCTGCACCAGCGCTTTCAATGTCGTACCCTCTCGCCGGGCCATCGCCTGCGCTTCCCTCAGCAAACTGTCAGGAATATGTATGGTTGTCTTCATATGGCTAGCCATATCATAACGCCGCCCGATGTCCAATCTGCGGGGGCGACCGCCCGCAGCGAATTTGACTTCCCGCCCCGCTTCCCCTATGTCCACCGTCATCACACGGCGCTTGAACGTCTCAAGGCCACTTCACACATGGGGTTTTCCGACATTCCCGGGAAGTGAAGCGGCCAGCATCCGGCAGCGAGTATCGCTCCCGGGTGGCATTTGCGTTTGGGCGATGAGGACGAGGTTCGATGTTTGAGACACTGCAGGAGCGCCTGGGCGGCATTCTCGACAAGCTCACCGGACGCGGGGCGCTGTCGGAGGCCGATGTCGACGCGGCGATGCGGGAAGTGCGGCGCGCGCTTCTCGAAGCCGACGTGGCGCTGGAAGTGGTGCGGAGCTTCATCGACAACGTGAAGTCCAAGGCAGTCGGCGCCGAGATCGTCAGGTCGGTCAAGCCCGGCCAGATGGTGGTCAAGATCGTGCACGACGCGCTGATCGAGACACTGGGCAAGGAAGGCTCGCCCCTCAATCTCAAGGCCTCGCCGCCGGTGCCGATCCTGATGGTCGGCCTGCAGGGCTCCGGCAAGACGACAACAACGGCCAAGATCGCCAAGCGCCTCAAGGAACGCGACAAGCGGAAGGTGCTGATGGCATCGCTCGACACGCGAAGGCCGGCAGCGCAGGAGCAGCTTGCCATCCTCGGCAGGCAGGTGGGTGTCGATACGCTCGCCATCGTCAAGGGCGAGACGCCGACGCAGATCACCAAGCGCGCCATGTCGGAAGCCCGCAAGGGCGGCTATGACATCGTGATGCTCGACACGGCGGGCCGGCTCCACATCGACGAGGAGATGCTGGCCGAAGCGGCGGCGGTGCGCGACATCGCCAGGCCCAACGAGACATTGCTGGTCGCCGATGCGCTGACCGGCCAGGACGCGGTCAACCTGGCGCGAAGCTTTGACGAAAAGATCGGCATCTCCGGCATCGTGCTGACCCGCATCGACGGCGACGGTCGCGGCGGCGCGGCGCTCTCCATGCGGGCCGTGACCGGCAAGCCGATCAAGCTCATGGGCACGGGCGAAAAGCTCGACGGGCTCGAGGATTTCCACCCCGAACGCATCGCCGGCCGCATCCTCGGGATGGGCGATGTCGTCAGCCTCGTCGAGAGGGCCGCCCAGGAGATCGACCACGCCAAGGCGAAGAAGATCGCCGAGCGCATGAAGAAGGGCGCCTTCGATCTCGAAGACCTCGCCGACCAGCTGAAGCAGCTGCAGAAGCTCGGCGGGATGGGCGGGATGATGAACCTGCTGCCAGGCATGGGCAAGATCAAGAAGCAGCTCGAGGGCGTCGACCTCGACAACTCGGTGCTGAAGCGGCAGATGGCGATCATCTCATCGATGACGCCCCATGAGCGCCGCCATCCCAAGGTGATGGATGCGAAGCGCAAGAAGCGGGTCGCAGCAGGCTCGGGCACGCGGGTCGAAGAGATCAACCGGCTGCTCAAGATGCACCTGCAGATGGCGGGCATGATGAAGCAGATGGGCCAGGGCAAGGGCCTGTTCGGCAAGATGTTCGGCGGCAACAAGGCGCCGGACGCAGCCGAGCTCGAGCAGATGCAGGCGGAACTTGCGAAGATGAACCCCGATGCGCTGCCTGCCGACCTCAAGGACATGATGCAGGGCGGCGCGCTGCCGCAGATGCCGAAACTGCCAGGCCTCGGCGGGGGTCTTCCCGGACTCGGCGGCCCGAAGCTGCCGGGCCTTCCCGGTCTGGGCGGCGGCGGGTTCAAGGGATTGCCGGGACTCGGCAAGAAGAAGTGATTTCGAACAGCAAGGAGTAATCGAAACATGGCACTGAAAATAAGGCTGGCGCGGGCCGGCACCAAGAAGCGGCCCTACTATCACATCGTGATCGCCGATGCGGCCGCCCCGCGCGACGGCAAGTTCATCGATGTCGTGGGCGCGTTCAACCCGATGCTCAAGAAGGACGATGCCAACCGCGTGAAGCTCGACGGCGAGAAGGCTGCGGCATGGCTCAAGAAGGGCGCGCAGCCGACCGACCGGGTGCTCAGGTTCCTGGATGCGGCCGGCCTCAGGAAGCGCGAGGCCCGCAACAATCCGAAGAAGGGCCTGCCCGGCAAGAAGCGCCTGGAGCGTGAAAAGGCTGCGGCGGATGCCGCTGCCAAGGCTGCGGAGGCCGCAGCCGCACCGCAGAGCTGAGGTTGACCTGAGGCCGCATGGCCGGTCCTGATCCCTCGCGCCGCATTCGGGTTGCCGTCATCCTGGGGGCGCATGGCATCCGGGGCGAGGTCAAGGTCAGGAGCTTCATGGAGAGGCGGGAGAGCTTCGCTTCGTACGGACCCCTCGCCTCGGCCAGCGGCGAGCAGTTCGAGGTGCAGCGGTTCCGGCTCCAGAAGGGAGACTTCATCGTCGCCTTCAAGGGCGTCGCAGAACGGAACCGGGCCGAGGCGCTCAAGGGTGTCGAACTTTCCATCGCTCGTGACAAGTTGCCCGAACCCGAGGGGGATGCCGTCTATGCGCATGATCTGGTCGGCGCCGCAGTGCAGCTCAAGGCGGGGCCGGTTCTGGGTGAAATCGTCGATGTTCCCAACTATGGGGCAGGCGATCTCCTGGAAGTGAAGATTGAAGGACGCAAGGACACGGTGCTGATCCCATTTGCCCAGAGCTATGTGGTGGAGCGGTGCAGGGACCGGATCGTGGTCGATCTGCCGGAAGGCTACCTTGACGAGGATGCATGAGCTGGCAGGCCACCATACTGACGCTGTTCCCGGAAATGTTTCCGGGGCCACTCGGCCATTCGCTGGCCGGCAAGGCGTTGCGGCAAGGGGCGTGGTCGCTGGATGTGCGCGACATTCGCGACTGGGCAAGCGACCGGCACCGCAGCGTGGACGACTCGCCGGCCGGCGGCGGGCCCGGCATGGTGATGAAACCGGATGTGCTGGCGGCGGCAATCGACGCCGTGGCACATGCGGGGCCGCGGCTCCTGATGAGTCCGCGGGGCATGCCGCTGACCCAGAACATGGTCAGTAAATTCGCAGCCGGCCCCGGGGCGCTCATCGTCTGCGGGCGGTTCGAGGGCGTGGACGAGCGGGTAATCGAGAGGCGGGGTCTGCAGGAGGTATCGGTCGGTGACTTCGTGCTGTCCGGGGGCGAGCCGGCGGCCATCGTGCTGCTCGATGCGGTGGTACGGCTGTTGCCGGGAGTCATGGGAAAGCCCGAGAGCGGGGCTGAAGAAAGTTTCGCGGACGGGCTTCTGGAACAGCCGCACTACACGCGGCCCAGGGTATTTGAGGGCCTTGAAATCCCGGAGATTTTGCTCTCGGGCGATCACAAGGCCATCGCCCGGTGGAAGCGCCAGCAGCGGGAAGCCCTGACCAGGGCCCGCAGGCCCGACCTGTGGCGGGCCTACGAGTCGAGAAAGGTTTGATTTTCAACACGGTTGAGGGTATAGGCCCGCAACCCCAAAAGGATCATGGTCATGAACATCATCGAACAGCTCGAGAAGGAGCAGGTGGCGGTTATTGCTGCGCAGCGCGCCGTGCCGGATTTTGCCCCCGGCGACACCGTCATCGTCAATGTCAAGGTCAAGGAAGGCGACCGCACCCGCGTGCAGGCCTATGAGGGGGTTTGCATTGCCCGCTCGGGCGGCGGGCTCAACGAGAATTTCACGGTCCGCAAGATGTCTTACGGCGAGGGCGTTGAGCGCGTGTTTCCGGTCTATTCGCCGCTGATCGACTCGATCAAGGTGGTGCGCCGCGGCAAGGTGCGCCGGGCCAAACTCTATTACCTGCGCGGCCGCACCGGCAAGTCGGCACGAATCGCGGAAAAGCAGCGGGCGCTGGTGCCGGGTGCTGCCACAGAGGAAGCGCCAGCCCGCGCCCAAGCACCGGCCGTCGCCGTCGCCGCGGATGATGTTTCGCTGATTGGCGGGATCGGCCCCAAGATTGCCGAGCAGCTCAGGGCCGAGGGCATCACCTCGCTCACCCAGATCGCCGAGATGGACGATGCCACGCTGTTCGCGCTCGACGAGAAGCTCGGCCTCAAGGGCCGCACCGCCCGTGACGAGTGGGTGGTCCAGGCCAAGGAACTGCTGGCGGGCCAGGCCCCGCGCGCCAAGACCGACAAGGCCAAGCTCGAAGACTGACGGCTTCGAGTCCAGGCGTGGTTCGCGCTAAGGGCGGTCAGGCCCTGAGTGTCCACACTGCCGTTCGCTTGATCTCGGCGTCTTCCAGCTCGCGGGTGACCGGCACATGGTATTCGGCGAGCTTCACGAGCGCGTGCCTCGGGAGATAGGCTCGGCCGGGATCGCCGATGAACACGGCCGCGCCACGGGCGTGCGCCGCCTCGAGCCAGGCATGCGCGCGGGCTGCAAGCAGTTGCTCGTAGAAGAGGTCGCCCACGAGAATGGTGTCGACGCCGGCTGCGGCGTGCCGCAGGAGGTCTTCATCGGTTGTGTCAATGGCTACGCCGTTCAACGCTGCATTCATCGCAATGGCGGCGACGGCGAAGCGGTCAATGTCCGCCGCCAGTGCCGATGCGGCCCCCGCCAGCATGGCGGCGATGCCGACGAGCCCCGAGCCCGAGGCAAGGTCGAGGACAGACTTGCCGCGGACGCTTTCCGGGTGATCGAGGATGTAGCGGGCAAGGGCCTGGCCGCCGGCCCAGGCAAAGGCCCAGAAGGGCGGCGGCAGGCCGATTTCACCCAGCTGCTCCTCCGTCTTCTGCCAGATGGGCACGGCCTCATGGGCAAGATGCAGGCTGATTTCGGGCACCAGCGGCGGCGCCATCACGGAAGTATTGGCGCGGATGAAGGCATTCCGGTCGATGATGCCGTGCATCAGGCCTTCTTCACGCCGCCCAGCGCGCAGATCGTCTTCCACTCGGCGGCGGTGACGGGCTGAACCGACAGACGGGAGTTGTTCACCAGCACCATGCCGGCGAGGCGCGGGTCAGCCTTGATGGTGTCCAGGCTCACCGGCCTTGGCACATCGGCCACGGCGCGAATGTCGACACATTCCCAGCGCGGGTCATCCGTGCTCGAATCGGGATGGGCCAGCCTGCAGACCTCGACGATGCCGACCACCGCCTTGCCCTCATTCGAATGGTAGAAGAACCCGCGATCGCCCAGCTTCATGGCGCGCATGTTGTTGCGGGCCTGGTAGTTGCGCACGCCAGTCCATTCCTCGCCGGCCGCCCCCCTGGCCTTCTGCTGTTGCCATGACCAGACTTCGGGCTCGGATTTGAACAACCAGTAGGCCATGGCTCAGGTCTCCGGATTCCCGATCAGCCACTTCCACGGCCTGATCTCGACCGACTGAAAGAGGCCCGCCTTGCCATAGGGATCGGCGCCGGCGATGGCCATCGCCGCCGTCCGGTCGGCGGCCTCGATGATCACCAGTGAGCCGGTCGGATGGCCAGCATCGTCGGTGAAGGGGCCGGCGGCCTTCAAGGCCGTGCCCAAACCTTCGAGAAAAGCGAGATGGTCGGGCCGCACCTGCATGCGCAGATCGAGACTGTCCGGCTTGTCGGTACAGATCAGGGCAAAGAGCATCAGGTCTCCTCCCGGCCGGCGAATTCGGGCCGCAGCGGCCTTTGCATGAGGCGGGAAATCTCATCGCCCGGCGCAGCGCCCTCGTCAATAATGGCATGGACGGCCCGGACGATCGGCATGTCGATGCCATGCCGGCCCGCGAGGGCGGCGGCGATGGAAGCGGTGTGGGCGCCTTCAATGACGCCGGTGATGGTGGCGCGCGCCTGCGCCGGGCTCGACCCCCGGCCGATGGCAAAGCCAAAGCCATAGTTGCGTGACTGGCGGCTGGAACAGGTCAGGAGCAGATCGCCGAGGCCCGAGAGACCGGTGAGGGTGTCAGGTTGCGCGCCAAGCTTCCTGCCGAAGCGCATCAGCTCGGCAAAGCCGCGGGTGGTGAGCGCCGCCCTGGCGCTGTCGCCGAGGCCGCGGCCATCGGAGATGCCGCAGGCGATGGCCAGGACGTTCTTGAGCGCGCCGCCGATCTCGACGCCCCTGACGTCGTCGGAAGCGTAAACCCGAAAAGCCGGCCCCGCGAACCATCCGGCGATGCGCGCGGCTTCGGCAAGGGTCGGGCCGGCAAGTGTCACGGCGGTGGGAAGGTCGCGCATGACGTCGGCGGCAAAGCTCGGCCCCGACAGGACCATGGCGCTGCACTTGGGAGCTTCCTCATCGGCAACCTCATGCATGAAGCGGCCGGTCGTCTGCTCGATGCCCTTGGCGGCAATAATGAGCGGAAGGCCGCGCGACAGCACCGGTGCGAGGCAGCGCAGAACCTCCCGGCATGCCTGCGCCGGCACAGCGAGAACAATGACTTTGCTGCCTGCCAGGATGCCGGGATCACGGTCTCTTGCCCAGGACACGACACTCTGCCCGGCGCGGGCGGCGACATGGGCCAGCGCCCGGCCCCAGGCACCTTCGCCGGCAATGCCGATCGGTTCCGTCACGCCTTGGCACCCAGGCGGCCTGCGCCATAGGCCGGCGCAGATGCGGTGTCGAGCGGCCAGCGCGGGCGGGCCGCGGCCGCCAGGCCGTCACTGTGACCGAGCACCAGCCGCTCGGCACCTGCCCAGGCAACCATGGCGGCATTGTCCGTACACAGATGGGCTGGCGGTATCGCGAGGGCAAAACCGTGCTCGCCGCTCATGTCGTCGAATACGCGGCGCAGCATGGCGTTGGCGGCAACACCACCGGCGACGACGAGGGTTGGCGCCGCGGCGGCCGGGCAGCGCTCGCGAAACAGGCGGAAGGCGGCGGCGAGGCGGTCGCGCATGGTACCGGCGATGGCACGTTCGAAGGAGGCACAGATGTCGGCGATGTCCTGCTCGGACAGATCGCCGAGATCCTTGACGGTTTCGCGGACCGCGGTCTTGAGGCCGGAGAACGAGAAATTGCAGTCGGGGCGGCCTTTCAGGGGGAGCGGAAAGTCGAAGCGGGCCGGATTGCCGCGGCGGGCGCGGGCCTCGACTTCCGGTCCGCCCGGATAGCCCAGCCCCAAAAGCTTGGCCGTCTTGTCGAAGGCTTCGCCGATGGCGTCGTCGATGGTGGTTCCGAGGCGATGGTAGCGGCCAACGCCCTCGACCAGCTGGAACTGCGTATGACCGCCCGAAATGAGGAGGAGGAGATAGGGAAAGTCCAGGCTTCCCAGCAGACGAGGTGTCAGTGCATGGGCTTCGAGATGGTTGACGGCGAGAAGCGGCTTGCCCAGGGCGAGCGCCATGCCCTTGGCCATGGTGAGTCCGACGAGCAGGCCGCCGATCAGGCCCGGACCCGCCGTGGCAGCGATTGCGTCCACCGCGGCAAGCGTGACGCCAGCCTGCCGCAAAGCCCCGTCGACAAGGCGGTCGAGATGCTCGACGTGGGCGCGCGCTGCAACCTCCGGCACCACGCCGCCGAAGGGTGCATGTTCCTCAAGCTGCGACAACACCACGTTCGACAGGATTTCGCCGCTGCCGTCGGCATGACGGCGCACCACCGCTGCCGCCGTCTCGTCACAGGAGGTTTCGATGCCGAGGATGGTGAGGCTGGATGCGGCCATGGATGAGTGTGGACTTCTCCGTACGAGGGGCTAGAAGGAACGCGGAAGCGTCTAGCATTGGGTTCACGTCTCTTGCAAATGCCCAAACTCCGCATCGGCACGCGTGGCTCACGGCTCGCCCTCGCCCAGGCCCATGAGACCCGCGACCGGCTGATAGCCGCGCATGGCTACGGCGACGAGGACATCGAAATCGTGACCATCGTGACGACCGGCGACCGGGTGCGCGACCGGCCGCTGCTGGAGATCGGCGGCAAGGGGCTGTTCACGAAGGAGATCGAGGAGGCGCTGCTGGACGGCAGCATCGACCTCGCCGTGCATTCGATGAAGGACATGCCGGCGATGCTGCCCGACGGCCTTGCCATTGCAGCACTGCTGCCGCGCGAAGATGCCCGCGATGCGTTTGTGAGTCCGGTCGCTGCGTCGATCGAGGCGTTGCCGCGCGGGGCCGTGGTCGGTTCATCGTCGGTCAGGCGGACGGCGCAGCTCAGGCGCATGAGACCCGATGTGTCGACAGTGCAATTCCGCGGCAATGTCGAAACCCGGCTGCGGAAGCTCGAAGAGGGCGTGGCGCAGGCGACGTTTCTGGCCTGCGCGGGACTTAACCGGCTCGGACTCGCCGACAGAATCACCGCGGCGATCCCCATTGAACAGATGCTGCCGGCGGTGGCACAGGGTGCCATCGGCCTCGAGATCAATGCGCGGAACGAGCGGGTCAGGGACCTGCTGGCGCCACTCAATCACGCCGATACGGCCATTGCAATTGCCTGCGAGCGGGCATTTCTGGCCGCCCTTGACGGCTCCTGCCGCACGCCGCTGGCAGGCCATGCGACACTCGTGGCGGGCCAGCTGTCATTCCGCGGCCAGTCCCTGACGCCCGATGGCAGCCACTGCTTCGAGGCGACGCGGTCGGGCGGCCTCGCCGATGCCGAACGTCTGGGACGCGAGGCGGGCCTCGAGGTGAAGGCCCGCGGTGGCGCGCTGATCGCCCGCTGATGCGTCTCATCGTCACGCGGCCTGCCGACGATGCTGTCCGGCTCGAGGCAAGGCTTCTGGTGCTCGGTCATGAAGCGATCGTCTCGCCGGTCATGACGATTGCCATGCGCGCGCCGCAGGCAATTGCGGCGACGGGCGTCCAGGCGGTGGCGCTGTCCAGCGCCAATGCGGCCCGCGCGGTGGCGCGGCATCCGGCGTTCGCGCAGCTTCGCGACCTGCCGTGCTTCACGGTCGGCGAACAGTCGGCCCGCGCCGCTGAAATGGCGGGCTTCCACCATGTCGTCGCAGGCGCCGGCGATATCACCCAGCTTGCCGAGACCATCGCCGCAAAGTGTCAACCGGCGCGGGGGGCGGTGCTTTATCTCTCCGGGGCCCAAACCGCCGGTGATCTTGCCGGTGCGCTGGCCGCGCGCGGCCTGACGGCAGAGCGCGTGGTGCTTTATGACGCGGTTCCGGCCGAGGCGCTATCGGCGGCGGCAGCGGCGGCACTCCGGGATGGTACGGCTGAGGGCGTTCTGCTCTATTCGCCGCGTTCGGCGCGTCTGTGGAGCAGCTGCGTCGCCGCCGGCGGTCTCACACACGAGGCCCAACTGCTGCGCCACTACTGCCTGTCACAGAATGTTGCCGCGGCACTTGGCAAGGACTATCTCACGATCGTGGCGGCGCAGCCCAACGAGGAAGCGCTGTTGCGTTTACTTGACCCCGGCCGCTGACGGCTGGCAAAAGCGCCCCGATTGGCGAGGGAAGCCGCAATGGCGAAGAAGCACAAGCCGGAACTCGAAGCGGATGTCGATCCGAAGGCACCGGTGATCGACCTGAAGGCTGAAGAAGTCGAGGATATGGACGAGCCGGCGGCGGCGGCCTCCGAATCCGCTTCAGGCAGCGAGGCGGGGCAGGAGGCGGCAGCCGGGCCCGCGTCGCCGCCGCCTGCGGCAGCGCCCGCCGCGGCGCGGTCTCCGGCACGGCTGTGGGGTGCAGTTGCCCTGGTGGCGCTCGCCGCAATCGGCGGAGCCTGGGCCTACAAGTCCTATGGGGCGCGCTTCTGGCCGAGCGACGAGATGACGGCGATGGCCGCCAGGCTCGCCACTCTGGAAGCTGAAAACAAGACGCTCAGCGAGCAACTGCGCGGGATTGGCACGGCGGTTGACGCGCTGAAGGCCAGCTCTGGCGGAATTGATGAAACGATCAAGGCGGCACAGGCAGCTGCCGATACAGCGCTTCAGAATGCCGCGGTGGCGCAGGAGGCTGCGCGCGGCCAGGCCGAGGCTCTCGCGACGCTGGAAGCGCGGACAGCGGCCACGCAGCAGGCGATCGATGCGCTGAAAGCGGTCCTGGCGGCACAGCCTGCTGCAGAGAACGGGCAGGCCCGCGTCGTTGATACGGCGGCGCTCGGCGAATTGCGGGCGCGGGTGGAAACGATCGAGAAGGATGTCGCCGATCTCAAGGCCAGAGGAGGCACAGGGGGCGCAGAGGTGGCGACGCTGTTGTCGCAGGCGCTGGCCGATCTCAAGGCCAAGATCGCAGCTGGAACACCGTTTGCCGATGAAATGCAGAGGATTGCCAATCTGGTGCCGGCAGCGCCAGGTCTCGAGGTTCTGGAGCGGCTTGCGGCGCATGGCGTGCCGTCGCCGGCTATGCTCGCCGAGGAGGCCGCAAGGCTTGCCGAGACGCTGACGCCGCCTGCACCACCCCCTGCGGCGGAGGCCGATGGAAGCTACTGGAGCACCGTGCTCGGAGTCCTGGGCAGTGTCGTCAAGATCCGGAACATCGGCGAGACGGACTGGAGCGATGTTGCGCTGAAGGCATCGGCGGCGGCGGCAGACGGCAATCTGCGCGAAGCGCTGGCGCTCGCCGCCGGCGAGGGCCCCATGCCTGACGGGCTCAGGGTGTGGCGCGAGCGGGTGCAGGCGCGAATCGACGCCGATTCCGCAACGGAGGCACTGTCTGCAGCGGTGCTGAGGCAGATTGCGGCGATCGGCGGCGCTCCATGATCCGGTTCGTCTGGCGGCTCGGGTTGCTGGCGGCGGCAGCAGCCGCATTTGCATGGCTGGTCGATCGGCCCGGCCTCGTCACAGTGCGCTGGCTGGGGCGCGAAATCGAAACGCCACTGCTCTTCGCTGTGGCCGTGGTGCTGCTCGCCGTGGCCGCACTGTGGTTTGCCTACCAGTTCGTCCGGCGGCTGTTCCGCTCGCCGAAGGCGGTGGGCGAATATGTCCGCTTCCGGCGTCACCGCAAGGGCTATGAATCGCTGTCGCGCGGCATCATCGCGGCAGGCGCCGGAGATGGTGCCGCGGCCCGGCGGCACGCGCAGATCGCGGCGAAATCGCTGAAGGACGAACCGCTGGTCAGGCTGCTGGAAGCGCAGGCGGCGCAGCTCAGGGGCGACCGCGGCGCCGTCAAGTCCGCCTTCGAGGCCATGCTTTCATCACCCGACACGGAGGCGCTGGGGCTGCGCGGCCTGTTCGTCGAGGCGCGGCAGGCCGGCGACATGGCCAAGGCGCGCGAACTTGCCGAACGGGCGCTGCAGAAGAACCCGTCGCTGGCCTGGGCGTCGACGGCAATGCTGCAGGCGCAGCTCGCCGCCAAGGACTGGACGGCGGCCTCGCTCACCCTCGAACAGCAGCGCCGGTCAGGATTGGTCGATGCGCAACTCGCCGAGCGCAAGCGCGCGGCACTCTATGCCGCCGAAGCGCTGGAGCTTGAAACCAGCAAGCGCGAGCAGGCGCTCAACCTGGCACTTAAGGCGCATCAGCTCGACCCGGCGCTGGTGCCTGCCGCGGTGGTGGCGGCACGCAGCTATGCGCAGCAGGGATCACCACGCAAGGTATTCCGGGTCCTGCGCAAGACCTGGGCACTGGCGCCCCATCCCGACCTCGCGGAGGCGTGGGCCTATGCCAGGCTGGGCGATGGCCCACGTGAGCGGCTGGCACGCATCCGCGAACTGGTGGCCAATCACGATGGCGGCCTTGAAGGCAAGCTGGCGCTGGCACGAGCGGCGATCGCCGCCAGGGAATGGGCCGAGGCGCGCAGTTCGCTGGCGCCTTACATTGCGGAGCAGCCGGAGGCGCGGGTGTGTGCGCTGATGGCCGATCTCGAAGACGGCGAGACCGGCGACAAGGGCCGGGCGCGTGAATGGCTGGCACGGGCGATCCATGCCCCGCCGGCCCCGCTGTGGGTCATCGATGGCGTGGCAAGCCCGCGTTGGAGCGCGGTATCCCCGGTCAGCGGCGAAGTGGCCATTGCGGTGTGGAAGACACCGTATGACGCGCTGACTCATGCCGGGCCGGCCGCCGTGGAAGCGGCGACGGAACCCGAATCGGCACCCGAGCCGGTCGCGCCTCCTGCCAAGCCCGTGAGGGTCGAAAAACCTCGCAAGGTCGAGCCGGTGCGACCGCCGGATGACCCGGGCCTTGGCGGCGACGATGCCGAACCGGTGGCCTTACGGTAAACAATGCGTTAACGGATTCCGGTTCAGAATCGCGGGTTCAAGAATCAATCCGCCGGTCTGACAGACGCGTCATGTTTGCGAATGAACTCCGTAAGCCCCTGAAGCGGCGAAGCTTTTGGGAGAGGCTGTGGCTCAGGAGGCCGGGGCTCTTGCCGGTTGCCGCGGTCCTGTTGCTGGCGGGGATGGTGAGCGTCACGGTCTGGGCCATCCGCACGCCGTATCCCTTCGCCGGTGAGCCGGTGCTGGTCATGGCGGTGCCGCCCGCCCAGGAAATGACGACAGGCTCGGTCAGCAAGGCGCCGGACCAGGCGGAGGCGGAGCAGCCTGTCGCGGTCGAAGCAGCCGAGCCGATCGGCGATGACGAACCCATACCCGACATCGGGGAAGAACCCGACATCAAGATCGTCAGGCCCAGGGCGCAGGACGTGGTCGAAACCGATTCGGCAATCATCGTCGCGCCACGGCGCTCACTGCCGCCGGCCCCCATCGCCGCTGTATCGGAACAGGGGCCCTACGGCATCCTGCCCAAGGTCGGCGCCAACAACAAGAAACCTTCTGCCGTCTATGCGCGCAAGGCTTCGCAACAGTCGATGCTGGGCGATGCCCCCAAGATCGCCATCGTGCTGGGCGGCATGGGCCTCAACAGCGACCTCACCCGCCAGGCCATTGCTGAATTGCCAGGCGAGATCACCTTTGCCTTCGCGCCCTATGGCGATGATCTGCAGGCCCAGGTCAACAAGGCCCGGGCCGGCGGACACGAAGTCATGCTGCAGCTGCCCATGGAGCCCTTCGGCTATCCGGCGGTCAATCCGGGACCGAAGACGATCCTCGCCGATGCCGATGTCAACAGCAACCTCGATGCCCTGGCCTGGCACATGGGCCGGTTCGCGGGTTATACGGGAATCGTCAACTACATGGGCGCCAGGCTTCTGTCGGAACCGCAGCCGCTGAAGCCGATCCTTTCAGAGATCAAGCGCCGTGGCCTGATCTTCCTGGGCGACGGGTCGGTGGCCCGCAACATGGCCGGTGAAGTCGGCGGAAGTCTCGGGCTGCCGGTTCGCACGGCTGGCGTCATCATCGACGCCAATCCCGAGCCGCAGGCGATTGCCGCCCAGCTGAGCCAGCTCGAAGACCTGGCACGGGCCGATGGTGTTGCCATTGCGTCAGGCACGGGGCTTGCGGTCACCATCGATGCGCTCGGGCAGTGGTCCAAAACCCTTGCAGACCGCGGCATTGTCCTGATACCCGTCAGCGCGGCTTACAAGGGTCGTCAAAGCTGATGTCGAGTAATACGCCTGCGGAAGGTTACCGGCCGTGTGTCGGGGTGATGCTGCTCAACCGCCAGGGGCTGGTGTGGATCGGTCACCGGTTCGAAAAAGTCAATGATGACGGGGTCGGGTACTGGTGGCAGATGCCACAGGGCGGCATCGATGAGGGCGAGGACCCGAAACTGACAGCGCTGCGCGAACTTGCTGAGGAGACGGGGGTTCGCTCGGCGGAGATCATCGCGGAGGCCCCCTGCTGGTACAGCTATGATCTCCCGGGCCATCTCATCGGCAGGTCCTGGGGCGGGCGCTGGCGCGGGCAGACGCAGAAATGGTTTGCGGCGCGGTTCACCGGCGATGAGTCCGAGATCAATATTGCGCCAGCCGGGCACAAGCAGGAATTCGACCAGTGGCGCTGGGCCACGACGGATGAAGTGATCGAACTGATCGTGCCGTTCAAGCGCGACGTCTATCGCAGGGTGATCGCCGATTTCCGGCATCTTGCGGCATGACTTTCCAGCACATCATCTTCGACTGCGACGGCGTGCTGGTCGACAGCGAGCCCTTGTCGATGGAACTCGACTATCTGATCCTGCGCGAGCATGGCGTCAGGCTGTCGCGCCAGGAAGTTTTCGAGCGGTTCGTCGGCCTCACCTTCGGGGCACTGGTCGAGCGGGTGGCAGGCGAATTCGGCATCGCGCTGCCGGATAACATCAGCGCCGTCAAAGACCGGCGGCTCCTGACGCTGTTCGAGAGCGAATTGCGGGCAGTTGCCGGTGCGGCGGCGGCGCTCGAGGCCATCGACCTGCCGCGGAGCGTTGCTTCCAACAGTCCGCGGGCGCGAGTCGAGGCGGCTTTCCGCATCGCCGGGTTCACGCGGCATTTCGGTACGCGAATCACCACTTTCGAAGACGTGAGAGAGGGAAAACCCGCCCCCGACATCTATGTCGAGGCATCGGCACGCGCCGCGGTCAGGCCCGGCCAGTGCATTGTGGTCGAGGACAGCATCGCGGGCGTCACCTCGGCGGCCGCCGCCGGCTGCCGGGTCCTGGGCTTCACCGGCACGGCCCATGATCCCGAGGCGCATGGCAGGCGGCTGCTGCAGGCCGGGGCGGCACAGCTGTTTTCGCACATGAGCGAACTTCCGACACTGGTGCAGGCCCTCAGGGCGGCATGAACAGCGTGATCGCCGGCTGCATCATCGCGGGTGGACGAGCCCGCCGCCTGGGCGGGGCGGGCAAGAGCCACTTCGAGATCGGCGGCAGATCCATCATTGATCATGTCGTCAGCCGAATTGCACCGCAGGTCGGGGCTCTTGCCGTGAATGCAAACGGCGATCCGGCGCGTTTTGCAGCGCTGCGGCTCCCCGTGCTTGCAGACGCGTTGCCCGGGCAGCTGGGGCCGCTGGCCGGGCTCCTGGCCGGTCTGCAATGGAGCCCCGCGCCGCTGCTGCTGACGGTTCCGGGTGACACGCCGTTCCTCCCGACCGATCTCGCCGCGCGACTGCTGGCGGCCAGCGCAGGAAAGTCCTGCGCCATCGCACAGTCGGGCGGCCGCCGGCATCCGGTCTGCGGCCTGTGGCGGAAAGATATTGCCGGCGAACTCCGGCACTATCTCGCGCAGGGCCGGCGCACGGTCGAAGGTTTCACGGATCTGCTGGATTGCGGCGTTGCCGTCTGGCCGGCAGAGCCCTACGATCCCTTCTTCAACATCAACACGCCAGAGGACCTGCTGCTGGCCCAAAAGATTGCGGTGGAAGTGCGGATGTGAATCACAAGGTCATCGGTGTTGCCGGATTCAAGAATGCCGGGAAGACGACCCTGGTCGAGCGGCTGGTCGCCGAACTGGTGGCGCGGGGCCATCGCATTTCCACCGTCAAACATGCGCACCATTCCTTCGACATCGATCAGGAAGGGCGCGACAGCTTCCGGCACCGGAAGGCGGGTGCTACCGAGGTCGCGGTGGTGTCGCGGCATCGCTGGGCGATTATCCACGAATTGCGGGACGAGGAAGAGCCGCCCCTCAAGGAGCTGCTGGGAAAGCTCGAGCCCTGCGATCTGGTGATCGTCGAGGGCTACAAGCGCGACGATCATGACAAGATCGAGGTACGCAATCTGGCACTCAACCATCCGAATCTGGCGGGAGGAGACCCGACGGTGGTGGCGATTGCCGCCAACGGCCCGATCGCCGAAGCGCCGGTTCCGGTTTTCGACCGCGACGATGTCCGGGCGCTGGCCAGCTTTGTCGAGACGCATATGGAGCTCGTATGACGCCGCAGGACGTGACCAAGTTCTGGTTTGCAGCCGGAGAAGACAGGTGGTTCAGCAAGGATGCCGCCTTCGACGGGCAGCTGTCGGTGCGGTTCGGCGCGGCGCTGGCACAGGCGCGGGACGGGGTCTTTGACGCCTGGGCCGACACTCCGCGGGGCGCGCTTGGCCTTGTCATCCTCCTCGACCAGCTGTCGCGCAATATTCATCGCGGCTCGCCGCTCGCCTTCGCGGCGGATGCGCGGGCGCTGCGGCTCGCCAAGCAGGCGATCGGGCGGGGCTATCTCACTGCCATGCGGGCACCGGAGGCCATGTGGTTCTGCATGCCGCTGGAGCATTCCGAGAACCTCGACGACCAGTGGCGCTGCGTGGGACTGTTCCAGACGATGGGTCTCAATGAGATGGTCCATTGGGCGAAGCTCCATCTCGACATCATTGCGAGATTCGGACGCTTCCCGCACCGCAATGCCGTCCTTGGCCGCAAGTCGACGCCTGAAGAACTCGCCTTCCTCAAGGCCGGAGGATTTTCCGGATAGTGTCGGATTCTGACCGGGGCCGTCGTTCCGCCCCGCGCCGGTTGAATCCGGCCCACTAATGTGCGCTCAATTCTCATTCCGGTTCAGAGGGCTTGGCCATGAAAACACAGGCGCGCGTGGTGGTGATCGGCGGGGGCGTGGTGGGGGTTTCCACGCTCTACCATCTGGCGAAAAAAGGCTGGAGCGACGTGGTGCTGGTCGAGCGCAAGGAGCTGACCTCCGGCTCCACCTGGCATGCGGCGGGGCTGCTTCCCCTGTTCAACCTGTCCTACTCGGTTGGCCAGATCCACAAATACTCGGTCAAGCTCTACGGCGAGCTTGAAGCTGAGACCGGCCAGCATGTCGGCTTCAGCAAATGCTCCAATATCCGGCTCGCCCGCACGCCCGACCGCTGGGATGAGTTCATGTATTATGCCGGTGTTGCCGAGACGATCGGGGTCAGGGTCAACAAGCTTTCGCCTGCGCAGGTCAAGGAGATCTGGCCGCTGTGCGAGACCGACGGCATCATCGGCGCGATCCAGCATCCCGACGACGGCTATATCCAGCCCGCCGATCTCACCCAGGCGCTGGCCAGGGGGGCGCGCGCCAGAGGCGCCGAGATCTACCGCAACACGGTCGTCGCCGGCATCGAGCAGAAGGCCAATGGCGAGTGGCTGGTCAAGACCGACAAGGGCGACATCGCGTGCGAACATGTGGTGTCGGCAACCGGCAATTTCGCGCGAAGGACCGGTGCCATGGTCGGCCTCGACATCCCGGTAATCCCGGTTGAACACCAGTACATCGTGACCGAGCCGCACCCGCTCATCAAGGAGCGCCAGGCCAAGGGCCTCCCCGAAATGGGGGTGCTGCGCGAAGCCGATTCCTCCTGGTACATGCGCGAGGAAGCCGGCGGGCTGCTGCTCGGACCCTACGAAAAGGGGGCGCCGTGCTGCTACATGAACGGGCCGTCGGAGCAGAGCGAGTACGAACTCTTCCAGGAAGATCTCGACCGGCTGGCGCCGCATATCGAGACCGCGATCGCGCGCGTTCCGGCCTTCGGCGAGGTCGGCATCAAGAAGGTCTATAACGGCGCCATCGCCTACACGCCGGACGGCTCGCCGATCATCGGGCCGGCCTGGGACCGCAAGAATTTCTGGCTGAACGAGGGCCATTCATTCGGGGTGACCGCGGCCGGCGGAGCCGGGTGGCAGCTCGCCGAATGGATCGTCGAGGGCGAGCCCACCATCGACATGATGGGGGTCGATCCGCGCCGCTTCGGCCCTTACGCAACACGGGGCTATCTCAAGGCCAAGAATGAGGAGGCCTACGCCAATGTGTTCACGCCCCATTATCCGGACGAGGAGAGGGTGGCGGGACGGCCGCTCAAGCGGACACCCTGCTATGACCGGATGAAGGCGCTGGGGGCGGTGTTCGGCTCGGTCTATGGCTGGGAACGGCCGGGGTGGTTTGCGCCGCCAAGCTATTCGCTTTCTGACACGGATCTCAACAAGGCCGACGTGCTGCTCAATCACAACCATGCGCCGCCCACCGACGACGGCCGCATCGTGGAAAAGTGGTCGTTCCGGCGCTCCAACTATTTCCGGTTCGTGGGCGAAGAGTGCCGGAATGTCATGGACAATGTCGGGCTGCAGGACATGTCGGCCTTCGCCAAGGCGTGGGTGGCGGGACCGGGGGCGGAGGCCTGGCTCGACGGGCTGTTCGCCAACAAGATACCCAAGAAAGCCGGGCGCATCGCCCTCTGTCACATGCTGACGCCGAGAGGCGGGGTGAGGGCCGAATTCACCGTCTACAAGGTCAGGGAGCAGGGCTATTACCTGGTCTCGGCGGGTGCCTTCGAGCGCCATGACCATGACTATCTGCGCAAGGCCCTGCCTTCGGACGGCAGCGTGCAGTTCCAGCCGGTGACTACTGCCTGGGGCGTGCTGGTGCTGGCCGGGCCCAATTCGCGCAAGGTGCTGCAGAAACTCACCGACGCCGATCTTTCCAATGCGGCGTTCCCGTGGCTGTCGGGCAAGCAGATCAGCGTGGGCACCTGTACGGCCCATGCCCTTCGCGTGAATTTCGTGGGTGAACTCGGATGGGAGTTCCACCATCCGATCGAACAGCAGGTGGCGCTGTTCGATCAGCTCATGGAAGCGGGCAAGGAGTTCGGCATCAGGCCCTATGGCATCAAGGCGATGTCATCGCTCGCGGTCGAGAAGAGCTACCGGCTCATCCCGCGCGAGCTGTCGATCGAATACTCGGCCTACGAATCTGGCCTCGACCGGTTCGTTCATCCCAACAAAGGCCAGTTCATCGGCCGCGATGCGCTGGTGGCCGGCCGCGAGAAGGGTCTCAACTGGAACTTCGTAACGCTTGAAGTCCATGGTGTCACCGACACGGATTCGGATGCGCGCGGCTCGGAGCCGATCTATGCCAAGGGCAAGCTGGTGGGGCGCGCCACCAACGGGGCTTTCGGCTGGCGCGTGAACAAGTCGCTGGCACTCGCAATGGTGAAGCCGGAGCATGCCGCCGTCGGCAGCGAACTCGAAATCAAGATCCTCGACAAGCTGTTCCGGGCCACGGTGATCCCCGAGAGCCCCTACGATCCGGAGAACGCAAAGCTCCGGGCGTGACCCGTTCAGTCTGCTGCCGGCGGGCCCTGGTCGATGGCATCGGGCCCGACATACATGCGCGCGATGCCGGCCCTGGCGAGCGCCGCCTGGCAACGCGAACATGGCCGCGATGTCGAATAGATGACGGCACCGGCGAGATTCTGGCGTTCAAGCCGTTGCTGGGCGTCCCGGAGGGCGACACGCTCGGCATGGGCATCACCGTTGCCATCAGCGACGACGCGGCTCGGGCCGTAGCCCACGATTCGTGAAGCGTACACGATGACCGCGCCATAGGCCTGGTCGCCGGCAGCAACGGCCATGTCTCGCATTCTGATGGCTTCGGCCGCGAAGCGGCGCTCACCGTTTGCGGCGGCCGCATGTCGCGTGCCGGTGAAGCCCGCCACGAAAATCGAGAGCCCCGCCTGCAGCAACCGGCGCCGTGCACTTGCAGTCATGGTGACCGGCTTAGCACTTCTGCCGCCGGAGTCCCACTCTGCCGGACCGCCGGGTCCTCGTCGCTCCTGAAACGCGGCAGATCGTCGGTGATCACGTCCCAGCCGATGCGGCTCTCAATGCCGTTGTGGCCCAGGTCCGGCGGCCATTCCTCCGGATGATCCAGGGTACCAACGGGGACCTCCACGATCTCGGCGCCGCCACGAAACACCACATGCGTACCGCAGGTCGGGCAGAAGCCGCGTTCGCCGGCGGGCGATGAACGAAAATACTGCGGCTTGCCCTGCGTGAAACGAAAAGCCTCCCGCGGCAGGAAGGCCCAGACCATGTGCGGCCCGCCCGAACTCTTCTGGCACATACGGCAGTGGCAGACGCCGACATTGCTCACGGGCTTCGTGGATTCGTAGCGCACAGAGCCACACAGGCAGCCGCCGGTGATCGGCAGGGTTTTGTGGGTCATGGACGGATCTCCCGTTCAGTAGAGGACGGATGGCAGGAAGGCGCCCTTCGGCTCCTGGTAGGCACCCATCGACATCAGAGTCATCGGCTGGACGATGCGCAGATCATGCTCCAGGCACCAGCGCAGCAATTCGTCGTTGCGTGTCGGCACGAGGAAGCCCGGCCCCGAGAAGGCTGGCGCGGCGGCGATCAGGGCCTTGAGATCGTCCGTGGTCTCACCGACGGCATGGCCGAAGAAGCCGATGCCGGTGGTATAGCCGGTGAGGCGGCCACCGCGTTCGACGACCATGGCAGTGCCCTGGGCAATCGCTACAGCGAGCTCGCGGGTGCGGCGGTGGCCATGGATGCGCCGGTAGAGATCTTCAGCCGGCTTGTGATCGGCGCCTGTCGCGGGACGCACGGCGTGGCCGGCAAGCGTCAGGTCGAGCGCTGCTCCCTGGAACACGGTGAGCGGCTCGCGGGCCACGAAACCAAGCTTGGTGTAGAGCGAGAGCGAGCGGCCGTGATAGGCGGCCTGGACGAGGCGCACCGAGCCGATGCTTCGCCGCATGGCACGGGCGAGTACCGCTTCCATCAGGCGGCGTCCGACCCGCGCATTCTGGCGTGCCGGATCGACGGTGATCGGGCCGACACCTGCCACCTCATCCTCTTCCCAGAGGAAATTGCTGCCGACGACGCGACCGTCCTGGTCGGCGACAACCCCGTGGACTTCGGGCCGCGCCATGATCGCCTCCATGAGGCCAACAGCGGTCTCGGAACTGGGCAGGTCGGGCGGAAATCCGTGACGCTCGGCGATGCTGCGAAAGGCGGCGTGGCAGATGACGCCGGCGGGACCGGCATCGGCCGTTGTGGCGGGACGAATGGCAGCGGTCATGATTTCCTCCAGGCAGCCGGTGTTGAACTTGCCGGCGGATGTAATCGCTGAATGTCGAAGCGGGGAACGGCCACACTTGCAGTCGCGTGCTGCAAAGATGCAGTATGATGCGCATGCAGTGGGACGACCTCCGCTATGTCCTGGCCGTGGCGCGCGCGGGTTCGGCGTTGCGGGCGGCGGAGGCGCTCGGGGTCAACCAGACCACGGTGCTGCGCCGGGTCGATGCGGCAGAGGCGGCGGCAGGTGGACCGCTCTTCGAGCGGCGCAAGACCGGGCTGACACTGACGGCCATCGGGCGCATGGTCGCGGAGGCCGCGGCGCGGATGGAACAGGAGACGCAGGCGCTCAACAAGGCGCTGTCGGCGCAACAGCGCGAGATTGCCGGCTCCGTCAGACTCACCGCGAGCGAGGTCATCGACGTTTGCCTGATCTCGCCCTGCCTCGGTGAATTCCATGCGCGCTATCCGGGTATTGCCGTCGAACTCATCACCAGCAACGAACGGCTCGACATTGCCGGGGGCGATGCCGATGTGGCGCTCCGGGCGGGCGTGCGTCCGGAAGGGGCGGGCATCGTCGCGCGCCGGCTGCCCGACATTGCGTGGACCATCTATTGCAGCCGCAGCTATGCCGCTGTGCGCGGCGTGCCGGGAAGCCGCGAGGAAATCGTCGGCCATGATGTTGTGGGCATGGAAGGGCAGATGGCCCGGATCAGGGGTTGGCTGTGGCTGGAGGCCGCTGCCTCCGGCACCGTCGTCCGATTGCGCAGCAACAGCCTGCTCAATCTGGTATCCCATCTGAAGGCGGGGCTAGGCCTTGGCGCGCTGCCGGTCATCATGGGAGACGTAGAGCCGGAACTGGTGCGCTGCTTTGCGCCGCCCGCCGAGCTCAATGCCGAGCTCTGGCTCATCGTGCGCGAGGGCGCCAAATACCAGCCGCCGGTCAGGGCGCTTGCCGAGTTCCTCGCTCAGGCCGTGCACGCCAGGTTGACCACGCCACAGATGCAAACCTGATCCGCGGGGCAACGCTGCAGCTTTCTCCACGATCTGCTGCTAGAAAAACCACTGCCGAGGCACGGACCGGCCGCCAGCTGGCGCCGATCCGCAGGGCGAGGGGACATGGCGAGATTCGAGCAAAGCTACGGGAGGGGAGTTGCCTTCGTCTTGGCCGCGACTCTGGGCTGGAGCCTGTCCGGCCTGTTCGTCCGGCTCATGCCCGGCCTCGACGGCTGGCAGATCAATACCTGGCGGGGCTTCTGGATGGCGGTGGCGCTGCTCTGCTACCTCGTCGCCGTCTATGGGAGCGACGCGGCCCGGAAATTCCGCGAGGTCCCGCGCATCGCGCTGGTCGTTTCGGCGAGCTTCTTCGCCCTGGGCTCCACGCTCTATGTCACGTCACTGACGCTGGTGAGCACGGCGGCCATCTCGGTCATCGGTGCCTCCTCGCCGCTGTTCACCGGCCTCCTGAGCCCGTGGATCACCGGCGAGCGGCCGGGGGTCATCGCCTGGCTTGCCGCGCTCATGGCGTTTGCCGGGGTGGGCATCATCGCCTGGGACGGGTTCGAAGGCGGCCGGCTCGTCGGCGTCCTGGTCTCGATCTGCGTGCCGGTGTCCTTTGCCGGGCAGACGCTGATGCTGCGGCGCTACCGGGCCTTCGACATGATGCCGGCGATCTGCTTAGGCGGCTTTGCGACCTTCATCCTGGCGGGCCTGTTCGGGTTTCTGGCCGGCCATGCCGGCGGCGGCTTCGATGTCGCGCCTGAGCAGGTTGCGCTGCTGGCGCTGATGGGGCTGGTGCAGCTCGCCATTCCGCTCATCTTCTATGGCAAGGGGGCCCGGTCGGTCACGGCCATCACCCTGTCGCTCATCGTCATGCTGGACGCGGTGCTCAATCCGCTGTGGCCGTGGCTCTTCGTCGGCGAAGTGCCGGAGCGCGCCGCCTTCATCGGCGGGGCGGTGATCATCGCCGCGGTCAGCATCAGTGTCTTCGGCGAGCACCTGCTCTCACGGCGCCTTCCTGCCCCCGACAGCGCGGCAGCCTGAGGATCACAGCAGCATGGCCCGGTGCGTTTCATAACCGCCCACAGTGAGCCAGGACGTTTCTGCGTTCTTCATGGCATGCCTCCCGGTGCGCGGTCAGGAACCGATTTCGCCGCCATCCCTGTCAGCCATCAGGGCCCGGATCGCCGAGATGGCGCGCAGCTTGTCTTGCTCCATGCAGCCTTCCGCTTCATCCGTGGCGGGGAGGCGGGCGAACTGCCGCGCCGGGCTGAACCAGGTCAGGCGCCCGTCCGACAGCAATGCCTCGAGTTGCCTTGCCCTGCCAAATCCAAGCCATCTGGCCAGGCGATCCAGTTGCAGCAGCCGTCTCGCCGGGTGGCGGCGCTGAGGCAACCGCCAGATGGCGAGAGGTTTGCCGGCCGCACAGGCCTCGGCAATCATCGACACGCTGTCTTCGGTGACGATGATTGCATCCGCCAGTGCCAGATAGGTCAGATAGGGATTATCGGGATCGTATTCGGCCCAGAAGTGGACCTTTCCGGGTACCGTGATGGCGGATGCAATCGCGGATTCGGCAGAGGCGCCGGTGCGCCTGCTGGTGGTGAGAAGAATGGAGCCGCCGGCGGCGGCGATGTCGGCATTCACCTCTGCCGCCAGCTGCCGGGCAATTGCGCCGGACCATTGAAAGCTGCCGGTCGTTCCACCAATCAATACAGCTACTCTGGGACGGGGCAAGGCCTTCAGGTCCGCTCCGGCGGACGTAGCCTTGGCGCGCAGCACCTCCGGCGAGACCAGATGAAAGGGAAGATCGACGGCGATCTGGCGCAACCACGGCAGCCGCGGATACTGCCGCGCCGTGATCCACAGATCGATACCGGCGGCCCTGAACATTGGGCGCCCGAGCTTCACGATGCGCACTGCCGGATGCACGTGGCGTTTCACGGCGAGGGCGAAGCGGGCCGCGTCACTTCCCATGACCAGAATGAGGTCGGGCCCAGGGCTTCCGGCCAACAGGCGGATCACGTCAGCTGGTCGCGGGGCGCGCTGCCCCGCCGGATGAGCGATATTCTTCATTTCGTAAGGCCAGCCTAGGGCCCGTGCCAGGCCTTCAAGCTGGTTGCGGCCGCCAACCCGATCGGCGTGCAGAACCCAGACCCGCGTCATCGGCCCCGGATATCAGCCCGGCTTCCGGTGCCCTTGATCGAAGTCAATGAGGCCTGCGCTGTTGCGGCGCAGTCAGCCGCCCGGCGACTGAAATGCACATCTTCCAGCACCATCACGATTCGCTGTCATGAAAGCCGTCATTGTGAACTTTACCGGCAGCCGGCCCAATTGGGGCTGTCAGGCGACAAGCCATGAAATGCTCCGCTTCTGCCGCGAAGTGATGCAGCCATTCTCACCCGGGGAACTGTCGGTTGTGCCGTCGCTGCCGCCGCATTTGTTCGATCTGGTCGCCGCCCGGATGCACAGGAACCGGATCCGCAGCATCTATGGTTCGCAAGTGATAGAAGCCGGCGATCTGCGATTCCTGGAAAGGCTGGCCGAAACGCGGTTCGGCGAACTCGCCGAGCGGGTGCGACAGAGCGACGTCGTGTTCTTTCAAGGCGAAGGCACCATGGGACCCAAGCAGCATTTTGCCGGGGTCCGCTTCTTTGCCCTGCCACTGCTCGCCAAGGTGCTGTGGAACAAGCCGGTCATCTCCTTCAACCAGTCGTTCTACGCCGCCAACGCAAGCGATCTGCAGATCGCCGACACTGTCTACCGGAAGTTCGACATTGTGGCCTTGCGCGAAACCCATTCCTACGCCCTGTGCAGGTCCATCGGCCTTGATGGTGCCCTGTTGTGCCCGGATCTCGCATTCCGCGCGCGATGCTCGCCGAACGAGAAACCGGTGCTGGCGATTCCCGGCCGCTACTTCTGCGTCAGCGGATCGGCGGCGCTGGATGAATACAATCTGGCGGCCTATGCCGGCCTGATCCGTGATGCGGCCCGGCGGCTGCGGTTGCGCCCGGTGTTCCTCTACTCCAAGTCAAAGGACGCCCGCATCGTATCCATCGCCTCACGGCTACTGGAGCCCGGCGAATTCAGCGTCGTCAGCGGCACCGAGGTCGACAGCCACACAAGGCTGCTGCCCATTCTGCGCGATGCCGAATTCGTCATCGGCGGGCGCTATCACACATCGGTTTCGGCCCTCGCCCAGGGAACGCCGGTGATCCTGCTTCCCGGAAACACGCACAAGACCGAGGGACTGGCGCCACTATTGGGGCTCGACTGGCCCGTCGTTTCGCTCCGCGATCCCGGTGCTGTTGCAGCGGAGATCGACCGCACCGTGGCGGACCGAGCAAAGAGATCGCAGCAGGTGTTGCGCGGACTTGACCGCGTCGACGCCATGATCGAGGCGTTTCGCACTTACCTGCAGCAATTCCTCGAAGCCGGGCGATGCGGTGGTCGCCTGGCCCTGCCGGCCAGCCTCCATCCAGCCGTTTCAGCCGAGACGCGAGACGCGATTGGCGGCGATCTCTATGCCAGTGTCAATGCCGGCCGCGGCTATCGGACCCTGGGCAGGCTACGCCGCAAGAGCAAGCAGCTGGGCATCGGGTCCCTGGTCAAATCGCTCCTTACCCGGAACAATCTGGCAAAGCTGCAAACCTATCTGTCGATGCGGCACAACCGCACCGTCTATGACACGACTGGACGCATTTACATCCCGGGTCCGTCGCGAACTCTGCGCGAGCCGGGGGACTGGCAGATCGGGCAGCCGGAGTACGGAGACCCTCGATAGCCGCGGGTGCGGTGGAGCTGCTTCTATTGCGCAGGCGCAGGCCAAACTGCTCGCCGGACGATGCCCGGCACGCAAGCCGGTCCCCGCACCTGATTAAGTTCAGAACAACCCGGCGATCTGGCCCTTGGCATCGAGGCCGATGATCTCGGCGGCGGGCGCCTTGGGCAGGCCCGGCATGGTCATGATGTCGCCGCAGATCACCACGATGAATTCGGCGCCGGCGGAAAGCCTGACCTCGCGGATCGGGACCACGTGATGGCTGGGGGCGCCCTTGAGATTGGGATCGGTCGAGAACGAGTACTGCGTCTTGGCCATGCAGATCGGGAACTTGCCGTAGCCCTGCGATTCATAACCCCGAAGCTGGTCGCGCACCGACTTGTCGGCGACGATGTCGTCGGCGCGGTAGATTTCGCGGGCGATGGTCAGCACCTTCTCCCACAATGGCAGGTCGTCATTGTAGATCGGCTTGAACTGGGCGGTGGCCTTGTCGGCAAGGTCCGCGACATGCCTGGCCAGTGCTTCCGTGCCTTTGCCGCCATCGGCCCAATGGGTGCATTTGAAAGCCTCGACGCCGTGCTCGCGGCAATAGGCCCTGACGGCATCGATCTCGGCGTCGGTGTCGGAGATGAAGTGGTTGACGGCAACGGCGATCGGCACGCCGAACTTCTTCACGTTCTCGATGTGGCGGCCGAGATTGGCGAGGCCCTTGCGCAAGGCTTCGAGGTTTTCCTTCTTGAGTTCGTCCTTGGCGACGCCGCCATGCATCTTGAGAGCCCTGACGGTGGCGACGATGACGGTCACCGCCGGATTGAGGCCGGCCTTGCGGCACTTGATGTCGAAGAACTTCTCGGCGCCCAGGTCGGCGCCAAAGCCGGCCTCGGTCACCACGTAATCGGCAAGCTTCAGGGCGGATTTCGTGGCCATCACGGAATTGCAGCCATGGGCGATGTTGGCAAAGGGCCCGCCATGGACGAAGGCGGGATTGTTCTCCAGCGTCTGCACCAGGTTGGGCATGAGCGCGTCCTTCAGCAGCACGGTCATGGCGCCCGGCGCCTTGATGTCTCTGGCGAGCACCTGACCCTTGTCGCGGCGGGCGGCGACGACGATCTGGCCGAGCCGGCGCTCGAGGTCGGCAATCGAGGTCGAGAGGCAAAGGATGGCCATGATCTCGGAAGCCACGGTGATGTCGAAACCGGCCTCGCGCGGGAAACCGTTGGCAACGCCGCCCAGCGAACAGACGATCTGCCGAAGCGCGCGGTCATTCATGTCCATGACCCGGCGCCAGGCGACACGGCGGGTGTCGATCGCCAGCTCATTGCCCCAGTAGATGTGGTTGTCGATCATCGCCGAAAGCAGGTTGTGGGCCGAGGTAATGGCGTGGAAATCGCCGGTAAAATGCAGGTTGATATCCTCCATCGGCACGATCTGGGCGTAGCCGCCGCCGGCCGCGCCCCCCTTCATGCCGAAGCAGGGGCCGAGCGACGGTTCGCGCAGCGCCACCATAGCCTTCCTGCCGATGCGGTTCAGCCCGTCGCCCAGGCCCACCGTAGTGGTGGTCTTGCCTTCGCCTGCCGGGGTCGGGTTGATGGCGGTGACGAGGATCAGCTTGCCGTCCTTCTTGGCGGCAAGGCTGTCGATGTAGTCGAGGCTGACCTTGGCCTTGGTGTGGCCATAGGGGATCAGGTCCTTTTCGGGAATGCCCAGTTTCCCGCCGATCTCCATGATCGGCTTCATCCTGGCTTCGCGGGCGATTTCGATATCGCTCTTGACCGTCATGGGCAGTTCCTCCGGCGTTGGGTTGAGGCGGCGAGATATATCGGCACGGCGGCGATCGGCAATGATCGATACGACGCAGTCGGGTCGATTGCGACGCCAATTCCAAACCAATCTTAACCAATTTCAGACCAGTCTAGCGCTTGCTATGCCGCCTGTGTCAAGGCTGCAAGGCGGCCCCGGACCAATTGGCAGCCGCGTCAGGTTGCGTGTTTGCCGCGATGCGGGCAACTAGGGATGCTTCGTGTCCCATCCCCAGTCCCTCGCGAGCCAGACATGCGTGATTTCGAGTTTCCCGGCCGGTCCGCGGCCTATGCCATCAACGGCATGGCGGCGACATCGTCGCCGCCTGCCACCCTGGCGGCTCTGGACGTGCTCCGGGCCGGGGGCAATGCCGTCGATGCCGCGGTCACGGCCTCGGCCGTGCTGTGCGTCAGCGAGCCGCACATGACCGGAATTGGCGGCGACTGTTTCGCGCTGGTGGGATTGCCCAATGGCAAGATCCTGGGCCTCAACGGGTCCGGCCGGGCGGCGCGGGCGGCCGACAGCGACTGGCTGAAACACGCGGGGCTCACCAGGATCGACCGGCGCAGCGCCCATGCCGTGACGGTGCCGGGCGCGGTTGACGCCTGGGAGAAATTGCTGGCCGATCATGGCACGATCGATCTCAAGGAGGCGCTGGCACCTGCCATCCGCCTGGCCGAGGAAGGGGTGCCGGTGACCCCGAGGGTTGCCCACGACTGGACGAAGGAAGAGGCGATCCTCAAATCGGAGGAGGGCGGCGGCCATTTTCTCAAGGACGGCCGGGCGCCCCGGGAAGGCGAGATCATGCGCTATCCCGCCTTTGCCGAGACGTTGCGGCAGATCGGCAGGGGCGGCAGCGAGGCCTTTTACCGGGGTGCCATCGCCGAGGAGATCGTGCGGGTGCTGGCGGCGCGTGGCGGGCTCATGACGCTCGCTGACCTCGCGCAGCACCGGTCAGACTGGGTAGAGCCGATTTCGAGCAGCTTCGCCGGGCATGAGATCTTCGAAATCCCGCCCAACGGGCAAGGTATTACCGCGTTGATTGCGCTCAATATCCTCAGCCATACCGGGCTGCGGCGGCACGCGCCGGACAGTGCTGCGCGCTACCATCTGATGATCGAGGCCATCAAGCTCGCCTGGGTTCTGCGCAACCGCCATGTGGCCGATCCGGCGGTTGTCGATGTTCCCGTCGAGACGATGCTGAGCGAGGCCACGGCGCGCAAACTCGCCGGCCTCATCGACATGGGCAAGGCGCTTGATGTCGAGGTGGTCATGCCGCAGTCGGACACGGTCTACCTCTGCGTGGTGGACAGGAAGCGGCTCGCCGTCTCCTTCATCAATTCGGTCTATGACAGTTTCGGTTCCGGCATCGTGTTGCCCGAACACGGTTTCGCATTGCAGAACCGCGGGCAGTGTTTCACCACCATGCCCGGCCATCCCAATTGCATCGGGCCGGCCAAGCGCCCGCTGCATACGATCATCCCGGCAATGGCCAAGACAGGCGGCAGGGTCGACATGGCCTTTGGGGTCAAGGGCGGCGACTACCAGCCCATGGGCCATGTCATGGTGGCGGCCAACCGGTATGTCTACGGCATGGATCCGCAAGCGGCGATCGACATGGCGCGGGTCTTCCCGGCGGGCGGCGAGGTCCTGTTCGAAGCGGCCCTGCCGGCCCGCGTGCAGGAGGGCTTGCGGCAGCTCGGCCACCGCCTGCGGCCTGCCGGGGGGCCCATGGGCGGCGGGCAGGCTATCGTCATCGACCGCCACAACGGGGTGCTCATCGGCGGCTCGGACCCGCGCAAGGACGGCCTGGCCCTCGGCTATTAGCGCAAAATTATTGTTTGTTTCGCGTTTCTTAAGGAATGGGCGCATAGTTTGCGGGAGGGCGTGATTCGGCTCGCGCCGGCTGCTGCGCGCCGATCCACACAAGAAACAAACGGCAGTGTTCATGGAGGCCGCTTGAGCCAAGCCGATTCTGCTAAGGCGTTTGCCTTTTTCACGGACGATTCGCGCGAGCCGGCTGCACCGGCGCCGGCTGCAGGCCGGCCGGCAGGGAGCAAGTCCGCCGTCAAGATTGCCGACGGTCCGGAGCTGGAGCGTATCCGCCGGGCGCTGCTCGCCGTCGAAGAAGTGGCCTACCACTGGATTATCGAGTCCGACGAGATTTCCTGGAGTTCGAATGCCGCAGACGTCCTGGGCTGCGAAGCGGGCGCCATCGCCAGCGGCCGGAGTTTCGCGGCCCTGCTCGATGCTGAGAATTTCACCAGCCGGTATGACACGATCATGCGCAGTTCGATCGGCGACGACGGCGACGGCGTGCCCTACCAGATCGAATACCTGTTCCGGCCGGACGGACGCCTCGGCAAGCGGGCCCTGTGGCTCGAGGACAGCGGCCGGTGGTTCGCCGGCAGCGATGGCCGGCCGGTCGAAGCCTATGGCGTGATCCGCCGGGTGGATGACCGCCACAAGCGCGACCAGCATCTGAGCTTCCTCGGCAATTGCGATCCCCTGACGGGCATGATGAACCGCGGGCGCATGGCGGAGGCACTGGGCGAGGCGATCTCGGTGGCCGAGCGGACCGGCGGCTCCTGCGCCTTCGTGGTGGCCGGCATCAACAATCTCGCCGTGGTCAACGACGCCTATGGCTTCGAAGTGGCCGATGAGGTCATCATCGCGGTCGGGCGGCGTTTGCGGCAGGTGGTCAGGGCAGGAGATGCGCTGGCGCGCTATTCCGGCAGCAAGTTCGGGATCATCCTCAACAACTGTTCGGAAGAGGAATTGCAGATCGCCGCCGAGCGTTTCCTCAGCGTGGCGCGCGAAAGCGTCATCGAGACCGAGCGCGGGCCGGTGTGGTCAATGCTGTCGATCGGCGGCCTCGTCCTCCCCAGGGACGCCCAGGATGCCAACACCGCCATGGCGCGGGCCGAGGAGGCGCTGACGGAAGCCAAGCGGCTGCCGTCCGACGGTTTCGTGATGTACCAGCCGTCACAGCGGCGGCTGTCGGAGCGGGAACTCAACGCGCGCTGTGCAACCGAGATCGTGGCCTGCCTGAAGGAAAACCGCTTCACGCTGGCCTATCAGCCGATCGTCGATGCCAGGACGGGCGAGCCGGCGATGCACGAGGCGCTGCTGCGCATGTCGGATGCGGATGGCGAGATCATCGCCGCCGCGCATCTCATCCCGATTGCCGAGAAGCTGGGCCTGGTGCGGCTCATCGACCGCACGGTGGTGCAGCTGGCCCTCAAAACGCTGCTCGACTATCCCGACGCGAACCTCACCTTCAACGTGTCCGGCACCACGGCCACCGACCCGCGCTGGTTCAGCCAGCTCACCGACATTCTCGCCGCGCACCGCGACATCACCCACCGGCTCACCGTTGAAATCACCGAGACCATCGCGCTCAGCGATCTCGCGGAAACGGCGCGCTTCACCTCGACGCTGCGCGAACTCGGCTGCTCGGTGGCAATCGATGATTTCGGCGCCGGCTACACATCGTTCCGCAATCTCAAGTCGCTCAATGTCGACATCCTCAAGATCGACGGCACATTCTGCCAGGGGCTGAAGCAAAACCCGGACAACCAGTATTTCGTGCAGTCGCTGATCGACCTCGCCAAGAAATTCGAGCTCAAGACCATCGCCGAATGGATGGAAAGCCCCGAGGATGCCGAATTGCTCACCAGCTGGGGCGTCGACTATCTGCAGGGCAATCTTTTCGGCCAGGCGTCGCTGGTGCCGCCGTGGACGGCACCGAGCGAGGCGGGAGGCTTTGCACTGCCGGCAGCCGAACCGGCGGGCGATCAGCCGCCCGTCGAGCGGGCGGCGGTACCGTTCAGCCTCGAAGGCTTTGCTTCGGCCGTGGCGGTGCGGCCGGTGGGAGCAGAACTGCCACCCCCACAGGAAGAAGAGCTGACCGGGCTGGCGCCGATGGCCTTCGTGCCGGCGGCCACCGCGCAGCCTGCGGTTTCCATGACTTCTGCTGCCACGCCGGAAGCGGTCCCGGAAGAGCCCGCCGCCGCGGCGGGGACCGGCGCGGAAGATGCCACGGGATTGCCGGACCTGCCGCCCTTTGTGCCGGATCTGCCAGAGCCGGTGCTGCCGCGGACCCAGACAGTCCAGACGGCCGGGCTGCCGCCCATCGCCGACATCGTGGCGGCGTCGCCGCCGGCAAGCCGGCCGCACGGAACACCGCAGCCGGACCTCCCCAGCATCGAGCTTGACCTGTCACGGCTCAGGGAGGCGATCCGGGCACTGAATGAAAGCTTCGGCAAGGGGCAGGAGGTAGCTCAGGAACCGGCGGAGCCGCTGCCGGCGGCTGACGAGCCGCGGCCCAGCTTTGCCGAGATCCTCGGGCAGTCCTTCGGGATGCGGCGCGCCTGAGCTATTCCTTGTTGCCGAGCGCGTCGATCTTGCGCTGCATGTCGGAGAGCTGTTCCTTGAGCGCCTGCAGATCGTCCTTCTGCGAGGCCGGCGGGGCCGACGGGCCGGGAGTCCGGGCGGCGCCCGGCGGCTGACCGGGGCCGAGAGCGGCGAAGGGATTGAACATGCGCATGGCGTCGGTGAACATCGCGATATTGCGCTTGGTCTGTTCCTCCATGGCCTTCAGCGGATCGGCGCCCCAGGCCTCCATGATCTGCTGGCGGATACGGTCCTGTTCGCGGGTGAGCGTCTGCAGTGACATGTCGAGATAGCCGGGCACGAAGGCCTGCATGCTGTCGCCATAGAAGCGGATGAGCTGGCGAAGGAAGTTGATGGGGAGGAGGTTGGTCCCCTTGTTCTCCTCCTCGAAGATGATCTGGGTCAGCACCGAGCGGGTGATGTCCTCGCCGGACTTGGCGTCATAAACGGCAAACTCCGTGCCCTGTTTGACCATCTGGGCCAGGTCGTCCAAGGTGACATAGGTGCTGGTGGAGGTGTTGTAGAGACGGCGGTTCGCATACTTCTTGATGACCACCGTGTTGGCCGGAGCCGCCTGTTCGCTGCTCAAAACGCTCTCCCATTTAACGCTAGAAATGTTGCGCCGTGCGTTGCACAATTGCAAGTGCAAAAGGATGCATTGTGCGATGCACTATACCAATTGCCGCATTGCACAAACGGCTCCCGTATGTGTAGAGACTGTCGCAACCAACACCAGCAGGAGAGTCCGATCATGGCAAGCGCAGAAAATTCAGTGGTCATCGTTTCAGCCGCGCGGACGCCGGTCGGATCGTTCAACGGGGCGCTGTCATCGCTGCCGGCGCATCAGCTGGGCGCTGTCGCGCTGAAAGCTGCCATGGAACGTGCCAAGGTTGCGCCGGCCGAGGTCAATGAGGTGATCCTCGGCCAGATCCTGACAGCCGGACAGGGCCAGAACCCGGCACGGCAGGCATCGATCGCGGCCGGCATTCCGGTTGAGACACCGGCCTGGGGTGTCAACCAGCTGTGCGGCTCGGGCTTGCGGGCCGTGGCGCTCGGCCTGCAGCAGATTGCCAATGGCGATGCCGACATCGTGGCCGCCGGCGGCCAGGAATCGATGAGCATGGCGCCGCACTGCCAGCACCTGCGCAATGGCGTGAAGATGGGCGACTACCAGGTGATCGATACCATGATCAAGGACGGGCTGTGGGACGCGTTCAACGGCTATCACATGGGCAACACCGCCGAGAACGTGGCGCGGCAGTGGCAGATCACCCGCGAAACCCAGGACCAGTTTGCCGTCGCTTCACAGAACAAGGCGGAGGCGGCCCAGAAGGCCGGCAAGTTCAAGGACGAAATCGTGCCGGTGATGGTTTCGACCCGCAAGGGCGACATCGTTGTCGACAATGACGAATATATCCGCCACGGCGCGACACTCGATTCAGTCGCCAAGCTCAAGGCGGTGTTCCAGAAGGACGGGACGGTGACGCCCGGCAATGCCTCGGGCATCAATGACGGCGCTGCAGCGGTGATCCTGATGACGGCCAGGGAAGCGGCAAAGCGCGGCCTCTCCCCCATGGCGCGGATCGTATCGTGGGCCAATGCCGGGGTCGATCCGGCGATCATGGGTACGGGTCCGATTCCGGCGTCGCGCGCGGCGCTCAAGAAGGCAGGCTGGAAGGTGGACGATCTCGATCTGGTCGAAGCCAATGAGGCGTTCGCAGCGCAGGCCTGCGCCGTCAACAAGGACATGGGCTGGAACCAGGACATCGTCAACGTCAATGGCGGCGCCATCGCCATTGGCCATCCGATCGGCGCCTCGGGCGCGCGGGTACTCACCACGCTCCTCTTTGAAATGCAGAAGCGCAATGCGAAGAAGGGCCTGGCCACGCTGTGTATCGGCGGCGGCATGGGCATCGCCATGTGCGTGGCCCGCGACTAAGCCACAACAACCATCGGAACGGGAGACAGACAGTGAGCCGGATTGCAGTCGTCACAGGCGGATCGCGCGGCATTGGCGCGGCAATATCGAAGGCCCTGAAGGCCGAAGGATACAAGGTGGTCGCGAGCTATGCAGGCAATGACGAGGCCGCGCACAGGTTCAAGGCGGAAACCGGCATCGAGGTGCGCAAGTGGGATGTCGGCGACGCGGCGGCCTGCGAAGCCAACCTGAAGGCCATCGAAAACGAAATCGGGCCCGTCGATATCCTCGTCAACAACGCCGGCATTACCCGCGATGCGATGTTTCACAAAATGAGCCTCGAACAGTGGCAGGCGGTGATCAACACCAACCTCAACTCGCTGTTCAACATGACCCGCCCGGTGTGGGACGGCATGCGCAATCGCGGCTTCGGGCGGGTGGTCTGCATCTCGTCGATCAATGGCCAGAAGGGCCAGATGGGCCAGGCCAACTATTCGGCGGCGAAAGCGGGCGAACTCGGCTTCGTCAAGGCGCTGGCTCAGGAGGGGGCAGCGAAGGGCATCACCGTCAATGCCATCTGTCCGGGCTATATCGGTACCGAAATGGTCATGGCGGTGCCGCAGGAGGTGCTGGAAAAGCGCATCATTCCGCAGATCCCGGTCGGGCGACTCGGCCAGCCTCAGGAAATCGCCCGGGCGGTGGTGTTCCTCGCCTCGGACGATGCCGGCTTCATCACCGGCTCGACGCTCGCCATCAATGGCGGGCAATACATGATCTGAAGGGGACGCGGCGATGCGGCTGGCGCGGCTCGTGCTGGCGCTCGCCGCGCTTGGCTTCTGCGCAGTCCCGGCGCGGGCCGATGCCATCGACGGCGAGTGGTGCTCGAGGCAGGGTCAGCGCATCGTCATTCAGGGACCGCAGGTGGTGACGCCGGACGGGCGGGCCACCACCGGCCTCTATCATCGCCACAGCTTCACCTATGAAGGGCTGGACGGCAGTCCGGATGCGGGCGCCGTCATCTACATGGACCTTCTCAATGAGGAAGAGGTGCGGGTGGTCCGGGTCCAGGGCGGCGCCATGGGGCCGGCCCAGATCTGGCGACGCTGCCAGGTGATCAGCTGAGAGCCCGGGGGCTCCCGGGCAAGTTACGGCCCCTAAAGGTTTTTCCCCTAGGCTCCCGCCGGTTCGAATGCGGCCGGATTGCCCGGCACTGAGAGGGTTGATCATGCCGGCAGAGCTCATTACACCGGTCATCCTTGCCGGAGGGTCGGGTACGCGGCTGTGGCCCCTGTCCCGCGAAGAGCGGCCCAAGCAGTTCCAGGCCATTGCCGGGCGCCTCAGCATGTTTCAGCAGACGGTCATGCGCGTCACCGACCCCAGCCGTTTCACGGCGCCGATCATCGTCGGCAACCGGACCCACCGGGACATGCTGCTGGCCGATCTCGATGCCATCGGCGTCAAGCCCGCCACTTTCGTGCTGGAGCCGGAAGGGCGCAACACTGCACCCGCGATCACCATTGCCGCCATGATCGCGCTCGCCGCACGGCTCGGCGACACGCTGCTGGTGATGCCCTCCGATCACTATATCCAGGAGCCCGCCAAGCTCATCGCGGCCATCGACAAGGCGCGGGCGGGGGCGCGGTTCGGCGCCTTTCTTACCTTCGGGATCACGCCGCACGGGCCCGAAACCAGCTACGGCTATATCAAGCAGGGCGAAGTCCTGCCCTATCCGAGCGGCGAAAACGGACCGGAGGAGGGCATCTACCGGGTGGCGCGGTTCGTCGAGAAGCCGCCGCGGCATGCTGCGGAAGCCATGCTGACGGAAGGCGGCTTCTACTGGAACAGCGGCATGTTCATGCTTCCGGTATCAGAATTCCTCAGTGAAATCAAACGGCTCAAACCAGCCATCCTGGCCGGCTGCCAGGACGCGCTGGCCCACGGCTTCGTCGAGGGGATCACGGTTCATCCCGATCCTGCGGTGTTCTCGCGGATCGAGAGCATCTCCATCGACTATGCGGTCATGGAACACACCAGCCGGGCGGCCGTGGTGCCGACCGATCCGCTGTGGAGCGATGTCGGTTCATGGACGGCAGTGTGGGAGATTTCGCAGCGCGATCAGGCCCAGAACGTTACGGTCGGCGATGTCATCCTGCATGACGTGTCCGGCGCCTATGTGCGCAGCGAAGGACCGATTACCGCGGTGGTCGGGCTCAATGACGTGATCGTCGTCAATACCGGCGATGCGGTCATCGTCGCCTCGAAGAGCCATGCCCAGGACATCCGGCACATCGCCGAGGCGGTGAAAAAGCGCTCGCAACTCACCGCGGCGCGCGAGGCCGGCGACAGTGTGGCCCGGCAGGAGGCGCAGCCCGGCGCTGACTTCGCGCCGTGGGCGGCACATGCCAAGCAGGCGGGGTAACGACTCGTTAGCCATCCGCAGCGTTTTTGCGAAATGCAAACCCATTCGCAAAACGTGATTCGTATTTTAGCGGCACGGGTAAGCCGCCGTTCACGCTTTCGCGTCATTTCATGAGCACGCAGCACTGAGACGGAGCAGCCCGCCTGGCGTCCATTGGAAGTTCGTGAGTGTGTCATGGTAAGTCCGGCTGCGAAGGCAGCGTCCAACAGCAAATTCGTTCCCATTCTCGGGCCGGACGGCGGCCGGCCACGGCTGCTGCTTGCCGAGGATTCGAAAGCCGCGCGGGTGCTCACGGCGGCGCTGCTGAGCCGCATGGGCTGTGACGTCGATGCGGTCGAGCACGGCCAGGACGCCGTCGAGTATGCCCAGGATGGCCGGTATGACCTGATCATGCTCGACATCGAGATGCCGGTTCTCGACGGCGTGGCGGCGGCGCAGCAGATACGGGCCATGGGTGGCGAGGCCGGGCGCACGCCGCTGATGGCGCTCTCGGCATTTCTGGCCGACTCGGCGAAAAGCGACAGCTGGCGGAACACGTTCGACCACGCCATACCGAAGCCTGCAGGCCGCGACGAACTGCGCGCCGCCATCCAGGCCATCCTCGACGCCCGGCCGCCGGTCGTGGCGGTGGCAACGGCGGCGGCCGGTATTGCCGAGCATGGGCCCGAGCCCGTGGTCGACTGGGAAGTAGCTAGCGAAATGCAGGCGCATCTGCCGCGCGACCAGTGGCTGGAAATCGTCATGACGGCCGAGACCGAGATCATGGCCTGCCTGAGCGCGATGCGGACCGACTACATCACGCCGGGCCGGCGGGCCCACAAGATCAAGGGCATTGCCGCAAGCTTCGGGCTGGCCCGGCTGGCAGCTGCGGCACGCCACCTGGAAGGCTGCGGCGCGGCGGACATCAGGTTGTTGCGGAGCGAGGCCGACCGGATGATGGCACTGGCGGTGCAGTCAACCGATCAGCTGCGCACACATTGCGGCCTCAACAGGGCGCTGCGGTATGGCTAGACCACGGATTCTCATCGTCGAGGATGCCTTCTCCCTCGCCCAGGTCTATGCCGGCTATCTGGCCGCCGAGAACTACGAGACCGTGCAGGCCGACTGTGCCCGCGCCGCGCGCGATGCGATCGGCCGCGACCGCTTCGCGGCCGTCGTCCTCGATCTCGGGCTGCCGGACGCCGACGGCATCGACCTGCTGCGGGAGTTCAGGTCGCGCAGGCCGGCTCCCGCCATCATCGTCGTCACCGCCAACGCCTCGATCGCCAAGGCAGTGCAGGCGGTGCGCGAGGGGGCACAGGACTACCTGGTAAAGCCGGTCACGCGGGACCGGCTGGCGAGCACGCTGGCGCGGGCGCTCGCCGCCGCACCGGCAATGGCGACCGGCGAGCCGATGTCCGCCCGGGGCGACTTCCACGGGATCGTCGGCCGCTCGCCGCCGATGCGGGCGCTGTTCCGGCGGATCGAGCGGGTGGCGCAGTCGCGGGCGGCGGTGTTCATCACCGGCGACAGCGGCACCGGCAAGGAACTGTGCGCGGAGGCGGTGCACCGGCTGGGGCCGCGGGGGTCGGGACCGTTCGTTCCGATCAATTGCGGGGCCATACCGAAGGACCTGATGGAATCGGAGATTTTCGGCCATCTCAAGGGCTCCTTTACCGGGGCCATCGCCGATCGCGACGGGGCGGCCAGGCTCGCCGACGGCGGCACGCTGTTCCTCGACGAAGTCTGCGAGATGGACCTGGCGCTGCAGACCAAGCTGCTCAGGTTCCTGCAGACCGGACTGGTCCACCGGGTCGGAGCGCCGGCGGCGGAAAAAGTCGATGTCAGGATCATCTGCGCGACCAACCGCGATCCGATGCAGGCGGTGCGATCGGGACAGTTCCGCAGCGACCTGTTCTACCGGCTGCATGTTCTGCCGATCCACATGCCGGCGCTGCGCGAGCGCTCCGGCGATATCATCCTGCTGGCCCAGCACTTCCTCGAACTCACGGCACGCGAAGAGCACAAGCAGGTGATGCAGATTTCCGAGGCCGCCGCGGCAGCACTGCTGCAGTATGACTGGCCCGGCAATGTGCGCGAGCTGCAGAACGCGGTGCGCCAGGCCGTCGTTCTGCATGACGGGCCGGTGCTGGAGCGGGCGATGCTGCCCGAACTCGTCACCAGCCAGGAGGGGGCTGCGGGTAGTGCGGTCATGCCTTCGGGCATCATGCTGCCACAGGGCGAAGCCGATCTCAGAAGGATCGAGCGGACAGCGATCGAGCGGGCCATCGACTCGTGCGGCGGCAGCATTCCGAAGGCCGCCAAGCTATTGGGTGTGAGCCCGTCAACCATCTACCGCAAGCGCGAGGGCTGGCTCGCCGGCTCGCCCAACTGACGATTCGCAGGCTGCAACGCGATTCGTGCCGGCTGGTTCGCAGGCTGCACTGAGCCGGCTGAACAGCTCACAAGAATCCCAACAGAATCAATGGCGGCGGAATGGCACGCGGCTTGCCACGCGCGGGCGTGAGAACAGCTACCAAAGGCTGCGGGCGCCGCTAACATGGCAGTGCAAGTCAAACGCGAAAGACCCGATCAGCGTCGTCATCATCGGGTGACGGCGCCGCTTTTCGTGCGCCTGATCGGCACCGAGCACAAGCTCAGGGCGCATGACTGGAGCCTCGGGGGGGTTCGCGTCGACGGCTATCCGGATGCGCTTCCGGAACTCGGCAGCAGCGTCGAACTGCAAATCACGCTGCCGTTCCAGGGCTTCGACATCACGTTCGAAACCGAGGGCCGGGTGGTGCGGCTGCTGCCCGAGGCGCGTTCCTACGCGGTCGAGTTCACCAATCTCGGCGAGCGCGAAAGCTCGCTGATGGCGCATTTCATCGACGACCTGGTGCGGGGCATGATGTCGCCCGCCGAGGACACGATCCAGCGCATCGACGTGCCGATCACGCCGGTATCCACCGAGCCCGATCCCGACCCCAAGAACGTCATCAAGGAAACCAAGATCCCGCTGCGCCAGGTCGCGTGGGCCGGCGTCTATGCGATGCTCGGCTTCATCGTGTTCGGCTACACGGCGCTGGTGCTCTATTCCAACCTGTTCCGCATGGAGGTGCAGACGGCGGTGGTGAGCGCGCCCATCGTCGAGGTGAGAGCGCAGGGCGACGGCAATCTGCCCTTCGTGCGCGTCAATGCCGGGGACCGGGTCGAGGCCGGGGAAACGGCCGTCTATTTTGCCGACTACGACCTCGAGAAGCAGATCGACATCGCCAGGCTCAAGATCCAGGAACGCGAAGCCGAACTCAACCACCTGATGCAGCGGCGGGCGGGCGAACTCGAAAAGATGACCGAATATGCCGCGGTGGAAATCAGCGACATCGAGAAGATCAAGATCGATGTCGAAGGGCTGGAAGCAGAACGGCAGGCGGCCCAGGAAAAGCTCAATCGCGTGGCCAAGCTGCAGAAGGAGGGGCTCGCCACCAAAGCGCAGGTCGATGAAGCCAACAAGTGGCTGATCACCGCGCGCTCCCGGCTGGAATCGCGGAAAGTCGAACTCAAGGAACAGATACGGCTCGCCGATGCCGGCATCGGCAGGCATTACTTCAACGGCCGCGAGTTCGTCGGCGACCTTGCGGAGATCGATGCCAGCATCAAGCTGGCGCGCTACCAGATCTCGCTGTCGCACCAGGCCCATGAGGCGCTGCTGAAACATCGCGAGCGGCTGGCGGTGAGGGCGCCCTTCACCGGCCGGGTGATGGAGATCCCGTATCCGGAAAACGCCGCGGTGCGCAAAGGCGATGTCATCGCGGTTTTCGAGAATGACGGGCAGCGCCGGGTCAATGCCTTCCTCACCCAGGACGAGGTGCTCAAGGTGGCGCTCGGCGACAAGGCCTCGATCTACTTCCCGGCGCTCAATGACTCGCTGCGCGGCAAGGTGATCAAGATCGACAGGACCAGCGGTTTCCGCGAGGAGATCTCGCGGCGCTATTCATGGCGGGGCGCGGAAGACCGCTCGGCCGAAGTGGTGCTCGAATTCATCGACGAAGCCGGCAGCGACACGGCAGAGCGGGTGACGGCCGGCATGCCCGTGGTGGTGCTGTTCGAAGCGCAATCGACCAATCCGATCCTCGCGGCCATCTGGCGCCGCGTCGCGTCGCTGTTCCTGTGATGGCGCCGTGATCCCGGGGCTGCAGGCGAAGTACCGATCCTACGAGCCAACCTACTGGCCGACGGGGTTCGAGAAATGGAACGCGAACGTCCTGCTCAACATCGGACTCTATATCTGTATCTGCGCCATGTTCCTGTCGCTGGTGCCGAACAAGCTGTTCGATCCGGAAGTCCGGCAGGTGACCTACGTGATCGGGTTTCTCGGCGTGTGGCGGTTCTCCTGGTGGTTCACGCATGCGGTGCGCGCCGCGATCTATGCACGCATGGTCTATCCGCGCATGCGCGAGATGGGTGAGAAGGTGTGGGCGGAGGGCTGGCGGCCGCGGCACATCCATTTCATGATGACGACCTACAAGGAGGAGCGGGCCATCACCGAATCGGTGATCCGCGGCATCGTCACCCAGGTGCGCGAGGCCGGCGTGCCGGCGACCATCTGGCTGGGCTCCGGCGACCGCTACGATGAAGACATCATCGAGAACCAGCTCAACCTGACAGCCGCCGACCTCGACATCACGCTGCATATCATCCGGCAGAATGTCGGGGGAAAACGCATGGCGATCGGCCTGGTGCTGAGAGCCATGAGCCGCAACATGGTGCCCGATGACGATATCGTGGTGTTCATGGACGGTGACTTTATCATGGCGCCGAAATCGGTGGCGCGCTGCCTGCCACTGTTCAAAATGTATCCCGACCTGCAGGCCGTCACCACCGACGAGGACGTGCTGTGCATCGGGCCCAAGTGGATGCAGTCGATGCTGTCCATGCGGTTTGCGCAGCGGCGGCTCGCCATGCAGTCGCATTCGCTGTCGGGCCGCGTGCTCACCCTCACCGGCCGCATGTCGGTGTTCCGGGTCAAGCACGTCAAGAAGAAGGAATTCTGCCGGCTGCTCGAGGCGGACTATCTCAATCACTGGCTCTGGGGCTCCTTCCGGTTCCTGTCCGGCGACGACAAGTCGACGCTCTATTACATGATGAAACACAAGGCGCGCCTGCTCTATGTGCCGGATGCGATGGGCTACACCGTCGAGATCGTGCACGGCAGCGGCCTCAACCGCATGATCCAGAACTACCGGCGGTGGTCGGGAAACATGCTGCGCAACGGCGCGCGGGTGATAGCACTGGGCCCGCGGCACATGCCGTTCTTCATCTGGTGGTGCTTCGTCGACCAGCGCATTGCCATGTGGACGATGCTGGTGAACCCAATGGTGGCGGTTGCCGCCGCGACGCTGCACTCCTTCACCTACCTCATCCAGTACATTCTGTTTCTGGCGATCTCGCGCCTCATCCTGTCGATCGTGCTGTGGAATTATTCGCGCAAGATCGACTTCATGTATCCGGTCGTGCTGTATCTGAATCAGGTCATCAATGCTGCGGTGAAGGTCTATTCGATCTTCCGGCTCTCCAAGCAGCGCTGGTTCAACCGCGGCGACCAGAAGTCGAGCTTCCAGGGCAACCGCTGGGCACAGATCGCGCGCGACGGCACCGCCATGATGCAGACCACCATTGCGGTTTCGGCCCTGTTCCTCCTGGTCACGCTGCTCACGGGACTCGTGAAAATCCCGGGGGTCCGCTTCTTCTACTTCCTCACGCATGGCGCCTGACGGCTTTGCACAGTGCAAAGGCAGGCCGGCAAAAACGCTCGCAGTTTGCTGGTTAGCGCCGGGTTTCCATCCGCAACCCAATGAAAAGACGAGCGTATTTCCGGCAATCTGGATGGCATGCGGGTTGCTCGCAATAACGGCAAAAGAATGAGGGGAGTTGTTCATGGCAATCGCGTCAAACGCTGAAGTGGCGGAGTTCGACCCAGGCCCGGCCGGGGCCGGGCCAGCGGAGATTCCAGCGGCCATCAACCAGAAACCGTGCATCAGCGTCATCGGGCTTGGTTATGTCGGCGCGGTGTCGGTTGCCTGTTTCGCCAATCTCGGTTTCCGGATGGTGGGTGCCGATGTGGTGCCGGCCAAGGTCGATGCCATCAAGGCGGGCAAGTCGCCGATCGTCGAGGAAGGACTCGAGACCCTGCTGCGCGATGGCGTGTCGCGCGGGCTGATCGAGGCAACCACCGATGTGGTGGACGCGGTGCGGCAGTCGGATATCACCTTTCTGTCGGTCGGAACGCCAACCGCCCCCGATGGCGGCTGTGACATGACCTATGTCCGTGCGGCAGCCCGGTCGATCGGCGAGGCGATCAGGCGCAAGGACGGCTATCATCTGGTCGTGATGCGCTGCTCGGTGCCGCCCGGCACCACCATGGGTGTCGTGGTTCCCGAGATCGAGGCGGTGAGCGGCAAGTCGCTCGATATGCATTTCGGTGTCTGCTTCAATCCCGAATTCCTGCGTGAGGGCGTGGCGGTTGCGGATTTCTATGCGCCGCCCAAAACGGTGATCGGCGCTTCGAACCCGCGCGCCGCAGCGCAGCTCGCCGCCGTCTACCGGGTCATCGACGAGAAGATCCTGATGTGCACCATCACCGGCGCGGAGATGGTGAAATACATCGACAATGTCTGGCACGCAGCCAAGGTCACATTCGCCAACGAGGTGGGCCGCCTGTGCAAGGCCGTCGAAGTCGACAGCCATGAGGTCATGAACATTTTCGTGCAGGACCAGAAGCTCAACCTGTCACCCTATTACCTCAAACCGGGATTTGCCTTCGGCGGCTCATGCCTGCCCAAGGAAGTGCGCGCCATCGAGCATCTGGCCCAAGTCTACCAGATCCAGACGCCGCTGTTTAACAGCCTGATGGTGTCGAACCACCAGCAGATCGAGGAGGCACTCGGCATGATCCGGCGCTTTACCGGGCAGCGCATCGGCTTCCTCGGCGTTGCATTCAAATGCGACACCGATGATCTCCGCGAGTCGCCGACGCTTGAACTGATGGCGGCGCTGCTCGCCGACGGTGCCGAGTTTTCGGCCTTCGATCCCAATCTCAAGGCCTCGGCCGGGGCGCGCTCGCATTTCGAGTACATGAAGCATGCGCGGCCGCATCTGGCGGACCTGATGGAGAAGCTGCCCGACATCCTGCGCCCGACGATCGGGCAGGTGACGGAAGAGGCCGACGTGCTGGTGGTGAGCCATGCGCGCGACGAATACCGCGACGCGGTGCGCAAGCGGCCGAAGGGCGTCCATGTCATCGACCTCGTCCGGCTGTTCAAGCAGCTCCCCGACGATCCCGCCTATCACGGCATTTCCTGGTAAGAGCCAGCCTGCGGACCGGGCATCCGGGTAAAGCGGCATGCTTACCCGGATGTTTCTGTTTGCGATCCCTTAACCGTGAAACTTAAAGCGGCAGCTCGCTCAAATCTTAACAATCGGCCTAAGCCCGCTGAAACGGGCACCCTGTAGAACCGTCACACGAGAACGTCCGGACTCGACCGGATGCATGTTGTGACAAGGGATACATATGGCTGGCGTGATTGTCGGAACCGATTTCAACGATGTCCTGAAGGGCACAAGTTCCGCTGACCTCATCTACGGTCTGCCGGGCAACGACACCGTCGATGCCGGCGACGGCGATGACAGCATTTCTGGCGGCAACACGTCATCGGCACTCGGCAACGGGGCCATTGCCATCGACGGCGACTTCAAGGGGCAGATCGTCATCAACACGCCGGCCCAGGGCGTGGTCAATCCGGTCGGCATGTACAAGATCGACGCCAGCGGCAACATCTACGACGTCAGGATCCTGTGGAACGGCGATGTCACCAACGCCAAGGGTTCGGGCAGCGCACCGACGCTCACCGTCGTCGATGTCGACGTCAAGGCGGGCGAGCGCTACGGCTTCTTCATTCTCAGCAATGGCTACGGCACCAACGGCAACAACAAGCTGCTCGCCGACAGCGGCGCCAAATGGGAGCTGCTCGATTACGCGGGCGGCACCGGCCAGATCGGCGACAAGGGCCTGCGGCTCTACCACGTCGACAAGAACGGCAAGAAGACCGCCATTTCGACGTCGGAAGATCACGCCGTCTATCATTCGGCGGGCTCCGGCGATTCCGGATATCTGCCCAATCCCGACGGTCAGCAGCATGCCAGGACCGCGGTCGATTACCTGCAAGGCGTCGTCACCATCGGGCTGGAGAGCGGCGGCAAGAAGGATTTCACCGACGCCATTATCAAGTTCTGCGTCGGCACCGACAACGCGCTGCAGCTCAGCGCCGATACGGCGTCCGGTAAGGGCAACGCCGACTGGCTGTATGGCGGCGCCGGTAACGACAAGATGCTGGGCATGGGCGGCAACGACGTCGTGCTCGGCGGCGACGGCAGCGACATCCTCTATGGCAATTCCGGCGACGACACGGTGTCGGGCGGCGATGGCGACGACCTGGTGCGGGGCGGCAAGCAGAATGACGTGCTGGCGGGCAATGCCGGCAACGACACGATCTACGGCAACAGCGGGGACGACGTCATCTCGGGCGACGAAAGCGACGATCTGCTGTTCGGCGGCATGGGCAACGATACGCTGGCCGGCGGCGACGGCGATGACCTGGTCTATGGCAACAGCGGCAATGATCTCATTTACGCGGGCGCGGGCAAAGATCTCTATGTCGGCGGCTCGGGCCGCGACACCTTGAGCTTCGCGCTCGCCGGTGCCGGCGTCCAGGCCGATCTCGACAAGAACATGGCGATCGGGCCCGGCATTGCCACGCTCGACGGCATCGAGAACCTCGTGGGCTCTGCCTGGAACGATCTCCTCATCGGCGACAAGGAAGACAATGTCATCAATGGCGGGCTCGGCGACGACGTCATCGCCGGCAAGCGCGGCAGCGACAAGCTGATCGGCGGCGGCGGAGCCGACACCTTCACCTGGTACAGCCGCAAGGATGCGGCGGGCGAGTATTACACCGACAGTTTCGTCGATGTGATCAAGGATTTCGGGGCCGGCGACCGGCTCGACTTCACCGGTTTCAAGCTCGACATGAAGAAGGGCATCGCGGATGCGGTGAGCATCGTCGATGCCAGCGACGGCGCCCATGTCTATGCGAAGTTCGGCACGATGGGCATGGTCGAGATCGTGGTGCTGGAAGGGGTTGCCGGGCTCGACGTATCGACACTCTACGCCGACGGCATCCTGCTGGTCTGAGCGGGTCCTGCCGCTCAAAGCAAAAGGCGGGCCCGGGCCCGCCTTTTCTCATGCGTGCAAGCGGCTCAATCAGTTCGCCTGGGTATCCTGGTTGGTCTGGCCGGGCGCAGGGGCTGCTTCCTTGGGCCTGGCATTGCTCACGACCTTGACGCCGTGCAGCAGGTCGATCGCCGCCTTGAGCTGCAGGTCCTTGGTCTTGTCCTCCGGGATATAGGCGGAGGAACCGCCGCCTTCCTCGCCGCCGGTCTCGTTGGAGAGGTGGCCCCGGAGGCCGGCTTCGCCTTCGGTCGAGACGTTCTTGCCCTGGAGTTCGGGCGGCAGTTCCTGCTCGATGACGATGTCGGCATCGATGCCCTTGGCCTGGATGGAGCGGCCGGACGGCGTGTAGTAGCGGGCCGTGGTGAGCCTCAGCGCGCCGGCACTGCCGAGCGGGATGATGGTCTGCACCGAACCCTTGCCGAAGGAGCGCGTGCCGATGATGGTGGCGCGCTTGTGGTCCTGCAGCGCCCCGGCGACGATCTCCGAGGCCGAGGCCGAACCGCCATTGACGAGGACGACGACCGGCCTGCCCTCGCTCGAATCGCCCGGCTGGGCATTGTAGCGCTGGGTCTCGTCGGCATTGCGGCCGCGGGTCGAGACGACCTCGCCGCGTTCGAGGAAAGTGTCGGAAACGCTGATCGCCTGGTCGAGCAGGCCGCCGGGATTGTTGCGCAGATCGAGGATGAAGCCCTTGAGCTTGCCGCTGCCCTGCTTGTTGAGTTCGGCGATCGCCGTCTCGAGGCCCTCCTGGGTCTGCTCGGTGAAGGAGCTGATGCGGATGTAGCCGATGTCGTCGGCCTCCATGTTGTACTTGACCGAGCGCACGCGGATGATGTCGCGGACGATCTTGACGTCGAAGGGCTCCTTGCCGTCGCGCACGATGGTGAGGGTGATCGGCGTATTGACCTTGCCGCGCATCTTGTCGACGGCCTCGTTCAGGCTGAGGCCCTGAACCTGCTCGCCGTCGAGATGGGTGATCAGGTCGTTGGCCATGAGGCCGGCCTTGGCGGCGGGGGTGTCGTCGATGGGGGCTACGACCTTGACGACACCGTTCTCCATGGTGACCTCGATGCCGAGACCGCCGAACTCGCCGGAGGTCTGGACGCGCATCTCCTCGAAGCGCTTGGCGTTCATGTAGCTCGAATGCGGGTCAAGCGAGGAGAGCATGCCGTTGATCGCCGCCTCGATCAGCTTTTCCTCGTCGGGCGCCTCGACATAGTCGCCGCGGATGCGGTCGAACACATCGCCGAACAGGTTGAGCTGCTTGTAGGTGTCGGCATTGGAGGCGGCCCTGGCCGCGTCAAGGGCCTGCCAGACGCCAACCCCGGCCACCGCGCCGGTCATCAGCAACCCGATTGTACGCATCTTCATTCTCGACATCATCCACGAGCCTCTCTAACGGCACCAATCCACCACGGCGAGGAATCGATAGCTTCGCCGTTCTTTCTAAATTCTATATAAAGCACCGGCCGCTGTTCTTGAAGCCGGTCGCCGGTCAAAGTTGCGGGAGCCGCGGTCTCGCCCATGCTGCCGAGCGGCTCGCCGGCGCGCACGAACTGGCCGGTTTCGGCGGTGAGGCCGGCCAGGCCGGCCAGCAACAGGCGGTAGCCGTCGCCGGCATCGAGGATCAAAAGCTGCCCGTAGGAGCGGAAGGGACCGGCAAACTCGACATGGGCATCGCTCGGCGCGGTGATCTGGGCGGCAGGGCGGGTGGCGACATAGAGGCCCTTGGCGGTGCCGCCGAAACCGTCATCGTCACCGAACCGGCGGACCAGTTCGCCCTGGGCGGGGTAGTCGAGGCGGCCGCGGAGATCGGCGAAGGCAAAGCGGGGCTTGAGCAGGGCCGCCTGCCGGAGCTTCTCGGCGGCGGCATCGGCGGCCGCCCGGTTGGCGGCCTCGGCCTGCTGGCGCTTCTGCTCGGCGGCCAGGCTGTCGAGGAGCTGCTTCAGGGAGGTCGCCCGGGCGGCGAGGTCGCGGGCGCGGGCCTGTTCTTCCGCGAGACGGCCGGCGGTGAGGGCCAGGAGCTCCTTCTTGCGCTGCTGCAGCTCCTTGAGCTCGCGATGCGAGGCGGAGAGCTTGGCAATCGCCTCCTTCAGATTGTGCTGTTCCGCCCTCGCCTTGGCGCGGACGGTGTCGAGGCGGGCGAGCTTGCCGGCCAGGGCGCGGGCCTCGTCGCGCAGTTCGGGGACGACGGTGCCGAACATCATGGCGCCGCGCAGCGCTCCCAGAATGTCGCCGGGCTCGACCACCAGGGCGGGCGGGGGGTTCTGCTCGAGGCGCTGCAGGCCGGCCAAAAGCTCGGCCAGCACGTCCTGCTTGGCGGCAAGCTCGATCCTGATGGCGAGTTCCTCGCCGCTCAGCGTGGCGATGCGCCGCTCGGTGTTCACGACCTGGGTTTCGCGGGACTGGATGGCCCGGGCGGTGTCGATGAGCTTGCGGGACACGGCCTCGGCCTCGCTGCGGATGGCGGCGATCTGGGCGGCCATCTCGGCCTGGCGGGCCGCCGAGTTGCCGATCTGCTGCTCGATCGCCTCGAGGTCGCGCGCGGTCTCGGCAGCCCCGGCCGGCAGTGCGGCCAGAGCCAGCAGCAGGCCCGCCGCCAGCGGCAGGCGCGCGCGTCCCTGGGCTAGTGTCATGCGCAACGAGGCTATTGATCGCTCACGGCCAAATTGGGGCCCTGAGGTGTCGACTCACGGCCGGTGATAGGGATGATTAACCATAATCGTCACCGCGCGGTAAATCTGCTCGGCCAGCATGACCCGGACGAGGCGGTGGGGCCAGGTCATGGGGCCGAAGGACAGGACCAGGGCCGCCTGTGCGAGGGTTTCCGGTGCATGGCCGTCGGGGCCGCCGATCAGGAAGGCGAGATCGCGCGTGCCGGCCGCGATCCGTCCCTCGAGGAAGCCGGTAAACTCTTCGGTGGACAGGGTTTTTCCCCGGGCATCGAGAACGACGCAGTGGCTGCCGGGGACCGGAAGGGCGGCCAGCGTTGCGGCGTCACGGGCGATGCGGACGCGGGGCTCGTCATGCAGCGTCTCGGCGGCATCGGCGACCTCGATGGCGGTGATGCCGCGCTGGCGGCCGAGGCTGCGGGCGCGCTTCAGATAGTCGTCGGCGAGCTGCTTCTCTGCGCCCGGCTTCATGCGGCCGATGGCGCAGATGCGGAGGCGCATATCTTTACGTTTACGTAAAAGTCAAGATGCCAGACGCTCGGCCGGCGCATGCTCCGACCACAGCTTCTCCAGATTGTAGAAACTGCGCACCTCCGGGCGGAAAATGTGCACCACCACATCGCCGGCATCGACCAGAACCCAGTCGGCCTGGGTGAGGCCTTCGATGCGCAGGTCGCGGTGGCCCGCTTCCTTCAGCTTCTGCACCAGCTGGTCGGCAATGGCGCCGACATGGCGGTTGGAGCGGCCGGAAGCAACCACCATGCCGTCGGCGACGGTCGATCGGCCGCCGAGGTCGATGGTGACAATGTCCTCGGCCTTGGCATCCTCCAGCTGGGTGCGAATGGTCTTGAGCAGGGGAGTTTCCGTCTTACGGTGACGCGCAATACGGGGTTTGGCCACGCGCGAAGGCGCAGCCGTCTTAGGTTGACTAGGCAGGGGTTGGGTCCTCTTTCAATGCGACGTGCGGCATTAAGGCTGCAGTCTCGATCCTCTTGGGGACGACGCGTTCAATCTAGGGCGGTCGCCACGCCATATCAAGCCCCAGAGGGGTTACAGAACCATGACGATCAGGCGCGGCCGTGCTCGAGCAGGTTCTTGATCAGCACGGTCTCGAACTCGTGGCTGACCTTGAGCCGATGCCAGCGGTCGTCCGTCATGGCGGCGGTGCGCCAGGCCAGCAATGTGAGGATGGCGCATGCGGCATCGCGCCCCAGGTGCTCGCCGGGAACGATGCGGGCGGTGATGCGGGGCACAAGTTCCCGGGGGGAAGGGCCGAGATGGTAGTCCACGGTCAGGCGCTCAGGATCGGCATCGATGCGCAGGAACGTCCTGGCGCCGTCGAAGATGCTGGTGCCCTCGACCAGGCCGTCCGGTTCGACGCGTGTCTCCCAGGTTCCGAAGGACCAGCGGTTGAGCCTCGCCGGATCGCGCATCAAGGCGAAGACCGCCCCGGCCGGACAGGCAATCAGTACCGAGGCCTGGTGCGCTTCGGCCATGGTCATGACGGACGCTCCGTGGTGGCGATCACCAGGATACGCACCGGCAGGCCGTATTCCGAGAGATAGGCATGGCCCATGCTGCTGTCGAAGTAGATGCTGTCGCCCGCCGCCAGCGACAGCGGCTCGTAATGCTCGGTGACGAGGCTGAGATTGCCTTCCAGCACATGCAGGAACTCCTCGCCCTCGTGGCGCGAGAAGCCGCCGGCCGCCGCCAGCGAGGTGATGGTGACGGTGTTGATGGCCGGGTGCATCTTCTTGTTGGCCAGGTCGGTACAGAGGACGAGCGCCTCGTAGCGGGCGGTGGTGAGCGGCACGCCTTCGCCGCGCCGCATGATGCTGCGGATGCCGCTCGCCATGGGCCGGGTCTCGGTTTCGAAGAAGGCGCTGATGTCGGCACCCAGCGTCTTCGCCATCTGGTAGAGATGGTGGGCACTCACCGGCGACTGGCCGTTCTCGACGCGCGAGAGGGTCGATTCGGATACGCCGGTGGCCCTGGCCAGTTCGAGCAGCGACAGGCCGCGCGCCTTGCGCAGCGTCTTGATGCGCTGGCCGATATTGCCGGCCGCGGCCGGACGTGGTGCCGGCTCACTCAAACCCGTAGTCCCGGCGGGCCGCCTCGGGCGTGACAAGGCCGGCGGCAATGTCGGCCCGGATGCGTTCGGGTGCGCGCTTCGCAGGATCGCCAAAGCCGCCACCGCCCGGCAGTTCGACGACCAGGCTGTCGCCGGCCGGGACGACGTGGATGCCCTTGTCCGGCAGCAGCGGGCCGGAGCCGAGTCGCGCCAGGCCCAGGCGTCCGGGCCTGCCGCCGTCTCGGCCCCTGGCGGCATTCCTGATGCGGTCGAAGGTCGCCGCGGAAATGGCGAAGGGGGCCGCCTCGCGATTGGCGATCTCGATCACCTGGGAGAGGCCGCCGCGGAACTCGCCGGCCCCGCCTGAGTCCGGCAGGAACTCCTTGCGCTTGAAATAAAGCGGGCACTGGGTCTCGGTGACCTCGACCGGGATGGTGCCGACACCCGAGGGAAAGGCGGTCGTCGCCAGACCATCCTTGCCGGGCCTGCCGCCGATGCCGCCCAGGCCGATGTTGATGACGCCGAATTCCTTGGCCCTGGCGGTTTCATGAAACGGCACGCGGCCATGGGCGCTGTTGAGGCTCAGGATCCAGATGGAGCCGGCGCTTTCGGCCTGGACCCTGCCGGGCAGCGCCTGGGCCAGGCAACCGAAGACGGCGTCAGCCAGCATTTGGCCGATGACATGGCGGGCGGTCACCGGCGAGGGCCGGATCGGGTCGACGCAGGTATGGGGTTCGGTCACCAGGTCGAAGGCCGAGAGCGAGCCGATATTGTTGGGCACATGGGGGGCAATCACCGCCTTGAGGCCGAAGACCGAATAGGCGTGGGTGTAGGTGCGCGGGCTGTTGATGCCGTAGATCGAGGCGGGCGACGATCCCGAGAAATCGATGGTGATCCTGCCCTTCCGGATGGTGAGTTTCGCCCTGATGAGGATCTCGCTCTCATAGCCGTCGAGCGGCATCTCGTAGGTCCACTCGCCCTCGGGCAGGGCGCGGATCGCCTCGCGCGCACCTTTCTCCGACTGGGTCAATATGTGCTCGGCCAGGGCGTCGATGTCCTTGAGGCCGAACTCGGTCATCATGTCGATGAGGCGGCGGGCGCCGGTGTCGTTGGCGCTGATGAGCGACAGGAGATCGCCCTTGACCTCGACGGGGTTGCGCGAATTGGCAAGGATGATCGCCAAAAGTTCGTCGTTGAGCCTTCCCTCCTTCCTGATCTTCATGTGCGGGATGAGGGTTCCCTCCTCGAAGGAGGAATTGGCCTTGGCCGACATGCCGACGCCGCCGACATCGATGACATGGCAGGTGGACGCGAAGAAGGCCACGAGTTTCCTCCCCAGGAACACCGGCGTCATCATCACGTAATCGAAGAGATGGCCGGTGCCGAGCCAGGGATCGTTGGTGATGTAGACATCGCCCGGCTTCATGGCCGCCTGCGGGAAGTGCTTGAAGAAATGGCTGACGGCGGTGGCCATGGTATTGACATGGCCGGGAGTGCCGGTCATCGCCTGGGCGATCATGCGGCCCTTCGTGTCATAGACGCCGGCGGAGAGATCGCCGGCCTCGCGGGTGATGGTACCGAAGGCGGTGCGCAGCAGCGACTGGGCCTGCTCCTCGACCACGGCGATGAGGCGGTTCCACATCACCTGGGTGCGGATGGCGGCCAAAGCAGAGCGGGACATGGGTTAGAGTCCTCCCTGTTCAAACCAAACTCCGTCATTCCGGCAAGGGCCGGAATGACGGGATATTGAAAAGCAACCGCATGCGGCAGCGTTCAGACTTGTTATCACTTCACCCGCTCCATCACGATATAGCCAAGCGAATTGATCCGGGCACGGAATTTTGCGCCGACGACAGTCGAGGTCTCGTGCTCGGCGATGATGGCGGGTCCCCTGAGGGTGGCCCCCGGAGCCAGGTCGAAGCGCCAGAAGACGGGAACGGGCACCAGCTTGCCCAGCGCCGGATCGTAGATGAGGCGCTTGCGCTGCGGCCTGGCGGCGGGCCTCGCGCTGACCCTGGAAGCGCGCCGGGGCGGAACGGCGCGGGAGGACACGGTGACCGACCAGGTGATGGCCTCGACCTCCTGGTTGGGAATACGCAGGCCGTAGACCTGCTCGTATAGTGCTTCGAAGGCGGATTTGAGCTTCGCGCCATCGCCGGGCCCGAGCCGGCGCTGCGGAACGCTGACGCGGATCTCGTGGCCCTGGCCGATGTAGCGGCAATCGGCAATGACCTGGATGGTGGCTCTGGCGCCCCGGAGTGCCGGTTCGACGACGGAACGGGCATCGCGGGTCATGGCGGCGATCAGGCGATTGACACGCCCGGCATCGAAATCCTCGAGGCTGATGACGGCGCTCCTGGTGATCTCGTAGGCGATGGGGGCCCGCAGGAAGCCGATGGCTGAGCCGACGCCCGCCCCCACCGGCACGATGATCGCATTCACGCCCACCTTCTCCGCCAATGCGCAGGCGTGCAGCGGCGCGCCGCCGCCAAAGGCGATCATGGTGCAGGCGGAAAGGTCGCGGCCGAGCTCAATGGCGTGAACGCGCGCGGCATTGGCCATGTTCTCCTCCACGATCTCGGCGACCCCGGCGGCGGGCCAGAAATCCGATAAACCCAGCGGATCGCCGATGCTGCGCTTCAGTGCCTGGCGCGCGGCCGGCTCGTCGAGGTGAATCTTGCCGCCGGCGAAGAAGGCGGGGTCGATCTTGCCCAGCGCGAGATTGGCGTCGGTCACGGCCGGCTCGGTGCCGCCGCGGCCATAGCAGGCGGGGCCGGGCGTCGACCCGGCGCTGTCCGGCCCCACGGTGATGCGGCCCAGCCGGTCGACGCGGGCGATCGAGCCACCGCCCGCGCCGATCTCCACCATCTCGATCACCGGGATGCGTACCGGGAGCCCTGAGCCCTTCATGTCGCGATAGGCACGGGCGATCTCGAACTTGCGGGCGCGCTGGGGCTCGCCATTGCTCAGCAGGCAGATCTTGGCGGTGGTGCCGCCCATGTCGAAGGAGAGCACCTCCGGCAGCGCGCATTCGCCGGCAATCTGGCTGGCCAGGATGGCGCCGCCCGCCGGTCCCGATTCGACGAGGCGGATCGGAAAGCGGGCGGCGGTTTCCAGGGTGGTGAGGCCGCCGCCCGACATCATCAGGAACAGCGGGCAGCCCAAGCCCATGGCCTGCAGCTCGTCGCGCAAACGGTGCAGGTAGCCGGCCATGAGCGGGCGGACATAGGCATTGGCGACGGTCGTCGAGAAGCGTTCATATTCACGGATCTCGGGTGCCACCTCGCTCGAGATGCAGATGGTGACGGCGGGCGGGAGTGCGGCGGCCAGCGCATCGCGCACCGCATTTTCGTGGGCATCGTGGGCATAGGCGTGCAGGAAGCCGATGGCGACGGCGCCGACCTCTTGGCGAATCAGTTCGGCGGCCAGCGCCTGCAGACCGGCATGTTCCAGCGGGACCAGGACTTCGCCGTCGGCGGCGAGGCGTTCCTTCACGGTGTAACGCAAGGTGCGCGGCACCAGCGGTGCCGGGCGGTCGATCATCAGGTCGTAGTGGTCGAAACGCTTCTCGTAACCCTGCTCGATAATGTCGCGGAACCCCTCGGTGGTGATGAAGGCGGTGCGGGCGCCCTTGCGCTCGATGAGCGCATTGGTGGCGAGCGTGGTGCCGTGGATGAAGACAGTGACATCCTCTGGCGCAACGTCTGCCGCTTCGAGGATCTGCCGGACGCCGGCGATCACCCCCTGCTCGGGGGCGGCGGTGGTGGTCAGCACCTTGGCGCTCCAGCGGCGCCGGCCGCTCTCCAGCACGATGTCGGTGAAGGTGCCGCCGATGTCCGCGGCCAGCTTGATGTCGCTTGGTCTTGCCATTGCGGCATTATGAAGTGGAGTTGCAGATTTGCAAGGAGCTTTCGTTATTGCAAGATGGTGGGCCGCGTGATTAAGTCCGGCGATGGCAGAGTTCACGCTTCAGCAGGCGCAAGAACGCGATCGCAGCGATGTCATTGGCGGTTTTCGGGCGTCGTTTGAGGTGCCGAACGGCGTTATTTTCATGGATGCGAACTCGGTCGGGCCGATGCCGAAGGCGGTCCGGGGGCATGCCCAGGGCCTGCTCGACGACTGGGTCAGGCTGCGGCGGCGCGGCTGGAGCCAGCGGCAATGGCTTGAAATGCCATGGCTTCTGGGCGATGCCATCGCGCCGCTGATCGGTGCCGGGGCCGGCGAAGTGGTCATGTGCGATTCGACAACACTCAATCAATTCAAGGCGGTAAGCCATTGTCTTGCACTCCGGCCTGAACGGCAGTTCATCCTCACGCAGAACGGCAACTTTCCGACCGATGTGCATGTGCTGCAGGGGATTGTGCGGGCCTCGGCCGGGCGAATGGCCTTAAGGTTCGTTAACGATGAGTCGGAAGCCATTGAAAACATGGCGGAAAATGTTGCCGTCGCGGCGTTCAGCCATGTCGATTACCGCTCCGGCGAGAAATGGGACATGGCGCGCGTCACCGCCGCGGCCCATGCGAAGGGCGTCCTCACGGTGTGGGACCTGTCGCATTCGGCCGGCGCCGTTCCCGTCGATGTCAAGGCGGCGGATGCCGATTTTGCCATTGGCTGCGGCTACAAGTATCTCTGTGCCGGGCCCGGCGGGCCCGCGTATATTTATGCAAAACAAGAGCTTAGCGATGCGGTCTGGCCGGCGGTCGCGGGCTGGATGGGGCATGCCGATGTCTATGCCTTCGCGCGGGATTATGAACCGCATGCCGGCGCCAGGCGCTTCCTCACCGGCACGCCCCTGGTCGGGGCCAATGCCCTGGCCGCTGCAATGCTCGACATCTGGCCAAAGATCGATCCCAAGGCCTTGTGGGCAAAGCATAAATCGCTCACCGACCTGCTCATCGCGCGGCTCAGGCAGGAGTGCGGTCCGCTGGGTGTTGTCGTAACGTCACCTGATGCGCACGAGCGGCGGGGCGGCCATGTGAGCTTTTCCTCGCCGGGAGCCGGATCGGTGGTCGAAGCGCTGATCGACCATGGCGTCGTGTCGTCGTTCCGCCAACCCGATGCCATCCGTTTCGGCGTGTCGCCGCTGGTGATCCGGCATGAGGACATCTTCAATGCCGTTGCAACAGTGCGGAAGATCCTCGCGGAGGAGATCTGGAAGCATCCGAAATACGCAAAGGTTTCAGTATGATAGCAGAAGAACCAGGAGCCGGCGAGGCGCGCGCCGAAGTGCGGCTGCCGAGCCGCGACCTGCGCCAGGACCTGCCCTTCTTTACCGGCCGGCTGGGGTTCCGGCTCGACATGATCTACCCCGCCGACAACCCGCAGGTGGCGGTCCTTTCGGGCCACGGGCTGCGGATCAGGCTCGATACAAGTGCCACTGAGGCCCCGGGAACGATCCGGATTCTGACTGACAATGCCGCGCTTTCCGGCGGCAATGACAGGCTTTCGGCACCCAATGGCACACAGATCGAGTTCGATGCGCTCAACCCGCCCCTGGTGCTGCCGCCGACGCAGCATGCCTTCGTGGTCAGGCGGCTGGCCGACCAGGCGCCATGGATCATCGGGCGGGCCGGCATGGAATACCGCGACCTGGTGCCGTCGCGGCTCGGCGGGGCGGTGATCGCCTCGCATATCCGGGTGCCGGACGGACCGGTGCCCGACATGGTGCATTTCCACAAGGTGGGATTCCAGCTCATCTTCTGCATCAAGGGCTCCGTCGATGTGGTCTATGAGGACCAGGGAGGACCCCGGCGGCTCACGGCCGGCGACTGCTTCATCCAGCCGCCGATGATCCGCCACCGGGTGCTCAATGCCGCCGACGGCATCGAGGTCATCGAGATCGGCGTTCCCGCCGAGCACATCACCGAGATCGACCACGAGATGGAGCTGCCGACCGCAGCCTATCGCCCGGAGCGCGAATGGGAAGGCCAGCGCTTCGTGCACAGCCTGGCCCGGGGCGGCGTGTTCAAGCCGTTCCGCATCCCCGGTTTCGAAGCCCGCGACACCACCATCAACGCCAATACCAAGGGGGTCGCCTCGGTCATGGTGGCAAGACCCGTGGGCGGCGCGCCGCCATGGACGCGCCACGACAGCGACATCCTGTTCACCTTCGTGATGAACGGCGGCATGCGGCTCGAAGGCGAAGGCAAGGAGCCTTACCGGCTGTCGCCGGGCGATGCCTTCGTCATCCCGCCGGGCATGGCGACGCGCTACGCGGAGCCCACAGCCGATCTCGAACTTCTCGAAGTGTCGCTGCCCGGAAATTTCGCCACCACGGTGCTCACTGCACCGCCTGACGGTGATTCCAGATGACAGGCCGCGGGGCGCTCAGTTACGATTGCCACAATCCACAGGGAGGAGACCTCATGAAAAAGTCAGTTCTGGCGTTGTGCGCGGCCGCCCTCTTGGGCTCCGGCGCGGCCCTTGCCGCCGACACCAAAGTCGGCATTCTCATGGACATCACCGGGCCGATCGCCAGCTTCATTCCGCCCCTGCAGAACGCCACCAACCTCGCCATCAAGCATGTCAACGAGCAGGGCGGGCTGCTCGACGGCCAGGCGGTCGCCGTCTATGGCGACACGACGGGTGCGGCGCAGGCCGCGGTCGATGCGGCCGGCAAGCTCGTCAACGTCGAGAATGTGCCGATCATCATGGGGGCGCTGATGTCGGGCACCACCATCGCCGCGGCCGAGGCGGTGTCGATTCCGGCAGGCGTGGTGCAGATTTCACCGACCGCAACTTCACCGGCGATGACCGGCATCAAGGACAATGACCTGCTGTTCAGAATCGTTCCGTCGGACAATTACCAGGGCGACGTGCTGGCCAGGATCGTGCTCGACGAGGGCATCAAGAAAGTCGCCGTCACCTATGTGAACAACGATTACGGTGTCGGCATCGGCAACACCTTCATCGAGGCCTACAAGAAGGCCGGCGGCGAAGTGGTGGCGGCCGAGAAGCACGAAGAGAAGAAGAACTCGTACCGCTCGGAGCTCGCCACCCTCGCCAAGGGCGGGGCGGAAGCGCTGGTCGTCGTGGCCTATGCCGGCGATTCCGGCTCGACCATCGTCAAGCAGGCGATCGAAGGCGGCCTGTTCACGCGTTTCATCGGCACCGACGGGTTGCGCGACGAGGCGCTGATCAAGGAAGTGGGCGCGGAGGCGCTGGCCACCTCGTTCTTCTCCTCGCCGACGTCGCCGGCCGACAATCCGGCCCAGGCCAAGCTGCATGAGCTGTTCAATGCCGAATACAAGGAAGGTGCGGACAAGGCCTTCGTCGATCAGACCTATGATGCCACGTTCCTGACACTCCTGGCGATCGAGAAGGCGGGCTCTGCCGACCGGACCAAGATGGCGGCAGCGCTGCGGGAGGTTGCCTCGGCGCCGGGCGAAAAGATCGGACCCGGGGAATGGGCCAAGGCCAAGGACCTGATCAAGGCCGGCCAGGACATCGACTATGACGGGGCCGGCGGCGCCTACGAATTCGACGCGAATGGCGACGTCACCGGCTATATCGGCAAGTTCGTGGTCGACGGCGACAAATACAAGCAGGTGGCGGTGTTCCAGTGAGGTGAGGTCCTCCCTCCCCCTTTATCGGGGAGGGTGGCGAGCGAAGCGAGACGGGTGGGGGATGTTCTTCGAGCACTGCCCCCACCCCGCCGCTTCGCGGCGGACCCTCGCCGCGCCTGCGGGGGAGGGATGAATGCAGGCGGCGCGCTAGATGATCACCCTCGACCATGTCTCGATGAGCTTCGGCGGCCTCAAGGCGGTCGACGATGTGAGCTTCGACATTCCCGCAGGCCGCATTACCGGGCTGATCGGACCCAACGGCGCGGGCAAGACGACGCTCTTCAACATCATTGCCGGGCGCATACAGCCGACCGCCGGCCGCGTGCTGCTTGGCGGCGAGGACATCACGCGGCTGAAGCCGCACGAGCGATGCCAGCGCGGCCTGGCGCGAACCTTCCAGATCCCGCACGAGTTTGCCCGCCTTACGGTGCTCGAAAACCTCATGGCAGCCGGCGCAACGCCGGCCGGCCAGAATGTCTTCAATGTCGTGTTCCGGCGTGGTGCATTCATGGCCGAGGAAGAGCGCGTGTACCGGATGGCCCGCGAGACGATCGCCCTCCTCGAACTCGAGCGGGTCACAGACGAGAAGGCGGGCAACCTGTCCGGCGGGCAGAAGAAACTGCTCGAGCTGGGCCGGGCGCTCATGACCGAGCCGAAGATCGTGCTGCTGGACGAGATCGGCGCCGGCATCAACCGGACGCTGCTGGCCAAGATCGCCGACAAGATCAAAGGACTCAACACGGCGCGCGGCTTCACCTTCTGCCTGATCGAGCACGATCTCGATTACGTTTCCAAGCTCTGCGACAATGTCGTAGTGATGGCGCTGGGTGCCGTGCTGATGCGCGGCACGGTGGACGAGGTCAGGCGCGACGAACGGGTGATCGAGGCCTATTTCGGCGGCGGCAAGTATGAGGTGCGGGGGTGAGCGCACTCTTGTCGATTGCCGGCCTTACCGCCGGCTATGGCGGGCTGCCGATCATCGAGGATGTCAGCCTCGATGTCGCCGCGCGCAGTGTTGCGGTCATTATCGGGCCGAATGGCGCGGGGAAATCCACACTGCTCAAGTCGGTATTCTCGCTTACGGCAATCTCCGCCGGCAGGATTGCTTTCGCCGGCGAGGACATCACGGCGCTGCCGACGGCGAAGCTGGTGCCGCGTGGCATTGCCGCCGTGCCGCAGAGCCGCAATGTGTTTCCGACACTGACGGTGGCGGAAAACCTCGATGTCGGCACCTATGCGGCACCGCCGCGCGACCGGGCACGAACCGAAGCACAGATCCTGGCGCTGTTTCCCGACCTCCGGACCAAGCTCGGCCAGGCAGCGGGCGAACTGTCGGGCGGGCAGCGGCAGATGGTGGCGCTGGGGCGGGCGCTGATGAGCGAACCGAAACTGCTGCTGCTCGATGAACCGACGGCAGGCCTGTCGCCCGCCTATCTCGAACGGATCTTCGATCTCATCCTCGCCATCCGCGACACCGGCGTCACCATCCTGATGGTCGAACAGAATGCGAGGCAGGCGCTGACCATTGCGGATGCGGCTCATGTGCTGGTGAACGGGCGCAACTACATCTCGGGACCGGGCCGCGAACTGCTCGCCAATGACAATGTGCGGCGCTCCTTCCTCGGCGGCGGGCAGGCGGCATGATCGAGTTCATCAATTTCTACCTCATTCCGGCGCTGACGCTGGGCTCGATCTATGCGCTGGGGGCGGTGGGCATCTCGATGATCTTCGGCATCCTGCGCTTTGCCCATTTCGCGCATGGCGATGTCATGACACTCGGCGCCTATGGCACGCTGACGGCGGTCTGGCTCATGCCGCTGCCGCCGCTGCTGCTGCTGCCATTCGGCGTGGCCCTGGCAATCGGCGCGGCGCTTGCCGTCGACCGGCTGTTCTACCGGCCGTTGCGCAAGCTGCCGACGATCTACACGGTGATCTCGTCATTCGGCGTGGCGCTGATCTTCCGCTCGCTGGCGCAGCTGCTGTGGGGCGCCGACAACCAGGTGTTCGTGCGCGGGGTGACACCGCCGCTGGTGCTGTTCGATACGTTCCGCGTCTCCCTGCTGCATGCCCAGGCCATCGTCATCACCGCGGTCATTGCGGCCGGCCTGCATCTCTTTCTCACGCGCTCCAAGACGGGACGCGCCATGCGCGCGGTGGCCGATGATCCCGAACTCGCAGCGGTATCGGGCCTCGATACCGACCGCGTCATCCGCTGGACCTGGATCATCGGCGCCAGCCTAGCGGCCGCAGCCGGCGTGATTGCCGGGCTCGATACCGATGTCCACCCGAACATGGGCTGGAACCTGCTGCTGCCGATGTTCGCCGCCACAATCCTGGGCGGGATCGGCAAGCCGATGGGCGCCATGGCGGGCGGGCTCATCATCGGGCTCGCCGAGGAACTGTCGACCTACAATTGGATCGGCGATGCCTCGCTGATTTCGCCCTCCTACAAGACGGCGGTCGGCTTCTTCATCATGGTGGCGCTCCTCATCTTCAGGCCGCAGGGGCTGTTCCGGGGGAGGCTGCTCTGATGGATCCTACCGGGCTGTTCTTCTTCGCCGTCGGCTTCCTGATCATGGGTGGCATCTATGCGGTGCTGTGCCTTGCCCTCAACATCCAGTGGGGCATGGGCGGGCTGTTCAACGCCGGCATCGCCGGCTTCTTTGCGGTCGGCGCCTATGCCTCGGCAATCGCCACCACCCAGGCCTCGGACAAGCATCTCGGCGGCTTTGCGCTGCCGATACCGCTGGGACTGGCGGCCGCGGCCATCGTCGCCGGGGCCGCCGGCTGGGCGGTCGCCAAGATCTGCATCCGGCTCAAGAGCGACTATCTCGCCATGGCGTCGATCGGCATTGCCGAAATCCTCAGGCTCATCATCGTCAATGAAGCATGGCTCACCAATGGCAGCCTCGGCATTTCCGGCATCCCGCGGCCGTTCGGCGGGCCGGTGCAGGGACGCGCCGCCGACCTCGTGTTCCTCGCATCGGTGTGGCTGGTGGTGGCACTCATCTATTTCATGAGCCAGCGCCTGCATGACAGCCCGTGGGGCCGGACGCTCAGGGCCATTCGCGACAATGAAGACGCGGCGGCGGCGGTGGGCAAGGATGTCGCGTGGTTCCGGCTGCAGACCTTCGTGATCGGCGCGGCGCTGATGGGCATAGCGGGCGGGCTGTCGGCGCATTACTTCAAGTTCCTGTCACCGACCGCAACAGAGCCGCTGGTGGTGACTTTCCTGGTCTGGGTGATGCTGATGGCCGGCGGATCCGGCAACAACCGCGGGGCCATTGCCGGGGCACTCGGCATCTGGGCGATCTGGTCGTTCACCGAAATCTTCACCAACCGGCTGCCGCCGGAATGGGCGACCCGCTCCTCCTACATCCGCATGCTGCTGATCGGCCTCCTGCTGCAGTTCGTACTGCAGCGCTACCGAACCGGGCTCATTCCCGAAAAGTCGCCGCCGGTCCGCTTCAGGGACCCGGCCTGACCAGATCCTCCAAGCCCCAGGCGGCGGCCAGAAGCTGGCGGTCGCGGCCATGCGGCGCATTCAACAGGAAGCCCGTCGGCATGCCTTCCCGGTCGCGGCCGCTTGGCATTGACACTCCGCACCAGTCGAGGAAGTTCCCGAGCATGGTATTGCGCAGCGTCCTGGCATTGGCACGGAAAAACTCGTCCTGGTCCGCCTCGAGGGGGGTGATCGGCATGGCGACATGCGGGGTTGCCGGAAAGGCGACATAGTTGTCGCCGATGAGGTCTGAGGCTTCGGCGATCAGGCGGCGGCGCTGCTGCAGCACGTCCACCAGATCCACGGCCGTCATTTTCCCGGCGGCCAGAATGCGGGTGGCGACGCGGGGATCCATGCGCCCGGCCTCCGGACCATGCACGCGGTCCCAGTGCACATGAAGGGCTTCCGGACCCAGCAGATGACCACGCCTGGCGATCAGGTCCATGATGGCGTCGAAGACCGGAAAAGCGGTGCGGATGATGCGGGCGCCGGCGCGCGACAGGCGTGACAGGGCCGCCTCGAAGTTGGCTGCGACGTCGGATTCGCAGCCGTCAAACACGACGTTGCGGGGCACGAGGATGCGCAGGCCCCGGGGCGGCTGCGGGCGGATATTGACGCGCTGCAGGCCGCGCAGCGCGGTGTCGGCCAGGACGCAATCCTCAACCGTGTGCGCCAGCGGCCCCAGGGAATCGAGAGTGCGGGACAGCGGAAAGACGCCGTCCATGGGATAGTGGCCGGTCGAGCTCTTGTAGCCGGCAATGCCGTTGAAGGAGGCCGGGATGCGGACCGAGCCGCCGGTATCGGTGCCGATGGCGAGCGGCAGGAGGCCTCTGGCAACGACCACGCCCGAACCCGAGGAGGAGCCGCCGGGAATGCGGGGCTCGCCCTTGCCAAAGGGGTTGCGCGGCGTGCCGTAATGGGGATTGAGGCCGATGCCGGAATAGGCGAACTCGGTCATGTTGAGGCTGCCGATCGAGACGAGGCCGCCAGCGCGCGCGGCCGCGACAAGGGCCGCGTCGCGCCCGGCGGGCGGATCGTCCTTGAGCACCACGGAACCCGCGGTGGTGACCCGGCCTTCGATGTCGAAGAGGTCCTTCCAGCCAATGGGCACGCCATCGAGGAGGCCGGCGGGCCGGCCGGCCTTGAGGCGGCGGCGGGCGGACTTTGCCTCCTTCAGGGCGCGGTCCCGGGTGAGTCCGGTGAAGATCGCCTGATCGTCGCAGGCGGCAATCGCCTCGAAGGTCCATTCGGCCAGATCGACAGGATCGATGGCGCCCTTGCGCAATCTCCTAGCGAGCGCCGCCGCGGTCTGAAATGCAAAGCCGGTCATGATGTGTCCCCCGCGTGGATAGTTTACAGGGGAAGTGGCCGCAAGATGGCGCGAACCGGCGAGGCATCGAGATTTTCGAGACGCAGGGGCAGGGCGATGAGTTCATAGTCACCCGGCGTCACATGGACGAGCACCAGGTTCTCGAGGATGCGCAGGTCATGACGAAGCGCGGCCAGATGGGCCGGCAGGGTCTTCGACGTCTCGGGATCGACGGAGGGGGTGTCGATGCCGACCAGCCGCACACCGCAGGCGGCGAGATAATCGATCAGTTCCGGCGCCAGGGCGCGGAACCCCGTAGGCCATGACTTCGGATCGGGTGCGTCCGTGAGGCGGAGCAGAATGCGGGGCGGGCAGCCGGACAGGGCGGCGGCGATGTGCTCCGGCAAGGCCAGGGGCGTCGCGGCGCGGGCGTCGATGACGCGGCAGGGGCCGATGAAGGGATCGAGCGGCAGGGCGCCGATGGGGGCGCCGGCGGCACTGTAGTGAAGCGGCGCGTCGGCATGGGTGCCGCAATGGACCGAGAGGCTGAGGCGGGCGACGTTGACGGGGCAGCCGGGCGCGATGGTGAAGGTTGGGCTTTCGGCGTAGGGGGCATCGCCGGGGAAGAATGCCATGCCGGGAGAGAGGGGCTGCGAGATGTCGATGATCATGTGACGGGCTTCTGCGCCAGCCATTCGGGGCGGTCCCAGCGGCGCGAGGCGAGGATCGCATGCAGGCGCCCAGCGGCGTCCCAGACATCGACGAAGCGGGTGTAGAGCGGGGTGAGGCCGAAGCGGATCAGATCGGGGCTGCGGAAATCGCCGATGACGCGGTCGGCAATCAGTGCCTGCATCACGGCGTAGCCGTTGGGACAGTGGAACGATACATGCGAACCGCGCGCCGCGAGATCGCGAGGCCCGGCGAGGCTTACGCCGAAGGGGCCGCACAGGGTCTCGACGCGGGCGATGAAGAGTTCGGCCAGGGCCAGGGACTTGGCACGCACGGCCGTCATGTCGATGCCGTCAAAGGCGTCGAGGGCGGCATCGAGGGCGGCCATGGCGAGGATGGCCTGGGTGCCGCATTGCTGGCGGAGAATGCCCGGCGCCGGCTGGTAGTCGAGGTCGAAAGCAAAGGGCTTGGCATGGCCCCACCAGCCGGACAGCGGCGATTGCACCTCATCCTGCAGGTCCGGCCGCACATAGAGAAAGGCGGGGGCGCCGGGCCCGCCGTTCAGGTACTTGTAGGTGCAGCCCACGGCGAAATCGGCGTTGCAGCTTTCAAGATCGACGGGGAGTGCGCCGGCCGAATGGGCGAGATCCCAGATGACCAGCGCGCCGTTGCGATGGGCGGCGCGGGTCAGGGCCAGCATATCGTGGCGCCTGGCGGTGCGGTAGTCGACGTCGGTCAGCATGAGCACGGCCACGTCCTTGCTGATCGCCGCTTCAACACCCTCAGGCGCCACGAGCCGCAGTTCGTGGCGGTGGCCGAGAAAATCGACGAGGCCCTGGGCCATGTAGAGATCGGTCGGGAAATTGCCGGTGTCGGAAAGAATGACCTTGCGCCCGGGGCGGAGCCTCAGCGCCGCGCCCAAAAGCTTGTAGAGGTTGATCGAGATGGTGTCGGCGGCGACGACCGTGCCGGCGGGTGCGCCGATCAGGCGGGCGATGCGGTCGCCGACCCGGCGCGGCAGGTCGAACCAGCCATTGACGTTCCAGGAGGTGATGAGGTCGCGGCCCCATTGCTCCGACACGGTGTGCGAAAGGCGGCCGGCGACATTGCGGGGCAGGACGCCCAGCGAATTGCCGTCGAGATAGATCAGATCCGCGGGGATTGCGAAGAGGTCGCGGCGGCCACGCAGGGGATCGGCAAGGTCGAGGGCAAGGCAGCGGTCGCGGTCAGTCATGGGCGACACATAGCCAATGTCGGCAGCGCCTCCAAGCGAGGGCGGGCATGCGGCGATGCTATACGATCCCCGCGGAAGTGCCGGCGGCGGCCGGGCGTTCGCCCGCCTTGGCGGCGCGGTAGCCCGAAGCGCGATAGCAGGCGATGGGGTCAAGGGCGCCGCCCTTGCGCTTCCTGGCCTCGGCGAGGATCGGCGAGACGTCGGTCACGAAGGCCTGCTTGACGATGCGGTGGCCCAGCATCACGTCGCTTGCCTCCTGGGCGGCGGCCAGTGCTGCGCGGTCGATCAGCGAGGCCTGAACATAGGCCCTGAGAATCTCGCCGGCCGACGCGATCAGGCTCTCGATCGGATCGGTGACATTGTGCGACTGGTCGATCATGTAGGCTGGCGCGAAGCCCGGTGCCTTGCGCATCTCGGCGTCGACGAGCTCGTTGAACACCAGGAACAGGCGGAAGGGGTCCACCGAACCCGAATCAAGATCGTCATCGCCGTATTTCGAGTCGTTGAAGTGGAAGCCCGCCAGCTTCCGGGCGCGAATCAGGCGGGAGACGATCTGCTCGATGTTGGTGTTGGGGGCGTGGTGGCCAAGATCGACGAGGCATTTGGCCTTGGGGCCCAGCTCGGTTGCAGCCATGTAGCTCGAACCCCAGTCGGCGATCACCGTTGAGTAAAAGGCGGGCTCATAGAGCTTGTGCTCGAGGAAAACGCACCAATCCTTCGGCAGCTCCGCATAGATCGCGGCAAGCGATTCAAGATAGCGGTCGAAGGCCCGGCTGAGGCTGGACTGGCCGGCGAAATTCGCGCCATCGGCAATCCAGACGGTGAGCGCGGTCGAGCCCAGCTTCCTGCCGATCTCGATGCATTCGATATTGTGCTCGACGGCCTGCTGCCGGGTCGCGCGGTCGGCATGGGTCAGCGAGCCGAACTTGTAGGAATGTTGCTGGCCGGGCGCGTCCTGGAACGTGTTGGAATTCACCGCATCGAAACCCAGCGCGTGGGAGGCTGCTTCCTGGCGGAGCGCGTTGTAGTCTGCCACCTTGTCCCAGGGAAAATGCGGCGAGACGGTGGGGGTCGCGCGCGAGAGCTGGTTGATGACGCCGCAATCCTCGAGCTTGTCGTGAATGTGACGGGGCTCGCCGGGTCCTGGAAACCTTGCAAAGCGGGTGCCGCCGGTGCCAACCCCCCAGGTCGGTACGGCGACGGCGTAAGCCATGGCGCGCTGCGTCAGGGCCTCGATATCAAGGCCGCGGCGGGCCAGCTGGCGGGCCAGTGCTTCATAGTCCTCAGCGTGGGCGGCTTCGATCTTGCGGTTCTGGCCGGCGATGAAATCGGCGGAGATTGCAAAGCTCATGACTCACCTCGTGAAGGAGGCGGCGTTGCCGGCATCGACATTGAGGAAGTTGCCGGTCGACTTGCTGGAGAGATCGGAGGCGAAGAAATAGACGGCTTCGGCGATATCCTCCGGGTAGACCGAGCGCTGCAGCAGCGAGCGCTTGCGGTAATGCTCCTCGAGTTCGTCCTCGCTGATCCTCAGCGATGCGGCGCGCTGCTGGCGCCAAGGTCCCTGCCAGATCTTGGAGCCCTTCAACACCGCATCGGGATTGACGACATTGACGCGGATGCCATGGGGAGCGCCTTCCAGCGCCATGCAGCGGGCGAGATGGACCTCCGCGGCCTTGACCGAACAATAGGCGGAGGCGCCGGGCGAGGCGGCGATGGCATTCTTGGAGCCGATGAAGACCATGGAACCGCCCAGCCCTTGCGACTTCATCAGGCGGTAGGCCTCGCGGGCCACCAGGAAGTAGCCGGTACCGAGGATCGCCATGTTGCGGTTCCAGAGGTCGAGAGTCGTGTCCTCGACCGCAGCGGCGAGCGTGATGCCGGCGTTGTTGACGGCCATGTCGAGGCCGCCGAATTCGGCGATGGCGGTGCTGACGCCGGCAATCACCGCTTCCTCGCTCGTGACATCGACGATGACGCCCCGGACATTGTCCCTGCCGTAGGCCGCCGCGAAACCCGCCACGGTCTCGTCCAGCGACTTCCGGTCGATGTCGGCGAGCACGACGCAGGCGCCCTCCGCGAGCAGCCTGGCGGCAATGGCGGAGCCGATGCCACCCGCGGCGCCGGTCACCAGCGCCACGCGTCCGGCAAGGTTTTTCGGCTTCGGCATGCGCTGGAGCTTGGCCTCCTCGAGGAGCCAGTATTCGATGTTGAAGGCCTCCTGTTCGGGAAGGCCCATGTAGGCGGAGACGCCGGAGGCGCCCCGCATCACATTGATGGCGTTGACGTAGAACTCAGAAGCAATGCGGGCCGTTGCCTTGTCCCTGGCGAAGGAAATCATGCCGACCTGCGGCACCAGATAGATCACCGCGTTGGGATCGCGGAGTTTGGGCGAGTCGGGATGCCTGCAGCGCTCGTAGTAGGCGGCGTAATCGGCGCGGTAACCCTCGATCAGCTTGTCGAGCGCCGCGCCGCCGGCATCATGCGGCACGATCAGCGGCCTGATCTTGGTGCGCAGGAAATGGTCGGGGCAGGAGGTCCCGAGCGGCGCCAGTTCGCCGAGCTGCTTCGAATTGACGAATTCGAGGACTTCCGGAGCGTCGGTGAAATGGCCGATCTTGTACTCCTGTTTCGAAATGCGGCCCCTGATCTCCGGCATGAGGCGGATGGCTGCGGCGCGGCGTTCGCTTGGATCAAGGGCTTTCACCGCCTCGCCGCCGAAGGCCGGTTTCCGGCGGTTGCCCTCCAGCCAGACGGCGGCCTTGTTGATGATGCGCAGCGTGGTTTCGTAGCAGCTTTTCGAATCGGGTCCCCAGGTGAAGAGCCCGTGCGAGCCCAGCACGACGCCGACAAAGTGGGGGTTGTTACGCGCCATGTCGCCGAGCTTGATGCCGAGGTCGATGCCGGGGCGCTGCCAGGGCAGATAGCCCATCTCGTCGCCGAACACCTCGCGGGTCAGGCGTTCCGAGTCCTTCGACGCGGCAATGGCAATCACCGCATCGGAATGGACGTGGTCGACATGGCGGTGCGGCACATAGCCGTGCAGGCAGGTATCGATCGAGGCGGCGCGGGGGTTGAGATTGAAAGTGCAGTGGTTGAGGTTGTGGACCATCTCGTCTTCCTGCGAGAGATCCTTGTAGAGGCCCTTGAGGGATTCAAGCTTGTCCAGATAAAGGGTGGCGAAGCCGTCGAGCTTCATGGAGCCGAGATCGCCACCCGAACCCTTGACCCAGAGCACGGTGACCGGCTTGCCGGTCAGCGGGTCTGTCGCCCCGATCTTGGCAGAGGTGTTGCCGCCGCCGAAATTGGTGATGTGGAGATCGGCGCCGAGCAGGTTGGAGCGGTAGAGCAGGAGGCCCGGTTCGTCGAGCGCGGCCGCCTTCGCATCATCCCAGAGCGAGGGAACGGTCACGGAATTGGTCATGATTACTCACTTTCATTGGCTTTCTCGTCCTCTCCCCGTTGTGCGGGGAGAAGACGAGCGGTGTGCGCGTATCAGAAATCAAACTGGCCGATATTCTCCTTGGTGAAAGTGTAAGGCGCGCCGAGGAGGATTTCGGAGCCGTTGATCACCTGGAGATCGCCGAGCTTGCCGGCCTTGACGCTGGTTGCTCCCGGCTTCAGAGCGCCGTCGGCCACGGCGCGGAGCACGTGCATGGCGGCGTAGCCAAGGTCCACCGGGTTCCACAGCACCACCGACTTGACGCAGTCCTTCTCGACATAGGGCTTCATGGCGTTGGGCGTGGCCAACCCTACGACGGCGATCGAGCCACACTTGCCGGCCTGGGTCACGGCTTCTGCAGAAGCCGGGGTTGCCACCGAGGTCATGCCGAAGATGCCCTTCAGCTCATCGCCATACTTGTTGATGAGGGTCGTCGCCTGGTTGAAGGACAGGTTGTTGTCCTCCTGGGCCTCCACCGTTTCGAGCCACT
>CAZIXE010000001.1:0-136890 GCA_964543235.1 uncultured Rhizobiaceae bacterium | reverse complement strand
TCGCCGTCGATGTTCTCCTTGAGCAGGCCCTCGCGCATCATCAGGCCGAGATTGCGCCGTGCCCGCCGCCAGGGCTGGTCGGCCGCCTTGTAGATGATGTGGCGGAGATCGTTGAGGCGGCCGGGATTGCCCGGCTTGCCGGCGGCCAGCCATTTCTCGCGCGACTGGCCGCCCTTCCAGGCCCGTGTGGTGAAACCGAGGATCTCGACCTTGACGCCGCAACGCTCGAGGGTGCGAGCGAGAATATCGGCACAGGTTGCCGCCACGGTGATCGGGCGGCCGCGCATCGATCCGGAATTGTCGAGCAGCAGCGTGACCACGGTATCGCGGAACTGGGTCTCCTGTTCCTCCTTGAAGGAAAGGGGGTGCATCGGGTCAATGATGACGCGGGGCAGGCGCGCGGCGTCGAGAATGCCCTCCTCGAGATCGAAGTCCCAGGAGCGGTTCTGCTGGGCCATGAGGCGGCGCTGCAGCCGGTTGGCAAGCCGCGCCACGACGCCCTGCAGGTTGGAGAGCTGCTTGTCGAGATAGTTGCGCAGCCTGGTCAACTCCTCGGCGTCGCACAGATCCTCGGCGGAGATCTCCTCGTCGAACTGGTTGGTGAAGACCTTGTAGAAGTCCTCGTTGGTCAGCGAGGCGAAGGGCAGCTGCGGCCGCCAGGGCTCCTCGCCATCCTCCTGGTCCTCCCCCTCCATGTCGTCGGGGACGTCGTCCGCCTCCAGCTGTTGCGTCTCCATTTCGGCTGCTTCGGTATCGCCTTCGGCGTCCTGCATTTCCTCCATGGCCGATTGCTGGCTTTCCTGCTCCTCGCCCTCGGGCGTCTCGTTCTGCTCGCCGGATTCGGGTTCGGGCTCCTGCTCCTGCTCGCTGCTCTCCGACTGGTCGGGGTCGTCGCCCAGTTCGTCGGCCATATCGAGCGAGGCAATCAGGTCGCGCTGCATGCGCGAGAAAGAGGTCTGGTCGTGAATCGCCTCAAGCAGATGATCGAGGGTGCGTGCCGCCTTCTCCTCGACCCAGGGGCGCCAGAGGTCGACGAGCAGCCTGGCATTCTGGGGTGGTGGCGCGCCGGTCAGGCGCTCGCGCACGATCAGCGCCACGGCCTCCTCGAGCGGCGCGTCCTTGCGGTCGGTCGAGCGGGTGATCGTTTTCTTCTGGTAGCGGTCATGCAGCATCGCCGCCAGATTGTCGGCCATGCCCGGCATGGCGTTGGCGCCAAGCGCTTCGACGCGGGCCTGTTCGACGGCCTCGAAAACGGCGCGGGCATTCTTGCCCTCGGGCCGATACTTGGCATGGACTCCGGCGTCGTGGTTGGACAGGCGCAGCGCAAAGGAATCGGACAGGCCGCGGACCACGGCCACCTCGTTCGGCGGCAGATCGTTGGAAATCTGCGGAAGCTTGGCGCGATTGGCGGTGAGGCCCGGCGCCTCGGTGCCGAAGGTCACCGTCAGGTCGTGATCGCCGGCAATCGTCCGCATGGCGGCGGTGATACACCGCTTGAAGTTGGCAGAGGGTCCTTCGCGGGTGTCGGCCATGTCCTCTCAAGCCAGGGCAACGTGGGCGGAGGACTCGGGCAGTTCCTCGCCGAAGCAGCGCTGATAGAATTCCGCGACGATCGGGCGTTCGAGCTCGTCGCACTTGTTGAGAAAGGTCACGCGGAAAGCATAACCGATGTCGCCGAAGATCTCGGCGTTCTGGGCCCAGGTGATGACCGTGCGCGGGCTCATGACGGTGGAAAGATCACCCTGCACGAAAGCATTGCGGGTCAGATCGGCGACCCGCACCATGTTGGCAATGGTCTTGCGGCCCTTGTCGCTGGCGTAGTCACGGCATTTGGCGAGAACGATACCGACCTCCTGGGCATGCGGCAGGTAGTTCAGCGCCGTGACAATGGACCAGCGGTCCATCTGGGCCTGGTTGATCTGCTGGGTGCCGTGGTAAAGGCCGGTGGTGTCGCCGAGACCGATGGTGTTGGCCGTGGCGAACAGGCGGAATGCCGGGTGGGGGCGGATTACCTTGGACTGATCGAGCAATGTCAGCTTGCCGGAGGATTCGAGGATACGCTGGATGACGAACATCACATCCGGCCGGCCGGCATCATACTCATCGAAGACCAGCGCCACATTGTGCTGGTAGGCCCAGGGCAGGATGCCCTCACGGAACTCGGTGACCTGCTTGCCATCCCTGAGCACGATGGCATCCTTGCCGATCAGATCGATGCGGCTGATGTGGCTGTCAAGATTGATGCGGATGCAGGGCCAGTTCAGCCTCGCCGCCACCTGTTCGATGTGGGTCGACTTGCCGGTGCCATGGTAGCCGGTCACCATCACGCGGCGGTTGTAGGCAAACCCGGCGAGGATGGCGAGCGTGGTTTCCCGGTTGAACAGGTAATCCTCGTCATAGTCGGGAACATGTTCGCCGCGCTGCGAATAGGCGGGCACTTCGAGATCGGTATCAATGCCAAAGAGCTGGCGCACCGACACCTTCATGTCGGGCAAGCCGTTGGCTTCGCCATTGAGCGTTGCGGTCATGGGACTCGGTTTCTTTTTCGCGGATGGCATGGGAGCCGGGGTTGTAGACGTTCACCGTTATGAGGGCAAGTTCAGCAAAATCCCGTCGATCGCAGGTAGTCATAGGCCTGGATGACCGCCTTCAAGGCGTCCTCGTTGTCGCGGCTGCCGCCATTGGCGTCGGGGTGCAGGCGCTTGACCAGCGTCTTGTACTGCAGCTTGGTCTTCTCGGGCGTGGCAGTCTCGTCGAGGCCCAAGGTATGCAGTGCCTTCAGTTCAGCATTGCGAATAGTCCGTCCCTGTTTGCGCGGGGAATCGACGCTGTCCCCGGAAAAAAGGTTAAAGGGATCATGGGTGGACTTGGCCCTTTCGCCCTTGCGCTTGGGGCCGTTGTGGGCAGCCCAGGAATTCTCGCCCAGCTTCCAGGTCGGACGATGACCGGTCATTGCCTCCTTCTGCCATCCTGCAATGGCATCGTCTGGCATGCCTTCAAAGAAGTTGTAGGACTTGTTGTAAAGCTGCACGTGCTCAAGACAGTAATTGTAAAACTGCCCTTCCTGGCTGCGCCCCTTGGGCGCGCGATGCGGTCCGGGCTTGCCGCAACCCGGCCAATCGCAGGGTGGCGCGCGCCGCCTTTCAGCGGTGTCCCGGCCGGGCTTGACCCTGATCCTGTCGAAATACTTGGAATCGAGTTTCATTGCAAAATTATGCGCTCTGCCACATTTACGGGCAAGTCATTGAAGGATTCACATATGGCGCTCGGCCCGGTTGGACAACTGATCACCCAGAAACTCGTGGCAGAACTCAGTCCGCTGTCTCTGAAGGTAATCGACGAGTCGCAGCAGCATGTTGGGCATGCCGGGGCGCATCCCATGGGGGAGAGCCACTTCAGGGTGCGCATCGTGGCGCCGGGCTTCTCCGGGAAGATCCGCGTGGCGCGCCATCGGATGGTCAATGAAGTGCTTGGGGAGCTCATGCGTTCGCGCGTGCACGCGCTGGCCATCGAGGCCGTCGCTCCCGAAGAGGACTTGCACTTCGTGGAACTCGATGCTGCCGCGCCGGACCTCATCGACCTTCTCAATTCCGTGAAGCTGCCCGCTGATGATCTCGCGGGTAAGACCTTTATCGGCATGATGCAGGGCGACGGCGTGCTCGCGGCCGCGGCCGGTCTCGACATGGTGCCGCCCTATGCGCTGCTCCGCTCAGTTGCAGTCCGGCCCCAACAAAAGGGGCAGGGGCTTGGCCGGGTAATGACCCTCAAGATGCTGGGCGAGGCGCGCAACGCGGCAGTGCGAGAAGTCTACCTGCTGACGGCCAGTGCCACGGCGTTTTTCGAGATGCTGGGGTTCGAGCCGGTCGCCAGGAGCGAAGTGCCGCCGGAGATTCAGCAGACGAGCCAGTTTCGCGGCAATACATGTGCCGGCGCACAGGCCATGAGGCTCAGGCTGGCGGCGAGTGCCAAACGGGAGTCACCCTGAGCGCCGTGATCTGGTGGCGGCGTTTGCGCAGGACCTCGAAGCGGTAGCCGTGAAAGGTGAAGACCTGGCCGGTCACGGGAATCATGCGGGCTTCGTGAATGACCAGGCCGGCAATCGTCGTGGCCTCGTCCTCCGGGAGCCGCCAATCGAGGACGCGGTTGATGTCGCGCACCGGAACAGTGCCATCGATGATGAAGGATTTGTCCGGCTGCTGGCGAATGCCTGCTGCGACAGTATCGTGCTCATCGGATATGTCGCCGACAATTTCCTCGATGATGTCCTCCAGGGTTACGATCCCCATCATCTCGCCGTACTCGTCAACAACGATCGCAAAATGGGAGCGGCGGCGCAGAAAGGCATTGAGCTGATCGGAAAGGGCCCGGGTGTCCGGCACGAACCATGGTGGCGACATGATATCCTCGACATTCACCTTGGTCGGATCGCCATTGTTCCTATGGATTTCGGCAAACAGATCCTTCGCATTGAGAATGCCGATGATGTTGTCGGGATTGTCTTTCCAGACCGGCACGCGGGTGTGGCCGCTCTTCAGGATATCGTCGAGCATTCTGTCTACCGGGCGGGTCGCGTCGAAGGAAAGCATCTTGGTGCGATGGACCATGACGTCGGATACCTCCAACTCGCTCAAGTCGAGGATGCCGCCGAGCATGTCGCGGTCCTTCTTGACGACGGCTCCCTCCTGGAGGTGCTGGTCGATGGCACCACGCAGTTCCGGGTTGGCAGAAAGGATGTCCTGGGACAGGCTGATGTCTGCGCCAAGGAGGCGGCTCAGCCGCTTGACCAGGTTTTCAAGGGCAAGGACGACCGCTGCGAGCGGCGGCAGAAGGATGGTGAGAAGCGGCGCCGCCATCATGGCCAGCCGATCGGTGTGCAGGACGGCAATCGTCTTCGGGATGATTTCGACGACCACCAGGATGGCAAGTGTTGCGGCCGGTATCACGTAGGCGAGACCTCTGTCACCCCAGTCATGCAGCGCGGCGGCCGCGGCAAGTACAACTGCCGCCACGATCAGAACAGTCTTGGCCAGAAGAAGAGCGGCAGTTGTCGATTCGCGCTGGCTGACAAGTCTGAGGACGGCCGTCGCCCGCCGGTTGCCGCGCCGATCGAGTTCATGCAGATGCGAACGGGAGACGGTTGCCAGTGCCGTCTCACACATGGAAAAGAAGGCAGCGGCGAGGACGAGTACGGCTATGGCGGATACAGCAAAACCCTGGGTCATTGCCATGGGTGCCGCATGTCGTCCTCGAGAAAGGCGACGACGTCGCTCTCCCTGACGTCATTGGCGACGAATGTGTCGCCGATGGCACGGGCGAGGATGAAGGTCAGGCTGCCGGATCTGGCTTTCTTGTCCTGGCGCATGATGGCGGCAAGAGCTTCAGGTCCCGGCAGGGACCCCGCAATGGCTGATACATGGACGGGCAATCCTGCCCTTGCCAGGTGGCTGGCAACGCGGCCGGAGGTCTGCGGCCTGCAGATGCCCAATCGCTCGGAGAACCTGAACGCCTGTACCATGCCGATCGCGACCGCCTCGCCATGCAGGAGGCGGTCAGAATAACCGGTGGCGGCTTCGAGCGCATGCGCAAATGTGTGGCCGAGATTGAGGAGCGCGCGCAGGCCGGTTTCCGTCTCATCTTGCGCCACGATGCGCGCCTTGGCCTGGCAGCTCGTCTTGATGGCATGAATGCGCGCCGAGGCCTCGCCGGCCAGAACACGCTCGATATTGGCCTCGAGCCATTCGAAGAATTGCAGATCGCCGAGGAGGCCGTACTTCGCAACTTCGGCGTAGCCGGCAGCAAGCTCCCGGCGTGGCAGCGAATCGAGGAGCCTGGTGTCGGCCAAGACCAGCAGGGGCTGGTGGAAGGCCCCGATGAGGTTCTTGCCATGCCGCGAATTGATCCCGGTCTTGCCGCCGACCGAGGAATCGACCTGGGCCAGCAGCGTGGTTGGAATCTGAACAAATCCCACGCCTCTCCGCAGAATGGCGGCAGCAAAGCCGGTGAGATCGCCGATGACTCCGCCGCCAAAGGCGACGATCCGGTCGGCACGCTCAATCCCGGCGGCCAGCAGCGCGTCGCAGAGGGTTGCCAGATGCGTGTAGCTCTTGGTCGCTTCGCCGGGCGGCAGAGTGATGACGGAGCTGGCAATGCCCGACGAGCTCAAACTATGTTCCAGGGCCGGGAGATGGGCGCGCGCCACATTCTCGTCGGTCACGATCGCGACAAGCGGGCGCTTCAGGTGCGGCGCAATCAAGGCCCCGGCGTCCGCCAGAAGGCCCTCGCCGATGACGATGTCGTAACTCCTGGCCCCCAGGGAGACCGGTACCGTCTCAGCCTGCACGGGCGCTGGGCTGTCCATGTTCCAACCTCTCCCAACCTTCCCAGTCGGCCAGGGCTCTGATGATGTCACCAACCATGGCCGAGTGCGCGACATCACGGGAATCAATCGTGATGTCTGCCTGGGCATAGACCGGGTAGCGCGTTTCCATCAGCTTCAGCATTGCAGCTTCCGGGTCGTCCGTCCGCAATAACGGGCGATTCGACCGCTTCTTTACACGCTTCATGAGCAGGGGCAATTCGGCCCGCAACCAGACCGAAACACCGGCCCGGCGGATGTTGCTGCGGGTCTCCTCGTTCATGAAGGCGCCGCCACCCGTCGCCAGAACCCGAGGTCCGGTTCCGAGAAGCCGAGCTATCACCTTGCGTTCACCCTCCCTGAAATAGGATTCACCGTGGTCCTGAAAGATCTCCGGAATGGTCTTGCCCGCCGCCTCCTCAATCTCGTGGTCCGCATCGACAAAGCTGATGTCCAGCCGCTCTGCCAGGCGACGGCCCACCGAGGTCTTGCCGGCTCCCATCAGACCAACGAGCACGATGACATGACCATCGAGGCGCTGCCTGATGATCTCGATCTCCCTGGTCAGTGAACGGCGGCTCGTTGTCATGGGCAGGTAGCAAGGTCCGCGCACTTCTATCGTCTAAGCTCCTTAGTCGCAAAGGTTTTTGCCTCGTGGCTTGGCGGGCATCGGCAAACCGGGCAGAATAATCAAAGTGAATCAGGAGTGGCCAACGGTGCCTGACAGTCTTCGCTTCCTGTTAATCTTGGCGTGCTTGGGTGGTGCTGTCTACGCGGGTGCCTGGGGGCTTGCATCCTTCCCCCCGGAGCAATCGGAGATCGTAAAGTCATTGCCCCATGAAAGAATCCGGCAGCAGTAACCGCAGGTCATCGCCCCGCAGCGCGCGTCTCATCGACAATTTCATCGAAATGCTCAGTGCGGAGCGAGGGGCCGCCGCGCACACGTTGGACGCCTATCAGCGCGATGTCGAAGATTATGCGGGCTTTCTGAGCGAGGCAGGCGTGGAGCTGGACAGCGCCCAACCCGAGCATATCCGGGACTACCTTGAACATCTCGAAGTGCGGGGATTGTCCAGGACGACGGCGGCACGGCGCCTTTCTGCCATCAGGCAGTTGCATGGTTTCCTGCTGGGAGAAGGCATTGCGGCATCCGACCCGTCCCGGATCGTCGTCAGTCCGCGCAAAAGGCGGCCGCTACCCAAGCTCTTGTCGATCGACGAGGTCGAAAGGCTGGTGGAGGCCGCACGGCAGCGCTGCGCTACCGGCCTGGGACTGCAGGCGCTGAAATCCCACCGCCTGCTCTGCCTGCTGGAACTCCTCTATGCGACAGGCTTGCGGGTCAGCGAGCTGGTGGGGCTGACGGTTGCAGCCGTCAAGGCCGATGAGCGGTTTCTCATCATACGGGGCAAGGGAGACCGGGAACGGCTGGTTCCGGTATCGGGGATGGCGCGTCGTGCGATCGCTGCCTATCTTGAGCTGCTTGAGAAGCACGGGCAAGGCGGCAAGAAGTGGCTTTTTCCCTCGCACGGCCGTTCCGGCCATCTGACCAGGCAGCATTTCGCGCTCGATCTCAAACAACTGGCCCCCGAGGCAGGTATCGACCCGCGACGGCTGTCGCCGCATGTCCTGCGGCATGCGTTCGCCACGCACTTGCTGGAAGGAGGCGCAGACTTGAGGGCGGTCCAGCAGATGCTTGGGCACGCTGATATCTCGACGACGCAGATCTATACGCATGTGCAAACCGACCAGCTACGACGCGCGCTGGAGACCTTCCATCCGCTTGCAAAGCGCGGTTGACATCGGATGGCCGCGTCGCCACCTTGCGCCCAGTTTGCGCCGCCAGGCGCCAGATGCTGAGGGATGATGCTTTCCTTTCTCGATTTCGAAGCGCCGGTGGCCGAGCTTGAGGGCAAGATCGCGGAGCTCAAGGCACTTGCGGCCAACGACCCGGCGGTGGCGATCGGTGAAGAAGTCAAGGCCCTGGAAAGAAAGGCCGCGAAGAGCCTTGCGGACCTCTATCAATCGCTTACTCCCTGGCAGAAGGCACAGGTCGCGCGGCACCCCGAAAGACCGCATACGCTGGATTATGTCGCAGCGTTGATTTCAGATTTTGCGCCGCTTGCCGGCGACCGCAAGTTTGGCGAGGACGCGGCGATCATTGGCGGGCTTGGCCGGTTCCGCGGTGAGCCGATCGTCGTCATTGGCCAGGAGAAGGGCTCCGACACACAGGCGCGGCTTAAACACAATTTCGGCATGGCCCGACCGGAGGGGTACCGTAAGGCGGTCCGCCTCATGGAACTCGCCGACAAATTCCGCTTGCCGGTTCTCACCATCGTCGACACAGCCGGCGCCTATCCGGGCATTGATGCGGAAGCGCGGGGCCAGGCTGAAGCCATTGCCCGATCAACCGACTGCTGCCTCGGACTCGGGGTGCCGCTGGTTGCCATCATCATCGGCGAAGGCGGTTCGGGCGGGGCGATCGCCATCGCTGCGGCCAATGCCGTCCTCATGCTCGAACACTCGATCTACAGCGTCATATCACCGGAGGGGGCTGCGTCCATTCTCTGGCATGATCCTTCGCGGGCGCAGGATGCCGCAAGCGCCATGAAGATCACGGCGCAGGACCTCAAGAAGCTGGGGATCGTCGACAACGTCATTCCAGAACCCACGGGTGGAGCCCATCGCGCGCCGCAGGACACGATTGCCTCGGCCGGCGAGGCCATCGCCAAGGCGTTTGCCGACCTCAAGGAGATGCAGCCGGAGGCACTGCGCGGGCACCGCCGTGACAAATTCTTAAGGATTGGGATGGTTTTGTAGGTCATGTTGCCGCCACGATTGCCTTGGCTAACTGGGATCGATGAAGCGCATCATCGCGACTATCGCCGCTGTGGTTGTTGCCGTCCTGTCACTTGCCGGCTACCAGTTCTATCTACAGCGCAATGAGGTCTCTGTAGCGGAGTCCAAAAGGACGCTACCGGCTCGTCTCGACAGCCGGGACGTGGCCATGGGTCAACCGGCATTCATCCGGATATTCAAGCAGGAATCCATCCTTGAGCTGTGGATGAAGCGCGGTGACAAGTGGCTGCTGTTCCAAGACTACCCCATATGCCGGTGGTCGGGAACACTTGGTCCGAAACTCAAACAGGGCGACAGGCAGTCCCCGGAAGGATTCTACAGGGTTGCACTGGAGCAACTCAATCCGTACAGCCGCTGGCACCTGTCCTTCAATCTGGGTTTTCCCAATGCCTTCGACAAGGCGCATGGAAGGACGGGGTCGTTCCTGATGGTTCATGGCGGATGCAGCTCGGCCGGCTGCTACGCCATGACAAATGGTGCCGTCGACGACATCTATCGCATTGTCGAAGCCGCGCTGCGGGCCGGGCAGCCGGCGGTCGACGTTCATATCTTTCCCTTCCGGATGACCGCTGCGAACATGGCGCGGCACAAGGCTTCGCGGTGGGCCGCATTCTGGAGGGATCTCAAGCGGGGATATGACGTGTTCGAGGCGCAGCGGGCGGTGCCGAAGATCAAGGTGGTCGACAAGAGGTATGTGGTCGACGCCGAGGAGATGACCGCAAGTGCAGCGCCCTGAAATGCCGTACACACAGGCGACTTGCAGCCAGGCCGCAGCAATTGCCATCTCGTCGCTTGAACGGGGTGACTTCCTCGCACATATGGCCGGATGGCACGAGCAAGGAGAAGCGCTCAGATGAACGGCAGAATGACCAGGCGGGAGTTGCTCTGGGCCGCAGGCGCCACGGCGATCGGCATGAGCCACGGCAGTGGCCGTCCACAGGCGGCTGCCGGCACGGGCACGCAGCTCAGGCTGCGCAAGCGGGTGCTCGAGGTCAACGGCCGCGCGGCGGAGGTCTTCGGAATCGAGGGTCCGCGGGGCCTCCGGGGCATTGAGGGGGTGGTCGGCGAGATGTTCCGGGTGGAAGTTATCAATGACCTGAGCGAAGACTCACTCATTCATTGGCATGGCCTGACGCCACCTGCCGAAATGGACGGTGTGCCGCGGCTGCCGCGGCCGCCGATCCGGCCGGGACAGAGCGTGGCATACGAGTTCCTGAATTTCGTTGCGGGGACGCATTGGATGCACTCCCATGTCGGGCTGCAGGAGCAAAGGCTGCTGGCGGCACCGTTGATCATCAAGGAAACCGCCAGGCCGCTGTTTGATGAAATCGAGCATGTGATCATGCTGCATGATTTCACTTTCCGCGACCCGGTGGAGATCCTCGCGGAATTGCGCGGCGGCGGCGGGCTGCACGCGTCGCACGCAACAGGACATGGGCAAACGAATGACGGCGCCACGGGCAACCAAGCCGAGGCTGGGTCCGGCATTCTGCTCAATGATGTGAGCTTTGACGCCTATCTGGCCAATGATCGCACACTTGCGGATCCGGAGATCGTCAGGGTGGAAGTAGGCCAGCGGGTCCGGCTCCGCATCATCAATGGTGCTGCGGCAAGCAATATGTGGATCGACACGGGTAGCCTTGAAGCACAACTGATTGCCGTCGACGGCCACTCGATCAAGCCGGTTTCCGGCAGGCGGTTTCCGCTCGCCATTGCCCAGCGCGCCGATCTTCGTATCACGATACCGAGCGAGTCCGGGACCTGGCCCATCTTGTTTCGGCCCGAGGGCATCACGGCACGGGCCGGCATTGTGCTGGCAACGCGTCGTGCAGCCATTACCCAAGTGCCGGTGGAGGGCGAGGCGAGCCCGGCCGTCGACCTGGTACTCGAGGCAACACTCGAAGCTCTTGCGGAACTGCCGGAAGAGCCGGTCACCCGCAGCGAACTGGTCCTGTTGACGGGTGGCGGCTCTGACTATTCCTGGGGTCTCAACGGTAAGCCGTCAATGCATGACACGGTGTTCACGGTCAAGGAGGGAGAGCGGGTCGAGCTCACGATGCAGAACGTGACCTCCATGGCCCATCCGATGCACCTCCATGGCCACTACTTCAAGGTGGTCGCCATTGACGGGAAACGGGTCAAGGGCGCGCTTCGCGATACCGTGCTGGTGCCGCCCGGTCGCAGCGTGACCGTGATGTTCGATGCCACAAACCCGGGAAACTGGGCATTCCACTGCCACCACCTCTACCACATGAACGCCGGCATGATGGGGACAATCGCATACGCCAGTGCCGCATAGCGACCTGGCCGGGGCAGGAACTGCCGGTGCGAAAATGATCCGGAAAATCCGAGCTCTTCAGTAACGGGCAGCAGCCATCAGGCGAAGGCGCCGTGGCAGTGCTTGTATTTCTTGCCCGAACCGCATGGACAGGGATCATTGCGGCCGACCTTCTTCACCGCGCCCGCGGTAACGTCCTGCACGGTTGCCACAGCCTGGCCGAACAAGGCGCCCTCACCGACATCGTCCTCGCCGGTCGTGGGGTCGATGTGATGGGCGCGCATGACTGGCAACTCATCCTCGTCAGGCAGCATGTCGCCGGGCGGGCGGGTCTGTATCTCGACGCGCATGACCTGTGCCGTCACCATCTCGCGGAGCCTGGCAATCATGGCCTCGAACAGGTTGTAGCCCTCGGTCTTGTACTCGTTGAGCGGATCGCGCTGGCCATAGCCGCGCAGGCCAATCACCTGGCGCAGGTGCTCGACAGTGACGATGTGCTCGCGCCAGAGATGGTCGAGAGTCTGGAGAAGCACGGCCTTTTCCACCTGGCGCATGATGTCGGGCGTGTACTTCTCGCGCTTGGACGCGTAGAGTTCGTCGGCGGCCGTCTTGACGCGTTCGCGCATCTCCTCATCGGCAATGCCTTCCTCTTTGGCCCAGTCGTCGACGGGTAGGTCGAGAGCAATGGCCTCGCGCAGCCGCTCGCGAAGCCCTTTTGCGTCCCACTGCTCGGCATAGGCGTTTTCGGGAATGTGCTTGGTGATCAGATCGTCGATGACCTGGTGACGCATGTCGTCGATGGTTTCGCTGATCTCCTCACCCTTCATGATGGAGATTCGCTGGTCGAAGATGACCTTGCGCTGGTCATTCATCACGTTGTCGAACTTGAGCAGATTCTTGCGGATGTCGAAGTTGCGGGCCTCGACCTTCTGCTGGGCTTTCTCGAGTGCCTTGTTGATCCAGGGATGAACAATGGCTTCGCCCTCCTTCAGGCCCAGTTTCTGCAGCATCGAATCCATGCGTTCCGATCCGAAGATGCGCATGAGATCGTCTTCGAGGGAGAGGTAGAAGAGGGAGCGGCCGGGGTCGCCCTGGCGTCCGGAGCGGCCGCGCAGCTGGTTGTCGATGCGGCGGCTCTCGTGGCGCTCGGTGCCGATCACGAAAAGACCGCCAGCCGCAAGAACCTTCTGCTTGTTGGCCTCGACCTCGGCCTTGATGGCAGCCACGCGCGCGTCCCGGTCCGGACCGGGTGGAACGTCGGCCAGCTCGGTTGCTATGCGCATGTCCTCGTTGCCGCCAAGCTTGATGTCGGTGCCGCGGCCGGCCATGTTGGTCGCAATGGTGACGGCGCCAGATACGCCGGCCTGGGCAATGATCTGCGCTTCCTGCTCGTGGTAGCGGGCGTTCAGCACGCTGTGCGGAATGTTCTGCTTGTTGAGGAGTCCAGACAGGAGTTCCGATTTCTCGATGGAAGTGGTGCCAACCAGCACCGGCTGGCCGCGTTCCCGCGACTCCTTGATCGTCGCAATGATGGCATTGTACTTCTCGGTCGCGGTCCGATAGACCTCGTCATCGTCGTCCTTGCGGGCGACCGGCATGTTGGTGGGGATTTCGATGACATCCAGCCGGTAGATGTCCATGAACTCCTCCGCTTCGGTCGAGGCCGTGCCGGTCATGCCGGCAAGCTTGTCGTAGAGCCGGAAGTAGTTCTGGAAAGTGACGGAGGCCAGGGTCTGGTTCTCGGGCTGGATGGTCACATGCTCCTTGGCCTCGAGCGCCTGGTGCAATCCCTCGGAATAGCGCCGCCCGGGCATCATGCGGCCGGTGAACTCGTCGATGATGATGACCTGGTTGTCCTTGACGATGTAGTCCTTGTCCCGCTGAAAGAGCTTGTGGGCGCGCAGCGCCTGATTGACGTGATGGACGATCGTAACGTTCTCGGCATCGTAGAGATTGGTGCCCTTGAGAAGGCCGGCGGCTGCCAGGACCTGTTCGAGGTGTTCATTGCCCTTCTCGGTCAAGGTGCAGGAGCGCTGTTTCTCGTCCAGTTCGTAGTCCTCCGGGGACAATTCGGGAATGAACCGGTCAATGGTGTTGTAGAGCTCCGACTTGTCATCCAGCGGACCGGATATGATGAGGGGCGTCCGGGCTTCGTCGATGAGGATTGAATCGACCTCGTCGACGATCGCGAAGTTGTGCCCGCGCTGGACCATCTCCTCGAGATGGAACTTCATGTTGTCGCGGAGATAGTCGAAACCCAGCTCGTTGTTGGTGCCGTAGGTGACGTCGCAGGCATACATCTGGCGGCGCTGCTGATCATTGAGACCGTGGACGATAACGCCGGTGCTGAGGCCCAGAAACTTGTAGATCTGGCCCATCCATCCGGCGTCGCGCCTGGCAAGGTAATCATTGACGGTCACGACATGCACGCCGTTACCGGTGAGGGCGTTGAGATAGACGGGAAGCGTCGCTACCAGCGTCTTGCCTTCGCCGGTCTTCATCTCGGCAATGCGCCCTTCATGCAGGACCATGCCGCCAATCAGCTGAACGTCAAAGTGTCGCTGCCCGAGGGTGCGCTTGGCGGCCTCGCGCACCGTGGCGAAAGCCGGCGCCAGCAGATCGTCAAGTTCGCGGCCGCCTGCCACCTCTTCCTTGAAACGTGCGGTGCGAGCCCTCAGCTCGTCGTCACTCAGCGCGGCGGTCTCGGCTTCCAGGGCATTGATCTGGGCTACGCGGGCCCGGTACTTGCCGACTTTGCGATCGTTGCTGGTGCCGAAGATCTTCCCCGCGATTGCACGCAGTCCTAGCATCTGCTTATCGTCCTTTTCGGGTAGCCTGCTGCAGCCGCGTGAAATGGCGGCCGTAATGGTGGGGTGTTCTAGTTGAGTTCATCGATCCGGGCAATCTCGGCAAATGATCGCGGCGGGCCGAAAAATCAAGATGTGGCGCGCTGGCCACTAGTTGGAAACAAGGTCGGCCGGGACTTGCATCGCGGCGGGTTTGCGATCAATGTGCGCCGCAAAAACGCTGCGGATTCACTGCTCGGCGGCGTTATCAGGCTTATTGTTGCCGGATTTGAGGGCCAATGAGCGCCTCCAGGATCAGCGGGGGCGGAGCTCCCACAACCGGCAGGAAACGGTGGAATCGATGCCGAATTCTCGGATTTTTTTGAGCATTGCATTGGCCGCGGCCGTTGCCGCGCCGCTGGCCGGCTGGGCCCTGGCCCAGGAGGCGGCACCCTCGCCGGACAAGGTCATAGCCATCGTCAACGGGCACGAAATCAAGGTAAGCGAAGCCCAGATGGCGTCAGACGACATCATCGGCCTCCTGCCCGACCTGCCGCCCAAGGCCCGCTATCCGTTTGTCGTCAACTACCTGATCGAGCGGCATCTGCTCGCGCAGAGGGCGGTCAAGGAGGGTGTCGCCGATACCAAAGAGTACAAGGAACGGCTGGCGCTGTATCAGGCCAAGGCGCTCCGCGATGCGTATTTCTTCGAAAAGATCAAGCCGATGGTCACCGAAGAGGAGATCAAGGCGGCCTACGATCTCGAGGCGGCGCGGGTCGAACAGACCGAGCGCGTGCGGGCCCGGCACATTCTGGTCAACACCGAAAAGGAAGCCAGGGACATTGCCGCGAAGATCGAAAAGGGCGAGAAATTCGAAGACCTTGCCAAGCAGTACAGCCTTGATGGCTCCAAGGAGTATGGCGGCGATCTCGGATATTTCACCGCTCCCGAAATGGTGGCGGAGTTCTCGAAAGCGGCCTTTGCCTTGAAGAAGGGTGAGGTCTCGCAGCCGGTCAAGACGGATTTCGGCTGGCACCTGATCAAGCTGGAGGACCGGAAAATGGGCGGCGCCCAGCCCTTCGATCAGGTCAAGGGAGCGATCCGCAACATTCTGGTCCGCAAGAAGGTGCAGCAGGTCGTCGATGAGACCCGCCGGGCCGCGAAGGTCGAAATCCTTGATCCTGATCTCAACAAGATGATCGAGGAACTGGAAAAGAAGCGCCCCGCATCGGCCGAACAGGGCGGTGACGCGGCGGCGAGCAGCGGCAAGTCCGACCTGCAGATACCGCAGTAGCAGGCACGGCGCGGGGGAGGGGAATGGCCGTTCATACGAAGTCGCCGCTGGCGCCCGAGCGCCTGCCGGTCCTGCCGGACATTGCCGGCGTGCGGCTGGCAGTGGCGGAAACCGGAGTGCGCTACAAGGGGCGGCCTGACCTGCTTCTGGCCTGCTTTGAACGCCCCGCGGCTGTCGCCGGCGTCTTTACCACGTCAAAATCGCGTTCCGCACCGGTCGACTGGTGTGTCAGGCACCTCAAGTCCGGTACGGCGCGGGCACTGGTGGTGAATGCCGGCAATGCCAATGCTTTTACGGGCAAGGCCGGCGTTGCGACCGTGCAGAGCGTCGCTGTGGCCGTGGCCCGGCTCCTCAAGTGCAAAGCATCGGACGTCTTTCAGGCATCGACCGGTGTCATTGGCGAACCACTCGATCCTGCGTACATCGTCCAGGCCCTGCCGGAACTCGTGGACAGCCGGGTGCCGGCCTCCTGGGATGCGGCCGCGCGGGCCATTATGACGACGGACACGTTCCCGAAGACAAGCACGCAGACGGCGCGAGTCGGCAGGACGCCGGTGACGATCAACGGCATTGCCAAGGGCTCGGGGATGATCGCGCCTGACATGGCGACGATGTTGTCTTTCGTGTTTACCGATGCCTCGATCCCCTCCGGCATCCTGCAAAAGCTGCTGTCGCGAAGCGTCGCCAGGAGCTTCAATTGCATCACCGTCGATGGCGATACCTCGACCTCCGATACGCTCATGCTCTTTGCCACAGGTGCAGCTGGCGGGGCGCTGAAGGGCTTGAGAAGCGCCGATGATGTGCGGCTCAAGCCCTTCGCCAGGGCTCTCGATGCCGTGTGCCTCGACCTGGCGCTGCAGGTGGTTAAGGATGGCGAAGGGGCTGAGAAGCTGATCGAAATCCGGATCACCGGAGCGGAAAGCGATGCCGCGGCGCGGCGCATTGGCCTGGCCATCGGCAATTCGCCGCTGGTGAAGACGGCGATTGCGGGGGAAGACGCCAATTGGGGCCGCATCGTCATGGCGATCGGAAAATCCGGCGAGAAGGCTGTCCGGGATAAGCTCCGCATCAAGATCGGCGGGGTGCTGGTGGCCCAGAAGGGCATGCGTCATGCGGGCTATCGCGAGGCCGAGATTGTCCCGCACATGAAGGGACGGAACATCCGGATCGAAGCCGATGTCGGCGTGGGGCGGGGCAAGGCCACGATCTGGACCTGCGATCTTACGCACCGCTACATCGACATCAACGGCTCCTACCGCAGCTGATGCGCCTGGTTCTTGTGGCTGCCGTCGCGCTGGTGGACGCGGATGGGCGGGTGCTGATCTCGAAACGGCCCGCGGGCCGGCAGTTGTCCGGGCTCTGGGAGTTCCCGGGCGGAAAAGTGGAAGCGGGCGAGCGGCCCGAGATGGCGCTCATCCGCGAGTTGCGGGAAGAACTCGGTATCGATGTCTCAGAGGCGTGTCTGGCACCACTCACCTTTGCCAGCCACCCCTACGACGATTTCCATCTGCTGATGCCGCTCTATGTCTGCCGGCGGTGGAGCGGTATGGTGGCCCCATGCGAGGGGCAAGAGCTCGCCTGGGTGAGGCCCGCCAAATTGCGCGACTACCCAATGCCGCCCGCCGATCTGCCGCTCATTCCATATCTCATCGACATGCTGTGAAGCGCCTGCTCAGTCACGCGATAATGGCCGTTCGCGGGTGCCGAGCGCGTCCGCCAGGCGTTTCTTGGCACTGCCCGGTGCCAATGGCCGCGGCTGGCTGTGATGCGGCGCCCAGCCGGTCAACCAAGCGATGTCAACAGTCGCGCGCACGCGGCCGTCGGGATCACTGAAGTTGCGTTCATAGTACTCGGCGGCCGCCGCAAGCAGGGAAGCGGTTACCGGCCGGCGGGACCGGGCCTGCAGTGCAGCACCCAGGCCCGACTGGCGGATCTCGGCCATCAGGGCCAGGGCGCTCGGATAGCGCAGGACCAGATGGTCGATGTCGGCGACCGGCAAGGCATAGCCCGCCCGTTGCAGGAGACTGCCCAGGTCGCGAAGTTCGGCAAAGGGTGCAACGCGCGGACTTGCGCCGCCGCGCAACGCCGCTTCGGCTGCCAGCCACGCGGCGCGCAATTCGCACAGGGTATCGCCCGCAAAGAGACAGGCCAGAAGCACGCCGTCAGGCTGCAGCGCACGCCGGAGCGCAATCAAGGCACCGGCCGGATCGTTCATGGCTTCGAGGCCCAGGCCGTAAAGGACGCAATCGAAACCGCCTTCGGGAAGATCGTGCAATTCAGCTTCGGTCTCGAACTCGATGATCGAACAGGGCGCCAGGGCTTTGCCGAAACCCATCCTGGTGGCGAGCTGCGCTGCAAACCGGCCGAGCAGGACCGGCCTGGCAAAGCTGCGATTGATCAGGGACAGGCGGTCCCTGAACTCCAGTGCGAGCTGATCGAGAAGCGGTTCGGGAGGGCATGGCCGCCGGTTCCTGCGGCGCAGATTCTGCAGGGGCCGATCGAAAATGGCCGGAACCGTCATCCGAACAGGACCTCATGTATGGCCGTCCAGCTCTCCCGATCCGGTGCGCAGATGATGCCGCCCGTGGTTTGCGACGGCAGATAGCGGCTGCCGTCATAGCGCGCTGCATAGCCGCCAGCCTCGGAATGAATGAGCACCCCCGCCGCGTGGTCCCAGGGCATCAGCTTGTAGTGCAGCGAGAAGTGGCATTTGCCGGTGGCCACGAGCCGGTACTCGTAGGCTGCACAACGATAGGCGAATGGTGCGCCCACCCTGGCGAGATTGGCGGCGACCCTGGAGCGCATGGGTTCCGGCATCAGATACCAGGACGTCACGCCAATCATCTGGCCGACAGCTACCGGGCTGGCAACGCGGATGTCGCTGCACGCGCCGGAACTGTCACGTTGCCAGGCGCCGGCACCGCGCAGACCGAAGAGCCAGTCCTTGCCGATCGGATCGTAGATCAGGCCGGCTACGGTTTCGCCCTTGATCGTGACCGCGGCAAGCATGCCAAAGAGAGGCAGCCCCCAGGTGTAGTTGCTGGTGCCGTCGATGGGATCGACGACGATCGCCAGATCGGCGCCGGCAATTCCCGCGAGCACCCCGGGATCGCGTTCGACCGATTCCTCGCCGACGAACACGGCCTGCGGGAAGGCCTTCGCGACGCCCAGCTTGATGGCGGTGTCGGCGGCTTCGTCGGCGTCGGTGACCAGATCCATGTGGGACGTCTTCTCGCGGACCGCCTCCGTGCCAAGCCTGCGGAATCGCGGCATTATTTCGCGTTCGGCGGCGGCGCTGACAATATCGGCGAGTCGCTCCAGGTCGCGGCTTGAAAACGTCATCTTGGGTCCTCGGTCTTTGGCTGAGCAGTTAAACCATTCTTGCCGCTTAATCCACACGCGGACTCCATGGTAGGCTGGCACATGCTTCAGTTGCGTGGAGTCAGGACAATCGGGTCAGTGCTGCGCGGTTGTTCCAACCTGTTGATCGACGTCATCGCGCCACCCCGATGTCTGGTCTGCGGTCTGTCCCTCCAGACGGCGGCATCGCTGTGCGCCGGCTGCTGGAGCAAGCTCACGCTGATCGAGGATCCGCGTTGCGACCGGCTCGGATTGCCCTTTGCCTTCGATCAGGGCGAGGGCGCCATCAGCGCGGCGGCGCTGGCAGACCCACCTGCCTGGAACCGGACAAGGGCGGCAGCCATCTTCAATGAAACCAGCCGGCAACTGGTGCATTCGCTGAAGTACCGTGACCGGCATGAAGTGTCGCTGTTGCTGTCCCGTCTCATGACCAGGGCGGCCGGGCCGTTCCTTCATGAGGCCGGTGCCATCGTGCCCGTGCCATTGCACCGGCGGCGGCTGTGGGCGCGGCGGTTCAATCAGTCGGCACTGCTGGCGCAGCGCATTGCCGCGGCCTCCCGCGTGCGCTACTGGCCGGAACTCCTGGAGCGGGTCCGGTCCACGCGGCCGCAGGTGGGTCTCGACCCGGAGGAGCGGCGCAAGAATGTGCGCCGGTCATTCGCGGTGCCCGACAACCTGAGGCCGCAGGTTGCGGGACTGAGTATTGTCCTGGTCGACGATGTGATGACGACAGGCGCAACGGCGGGGGCCGCCGCCACCGCACTGCTGGCGGCAGGGGCTAGCCGTGTCGATGTTCTGGTGTTCGCCCTTGTAGATGCTCCAAAGCGCCTGCATATATGACGCAAGTCTTATCTGGTGCCGTTGATGCCGCAGGATATGGTCCAATCAACTTGCTTCGATCCGTTCGAGCACCCGGCTTTCGCCGGCCGGGGTGTAAGCATGCGGCGGGCGGCACCGGTCCTTGCGGGGGGCGTCCAAGCCGGCGGACCCAATGAATTCCGTTGGCTCGAATGGCGGGGCGGCTCGATATGCGGGAGGCGGATTCCTGAAGACAGTTTCCAACGATGATCCGCTACGACCTTGTCTGCAGGAACGGCCATGAGTTCGATAGCTGGTTCCGGAATTCCAAGAACTTCGACCAGCAGGCGGCTGCCGGGCTGGTCAGCTGCCCGCTGTGCGGAACGTCCGATGTCGCAAAACAGCTCATGGCTCCACGGATCGGCGTAAAGTCCAACCGCAAGGCCGCCGCGGCCGGGGAAGTGATGGTGGGAGGACTTCTCGATGCCAAGTCCCGAATGCTCATGAGCATGATCAGGGAACTGCGGGCGGAAATCGACAAGAACACCGAGAATGTGGGCGAGCAGTTCGCTGCGGAGGCCCGCCGAATCCACTATGGCGAAGCCGAGCGGCGGGGAATCCGCGGCCTGGCGACACGCGAGGAAGCCGTGTCGCTGGAAGACGAGGGGATCGAGATCTTTCCGGTCCCGCGCCTGCCGGAAGAGAGCAACTGAACCGGCTATTCCGGCTGCGCGGCAATCATGTAGTTCACGCCCATGTCGCGCACCCGCCGCCATTCGCCGGTCAGCGGCTGATAGGCGACTCCACACCGGTCGACCAGCCTGAGACGGCTTTCCGCAAGCCAGCCATCCAATTCCTCGGGCGAAATGAATTTTTCCCACTGATGGGTGCCCTTCGGCAGCCACCCGAGCACATATTCGGCGCCGATGATTGCAAGGCCGAAGGACTTCAAGGTCCTGTTGATCGTCGCGATGAACATCAGGCCCGATGGCTCGAGCAGTGTCGCGCAGGTTTTCACGAAGGCGCGCGGGTCGGTGACGTGCTCGATGACCTCCATATTGAGGATGACGTCGAAGCGTTCGCCGGCGGCGGACAGTTCCTCGGCCGTGGTGACCCGGTAGTCGATCGGCAGCCCATGTTCGGCGGCATGCACTGCGGCCGTCCGGATGTTCTTCTCGGACGGGTCGGCCCCGACCACGGAAGCGCCAAGCCGGGCCATGGGCTCAGACAGCAGACCGCCGCCGCAGCCGATATCCAGAAAGCGCAGCCCCTCATAGGGGCGGCGGGTGAAGGGATCGCGGCCGAAGCGGGCCGTCACCTGCTCCTTGATCCAGGCCAGCCGGACCGGATTGAAACGGTGCAGGACACCGAATTTGCCATCAGGGTCCCACCACTCCGCGGCAATCCTCGAGAATTTTTCGACCTCAGCGGGGTCAAGGGACAGGACGCTCATCGGGGCTCCAGAATCTTACGGCCACAATATTGCATAGGCTCATGGCGTCTACTATGAGTACGCCGCGCCGCACCTCGGGGTGAACAGCCGAAATGCGAAAAGTTCAAGGTGTGCACGGGCCCGGTCAACCGCCCGGCAGCGCAGGATGAAGGACTGGCATGGGCCGTTTGGTAATGAAATTCGGGGGCACTTCGGTGGCGGATCTCGACCGCATCCGCAATGTTGCCCGCCATGTGGAACGGGAAGTCAAGGCCGGAAACCAGGTCGCCGTAGTGGTATCGGCGATGGCCGGGACCACCGACCGGCTGGTTGGCTGGTGCCGCGAGGCAGCACCCGTCCATGACGCTCGCGAGTATGATGCCGTGGTCGCTTCGGGCGAACAGGTTACCGCCGGCCTGCTGGCGATCGTCCTGCAGGACATGGGCATTCCGGCACGGTCGTGGCAGGGATGGCAGATTGCGGTCAAGACCGACGGGGTGCATGGGGCGGCCCGGATCGTCGATATCGAGGGCTCGGAGCTGCGCAAGCGGCTCGACCAGGGTCAGGTCGCAGTTGTTTCAGGCTTTCAGGGCATCGGACCAGACCGGCGCATCACCACGCTGGGGCGCGGCGGTTCGGACACATCGGCCGTCGCTCTTGCGGCCGCCCTCGAGGCGAGATGCGATATCTATACCGATGTCGACGGCGTCTACACGGCCGACCCGCGCATTGTAACAAGGGCGCGCAAACTCGACCGCATTTCCTACGAGGAGATGCTGGAACAGGCATCACTTGGCGCCAAGGTCCTGCAGACCCGCTCGGTCGAGCTCGCCATGGTCTATAAGGTACCGCTGCAAGTGCGATCGAGTTTCGAGGCCGCGGATTCGGAGAACCAGAACAGGCCCGACGGCACGGGTCCGGGAACACTCGTTTGCGAAGAGGATGAAATCGTGGAGCAACACGTCGTCAGTGGCATTGCCTATTCCCGCGATGAGGCAAAGGTGTCGATTCAAAGAGTGAAAGACCAGCCCGGTGTGTCGGCCTCGGTCTTCGGGCCTTTGGCCGAGGCGGACATCAGCGTCGACATGATCGTGCAGAATGTTTCCGTGGATGGCGAGACTGCGAACATCACGTTCACGGTGTCGCGCAAGGACCTGCGCAAGGCTCTCGAGGTCCTGGGCGCCGTCCGGGACAAGGTCGGCTTCAGCGATCTCAAGCATTCCGCCGATGTCGCCAAGGTATCGGTGGTCGGCATCGGCATGCGCAGCCATGCCGGCGTGGCGGCCAAGATGTTCAAGGCTCTGGCGGACAGAGGGATCAACATCCAGGCGATCACCACCTCGGAAATCAAGATCAGCGTGCTGATCGACGAGGCCTATACGGAACTTGCCGTTCGCGCACTGCATCAGGCCTATGGCCTCGAGAGCGCCAACTGAACACATGTGCCTCGCTGCTGCCCATAACTGCCGCATCGCTGCCCGAAAAAGTTCGGGCGGGGCGGGTGCGCCCGGAGGCCGCGACTGATGCCTCCCGCCGCACTCGGCCCGCGAGTCCTGCTCCGGCGGCTCCGCGAGGTGATGGCGGAACCCGGCACAGCGCAATCCCGGCTTGACAAGGTCGCCGTCCTGATCGCCGCCAATATGGTGGCGGAGGTGTGCTCGATCTATGTGATGCGGCCCGGGCAGGAACTGGAACTCTATGCCACCGAGGGTCTCAGGCGGGAGGCGGTCCACAAATCAAAGCTCAAGGTCGGGGAAGGCCTGGTCGGCCTGATTGCGCAGCAGGCCCTCGGCCTCAACCTGTCGGACGCGCAGGAACACCCGGCCTTCAAGTACCTGCCGGAGACCGGCGAGGAAATCTACCATTCCTTCCTTGGCGTGCCGATCATGCGCAGCGGGCTGGTGATCGGTGTGCTGGTCGTCCAGAACAAGACCCGCCGGCACTATTCCGAAGAGGAAGAGGAGGCGCTGCTCACGACCGCCATGGTGCTGGCGGAAGTCATCGCCATGGGCGGCCTCATGGAGATCGCCCGCGAAACTGCCGCGGACGTTGCGCATATCCGCAGCCATGTGCTGCGCGGCGAAATCCTCGCGGAAGGCGTGGCGCTGGGTTACGCGGTGCTCCATGAACCGCGCGTTGTCATCACCAATCTGATTGCCGAGAGCATCCCCAAGGAAAAGGCCAGGCTCGACGTCGCCATCGCGCAACTGCGCGCACATGTCGACCAGCTTGTCGAGGGGATGGATACGCGCCACTCGGAATATTCGGATGTGCTCGAAGCGTTCCGGATGTTCGCCCATGACCGCGGCTGGATGAACAAGCTGCGCGAGACGGTGGACACGGGCCTTACCGCGGAGGCTGCCGTCGAGCGTGTCCAGAGCGACAACCGCGCCCGCATGATGCGCACCAACGATCCCTACCTGCGCGAGCGCATGCATGATCTCGACGATCTTGCCAACCGGCTGCTGCGCATCCTCACCGGCCAGGTGGCGACCGCCTCGCGCGGCGACCTGCCGCAGAATTCGGTGATCGTGGCGCGCAACATGGGCCCGGCGGAACTGCTCGACTACGACCGGTCGAAGGTGCGCGGCGTGGTGCTGGAGGAAGGAGGCAAGACCAGCCATGTAGCGATCGTGGCGCGGGCTCTCGGCATTCCCGCCATCGGCCAGGTGGAAGGCATCATCGACCTCGTCGATACGGGAAGCCCCATCATTGTCGACGGCTCGACGGGCCAGATTCATGTCAGGCCGCCAGAGTCGATCGAGCGCGCCTATGGCGAAAAGGTGCGCTTCTATGCCCGCCGCCAGGCGCAATATGCCAAGCTCCGCGACGTTCCGGCGGTCACCCGGGATGGCGTGCACATCAGCCTCAACATCAATGCCGGGCTGGTCGTCGATCTGCCGCATCTGCATGATTCCGGCGCCGACGGGATCGGGCTTTATCGCACTGAACTGCAATTCATGATGGCGCAGCGGTTCCCGCGGCTTGACGCGCAGGTGCGGCATTACCGGACGATTCTCGAAGAGGCGAAGGGCAAGCCGGTTGTGTTCCGCACGCTCGACATCGGTGCCGACAAGAGCCTGCCCTATCTCCGGCAGCCCAAGGAAGAGAACCCGGCCATGGGCTGGCGGGCCATCCGCATGGCACTGGACAGACCGGCGCTGCTTGAATTGCAGATCAGGGCGCTGCTCATTGCCGGCGCCGGCCAGAATCTCAAAATCCTGTTTCCGATGATCGCCGACGTGGAGGAGTTCCGGCGCGCCAAGGCGGTCGTCGAAAAGGAGAAGCGCTATCTTGCGGCGCGGGGCCATGTCCTGCCGGCATCGATCGCGCTGGGCGCGATGATCGAAGTGCCGGCGCTGATCTGGCAACTTGACCAGCTCCTGCCATCGGTCGACTTCGCGTCGATCGGGTCCAACGATCTCATGCAGTTCCTGTTTGCCATCGACAGGGGCAATCCGCGCCTGTCCGGCCGCTACGATCCGCTCAGCCCGTCGTTTCTTGCGGTGATGCGCGGGATCGTCGAGAAAGCCGAGGCGCATGGCCGTCCCGTCACGCTGTGCGGCGAGCTGGGTGGCCGGGTGCTGGACGCCATGGGCCTGGTCGGCATCGGCCTCACGTCGCTGTCAATGGTGCCTTCGGCCATCGGGCCGGTGAAGGAGATGCTGCTGTCCCTGGATCGCGGCAAGCTGTGGAGCGATCTCAAGCCGATGCTTTCTGGCTCCAAGCGCTCGCTGCGGCAGGAACTCGCCGACTGGGCCGCCGATCACCGGGTTGTGGTTTGACGACCCTCGCCGTCACGGTCTTCGTCCTCGTCTATCTGGGCATGGCGGCAGGCCGCATTCCCGGCCTCGCCGTTGACCGGACGGGGATAGCGCTGCTCGGGCTGATTGCGCTGCTGGCGAGCGAGGACCTCAGCATTGAGGATGCCGGCCGGGCGGTGGATGTCCCGACCCTCGTCCTGCTCTTTGCCCTGATGATCGTTTCGGCGCAGTTCGAGCAGTCGGGATTCTATGGGTATGTCGCCAGTCATGTGGTGCGGGCCGGCCAGCGGCCGCGCCGGTTGCTGGCCGCCGTCATCGCAGTAACGGGCGGCCTTTCGGCACTCCTGACCAATGATGTCGTCGCTGTCGCACTGGTGCCGCCCCTGTGCGTGGCCCTGTTGCGGAGCGGCCTTGATGCCCGCCCCTATCTCATCGCGGCGGCGGCCGCAGCCAATGCGGGTTCAGCGGCCACCCTGATCGGCAATCCGCAAAACATCCTGATCGGCCAGGCGGGCAATGTCGATTTCTGGCTCTACTGCACATATGCCGTGGTGCCGTCGCTGCTGGCTCTGGGCATGGTTTACCTGGGTGTGCTCGCCACCTTCCGGCTGGGTGTCGCGGGTCACGCGGACGATGCAGTTCCGGTTGCACTGGACAGTTTCCAGCTGGGAAAGGCGATTGCCGCCATCGTGGCGCTGGTCGGCCTCTTCCTGGCGCCGCTGCCGCGCGAGATCAGTGCGCTGGCCATTGCCGGACTGCTGCTCCTGTCGCGGCGGCTTTCCTCGCGCGAAATGATCGGGGCAGCCGATTGGCACCTCCTGCTGCTGTTTGTCTGTCTCTTCGGGGTGACCGAGGCGTTTGCGCGGACAGGCGTCGCGCAAGACGCGCTGATGTGGCTCAAGGGGCAGGACATCTCTCCCGAAAGGCTCGGAATCATGGTTCCGCTGGCGCTTGCGACCTCGAACAGTATCGGCAACGTGCCGACCGTCATTCTGCTCCTCAAGCTGCTGCCCGATCTCAATCAGGGTGCCCTCATGGGGCTGGCCCTGCTGTCGACCTTTGCGGGGAACCTGCTGCTGACCGGCTCGCTGTGCAATATCATCGTGGCAGAGAAGGCCGCCATTCATGGCGTGCACCTCGGATTTGCGGACTTTGCGCGAGCCGGCATCCCCATCACACTTGCGAGCATGGCCGTGGCCGCGGCCTGGCTGTGGCTAACCGCACTGATGCCGCTCTGATGCGACGCGACTTTCTCGATTGTTCCGATATTGCAGACGGCGGCAAGAATGGTTGGCCGGGCAATGCATTGGCTTTTTGCCGGCGGACCTGCTAGAGGGCGCCATCTCCCATCGCGACGCCGAGTGAAACGCGCCCCATGAATTTGCGCAACATAGCCATCATTGCCCATGTCGACCATGGCAAGACCACCCTCATCGACCGGCTGCTGGCGCAGTCGGGCGCCTTTCGCGACAACCAGAAAATCGCGGAACGGGCCATGGATTCGAACGACCTCGAGCGCGAGCGGGGCATCACCATTCTTGCCAAGGTGACATCGCTGGTGTGGAAGGACACCCGCATCAACATCGTCGACACGCCGGGACACGCGGATTTCGGCGGCGAAGTCGAGCGCATTCTCAACATGGTTGACGGCGCGGTGCTGCTGGTCGACGCGGCGGAAGGGCCGATGCCGCAAACCAAGTTCGTTCTGCAGAAGGCCCTCAAGATCGGGCTCAGGCCGATCGTGGCAATCAACAAGATCGACCGGCCGGACGAGCGGCACGTCGAAGTGGTGAACGAGGTGTTCGATCTCTTTGCCGCCCTCGATGCCAGCGAGGCGCAACTCGATTTCCCGATCCTCTATGGCTCGGCCAAGCAAGGGTGGATGGCCGACAGGCCGGAGGGCCCGCGGGAATCGATGGCGCCGCTGTTCGATCTCGTGATCCGGCATTTTGCCGCTCCGGCAATCGAAGACGGGCCGCTGCGCATGCTGGTGACCACCATCGAGGCCAATCCGTTCCTGGGGCGGGTGCTTACCGGACGTATCCGGTCAGGCGCGGCCAAAGCCAATCAGCCGATCAAGGCCTTGAGCCGCGATGGCCGGCTGATCGAACAGGGGCGGATTTCCAAGGTGCTGGCCTTCCGCGGCCTCGAGCGCCAGGCGGTGGACGAAGGGCAGGCGGGCGATATCGTGGCGATCGCCGGCCTGACCCAGGCAACCGTGTCGGACACGATCTGCGATCCCGGTGTCACCGCAGCCATCCCGGCCCAGCCCATCGATCCGCCGACACTCACCATGACGTTCCGGATCAATGACGGCCCCCTGGCCGGCAGGGAAGGCGACAAGGTGCAAAGCCGGGTGATCCGCGAGCGGCTGCTGCGCGAGGCCGAAGGCAATGTAGCGCTCAGGGTATCGGCTTCGGAGTCCGAGACGGATGCCTTCGAGGTGGCAGGGCGCGGAGAGCTGCAGCTCGGCATCCTGATCGAAACCATGCGCCGCGAGGGATTCGAGCTCACGGTCGGCCGGCCGCGCGTCGTGTTCCGAACCGACGAGGCGACAGGGCAGAGGCTCGAACCCATCGAGGAGGTGGTGATCGATGTCGGCGAAGCCTATTCCGGCGTGGTGGTGCAGAAACTGTCGGAGCGGCGTGGCGAACTCAAGGACATGCGGCCGTCGGGTACCGGGCGGCAGCGCATCGTCTTTCATGCGCCGACGCGCGGCCTCATCGGCTATCAGTCGGAACTCATGTCGGACACGCGCGGCACTGCGGTGTTCAACCGGCTGTTCCACGCCTATGCGCCCTATGCCGGCGAGATTGCCGGCCGTCACACCGGAGCGCTGCTGTCGAACAGCGATGGCGAAGCGGTGGCCTATGCGATCTTCAACCTGCAGGACCGGGGACCGATGTTCATCGAACCCGGCACCCGGGTCTATGCGGGAATGATCGTGGGCGAGCATACGCGCGGCAACGATCTCGAGATCAATGTGCTCAAAGGCAAGAAGCTCACCAACGTGCGCGCATCAGGCAAGGACGATGCGGTGCTGCTGACGCCGCCCATCCGCATGAGCCTGGAAAAGGCGCTGGCCTACATCGCCGACGACGAACTCGTCGAAGTGACGCCGCAGTCGATCCGCCTGCGCAAGAAGATCCTCGATCCGCATGAGCGCAAGCGGGTCAGCCGCGCCCGCGAGGCCGAGAACGCGGCGTGACAGGGTCAGAAAAAGTCGCTCAGGTCGAGCTGCGCCAGGGTGAAATTGTGGATGCGGAAGCAGCCGATCTCGACGTCATCCCCGACCTGCGCAGCGGATGAGAGGTAGAAACTGGCCGGACCGCTACCGAGGCGGATCTTGTCGGTGCCGTCCTCGAAATCCATGATGTCGGCCATATCACTGGTCGCGTCAGACACGTTCGCCACGAACATGTCGGCGCCGGCACCGCCGAAGAGCTGGTCGTTGCCGCCCGTGAAATGGCTGAGGATATCATTGCCGTCGCCGCCGTACATGCTGTCGTTGCCGAGGCCATCGCGCAGGCTGTCGTTGCCGGCACCGCCAAAGAGCTGGTCGCTGCCGTCCCCGCCATCTTCGGGGCTGCCGGCGATGAGATAGTCGTTGCCGTCACCACCCCTCAGGAGGTCGTCGCCGCTGTTCGAACCGAAGCCGCCAAACAGGCGGTCGTCGCCGGCACTGCCGCAGATCGTGTCATTGCCACGGCCGCCGTCGATCCAGTCCTTGCCGCCCCGGCCATTGACGAAATCGTTGCCGGCATAGGCATCGATGGTCTCATTGCGGCTGCTCGATCCAGAGACCGTATCGTCGCCGAGACCAAGGGTGAAGCGGTTGAAACCCATGATGGTATCGTTGCCGAGCTCGGCGCCCGAGGCCTGGCCAGTCTTGAGGTCGATGGCCACGGCGGTCGTGAAGAAGGACAATTCGAGTTCGGCAATGACCGGATCCGCGGCCTTGTTGACATATCTGTCATTGTCCGGCGTGTCGCTGGCGAACACGGTCAGGAGTCCGCCCTGGCGGAGCTGGATGGTATCGGAACCATCGCCTGCTCTGTCGACGATGAGACTTACCTGCTGCCATGCGAGGATAGCATCGTCTCCCGCGCCGCCGTCGATTTCAGCGAAACCATTTGATGTAATGCTGTCGTTGCCACTGCCGCCCGCGATAGTTCCCGATCCCTGCAATGCGATGGTGTCATTGCCGCCATCGCCGAACATTCGCACGTTGTTGCCGCGGGCCCGCATCAGGTCATCGCCGTCGCCGCCGCGCAGCAGCGCCGATCCGCCGCCGAGGATCGTGTCATTACCGTCGCCGCCGAACAGGGAATTGTAGGTGCCCCGGGCCTCTATGTAGTCGTCGCCGGCATCGCCACGGGCTTCCAGGATGGAAACGCCATTGCCCAGCAGGATGACATCGTTGCCGTCACCACCGTAGAGGGAAGAATTCGCACCGGCGGAGAGCGTGTCATTGCCTGCCTCGCCGTGGAGAATGCAGTTGTTACCCGCAGCCAAGACGCTGTCGTCGCCGCCAGCCATGTAGTAAATGGTGTAATCACTGCCGCCCGAGATTGTTTCCGCCCAGTCGAAGCCGATATAGCGGTAAACCATGGCGAGGACTCCCATAAGCATTGAACTCGGGGCGCCTTCTATCCCTCGCGTCAGAATGAAGCGAAAATACAACCTGCGATATTTTAGATAAATTCAATGCGATCAGCGCCTTTTCGTGCTGGCAGGGCATAGGAGTTACCAAGTATCTGACTAACCAGTTGATAACACTGCTCTATGCGTTCGCGATCTTAACCTCTTGCCGGGCAGACGTTAACAGACTGCAACCTCCAAATTGTTCGGCTATAGTTAATTCCCCACTAAGTTTACGAGCAAGCTTCTCCTTTTGGTTGTTAGACTTCGGCTATTCCTGGCCAAAGCCCTTGGCCCGCCAGATTGGCGCTACAATTTCGGGGCATCGCCGCATTTCCAAATGCAACCACCGCGGACTTGCGGAAAGCTGGCGGGCATTCATCGCGACGGGAAAGGACACTATTCAAATGGCGGGATAACCTGTAGTTGTTTCCGCTGCGTAAGCCATTCTTCGTCCTTCATCGAAGATAGAAGCGTTCTCTCAAGGCTGGGGAAGGCCAAAGCGTGCCATCGGCGGGTTTGATGCAAGTCAAGGACTCGTCAGATGGGGCATCGCATGAACGGCAAGAGAGTAGATGCGAACGAGGCGCGCGGTGAAATGCTATTTTAAGTTTCTTTTTGTGTCTAATTTTAGCTTTAGATTGCGCTCTGGTCATGATGGATGACCACAACCAGAGGAGGCAACACGATGCGTACAGTGACTTGGCAAGTGAGCGGGGGAAGCCCCACAACGACGGAAATCCCGGATAATGCCACGCCCACGCAGGTCCGGCAGATCATCCAGACGGCGCTTGACAACGCAGCCGCCGCGGCGAGCGACACGCAGCCAGCGACAGTCACGCTGTCGGCCGGGACGTTTGTCGTCAATGGCACCGGGACTGCCTCGCAGGGCTGTCTCCAGGTCAAATCGAATGTCACCCTGCAGGGCAGCCAGGACGGCCAGGGCAACTGGAGCAAAATCGATCTCGACGACGCCTATACGGGCGCTGTGACGGGTGTCGTGCGAACGCCCAACAAATACGGCACCTCAGGTGAGGAACCCATCCACAATGTCACGATCAAGAATCTGGTGATCGAGGGCAGCGGAACCGGCGCGACCGCCAATGTCGACGGCATTTATGCCGGGAACTATTCCGGCGACCCGCTGGTTCGCGATCCGGCCCGCAGCCAATACAACATCACGATCGAGAATGTCGAAGTCTCGCAGTGCAGCCGCTACGGCATCGATCCGCACGAGCAGATCAGCAACCTCACCATCACCAACTGCGTGTCGCACGACAACGGCAAGGACGGCTTCGTGCTCGATTATGTGGAGGGCGGGACGCTGACCAACAACGAGGCCTATGGCAACGGCCGGCACGGCTTCAACCTGGTGACCGGCACCTATGGCATCGTGATGACGGGCAACATCGCCCACGACAATGGCGTCAACGAAGAGGGAGCCGGCATCGCCATCCAGCCGCCGAGTGCGGACAACGATCCGCGCGTGCTCTACTCCTACGACATCACGGTCACCGGCGGGGCCATCTACAACAATACCGGAGTCGGTATCCGGGTCAACAACGGCCAGATGATCACCATCGAAGACGTCAACATCTACGACAACACGATCTACGGCATCCGTGTCGGCAACCAGACGCGCGATCCGGGCGATCCGGTCATCCCGGATGCGGATGACGTCTTCCTCATCGCCAACTACATCCGCAACAACGGGCTGATGGCCGATGACGGTTCCGAGATCCGGATTGACGACAACGTCGACGATGTGACGATCGTCGGCAACCGCCTCGGGTCGACGGCCTCGATCGACTATGTGACGGGCTTCAACCTCGGCACCATTACCATCGACGGCAACCGCTATGAGAGAGGCTCCGTGGTGGTCATCATGTCCGAGTCGTTCCCGATACCGGATGATCCGGCCACGATCGGGGCGATGACCTTCCACAGCTGGAACGGCCAGGCCAATACCATCAATTACGATGCGGGCCGCCAGTATGTGAAAGGCAATGGCGGCGACGACACGATCTCGACGGGCGCCGACAAGGACACGCTGCTGGGCAACAGCGGCAATGACAGCCTCAATGGCGGCAGCGATACAGATGCCCTGTGGGGCGGCACGGGCAACGACACACTGGATGGCGGGGCCGGGGCCGACAAGATGCATGGCGGCCAGGGCGATGACGTGTTCATCGTCGATAACACCACCGACATTGTCCTGGAAGGCTACAACTCAGGTACCGACCTGGTGCAGGCGGCGGTCACCTACTCGATCGGTAACGCCGCCAACATCGAGAACCTGACGCTCACCGGCTCGGCGGCAATCAACGGCACCGGTAACGGACTCGGCAACGAGCTGACCGGCAATACGGGCGCCAATGTGCTCACCGGCAACAGCGGTGCCGATACGATGTGGGGCGGCAATGGCGCCGACACCATCAACGGCAATGCCGCCGCCGACAAGCTCTACGGCCAGGCCGGCGCCGATGTATTGTCGGGTGGCGGAGGAAAGGACCAGCTTACCGGGGCCGGCGGCAACGACACGTTCAAGTTCTCGAACCTGTCCGACTCGGGCACGACGTCGGCCACCCGGGATGTCATTTCCGATTTCGGCACGGTTTCCGGCAACGATGACATCATCGATGTGTCGGGCATCGACGCCGATGCCGGTGTGGCAGGCAACCAGGCCTTCACCTGGATCGGGACGGCCGCATTTACCGGTGCCGGGCAGCTTCGCTATGTGGTCTCCGGCGGCAACACCATCATCCAGGGAAACAACAATTCCGATCTCGGTGCCGATTTCACGATCGAGATCACCGGAACGCCAAGCGTGACGGCGGCCGACTTCATCCTCTGACCGCTGCCGCGGGCCGGGGCCGCACACCACGATCGGCGTGCGGCCCTGGCCGTTACCGTGGACCGAATCCTGATGCTGCAAGTGCGAAGGGCCGGGCCTGGCGCACGCCCCAAGCCCTCAGCCACGTCAACAACATTCCGATAAGTAATTGTTACGACTGTGTTAAAAAGCAGGGTATTGCTGCCATGCGTATATTGCAATGCAAAATCATGCTGCGGCGCATATATTTCGGATGCCAAAAAAAGTCAGCAACCGACAAACGAAGAGGATACAACCATGTTTGAATTTGTCCGCCGCTGGCAGCGCTACAACCGCACTGTCGCGGAACTCAACCACCTGTCCAATCGCGAACTCGCCGATCTGGGCCTGACCCGCGCCGATATTCCGCGGGTTGCCCGCGAGGCCGTGAAGAACTGATCGACGAATCAGTCATAGGAGATCGGGGGGCCCGCCGTCACTGACGCCGGGCCCTTCCCTTTTTGCGATGCACATTAGATGTCCGGGAAAGGTCCACCGGTGCCTGAATTTGCGCCAATTCATTGAAATCAAGAGATTTTGATGTGGAAAGCGCGAACGACTTGTCACATTGTAGACGCATTGGACAGGCATCACATGCTGCATAGCAACAAGAAGACGTGACGTGATTTTCCCGGGAGGTTCCGAGACTTGTCAGAAGGAGTTCCCACCATGCATTTCAATTTCGAGCGTTATCGCAAGCTCCGGCACTATCGCGCTGTCAGGCGCCAGCTGGAGGAACTGAGCGAGCAGGATCTGCTCGATGCCGGCATCCGCCGCTATCAGCTGGGGCACATTGCCCGGGTCAAGGCGCTCAAGCCGGCGCAGAGCTGAAGCCGCCGCACATGTTCACACACATCAGAAACCGTATCGGCGACTGGCGGCGCTACCGCCAGACGCTGAACGAACTGCGGCACTACAGCGATGACGAGCTGGCCGAATTGGGCCTCCACCGCTGCGATCTGCGGCGCCTGGCGCGCGAATCCATCCGCCGCTAGACGGATTCCGTAAATTGCGGCAATCCGCCGCCCGATCGGCGTTGCGAGTCCTGTCACTCTGTGATACGCGACCACTGCGGTTGAGGCAGGGGTCATAGCCGCACGCGGGTTTCGGCCCGTGATTTTCCTGAAAATTCGAACGCTTAGCTTGCTCCATAGCACGCTGGGCCAACGACTGTTGAAAAGGGCGATGGTGACAGCAGCAGATCAATCCGTTTCCGGTGTCGCCGGCCGCTATGCCAGCGCGCTGTTCGAACTCGCCGCCGAGGCGAATGCCACCGACAAGGTCGGCGCCGATCTCACCAGCTTCCAGGCGCTGCTCGATGCATCCGAGGACCTGGTCCGGCTAGTGCGCTCGCCGGTGTTTGCCGCCGATGACCAGATTGCCGCCCTCGAAGCCATCTGCGAGAAGGCCGGGATCGACGGGCTGGCCCTCAATTTCATCAAGCTTGTCACCAGGAACCGCCGTCTCTTCTATATCGCCGACATGATCCGGGCCTATGGCGCGCTGCTCGCCGAGGCCAGGGGCGAAGTGCCGGCCGAAGTGACATCCGCCGACGAACTGTCGGCCAGACACATCGCCGAACTCAAAGACACGCTGAGGGCCTCGATCGGCCGCGACGTGCAGCTTTCAACCCGCGTCGATCCATCGATTCTCGGCGGCCTGATCGTCAAGGTCGGCTCGCGGATGATGGACAACTCGCTCAAGACCAAACTGCAGAATCTCAAGATTGCCATGAAGGGAACCGCCTGATGGATATTCGCGCTGCCGAAATCTCCGCCATCCTCAAGAAGCAGATCAAGGATTTCGGCAAGGAGGCCGAAGTCTCGGAAATCGGCCAGGTGCTGTCGGTCGGCGACGGCATCGCCCGCGTCTATGGCCTGGACAAGGTGCAGGCGGGCGAAATGGTCGAGTTCGCCAACGGCATCCGCGGCATGGCGCTGAACCTCGAGGCCGACAATGTCGGCATCGTCATCTTTGGTTCCGACCGCGACATCAAGGAGGGCGATACGGTCAAGCGCACCGGCGCCATCGTGGAAGTGCCGGTCGGCAAGGAACTGCTCGGCCGCGTGGTCGATCCGCTCGGCAACCCGATTGACGGCAAGGGTCCGATCAAGGCCAAGGAGCGGCGGCGTGTCGACGTCAAGGCGCCGGGCATCATCCCGAGAAAGTCCGTGCACGAACCGATGGCGACCGGTCTCAAGGCCATCGACGCGCTGATCCCCATCGGCCGCGGCCAGCGGGAGCTGGTGATCGGCGACCGTCAGACCGGCAAGACCGCCATCATCCTCGACACGATCCTGAACCAGAAGCCGATCCATGTGAACGGGCCGGAGAAGGACAAGCTTTATTGCGTCTATGTCGCCTGCGGCCAGAAGCGCTCGACGGTGGCGCAGTTCGTCAAGGTGCTCGAGGACAACGGGGCGCTGGAATATTCGATCATCGTTGCGGCGACGGCGTCGGATCCGGCGCCGCTGCAGTATCTCGCACCGTTCGCCGGCTGCACCATGGGCGAATATTTCCGCGACAACGGCATGCATGCCCTGATCGCCTATGACGATCTTTCCAAGCAGGCGGTAGCCTACCGCCAGATGTCGCTGCTGCTGCGCCGCCCGCCGGGCCGCGAAGCCTATCCGGGCGACGTCTTCTACCTGCATTCGCGCCTGCTGGAACGCGCCGCCAAGATGAATGACGACAATGGCGCAGGCTCGCTCACCGCGCTGCCGGTCATCGAAACCCAGGCCAATGACGTGTCGGCCTATATTCCGACCAACGTCATCTCGATCACCGACGGCCAGATCTTCCTCGAAACCGACCTGTTCTATCAGGGCATCCGCCCGGCCGTGAACGTCGGCCTGTCGGTGTCGCGGGTGGGTTCGGCGGCACAGACCAAGGCGATGAAACAGGTGGCGGGCAAGATCAAGGGCGAGCTCGCACAGTACCGCGAAATGGCGGCCTTCGCGCAGTTCGGTTCCGACCTCGATGCGGCAACGCAGAAGCTTCTCAACCGCGGGGCGCGCCTGACGGAGCTGCTCAAGCAGCCGCAGTTCTCGCCGCTCAAGATGGAAGAGCAGGTGGTGTCGATCTATGCCGGCGTCAACGGCTATCTCGATCCGCTGCCGGTCAGCCGGGTGCGGGATTTCGAAGACGGGCTGCTGCGGCTGCTGCGTGAAAAGCATGCCGATCTGCTCGAGACGATCCGCACCGAGAAGGCGCTGTCGGATGCGACTTCGGCGGCGCTGAAGTCAGTGGTCGACGGCTACGCCAAGGCGTTTGCGTAAGAGCCGCCGATGCCAAGTCTCAAGGATTTACGAAACCGTATCGCCTCGGTCAAAGCGACCCGCAAGATCACCAAGGCCATGCAGATGGTGGCGGCCGCCAAGCTGCGCCGGGCGCAGGAAGCGGCCGTGGCTGCCAGGCCCTATTCGGAGCGGATGGCCTCGGTCCTCGCCAATCTCGCCAGCGCCATGGAAGGCCGCGAGGGGGCGCCCCGGCTGCTCGCCGGCACCGGCCAGGACCAGACGCATCTGCTGGTGGTTGCCACCGCCGAGCGCGGGCTGTGCGGCGGCTTCAATTCGTCGATCGCCAAGCTGGCGCGCGAACATGCCGACCGGCTGATCGCCCAGGGCAAGACGGTCAAGATTCTCACCGTCGGCAAGAAGGGCAACGACGCGCTGAAGCGTCTCTATGGCAAGTATATCGTCGATGCCATCGACTTCCGCGGCGAGCGCAACATCGGCTTCCATCACGCCAGTGCAGTGGCGCAGCGCATTCTCAAGCTGTTCGATGAAGGACAGTTCGACGTCTGCACCCTGTTCTTTGCCGAGTTCAAGTCGGTGATCCAGCAGAAGCCGACAGCGCTCCGCCTCGTTCCGGCGAGCGTCGAAGGCGGCAAGGTGCCGGATCTGGCCGGCGCCATCTACGAAGCCGAGCCTGACGAAGCCGAAATCCTGGCCGAACTCCTGCCGCGCAACATCGCGGTGCAGGTGTTCCGGGCGCTGCTTGAAAACGCGGCTTCCGAACAGGGGGCGCGCATGAGTGCCATGGACAACGCCACGCGCAACGCCGGCGAAATGATCAACAAGCTGTCGATCAAATACAACCGGCAGCGCCAGGCGCAGATCACCAAGGAACTCATCGAAATCATCTCCGGCGCCGAGGCGCTCTAGACCACAGGACGAGCGGGTGCGATTATAGATCTATGGCCGAAGATACGGAAAATGTAGTTCTCGAGCTGCTCAAGCGTGTTCGCTCGTCCGTCGAGCGGATGGAACTTGACGTTCAGGACCTGAAAAGCCGCGTGACCGGTATCGAGGTCACGATGGGCCAGATGTCGAGCCTCTTGGCTTCACAGAGCCTCAGGCTTGACCGGATGGATGAACGAATCGCAAGGATCGAGCGGCGCCTCGACCTCGTAGAACTTCACTGACAATCGAATACATACGCCGAAAGGGAACGATTACATGGCAAAGAAAGCGACACCGGCCAAGGCTGCTCCGGCTGCAGCGGCAGCCCCCGCGCCGGCAAAGAAGTCCACTGCTTCGGCCAAGACGGTCGGGAGAGTCCGGCAGGTGATGGGTGCCGTCGTCGACGTGCAGTTCGATGGCGAGCTGCCGGAGATCCTGAACGCGCTCGAAACCACCAATCAGGGCAACCGGCTGGTGCTCGAAGTCGCCCAGCATCTCGGCGAGAACACGGTCAGGACGGTGGCCATGGACTCGACGGAAGGCCTGGTGCGCGGCCAGGAAGTGGTCGATACCGGCCAGGCAATCGCCGTGCCGGTGGGCGATGAAACGCTGGGGCGGATCATCAACGTCATCGGCCAGCCGGTCGACGAGGCGGGACCCGTCAAGGCCAAGGCGATGCGGGCCATTCACCAGCCGGCCCCGGAATTCGTCGAACAGTCGACGGAAGCGCAGATCCTGGTCACCGGCATCAAGGTCGTCGACCTGCTGGCACCCTATGCCAAGGGCGGCAAGATCGGCCTGTTCGGCGGCGCCGGCGTGGGCAAGACCGTGCTCATCATGGAGCTCATCAACAACATCGCCAAGACGCATGGCGGCTATTCGGTGTTCGCGGGCGTCGGCGAGCGCACCCGCGAGGGCAACGACCTCTATCACGAGATGATCGAATCGGGCGTCAACAAGGATCCGAGGAAGGGCTCGGTCGCCGGTTCCAAGTGTGCGCTGGTCTATGGCCAGATGAACGAGCCGCCGGGCGCGCGCGCCCGCGTCGGGCTGACGGGTCTCACAGTTGCGGAGTATTTCCGCGACCAGGGCCAGGACGTGCTGTTCTTCGTCGACAATATCTTCCGCTTCACGCAGGCCGGCTCGGAAGTGTCGGCGCTGCTGGGCCGCATTCCTTCCGCCGTCGGCTATCAGCCGACGCTGGCCACCGACATGGGGGCGCTGCAGGAACGCATCACCACAACGACCAAGGGCTCGATCACTTCGGTGCAGGCGATCTATGTGCCGGCCGACGACCTGACCGATCCGGCGCCGGCCACCTCCTTCGCCCATCTCGATGCGACGACGGTGCTGTCGCGCGCCATTGCCGAGAAGGGCATCTATCCGGCAGTCGACCCGCTCGACTCGACCTCGCGCATGCTCGATCCCCGCATCATCGGCGAAGAGCATTATCAGGTGGCCCGCCAGGTGCAGCAGATCCTGCAACGCTACAAGGCGCTGCAGGACATCATCGCCATTCTGGGCATGGACGAATTGTCGGAAGAGGACAAGCTGGCGGTGGCGCGGGCCCGCAAGATCGAGCGCTTCCTGTCGCAGCCCTTCGACGTGGCGGCCGTGTTCACCGGTTCGGCCGGCGTGCAGGTCAAGCTCGAGGACACGATCAAGGGCTTCAAGGGCCTGTGCAACGGCGACTATGACCATCTGCCGGAACCTGCCTTCTACATGGTCGGCACCATCGAAGAAGCGGTGGCCAAGGCGCAGCGCCTCGCCGCAGAAGCAGCGTGAGCGAGATGGCCGGCCTGCATTTCGAACTGGTCAGCCCGGCGCGGCTGCTCTATTCCGGCGACGTGGCCTCGGTTACCATTCCGGGCACGGAAGGCGAGATGGGCATCTATCCCGGCCATGCGCCGGTGCTGTCGACGCTGAAGCCCGGGGTGGTGGCGATCGATCGCGGCTCCGGCACGCTGGAGCGCATCTTCGTGCGCGGCGGCTTTGCCGAGGTCAATCCCGGCGGCCTCACGGTGCTCGCCGAAACGGCCATTCCGCTTGCCGATCTCGACGCGGCCATGCTGGCGCAGCAGGTCAGGAACGCGGAGGAAGACGTGGCGGATGCCAAGGACGACGAGTCACGGCGGCGGGCCACCGAGAACCTCGAACATCTGAAGGCGCTGCAGGGGGCGTTGTAACGCATCCCTGCCGCGGGCCGCTCACGGGAGGCGCGGTCCGGTCAGAAGGCGTCGGCGATGCGGCCGAAGGAAAAGGATGAGCTGCCGCCGGTGCCGGGCATTCCGCCGTGATCAGCCGCCGATCCCTCATCATGCGCTTCGGCGAGCCATTCCCTGAGACGCGACGCGAAGCCTGGCAGGATGACGATGAGGCCCGGATCCCGGGTGGCGGTGTGGCGGGTGGTGTAGGACATGGCTGGCTCCCGTTGGCGATCGTTGATCGTGGGAGCAAGGTTAGGCTGCCAGGTGTGCGCAAGCTGTGATTTCCATCACAGATGGATTATGATTGGTGATGGTGAGCGCGGCGCTGCGGGTGAGCAGACGACTATTTCCGATTGTATCTTTGGCATTTATTTAGTGTAAAGGTAGAAATCCAATCCAAGGCACCTGCGGCGTTCGCTGACAGGAATTTAGTACTGGCGGCATCCCCCCTAGCGGCACCCCCTGGCGAGGGCCCTGTACGGCCTCCGGAGGGCTATTAAAAGCCTATCAATGTGCCTTTGGTCCTATTCTGGGTGATCCGGCGGCGGCCTCCAGGACCCCTTACGGCGGGGTGGCCGGCGAGGGGGCCTGCCAGTTCCGCCAGCGGTGCACCAGTTCGACCTCGCAGGCCTTGAAGCCGACATAGAAGGCGAGGGAGACATAGCCGTAAGCGACGATCTCCAGGAGCTGCCGCAGCCCGCCCTCGACGATGGCGAGGCGGCCAAACTCGCCGATGTAGCGGATGTTCTCCATGGCGAGATGAACGAGATTGAACGAGTTCCAGGTGAACAGTCCGGCAAAGACGCCCATGGCGATGAACACCATGAGCGCGTTGTAGTTCGACAGCAGCAGCCACCGGCGCGCCATTGCCCGCCTCCTTCAGATCGGGGATTCATCCCTCAGCGCGGCGGGCTTGGCAAGGGCGGGCGCGCAGGCTACACGCCGAAGCGGACGGCGGCGCGACTGCCCTTGTTGCCGTTGTTGCCCAGCCGCTTCATCCAGGACGGCTTGCCGTCACCCCGCTTCAATGGCGCATTGCCGTTGGCGGGGCGGGCATCAGCGTGGCGTTTTTCGCCGCGCTGCGGTGCACCAGACTTTTTCGGCTGCTGCTGCGCGTGGCGCGGCTTCTGCTGCGGCGGGCGCTGGCCCGGCGCCGGGGCCGGCGGGACATGGCTCAGGCCCAGCGGATGCACAATGACCGGCACCTGCTGGCGGATGGTCCTCTCGATGTCGCGGAGCAGCGGGCGCTCGTCGGCCGAGCAGAAGGCGATGGCGATGCCCTCGGCACCGGCCCTGGCGGTGCGGCCGATGCGGTGGACATAGCTCTCGGGCACATGCGGAAGATCGTAATTCACCACATGGCTGACACTGTCGATATCGATGCCGCGGGCAGCGATGTCGGTGGCGACCAGCACGAGGACCTTGCCGGCCTTGAAGCCGGCCAGGGCGCGCTCGCGCTGGCCCTGGCTCTTGTTGCCATGGATCGCCGCGGCAGTAATGCCGGCCGCATTGAGACCCTTCACCACGCGGTCGGCACCGTGCTTGGTGCGGGTGAAGACCAGGGTGCGTGTCATGCTGACGTCGCCGAGCAGGGCGGCGAGCAGCTGCGGCTTGCGCGACTGGTCGACATGGATGACGCTCTGGCGCACGCGCTCGGCCGTGGTCGCAACGGGGGCGACCTCGACCCGCGCGGGATTGGTCAGGAGGGCATCGGCAAGGCCGGCAATCTCCTTCGGCATGGTGGCCGAGAAGAACAGGTTCTGGCGCTGCTTCGGCAACAGGCCGGTGATCTTGCGGATGGCATGGATGAAACCGAGATCGAGCATCTGGTCGACCTCATCGAGGACGAGAATCTCGACTTTGGCCAGGGTTACGGCGCGGCGCTCGATCAGGTCAACGAGCCGGCCGGGGGTGGCGACGAGAATGTCCACGCCGCCACGCAGAATGTCGATCTGCCTGCCGATCGAGACACCACCGAAGACCACGGCGCGGGAAACCTTCAGGTTGCGGCCGTAGGTCTTGAAGCTGTCGCCGATCTGGGCGGCAAGCTCGCGGGTCGGCGTCAGGATCAGGGCGCGGCAGCTGTGGCGGGCCGGCGGTTCGTTGCGGGCCGCGAGGCGGTCGAGGATGGGCAGGGCAAAGGCGGCGGTCTTGCCGGTGCCGGTCTGGGCGATGCCCAGCAGATCACGGCCCCTGACGAGCTCAGGTATGGCCCTGGCCTGGATCGGGGTCGGCCGTTCATAGCCTTCGGCGGCCAGTGCCTTGAGAAGAGGTGTGGACAGATTCAGTTCGGAAAATGCGTTCACAATAATGCTTTCGTTCGGAGCGTTGTGGGAAGCGCACACCATGTCCGAATCGGCCACGTGCGAGATTTCGCGCGGGCCTGATGGGCGCTTAAACCTTCCCACGTGACAGGAATGTTCGGGATCGAGGGGTCTGCCGGAACGGCCGCACAACGTTGCAGCGGCCTCACGTCATTCTTGTTGGTGACTGACCCTGGCGCGCATATGGGCGTATCCGGTGGGGAAGTCAAGGTCAATCTCGCAGATGCGAAACAAGGTTAGCGTGGCGTGAACACCGTGCAGCTACTGGCAAATTGCAATGCCACGGGGCCTCTGACACACTCGTGCCCAAGGGAGGCGCCTCATGAAGACAGTCTACAGTGACGATCACCGCGCGCATTTCGCACAAGCCGAGGTTTATGGCGGCGAGTTCGTCACACCATTCGAGCGGCCGTCGCGCATGGAATATATCCTCCGTGAGCTGAAGAAACGAAGGATGACAGAGTTCGTGGCACCATCGCCGCTCGACATGGGCGTGGTCAGGAAGGTCCACGGCAGGGATTATCTCGCGTTCCTGGAAGGCGCCTGGGCGGAATGGACCAGGGCGGGCTATCGCGGCGAGATCGTGCCCACGGTGTTTCCGACACGTTCCATGCAGCAGGCGCGCTGCCCCAGGCAGATCGACGGCAAGGTAGGTTTCTTCGCCCATTCGGTCGAGACCTGCATCACAGCAGGCACTTGGGACGCGGCGCGGACCTCGGCGGCGGTGGCGCTCACGGCGCAGAAGCTCGTGGCGGCGGGCGATCCCGCGGCCTTCGCACTGTGCCGTCCGCCCGGCCATCACGCCCATGACGATCTCTATGGCGGCTACTGCTTTCTCAACAATGCGGCGATTGCGGCGCAGGCCTTTCGCGATGCCGGGGCTTCGCGCGTCGCCATTTTCGATGTCGATTTCCACCACGGCAACGGCACGCAGGATATTTTCTACGACCGCAGCGACGTGCTGTTCATCTCGCTGCACGGCGCTCCCGAATACGCCTATCCGCATTTTCTCGGCTACAAGGACGAGACCGGCAAGGGCAAGGGCGAAGGCTACAACATCAACTATCCGATGCCGCCCGGCACCGCGTTTGATGGGTGGAGCAAAGCACTGGAAAGCGCCTGCCGGAAGATCAGGTCGTATGGCGCGGAAGTCCTCGTAGTGTCGCTCGGCGTCGATACGTTCAAGGACGATCCGATCAGCTTCTTCAAGCTGACCTCGGCCGATTTCAAGTCCTACGGGGCGCGGATCGCGAAGCTCAAGCTGCCAACCCTGTTCGTGATGGAGGGGGGCTATGCGATCGAGGCGATCGGCATCAACACGGTGAATGTGCTCGAAGGCTTTCTCGATGCGTGATCCGCGCTACGACATCCTGTTCGAGCCGGTAAAGATCGGGCCGGTCACCGCCAAGAACCGCTTCTACCAGGTGCCGCACTGCAATGGCGGCGGCTATCGCGATCCTTCCGCTGCGGCCGAGATGCGACGGGTCAAGTCGGAGGGCGGCTGGGGCGTCATCTTCACCGAGCAGGTGGAAATCCACCACACGTCGGAAATCACCCCGTTCATCGAGCTCAGGATCTGGGATGAGGACGACATGCCGGCGCTGGCCAAGATGGCCGATGCCATCCACAGCCACGGGGCACTGGCCGGCATCGAACTGGCCTACAGCGGCGCCAACGGCCCCAACCTCTATACCCGCGAGGTGCCGCTGGCGCCCATGCACATGCCGATCCTGACCTTCACCAGCGATCCGGTGCAGGCGCGGGCCATGGACAAGGAGGACATCCGCAACCTGCGGCACTGGCACCGGCTGGCCTATCGGCGGGCCAAGCGGGCAGGCTATGACATCCTTTGCCTCTATGGGGCGCACGGGTTCGGCGTCATCCAGCATTTCCTCAGCCCCCGGACCAATCAACGCACCGATGAATACGGCGGATCGCTCGAAAACCGCACACGGCTGCTGCGGGAACTGATTTCAGACGCGAAGGACGAAGCGGGCGACAGGTGCGCCATCACCGTGCGCCTGTCGCTGGACGAAATGGCGGGCGAACAGGGGCTCTCCAACACGCAGATGCGCGACATCGTGGCGATGCATGCCGAACTGCCGGACCTCTGGGATTTTGCGCATGGCACCTGGGAGGCGTGTTCCGGAACATCGCGGTTCAAGCCGGAGGCCGCCCAGGAGGAGTTGATCAGGGGTATCAAGGCGCTGACGCCGAAGCCGGTGGTCGGGGTGGGCCGCTTCACCTCGCCCGATCTCATGGTGCGGCAGGTGAAGCAGGGCATCCTCGATTTCATCGGCGCGGCGCGGCCCTCCATCGCCGATCCGTTCCTGCCGAAGAAGATCGACGAAGGCCGCATCGAAGACATCCGCGAGTGCATCGGCTGCAACATCTGTGTCACGGGCGACATGACCATGTCGCTGTCGCGCTGCACCCAGAATTCATCGTTCATGGAGGAGTGGCGCAAGGGCTGGCACCCGGAGCGGATCAGGGCGAAAGCATCCGACAGCAGGGTTCTGGTGGTGGGCGCCGGGCCAGCAGGGCTTTCGGCGGCGCACAAGCTGGGCGTCAGGGGTTATGAAGTGGCTCTCGCCGAGGCGGGCACGGAACTCGGGGGCAGGGTGGCGAAGGAATGCCGCCTGCCCGGGCTCGCGGCCTGGGGACGGGTGCGCGACTACCGGCAGGGCCAGATCCAGAAGATGAGCAATGTCGAGGTCTACCGGTCATCGGCGCTCAGCGCGGCTGAGGTGCTGGAGTTCGGCTTCGCGCATGTGGCGGTGGCAACCGGCGCCACCTGGCGGCGGGACGGGGTGGCGCGTTACCACACATTGCCGCTTGCGATCGACGCAGGGATGCCTGTCTTCACGCCGGATGATCTCATGGACGGGCGCCTGCCCCAGGGCCGGGTAGTCCTCTATGATGACGATCATTACTACATGGGCAGTGTACTGGCGGAACTCCTTGTGGCGAACGGCAATGCCGTCACCTATCTCACGCCGTCATCGCGGGTGGCGGAATGGAGCTTCAATACGCTGGAACAGGGCCTGATCCAGGCGCGGCTCCTGGAGACCGGTGTCGATGTCAGGGTGACGCGGGCGGTCACGGCAGTCAAAGGGGATGCGGTCGTGGCGGCCTGCACCTATACCGGCCGGACGGAAGAGATCGGCTGCGATGCCGTGGTGATGGTAACGGCGCGGCTCCCCAATGACCGGCTCTACCTCGAACTCAAGGCGCGCGAGGCGGAGTGGAGTGACCATGGCATCGCTTCGGTCAGGGTGATCGGCGATGCCTGCGCGCCGGCGGCAATTGCCTGGGCCACCTATGCCGGCCACCGCTATGCCGAGGAACTGGATGCGCCGGACGCGGGCGATGGCCTGCCGTTCCGGCGCGAAGTGGCGAGGATCATGAATTGAGCAAGCGAAGTGTCAAGGTTGCCGTCACCCAGATGGCTTCGGAAGGCGACTGGCAGAAGAACTGTGACAAGGCCGAGCGCCTGGTGCGGGATGCGGCACGGCAGGGCGCGCAGATCGTGCTGCTGCAGGAACTGTTCGATGGCGACTATTTCTGCATCGAGCAGCACGCGCGGTTCCTCGCCCGGGCCGAGCCCCTCGACAACCACCGCACGGTGACGCGGTTTGCCGCCCTGGCAGGCGAACTCGGCGTGGTGCTGCCGGTCAGCGTGTTCGAAAGGGCGGGAAACACGCATTACAACACGACGGTCATCGCCGATGCCGACGGCCGCGAGCTCGGCTTCTACCGCAAGACCCATATCCCCGACGGCCGCGGCTATCAGGAGAAGTTCTACTTTTCGCCCGGCGACACCGGATTCAAGGTCTGGGACACGGCCCATGGCCGGATCGGCGTCGGAATCTGCTGGGACCAGTGGTTCCCGGAATGCGCGCGGGCCATGGCGCTGATGGGAGCGGAAGTGCTGCTCTATCCGACGGCCATCGGCTCGGAACCGCCCAATCCCGGCTATGACTCGAGCACCCACTGGCAGAACACCATGCGGGGACACGCGGCCGCCAATATCATGCCGCTCATCGCCTCCAACCGGGTCGGCAAGGAGACCGCGCCGGATGGACGGTCGGATATCTTCTATGGCCGCTCGTTCATCGCCGACTGGCAGGGCGAGAAGGTCGCCGAGATGGACCGCAGCGAGGAAGGGACCAGGGTGCACGAGTTCGATCTCGATGCCATTGCCGAGCTGCGGCGCAGCTGGGGCGTGTTCCGCGACCGGCGTCCGGAAATGTACGGGGCGCTGATGACGCTGGACGGCCGGCTGAAGAGTGCCGCCGCATAAGCACTCAAAAGCGCGGGCGCTTGATCTTCTTGTCGTACCAGCCGCCGACCGCCTTCTCATAGGCGAGACCCGCCCTGAACACGCGGGCATCGTCCCAGGTTCTGGCCACGATCTGGATGCCGGTCGGCACGCCTTCCGCCGAATGGCCGGATGGAACGGCCAGCACCGGGCAATTGTGCAGCATGTTGAACTGGTGCGTCATGATCCAGCCATTCTCGGCGTCGACGCGGATGCCGTTGATGCGGAAATCCGGATCCCAGGGATCATGCTCCGCTCTGACAGCCGGAATGTTCAGGGTCGGGCAGACGAACACGTCGAAGCGCGCGAGGATGGGCCCCAGTGTCTGGTACATGCGGTGGATCATGTCCCAGGCCTTGTGCACGTCGTCGATGGCGGTCGTCCGCTCGATGGCGTCGGCAAGCTTGAGCGCATAGTCGGTCATCAGGTTAGCGTGAGTCCGTTTCCACCAGACGGTCTGACGGCCAAAGTGCATGGTGTTGTACCAGTGCAGCGAGAGCTCATCGATTTCCCGGGTCCAGCCGAGGTCGACTTCTTCGACCTGGGCACCCAGCGACTTGAAGACCTTGATGGCCTTCAAGGTGTTCTTGCGCACGTCGTCGGCGAGCGGGACGTAACCGAAATCGAGCGAGTAGGCGATCCTCAGCCCACGGATGCTGCCGGGCTTGTCCGGCAGGCTGACGGGACTGCGCAGCGAATCGTGATCCAGCTCATGCGGCCCCGCCGTGATCGACTGCATCAGGGCGGCGTCGGCAATCGATCGGGTCATGGGACCGCAATGGTTGAAGCGATCGACGCTGGCGGGGTGACCGTCGGGATTGCGGCCATGGGGCGGCTTGAAACCCACCACGCCACAGGCGGAAGCCGGAATGCGGATCGAGCCCGCGATATCGGTGCCGGTCGCCAGGGTCGCAATGCCTGCGGCCAGCGCCGCACCCGAGCCGCCCGACGAACCGCCAGGCCCATATTCGGTGTTCCAGGGATTCAGGGTGTTGCCCCAGATCCGCGAATAACACACGCCCGACAGGCAGAATTCCGGCGTGGTGGTGCGGGCGAAAATGATGGCGCCGGCATTCTCGAGACGTTCGATCATGGGATCTGAGACGGCGTCGATGTTATCCTCGAAGATGAGCGAGCCATGGGTCGTCCGCTTGCCCATGACGCGCTGGGCATCCTTGACGGCGAGCGGGATGCCCTCGAGCGGCCGCAGCTTGGCCCCGCGGCGCATATAGAGCTGCTCCGAGACCCTTGCATGGGTCAGCGCCTCGTCAAAATAGCGGTCGGCAAAGCAGTTGATGATGGGATTGACGGCTTCGGCGCGCGTGACGATGGCCAGCATGAGCTCATGCGGCGACAGGCGGCGGGAACGGAAGAGCTTCAGGGCCTCGGTCGCGGAGAGATAGCAGAGGTCCTCGTTGTTCATCAGATCCTCTCGGCCAGACGGCTGATGCGGCGGCAGGCTTCCTCGAGATCGGCCTCGTTGGCGGTCAGGCCGATGCGGATATGGCCGGCGCCGCCCGCGCCGAAGCTCTCGCCCGGCATGGTGACGACATTCTCCTCGTCGAGCAACCGCATGGCGAAGGCATCGCCGGACAATCCCGTGCGCCGCACATCGACCATGATGAACATGCCGCCTTCCGGCATGCGCGCCGCAATGCGGGGTGCGTTGGACAGGCCGGAGACGACGATCCGTGCACGGCGGATATAGGCCTGGCGCATCGCATCGACTTCGTCGAAGTGATTGGAAAGGGCGAAGGCCGTGGCATCCTCGAGAAACGGCTGCGAACCGAACAGCATGGTCTCGGCGAGGGGCAGCAGCCGGTCGGAAAAGCCCTGCGAGCCGGCGGCCCAGCCGCAACGGAAGCCCGGCATGGCATGGGATTTGGAGATCGAGGATACGGAAATGGTCCGTTCACGGAGCTCGGGGATGTCAAACGGCGAGGCAAAGCTGCGGTTGAAGGTGAGATCGGCATAGACTTCGTCGCAGACGATCCAGAGATCATGGCGCCAGGCGACCTTGCCGATGGCGAGGACCTCGTCGCGGGAGAGCACGGCGCCCGTCGGATTGCCGGGCGTGTTGAGCAGGAGGGCGCGGGAACGGGGCGTGATATGGCTTTCGAGGTCTTCGGGTGTCAGGTGGAAGGCGGCTTCCGGCCGGGTGCGGATGGGAACGAAACGCGCCCCCGAGGCGGCGATCACGCCTTCGTAGGTCGCATAGTAGGGATCGGGAACCAAGACCTCGTCGCCATGCTCGGCAATGGTGAGGAAGGTGGCAAACAGGGCGGTCTGGGTGCCCGGCAGGAAGGTGCACTGGGAGGGGGCGACGTGGTGTCCGGAACGCCTGGTGTAGTAGCCGGCGATGGCGTCGAGGACTTCGGGCTCGCCGCGGCCGTTGGAATAGCGGGTGCGGCCGGCGTGCATGCGCTCAGTGACGACATTCATGATGGCCGGCGGCGGCGCAAAGTCCGGCTCGCCGATGGAGAGGAAGATGAGGTTCTCGCCCCTTGCCTGACGCTGTTTCCCGGCAATATGGACGGCCCACTTGTCCGAGCCCAAGCCCTGGAGCCGGCCGGTGATCGAGGAAAATTTCATTAAGAATCCTTAATTTGCCCAGCTTCTAACGCATACCATCTGGGACGTCGAGATGCCGCAGCGGGCTTTACTTTTCGCAACTGCGGTATAATCATTCGGCGGTGCACAATCGCGTCAGTTCGGGTGGGTGAGGGATGGATTTTTCGCGGCGGCAGGCAATCAGGTTGCTGGCGGGAGTCCTGGCGGCAGCCGGCGGCATGGCTTCCGGCCTGCGGCCTGGAGCGGCACAGCCGGCGGAGCTCATGGAACCCGCAACGGCATTCAGTGACGACTTTGTCAGGAACCTGGCACGGGAGCTCGTGGGAAAGCCGTTCCAGCAGGAAAAGATCGACCTTCCGCAGGGGCTCGAGGCGCTCACCTACGACCAGTACCGTGATATCAGGTTCGATCCGGAGAAGTCGATCTGGCGGGGCGAAGCGCACCGGTTCTCGTTCGACCTGTTTCACTCCGGCTTCTACTACACATCGCCGGTCGACATTTACGTGGTTGAAGGCAACAGCCAGGCAAAGCTGCGCTATGTCCCCGACCTCTTCACCTTCGGACCGCTGGTCAACAAGCCGGACGGGCTCACCGACCTCCACTACTCCGGATTCCGGCTGCGCTACCCGCTCAATACGCCCGACCACGCCGACGAGTTCGCCGTCTTCCAGGGCGCTTCATATTTCCGCGCGGTGAGCAAGGGGCTGCTTTACGGGCTGTCGGCACGGGGCCTCGCCATCGATACGGGGCAGCCGAGGGGCGAGGAATTCCCCTTCTTCCGGGCCTTCTGGATCAAGCGGCCGGAAGCCGATGGCGGATCCGTCGTTGTCCATGCGTTGCTCGACAGCCCATCGGCGACGGGTGCCTACCGCTTCACCATCAAGCCGGGTGAAGATACGCAGATGGACGTCGAACTGGAGCTCAATCCGCGCCGCGATCTGGATCATGCCGGAATTGCGCCGCTGACCAGCATGTATCTGTTCGACGCCATGAGTCACGACAGGTTCGAGGATTTCCGGCCGGCGGTGCACGATTCCGACGGGCTGATGATGCTGACCGGTGCCGGCGAATGGCTGTGGCGGCCGCTTGCCAATCACAACACGCTGCAGGTCAGCGCGTTTCTCGATGCCGGGCCGCGCGGTTTCGGCCTCATGCAACGCAAGCGCCGCTATGCCGATTTCCTCGACCTCGAAGCCAAGTATGAGCGCCGTCCGAGCCTGTGGGTCGAGCCCATCGGTGACTGGGGTGCAGGCGCTGTCGAACTCTACGAAATCCCCACGGACATGGAGATCAATGACAATATCGTGGCCTTCTGGCGGCCGAAGGAGCCGCTGCGCCAGGGCGCTTCACACGCCTTCGTGTACCGGCTGCACTGGTGCCGGGAGTGGCCCGTCATTGCCGACGCGGAACCGGCGCGCGTGAGGTTTTCGGGGGCCGGCCTTAATTTTGACCGCAAGCGCAGGCTCTATGTCATCGAATTTGGGGACGGCGATCTCTCCGGAGATCTTTCAGCAAGTGTCAGCGCGAGCAGCGGCGACATCTCCAACGTCGTTGTTCAATTCAACAACAACAGTCAGATGACGCGGCTTTCATTCGAGCACGACGTCACCGGCACGGAACTCTCCGAACTGCGGGCGGTTTTGATGCGAGGCAACAAGAAAGCGAGTGAGACGTGGCTGTACCGTTGGACCAGAAGCTAGGCCCAGTTCCCCCCGCCGCCGAACTTCCGATGCCGCAACAGGATCTGTGGCGATACGAGGGCGGGGCAGCGCGAATCCGCTGCCCGCGTCCGGTGGTCGTGGCGCGCTGTCTCGTGTTCGCGGGCGCGGCGGCACTCACTGCCCTTGGCACCTACGAAATGTACCAGGTCATCAGCCCGGTCAATGTGACCTGGCTGCAGATCGTCTTCGCCGTGGTCTTCGCACTCACCTTTGCATGGATCGCCTTTGCATGCGTCAGCGCCTGCGCCGGATTTGTGATGCTGCTGTCCGGCAGGAACGAATCACCGCCGCTGGCGCCGCTCGACGGGGCGGGCAAGACGGCGCTGCTCATGCCGGTCTACAATGAGGACCCGGAGGCCGTCTTCGCGACGCTGCGGGTGATGGCAAACGACCTGATCCGCTGCGGGGCTTCGCATGCCTTCGACATCTTCGTGCTGAGCGATTCCCGCGACGAGCTGATCGCCCGGCGCGAAGAACGGCTGTTCCACCGGCTGCGCGGCGAGGTTGGCACGATGGTCGCCGTCTACTACCGGCGGCGCAGCGACAATCATCACAAGAAGGCCGGCAACATCGCCGACTTCGTGCGGCGCTGGGGCGGGGCCTACGCCCATATGATCGTGCTCGATGCCGACAGCCGGATGGAGGCCAACACGCTCGTCACGCTGGCGCGGGCAATGGCGGCCGACCCGCAGGCCGGAATCATCCAGACCTTGCCGCTGCTGCATAACCGCTGGACGCCATTTGCCCGCATGATGCAGTTTGCCGGGCGGGTCTATGGTCCGGTGGTCGCCATGGGCCTCAGCAGCTGGCACGGACGCGACGGCAATTACTGGGGCCACAATGCGATCATTCGCACGCACGCCTTTGCGGCTGCGGCAGGACTTCCGGAACTCCGTGGCCGCAAGCCCTTCGGCGGCCATATCCTGAGTCATGACTTCGTGGAGGCGGCGCTGATCCGGCGGGCGGGCTATGCCGTCTACATGCTGCCACGGCTCGGCGGCTCTAATGAGCAGACGCCGCCCTCGCTCATCGATCTCGCGGCACGGGACCGGCGCTGGGCCCAGGGCAATCTGCAACACATGAAGATCATCGGGGCGCGCGGGTTGCATTGGGCAAGCCGCATCCACCTTGCCCAGGGCATCATGTCCTATCTCGCCTCGCCCCTCTGGCTCATATTGCTGGTGGCCGGTCTCACTCTGGCAACCATCGCGCGCTACACAGAGCCCAACTATTTCCCCGACAGCTTCTCGCTGTTCCCGGCCTGGCCGGTATTCGATCCGGAACGGGCCCTCAGGCTGCTCGGTCTGACCATCGTTGTGCTCTACCTGCCGAAGCTGCTCGGGCTGGCACATGCGCTCAGCAGCCGCGAGTTGCGGCTCGGCTGCGGCGGAACGCCGGGTCTCCTCAAGAGTGCCGCAGCGGAGATCATCCTGTCGATGCTGCTGTCGCCCGTCATGATGCTGATCCAGACACGCTTCGTACTCGACATCTTCCTGGGCCGCGATACCGGCTGGCAGGCCCAGAACCGGAGCGAGAAGGCGCTGCCATTTGCGTTCCTTGCGGCTCGCCACGGAATGCACGTCATGGTGGGCCTGATGTTCGGCACGCTGGCACTGATGATCTCACCCGACATGTTCCTGTGGCTGCTGCCGATCCTGGCGGGGCTGATCCTGTCGCCAGCGGTGTCATGGGGCACGGCGCGCCCGGAGCTTGGCCGCTGGCTGTGGCGGGCCAATGTGTTCCGGATTCCGGAAGAGCCGGCGCCGGGCACCGAGTCCAGCGTGGTCGAGGAAGGCCGACTGCAGGCCGCCGAATAGTCAGCCGGGGGTTATCGTCCCGTCTTCGCCGATGGCCAGCCGGGCCTGACGCGACAGTGCGTCATACTCCGCTTCCGAAACGGCGATGATGGGGCAGGCCTTGCCATAAAGCGCGGCGGCCACGGCAGCGCCAATCGCGAGATTGATGTCCGGCCTGATCAGAATGATGCCGGCCGGTCCGGTGCCGCGCCGGATGGCCTCAGCCATGCCGCCGGGCGTGCCGCCGGATCCTCGCGTCTCGGGCAGCAGCAGGATGTGGCCCGTCAACCGCTGCCCGCATTGCGGATGATGCACATCAACGATGAGGCCCGTACGGGGATCGAAGGCGCCCCAGAAACTCAACGGTTCGGCAAGGACGAGGGCCAGGCCGCTTGCCGATCCGCCGTGAAGCACTTCGCCCCGGATCATGCAGCAAGCCCCTGCCACAGATCCGGGTCGCGCCACACTTCACCGCGCACGGCACTCTCAACACATTCCCTGAGGCTGCCGAAACAGACTTCGACGCCCAGCATCCCCGGCGCGTAATAGGCCCACTTGGCGGCATTGGTCATGACCCGTCCCGTGGCTCCACGCACCGCCGGGGCGTAGTAGGTGCAGACATCGACAACGATGGTGACACCCGCCCGCTCAAGCTCGGCAATCCAGCCCTTCGCCGCTGCAAGATCGCGGATGAAGCGGCTGGTCGAGACATAGAAGGCGAGGCCCGGCTTCACCTTGCGCCCGGCGATGAGCGGCACGAGGACGGCGAATTCGGAAAGGGAGAAATGCGGCGTTCCGAGCGCCACCATGGCAATCGGCCCGTCGCGTCCCGTGGTCAGCTCGCGGCGCGCGGCAGCCAGATCCGCCATGGTGACGGCATGACGCTCGCCAACCGAGAACACGGCCTCCAGGGCAGGCGCCTCGGGTGTCAGGCCGGCGCCATGCCAGAGCTCAACGCCGCCGGCCGCCGCCGCGGCCGCACTCAGCGCCTTCTGGCGGTCTTCGCCGGTGTCGCCGGGCAGACCTGCGATCACCGGCACGCGACGGCCGGACACGCGCCCCACGTGATAACCCAGCAGATGGTAGAAGATATCCTCCCGTTTCAGCCGGCTGCCGACAGCCGAGGTGTCGAACAGCAACCCGGCGCGGCGGCCTGCGTCGGTGTGCAGGCCGGCAAAGGGCGCCTTGCCCACCAGGGCGCAGGCGACATCGAGATAGTCGCCGTACTTGTTGGTGCGGGCGCCGATCACCGAATTGTAGAAGGTGACGGCATTGGACTCGCCGGCCACGATGTGATCGCCCAGCTTCGGCCGGCCCGGAAGCTGATAGGGCGCGCAGGTCCAGACCGGGCGGCAGCCCAGGGCCTCGTAGAGATGCATGAGTTCGCGCGCACCTTCGACCATCTCGCGGTCGGCCTCGACCGGCTTGATCTCGGGATTGGCGAGACTGACGACGCCGTTGTTGGTCCAGGTGGGAACGGCCAGACGGGCGCGGTGCTGCAGGAGATAGCGGGCGAAATCGACATGGGCCTGGCCTGCATAGAAGCACGCGTCAATATGCGCGAAGGTCACCGGTACCAGCGATGGCGCGCGCATGATGGCGGCAGCGCGCAGGACCAGTTCGATCGCCAGTTTCATGGCCGGGCCGGCCGCGCCGGCAAGCAGGGCCCGGTCGTGGCCGTCAAGGTCGATCATGGCTTGACGGATTCGCGGGCCAGGCGGTCGAGGCTGACATAGTCGGTCTTGCCCGAGCCCAGGACCGGCAGTTCCGGCAGGTTGATGACATGGCGGGGGATCAGCAATTCGCCGGCGCTCTGCTTCTTCATGCCTTCGGTCAGCTTCTTGCGGTCAAGGCCGTTTTCGGTGGTGAAGAGAACGAGCTGCTCGCCCTTCTTCGGGTCAGGAATGGCAACGACGGCGTGCCGGCCGTCCGGGAACGCGGCCTGGACCCTGGATTCGACCGCGGTGAGGGAGATCATCTCTCCCGCCACCTTCGAGAAACGCTTGGCCCGGCCCAGGATGGTGACGAAGCCCTTGGCGTCGATCTTGACGATGTCACCGGTATCGTACCAGCCGCCGGGAGGCGGCTCGATCTCGCCCGGCGTGTCGGCGCGCAGATAGCCCAGCATGATATTGGGACCCTTGACGAAGAGCCGTCCGCCCTCGTCGATGCCCTCGACCGGCTCGAGCCGGTACTCGATGTCATCGAGGAGCCTGCCGACCGTGCCGGTGCGGAAATGCATCGGCGTATTGACGGCCAGAACCGGCGCGCATTCGGTGGCGCCATAGCCCTCGAGAATGCGCAGGCCGAAGCGTTCCATCCAGATCTCCCGGGTCTCGGGCTTGACCCGCTCGGCACCGGCCACGACGTAGCGGACATTGAAGAAGTCGTAAGGGTGCGCATTGCGGGCATAGCCCATGAGGAAGGTATCGGTACCGAACAGAACCGTGGCATTGGTGTCGTAACAGAGTTCGGGCACCACCTTGTAGTGAAGCGGCGAGGGATAGAGGAAGGTGCGCACGCCGGCGAAGACCGGCAGCAACGTGCCGGCAGTCAGGCCGAAAGCGTGAAACATGGGAAGCGCATTGAAGACGATATCCTGTGCGGTGAAGTCGATGCGGGCGGCAGCCTGGAAGCGGTTGGCGTGGAGGTTGCGATGGGAGAGGACGACACCCTTGGGCACGCCCTCCGAACCCGACGTGAACAGCACAACGGCCGGCGCGTCGGGATTATTGACGTGGCCGGCGTTGCGCAAGGCCGCACCCGGCAGGAACCGGCAGAACAGCGCATAGATCTTGTCGGCCGTTGCCACCGTCGCGCGGATGTCTTCGAGATAGACGATCCTGGCCTGCCGGGCCAGCACGTCAAGGTCGCCCTGGAGATTGCCCGCCTCGATGAAACGGCGGGACGTCACGATGGTGCGCACTTCCGCGGCAGTGCAGGCGGCCGCCATGTTGATAGCGCCGGTCGAATAGTTGAGCATGGCCGGCACGCGGCCGAAGGCATGCAGACCGAGGGCTGTCAACAGGCAGCCCGCGGCATTGGGCAGCAACACGCCGACATATTTCTGGTTCGGCGTTGCCCGCGCGATCTTGCGGCCCAGAATGAAACTGCCCATCAGCACGCGGTTGTAGGTCAGCGGATTGCGCTGGATGTCCTCGACAATCACGTGCATGCCGCCATGGGTGGCGCGGGCGTCGAGCAGCGCCTGCATCAGTGTCCGGTCGATCGGGCTGGTGCGGAAGATCATGCCGGTCATCACATCGTAGAGCCGGTCGGCGAGATGATCACGCAACTCGGCACCTTTGAGTCCGCCGGCCGCCTTGAAGTCGACGGGCGGCAGGAAGGTCAGGGTCACTTTCGGGAACCATCTGAGGCGCAGCTTGCCGCGCATGAGGGAAAACTGCGAATACTGCGCGCCATCGATCCTGACCGGGAGAAGCCTGGCGCCCGCCATGTGGGCGATGGCGCCCGGCCCCTCATAGACCTTCATCAGCGCGCCGGTCACGGTCAGGCGACCCTCCGGAAAGATCACGACCTTGCGGCCCTTCTTCAGCACATTCACAAGGGTGCGCAGCGCCAGCGGATTGGTGGGATCGATCGGCAGCAGGTCGAAGAGCTGGAAGGCGGGGTTCACCCACCAGCGCTTCGCCACGTGGGTGTTGATGGCAAAGCTGCAGCGCTCCGGCAGGAAGGCGGACAGCAGCGGCCCGTCGAGCAGCGAGGTGTGGTTGGCAATGATGACGGCCTTGCGGCCCGCCGCATAAAAATGGTCGAGGCCCCTGACTTCAACGCGAAAGAGCAGGCGGAACAGGCGGCGTGACAGATAGGCCACCAGTTCCTGCGGCAAGAGGCGGCAGACCAGGGCGGCGGCCACCATGTTGGCGAGGCCGACGCCCAGAAAGAGGGTGCGCGCGGTGACGAACTGCAACATGATCACCGAGATCACCGTCGCGGCGATCATGAAGATGGCGTTGATGATGTTGTTGGCGGCGATGACGCGGGCGCGGCGCGGCGGCGCGGCCCGGTGCTGCATGATGGCATTGAGAGGCACGGCATAGAGGCCGCCGAAGAAGGCCGTCAGGAACAGGTCGACGGCCACGCGCCAGCCCGACCAGTCAGCGAAGAAGATGGCGGGGCCGTTGAGGCTCGATCCGGCCAGGCGGGCATTTGCGGAACCGGCGGCGAAGTAGAGATCGATGAGGAACACCGTCATCATGATCGCGGCCACGGGCACATATTTGGCCGAAACCTCGCCTTTCAGCAGCAGGTTGGTGAGCAGCGAGCCGGCGCCGATGCCGATGGTGAACAGGGCGATGAAGATGTTGGCGACGATGTCGTTGGCGAGCAGGACATCCTTGGTGAACACCGGAAACTGGACCAGCAGCACAGTCCCCAGGAACCAGAACCAGGAGGCGCCGATCACCGCCCAGAACACGTCGATGCGTTCGCGGGCATGGCCCAGAATCCGCAGGGTCTGCTGCGGGATGTTCCAACTCAGGCGGTGGTCGGGTGCCACGGCTGCGGCGGGCGGCATGCGCAGGGCGGCAAGATAGGCGATGACCGACAGGGCGACGATGGTGCCGGCCAGGACGAAGCGGCCGAGGTCGTCACGGACAAGGAAGCCGCCGAACATGGTGCCGAGCAGGATGGTCACGAAAGTGCCCATCTCGATCATGGCATTGCCGCCGATGAGTTCATCGCGATTGAGATGCTGCGGGAGGATGCCGTATTTGATGGGGCCGAAGAAGGCGGCGAGCGTGCCGGCAAAGAACAGCACCATGAGGAAGAGATAGGGGTTGTCGAGCCAGAGGCTTACGACGCCAAAGATCATGGCGGCGATTTCGAGGAGCTTGATGCGGCGGGCGAGCGCGGACTTGTCGAACTTGTCGGCGAGCTGGCCGGCCAGGGCCGAGAACAGGAAATAGGGCAGGATGAAGACGGCAGTCGCCGCCTGCACGAAGGTGGTGGCGTCCCAGCCCTGATAGACGGCCAGTTCGAAGGTGATCAGGATGGTGATGGCATTCCGGAGGCCATTGTCGTTGAAGGCGCCGATGGCCTGTGTGACAAAGAGCGGGAGGAAGCGCCGGGTTTTCAGGAGCGAGAATTGATTCGGCGCACTCATCGTATTCCTAGTCTAGGAAATCATTTTCTTGCTGTCAAGCCCGGTCTGCAGCGTGGCCCCGGAAATATGTCAGAGGCCGTGGCGAACATCCAAGGGCAAAATCCCGCCGCGCCGTCTGGAGCCGGTTGCGGGCTGCCGGCATCAACCTGTCAGCATGCGGATGAGCCGCAACGTCTCGGCATGGCTGCCAGCGGTATGGTGTGCACCGGCCATGCGAAGGCGGACCCGTTTCTCCCCCGAGACCGAAAAGCCGACAAAATGCACGCCGTTGGCAAGCCCGGCGTCGACATCGTTCAGATTGTCGCCGACATAGACGATGCGGTCCGCAGGCAGGCCCGTCGCGGCAATGGCGCGGGCCAGGATGTCGCGCTTGGGTCCGCCAGGCTCGGCTCCGAAGGGAAAGGCGCTCACGCGATTCCAGAGTCCGGTTGCCGTGAGTCTGATCCTCGCAGCGGCGATCAGGTTCGAGGTTGCGATGCCGGTTGCATAGCCGGCGCTGCGCAGCTCATCGAGCAATGCGGATGCGCCAGTGATCGCAACCGCGGCAAGGCGGTTGCTGGCAAAACCCGCTTCCAGGTGGCTGACATAGCTCGTGACCAGCCGGGCGATTTCGCCGGCATCCGGCGGACGGCCAAGATGGTTCGTCAGGATCTCGGCGATGATGTCGCAATCGTTGCGGATGCGGTAGCTGTCCCAGTCGCGCGACAGGCCGGTCAGGCCGTACAGCTCCGCGAAGGGATGGAAGAAGGCGTCCTCCTCCGGAGGCGTGAGATCGAGAAGCACGCCATCGACATCGAAGATGACGGCCTTATCCATGCACCATCCGCGGTGTCATCTCGATCAGGGTCGGGCCGTCAGCCTTGAGCGCCGTCTTGATGGCTGCTGCAAGCGCCTTCAGCGAAGCGGGTTTCTCGGCATTGCAGCCGTAAGCCCTGGCGAGCATCTGAAAATCGGGATTCCTCAGTTTCACGGCGTTGGGCTGAATGCCGAACTGCACCATGTTGTCGTGGATGGCGCCGAGGCTGTCATTGTTCCAGACGAGGATGACCACCGGCAGCCTGTGTTCGACGGCGGTGCCCAGTTCGTTCAGCGTGTACTGCAATCCGTAGTCGCCGATCATGACGGCGACGGGCGCATCGGGCCGGCCGAACTTCGCCCCGATACCGGCGGGCAGGGCAAAGCCCAGCGTGCCAAAGCCGACCGGATGGATCCATGTATGCGGCTCATAGACCGGGAAGGCCTCATTGGCGACATAGGCAATCTGGGTCATGTCGGAGCAGACGATAGTCTCGCGGGGCAGCGCCTGGCGGATCACCTCCAGCACCTTGAGGATCACCTGCTTGTTGGCGTCGGCAACAACCATCGGAAGATCATCGGCCGGACTCGCGGCGACTTCGCTCCTGCCGGTTCCGGCATGGAGGCTGAGCCCCGCTGCAATGGCCTCGAGCGTGGGCCTGGCATCGGCCTGGATGCTGATCTCGGCGGTATGGGGCCGGGCGAGCGAATCGGCGTCGATGTCGATCCTGATCAGGTTCTTCTCGATCACGACATCATCCCGCCAGAAGTCCGTTTCGGAGAGCTGGGAACCGGCACAAAGGATGGCATCGGCCGCCTGGATGAAGGCGGCCGCGCCCTTGCGGCCGAGCCGGTAGCCCATGCACAGGCGATGATCTTCAGGCATGGCGCCTTTGCCTGCGGTGGTGGTGAGGACGGGCGCATTCAGCTTTTCGGCAATGGCGACAGCTGCCGCACCGCAATCGAGTGCGCCGCCGCCGAGAATCATGATCGGGCGCCTGGCGGCATTGAGCTTGGTCACCGCGGCCGCAATCTGGTCATCCCGGGGCAGGGCGCGTTGCGGTCGCGGGCGGGCGTGCCAGCCCTCGCCCGCGGGCACCTTCAGCATGTCGAGCGGGATCTCGAGATAGGCGGGCCGCGGCCGCTGGCTCGCAAAGTGAGTGAAGGCCCTGGCCAGCCCGTCGCGCACGTCCTTGGGTGTGTAGGCGCGCATGTGCAGGCTCGTCACCGATGCCGCTGCGGCGCGCTGGTCGATCATTTCGTGCAGCCGGCCGCGGCCCTGGGCGCTGTCGACCATATCGAGGGCGGAAGAGATGACAAGGATGCTGCTCGAGTCCGACCAGGCCTGTCCCATGGGTGTCAGGATGTTGGTGAGGCCGGGGCCGGTGATGGTGAAACAGACGCCAGGCTTGCCGGTGGCGCGGGCATAACCGTCGGCCATGAATCCCGCCCCCTGTTCATGACGGGTCAGAATGTGCCTGATCTGCGCGCGCGGCAGGGCACGATACATTTCGACATTGTGTACGCCGGGTATGCCGAAGACGGTGTCGACACCATAGGCTTCGAGCAGGCCGACGAGGGCCTCGCCGGTCGAGAGTTCAGCACGTGTGGACATTCAGGCTGCCTTGGTCGCTGCGGGGGGATCGTTCACGGCATGGCATGCCACAAGACTTTCGCCATGCGCAAGCAGGGCCGGGTTGTCGACGCGGCAGCGATCGAAGGCCAGCGGACAGCGGGGGTTGAAAGCGCAGCCCGACGGCGGCGACAGCGGTGAGGGGAGTTCACCCTTGAGCACGATCCGCTCACGCTTCCGCATGGGATCAGGTGAGGGCGTGGCCGAGAGCAGGGCGCGGGTGTAGGGATGCTGGGGATTGCGAAAGATCGCATCGCGGGGTCCTTGCTCGACGACGCGGCCCAGATACATGACCATCACGTCATCCGCGATATGGCGGACCACCGAGAGATCATGGCTGATGAAGAGATAGGCGAGATCGAGTTTCTCCTGGAGATCGGCCAGCAGGTTCAGCACCTGTGCCTGGATCGAGACGTCGAGCGCCGATACCGGTTCGTCGAGGACCAGGATGTCGGGCGACAGCATGAGGGCGCGCGCGATGGCGATGCGCTGGCGCTGGCCGCCCGAGAACATGTGCGGGTAACGGTCGTAGTGCTCGGGCCGCAAGCCGACATTGGCCATCATGGCCCTGGCCCTCTCGGTCCGTTCATTGCGGGGCAGCGGTGTGTTGACGAGAAGCGGTTCCTCGAGAGCGTGGCCGATCTTCTGGCGGGGATTGAGTGAACCGTAGGGGTTCTGGAAAACGATCTGAACCTTGGAACGCAGTGTCCGCAGGGTTTCCGCCCCGGCGCCGGCAATCTCGACGCCGCCGATCTTCAGGGAGCCGGCCGTCGGCGGCTCGATCATGGTCACGAGCCGCGCCAGCGTTGACTTGCCGCAACCCGACTCACCGACCACCGCCAGGGTGCGGCCCCGCTGCAGCGTGAAGCTGGCGCCGTCAACAGCCTTGAGGACCGCCGCCTCGCGGAACAGGCCGCGCGTCACGGCATAATAGCGCTTGAGGCCGGTGGCGGTGATGACCGTGGTCATGCGGCCTGCTCCCGGCCCGGATGGCCCTGGGGGACGCCGTTCATCAGGGGATAGTGACACAGGGCACCCTGGTTGAGGACGGGCGCAGCGGTGCGGCAGTGGCTGGTTGCGAACTGGCAGCGCGGCGAGAAGAGGCATCCCGGCGGGCGATCGAACTGGCCCGGAACGACGCCCGGAATGGATGGCAGGTGGCGGCCCCTGGCACGTTCCGGCAGGGCAGCGAGCAGGGCAGCCGTATAGGGATGGCGCGGTGCGGCGAACAAGTCCCGGACCGGCTGCTCCTCCACCTTCTGGCCGGCATACTGCACGCTGACACGCTCGGCGGTCTCGGCCACGACACCCATGGAATGGGTAATCAGCACCAGGGCCATGCCGGTCTCCTTCTGCAGGCGCGCCAGGAGATCGAGGATCTGGGCCTGGATGGTGACATCGAGGGCGGTCGTCGGCTCGTCGGCGATCAGCAGCTGCGGCTTGCAGGCGATGGCCATGGCGATCATGACCCGCTGGCTCATGCCGCCGGAAAGCTGGTGGGGAAAGGCGGCAAGCCGGGTTTCCGGAGCCGGGATGCCGACCTCGTTGAGGAGTTCGATGGCGCGGGCGCGGCGCTCGGCCTTGCCCATGTCGAGGTGGGTCCTGAGGGCCTCGGTGAGCTGGAAGCCGACGGTGAAGCAGGGATTGAGACTGGACATCGGCTCCTGAAAGATCATGGCGATGTCCTTGCCGATGATCTTGCGGCGCTCGGGCGCAGCCATGGCCAGCAGATCCCTGCCGGCAAAGGCGAGCCGGTCGGCGGTGACCCTTGCGGTCCAGGGCAGCAGGCCCATGACGGCAAGCATGGACACGGATTTGCCGGAGCCCGATTCGCCGACAATGGCCAGAACCTCGCCCGGATCGGCGGTCAGCGAGACACCGTCCACGGCCCGGAACCAGCCGGAAGCCGTCTTGAACTCTACGGTCAGGTTGACGATGTCGAGGAGCGCCATGGTCAGCTCCGCCGCAGCCGGGGATCGAGGGCGTCGCGCAGCCCGTCGCCCATCAGATTGATGGCCAGCACGGTGATCAGGATGGCGAGACCGGGCATCGTCACCACCCACCATGCCCTTGTCACGAATTGGCGGGCATCGGCCAGCATGGTGCCCCATTCGGGGGTCGGCGGCTGGGCGCCCATGCCGAGAAAGCCCAGCGCGGCGGCGGCCAGAATGGCATCCGAGAAGGACAGCGCTGCCTGGACGATGAGCGGCGCCAGGCAGTTGGGCAGGATGGTCGAGAACATCAGGCGCAGATTGCCGACACCGGCAACTCGTGCCGCGGTCACATATTCCTTGTTCATTTCCGCCATGGTGGCGGCCCTGGTCAGGCGCACGTAGTGCGGCTGCTGAATGAGGGCGATGGCAATCATGGCATTGGTCAGGCTGGGGCCGAGCAGGGCGACCAGCACCAGCGCCAGCAGGAGGCTCGGAAAGGCGAGGATGACGTCCATGATGCGCATGATCGCGGTGTCGACGGCGCCGCGGATGAAACCCGAGAAGAGGCCGATGGCGACTCCGAACAGGACCGAGATCGAAACCACGACGACGCCGATAAACAGCGAATAGCGGCTGCCGTGGATCAGGCGGGAGAGGATGTCGCGGCCGACATAGTCGGTGCCGAGCAGAAACCGCGGGTCCGATCCGGCCTGCCAGACCGGGGGCTTCAGCAGGGCATCGCGGTATTGTTCGTTGGGAAGGTGGGGGGCAATGAGATCGGCGAAGACGGCGCACAGGCATACGGCCACGAAGACCGCGAGACCGGCAACGGCGCCGCGGTTCTCGCGGAAGTAGCTCCAGAATTCGAGCAGCAGCCCGGCGCGCCCGGCCTTGCGGGTGTCAATGACGATCGCTGCCGAGTCGGTCACGGCTTCACCTCCGGTGCCGGATGCGCGGATCGGCGAGACCATACAGCACATCGACCACGAGGTTGACGACCATGACCACCCCGGCAATGAGCAACAGACCGCCCTGCACCGCCGGATAGTCGCGGCGCGAAATGGCGTCGATCATCCATTTGCCGATACCGGGCCAGGAGAAGATCGTCTCGGTGAGAATAGCGCCGGCCAGCAGGGTTCCAACCTGCAGGCCGATGGTGGTGATGACCGGAATGAGGGCGTTGCGGAGCGCGTGGACGCCCACGACCCGCAGCGGCGACAGTCCCTTGGCACGGGCGGTGCGGACATAGTCGTCGCTCAAGACTTCGAGCATGGCCGACCGGGTCTGGCGGGCGATGACGGCCAGGGGAATGGTGCCGAGCACGATGGCCGGCAGGATGAGATGGCGGACGGCCGACTTGAAGGCGCCGGCCTGGCCGGAGATGAGGCTGTCGATCAGCATGAAGCCGGTGACGGGCCTGAAGAAATAGGTCAGGCCGATACGGCCGGACACGGGCGTCCATTGCAGGACGACGGAGAAGAGGATGATGAGCAGCAGTCCCCACCAGAAGATCGGCATCGAGAAACCGACCAGGGCGCTGCCCATGACGGCGTGGTCATAGGTGGTGCCACGCCGCACGGCGGCAAGCACACCGGCGGGAATGCCGAGGACCACTGCGAAGATGATGGCAACCAGGGAGAGCTCGATGGTGGCTGGAAACAGGGTCAGGAACTCCTGCAGGACAGGAATCTTGGTCTTGAGCGAAGTGCCCAGATCGCCCTGCAGCAACTGCCAGAGGTAGTTGAGATACTGCTCCCAGACCGGACGGTCGAAGCCGAACTGCTTCAGCAGCTCGGCGTGACGCTCGGGACTCAGCGAGCGTTCGCCCGCCATGAGCAAGACCGGATCGCCCGGCAGCATGCGCACGAATCCGAACGATACAAGGGTGATGCCGAAGAAGGTCGGCATCAGCAGCAGCAAGCGGGAGAGGAGAAAGCGAAACATCGGTGGAAGGGCGGCTCCGGAGAACCGCCCCTCGTGCTGACTTATTCGGAAATGTCGACGCCGTCGAAGCGATGCGAGCCCAGCGGGTCCATCTTGTAGTTGACGACGTTCTTGGTCATCGGCATGAAAACCACCGAGTGCGCGATGGTCGCCCAGGGTGCCTGCTCCTTGAAGATCTTCTGCGCCTCACGATAGAGCGGCTCGCGCGCGTCGTTGTTGGGCAGCGTCTTGGCCTTCTGGATCAGGTCCTCGAATGGCTGATAGCACCACTGGGCGCGGTTCGAACCGCCGACCGCCGAGCAGCCGAGCAGCACGGCGAGGAAGTTGTCGGGATCGCCGTTGTCGCCGGTCCAGCCGAGCAGAACCGCACCGTCGCGGTCCTTGGCCTTCGAGCGTTCGAGGTATTCACCCCACTCGTAGGAGACGATCTCGACACCGACACCCACCTTGGCAAAGTCGGCCTGGATCAGCTCGGCCATCTTGCGGGCGTCCGGATTGTAGGGACGCTGCACCGGCATGGCCCAGATCTTCATGTTGAGATCCTTCACGCCGGCTTCTTCGAGCATCTTCCTGGCGGCATCGGGATCATAGGGATCGTCCTGGACCTCGTCGTTGTAGGACCACATGGTCGGCGGGATCGGATTCTTGGCCGCCGCGCCGGCGCCCTGGTACACCGCATCGAGGATCGCCTGCTTGTTGATCGCCATGTTCAGGGCCTTGCGGACCTTGGGATTGTCGAAGGGCGGCTGCAGGGCGTTGTAGGCGAGGTAGCCGATGTTGAGGCCCTCCTGCTCCATCATCTGCAGGTTGGCGTCCTCCTTCAGGCTGGCGATGTCGGCAGGATTGGGATAGGGCGCAACGTGGCATTCGCCGGCCCGGAGCTTCTGGGTGCGCACCGAGGCGTCGGTGGTGATGGCGAATACCAGGTCGTCGATCGGCTGCTTGCCTTCCCAGTAGTCGGGATGTGCCTGATAGCGGATCACGGCGTCCTTCTGATAGTCGGCAAACATGAAGGGGCCGGTCCCGACCGGCTGCTGGTTGATCATGTCCTTCTTGCCGTCGGCTTCCAGCTTGGCGGCATATTCGGCGGAGAGAATCGAGGCAAAATCCATGGCCATGTTGGCAATGAACGGCGCTTCGGGGCGATTGAGCACGAACTTCACCGTGTAGTCATCGACCTTGACGATGTCCTTGAGGAGAGCGGGCATGTCCATGCCGTCGAAATATTCCCAGGCAATGCCAGCCGTGTACTGGTTCCAGGGATGGTCCTTCTTCCACTGGCGCACAAACGAGAAGACCACGTCATCGGCGTTGAAGTCCCGCGAAGGGGTGAAATAGGAGGTGGTGTGGAACTTCACGCCCTTGCGCAGATGGAAGGTGAATTCCAGACCGTCGGCAGAAGCCTCCCAGCTCTCGGCGAGGCCGGGGAGCACCTTGGTGGTGCCGCGCTCGAACTCGACCAGGCGATTGTAGAGCGGCTTCGAGGACGCATCGAATGTGGTACCGGCCGTATAGGGCGCCGGATCGAAGCCTTCCGGCGAACCTTCGGAGCAATAAACGAGGGTCTTGGCATTCGCGGCTCCGGCCAGCATCGTGGACACGAGCAATGCGGATGCGAACAGCGTCATGCGTTTCATTGAGGACTCCCTGTTTTGATTTATCGCCCCGTCACGGGACTTGAGCGGCATCTAAGCAGGTTTGACGCGCAAGGGAAATATGTCAGCTTTGCGGTTCCGCGGCCGCCTGTTCCCGCATCATCCGCATGATGTTGCGCTCGATCTCGGAATAGCCTTCCAGTTCAAGCACTTCCTCCTTCCGTTTCCAGCGGCGCCCGCGCTTGAAGCGGGGAACGATATCGGCGGCGACGGTGCCGGGATGGCGGGACATGAAGATGATGCGGTCGGCAAGGAAGACGGCTTCCTCGATGTCATGGGTGACCATCAGGATCGTGGTCTTCGCCTGCTCGGCAATGCCGATCAGGAGTTCCTGCATGTGCCAGCGGGTTTCGGCATCGAGGGCGCCGAATGGCTCATCCATGAGCAGCATGGCGGGATCGTTGGCCAGGGTGCGGGCGATGGCGACGCGCTGCTTCATGCCGCCGGAAAGCTGTTTCGGGTAGGCGTCGCTGAACTTGGTGAGGCCGACGAGTGAAATGAAGTGGCGGGCGCGGTCGCGGCGCTCCGCAGCCGGTACATTGCGGAGCCGCATGCCGTACTCGACATTCTGCTGGACGGTGAGCCAGTCGAAGGAGGTATAGGCCTGGAAGACCATGCCGCGGTCCCGGCCCGGGCGATCGATGGGCCTGCCTTCCAGGGTGATCGTGCCGGAGGACTGGTCCTCAAGGCCCGCCACCATGCGGAGCACCGTCGACTTGCCACAGCCGGAAGGTCCCAGAATGACGCAGATCTCGTTGCGCTCGACGGCAAAGGACACGCCGCGTATCGCCTCGACCGTCCTGCCGCGGCCGGATTCGAAAATCTTCCCGACATTATCGAGGATGAGCATCGCCGTCATCGGCCGTGCTCCTCGGCATAGGGGAAAAGCCAACGGTGCAGCATGCGGAACAGCAGATCGAACATGAGGCCGAGAACGCCGATCACGATGATGCCGGCCATGATCTCGTCGGTATGCAGGAAGCGGCGGGCCCGCATCATCATGGCGCCGATGCCGTTGGTGGAGGCGACGATCTCGGCGATGACGAGGTAGGTCCAGCTTACGGCAAGCATCTGGCGCATGGCGGTGACCACGTTGGGCAGGACGGCGGGCACCACCACGGTGCGCAGAATCTGCCAGCGTGTGGCGCCCAGGGTCATCGAGGTCTCGATGAATTCGCGGCGGACCTGCCGGGTGTAGTCCATCACGAGGGTAATCAGGAAGAACACCACGCCGATGAAAAGCAGGGCGAGCTTGGGGCCCTCGCCGGTACCGAACCACATGAGCAGCACGGGTATGAACGAGGGGGCCGGCAGATACCGCCAGGCCGACACAAAGGGATTCCAGAAGGCTTCCGCCGTCCTGAACGTACCCATGAAGATGCCGAGCGGCACGGCGACGAGCGACGCTGCGAGAAAACTGACCAGCACGCGGGTCACGCTGGCGGCGATATCCCAAAGGAAGTCGCGCGAGGCGAGCAGCTGTCCCAGCGTGCCGAGGACCTTGACCGGGCTCGGCATCAGCAGCTCGGTGACGATGCCCAGGCGAACGGCGAGTTCCCACAGGGCGAAGAAGATCACCCAGACGGCGACGCCGAGGCCCACCTGCCATGATGCGGGGATGGGCCTCAGAAACTCGAAGACGCGTTGCGGCTTCGTCATGTCGGCTGGCACGGGTCCGGCGATTGCGGGTCTGCGTGGCTAGTTCGCCTGGAAGGACTGGCGGAAACCATCCTTGACCAGATCCGCCATCAGCGAGCAATCGACCGCCCTGGCAACGTCAACCTTCTCCTTCATCAGTCCAAGCTTGATCCACCAATCGTTGATCAATGCGGCTGTCGAGAGGATGCCGCCATTCTTGAGGCCCAGCGGCGGGTCGCCTTCGAGGACGCCGCAGACGCGCGCCGATTCATCGAAATCGTAGATGTACACGCCACCCTGCAGGAACTTGCCGTTGGTGCCGATGACGCCTTCGACATCCTCCTTCGGCCATTTCAGGAAGTCGGCGAAGATCTGGTTGGCGCCAGCGACATCGTCATGCCAGGCCTGCATGGCGAGGAAATGTCCTTTCAGCATGTCCTTGGCCGCCTGGCGGTTGGCGGCGATGAAGTTCCGGTTCATGTAGATCACGTCCATGAAGATGCCGGTCTCGAGGAAGGTCGCCTGCGAGGTATCACCGGCGCTCTTCGAGCCTTCCAGTGCGCCGGTCACTTTCGACAGCCACGGCTCATAGAGATAGGCCGCCGCGAGGTCCCCCGACATCATCGGGCCCACAGCCTCGTCAGCGTTGAGGTTGACCCATTCGACGTCCTCGACGGCGATGTTGTTGGCATCGAGCCAGACCCCCATCAGCAGCTGGCCGATATAGGCCTGCGGGGCGGCCACCTTCTTGCCCTTGAGGCTTGCCGCATCGATGCCGGGAGCCGTGGCAATGTGATCGACGCCATAGGAGGGCGCGGTGAAGGCAACTTCGACCGAGTCCGTTCCGCGCTCGGCGATCAGCGGTGTGTAGTCGCCGGTACAGTGGTAGATGTCGATCTGGCCTGCGGCAAGCGCCGAGTGGCCGCCGACCGGATCCTCGAAGATCGTCTGCTCGATCTCGTAGCCGGGCAACAGGTTCTTCTGCTTGACGATCTCGTAGCTCGAATAGCCGGGCCAGGATACGCAGATGCCGACGCGGACCTGCTGCGCGGCCTCGGCCACGCCCGCGGTCATGGCCAGCGCGGCAGCCAGCAATAGCGAACTCAGTCTCATATGTTCCTCCTGTCATTCACGGCATGATGCTGCCGCCGTTGGGGCCAATACCCTGGCCAGTAAAATACGCACCACCCGGCCCGGCGAGGAAGACGGCCAGGCCGGCGATCTCCTCGGGCGTGCCAAAGCGGTGCAGGGGTATCTGCAATTCCCTTTCGCGCCACTCCGGCGACATGTTTGCCGCATCGAGCATGGCCGTATCGATAGGACCGGGGCAAATGGCGTTGACCAGGATGGCGGGTGCGAATTCCCGGGCCCAGGACCGGACCAGGCCCAACACGCCGTGCTTGGAAGCGACATAGGGCGAAAAGGTCTCGCGGCCATAATAGGCCATATCGGACGCCATCATGATGACGCGACCGCCCTCGCCCTGCCGGGCCATGAGCCGCAACGCCTCGCGGCCCACCAGGAAGGAACCGCGGAGATTGACGGCGATGACGCGGTCGAACTCGGCGGCCGTGGTCGCAAGCAGCGGCTTCTCGTGAATGATGCCCGCGCAATGCACCAGAAGGTCGAGCCGCGGAATCTCCGCGAAGAGGTTCAATACGTCAGCTTCATGGGCGACGTCAGCGCGATGGGCCGTGGCCTCACCACCGGCCGCGGCAATCGCCGACCGGGTCGGGGCGCAGTCCTCGAGGTCGGCACAATGCACGACATGGCCCGCAGCCGCCAATGCCCGGGCGCAAGCAGCGCCGATGCCGCGGCGGGCGCCGGTAACCAGCGCATGTTTCATGCAATCACCTCGCCTCGATCGACGGTGAAGGCCTGGCCGGTGATGTTGCGGGCGGCATCGGAGGCGAGGAACAGATAGGTCTCGGCCATGTCCTCCGGCGCCATGAGCCCCGGCAGCTGCTGGGCCGCGATGATGCCGTCGAGGAGCTGCGGTTCGGGTGTGCCGGTGCGTTCGGACATGCGCTTGAGGGAGAGCATGGAGGCTTCTGTCCTGACCCAACCGGGGCAGACCGCGTTGACGGAAATCAGGCGCGGCGCCAGTTCCTTGGCGAGAGTCCGCATCAGGCCGAGGGTTGCATGCTTGGAGGCGACATAGGCGGCAAAACCCGGCTCGGCAGTCCGGCTCCAGATCGAAGCGGTGAAGATGATGCGGCCACCGGCGGGGATTTTCGGGACTGCCTCGCGCGTGACCCACCAGGTCCCGTTGATGTTGACGTCCATGATGCGGCGAAAAGTGGTCTCGCTTTCCGGGTCGGGATCGTCGACGGGGGTGATCCGTTCCAGCCCGGCATTGTTGACAAGGACGTCGATACGATCCACGAGGCCAAGGCAGCTCCTCACCGCCTGGCGATCGGTGATGTCGCATTGCAGGGGAACGGCGCCACGGCCGAGGCGGGCAGCGGCCTCGAAGACATCGGCGCCGTCGGCCAGAACCAGGACCGAGGCACCGGCTTGCACGAATCCGTTGGCGACCGCGTAGCCAATGCCACGGCTGGCACCGGTGACAAGAACCGTGCTGGTGCTGAAGTCAAACCGGGGGGCCGTCATCGGGTCAGCATCGCGCATCATCCGACACAGTGACAAGGGCCAGTTTTCCCGGCATGGTCGGCGCACATGGCTGATCGAAGGCGAGCACATGGTGAAGTTGTCCGATGATACGATTGCAGCTTTCCGGCGCGATGGCGTCGCGGTGCTGCGAGGGGCGTTCGGCGATTGGGTCGAGACATTGCGGCGGGGCGTTGCACGCAACATGGCGGAGCCGGGGCCGGACGTGAAAATCTACCAGGGCGAGAAAGGCGGCGGCCGCTTCTTCGGCGACTACTGCAACTGGAACCGCATCCCGGAGTATCGCGATTTTATCTTCAACTCGCCGGCGGCGGACATCGGACGGCAACTGATGGGCACCCGGACGGTCCGCCTGTTCCATGAACATGTGCTGGTCAAGGAGGCGAGTGCCGATGTCGCAACACCCTGGCACCAGGACCAGCCCTACTACTGCGTTGACGGCAATGACACGGTGAGCCTGTGGATACCCCTGGATGCGGTGCCGCGCGAGCGGACGCTCGAGTTTGTCGCGGGCTCACATCTCTGGGGGAAATACTTCCGGCCGGAGCGCTTCAACAGGACGCCGCTCAATGCCGATGACGGCCTGGAACCGGTTCCAGACATCAACGGAGCGCGGGAGCAATACGCTATCGCGGGGTGGGCGCTGGGGCCCGGCGATGCCGTCGCCTTCAACTTCAAGACGCTGCATGGCGCGCCGGCCAACACCTCGCCCAGCGACCAGCGGCGCGCCTTCTCGCTGCGCCTGATCGGCGATGATGTGCGCTTCGCCAGGCGCGCCGGCATCGTGACATCGCCGCCGTTTCGCGGTGTCCGGCTGGCGCATGGCGCGGTGATGGAGGCACCGGAGTTTCCGTTATTGAACGGTTGAACCAATTTGGCACAAGTATCTGATAGTTTAGAAAAAGTTTAACTTGTTGCCGCCGCAATTTTCTGATTTAACGCAAGGTCGTGGGCAGGCTGTGGGGACATCCTGCACGCGAGGGGAAATATGACCGCCCCACTCCGGCCGGGCGGTGATGCGGGAGTGAGTCTTGTCTCAGATCAATCCGATGATGTTCACGCACTACGACATTGAGTGGTGCCTTTATGACGAGCGCAGGCTGCGGCAGTACCAGGCGGCCATCCAGAAGAAATCCAAGGACAAGGTGGTCGTCGACATTGGCGCCGGCACAGGCGTGCTGTCGTTGTTTGCGGCACAGGCCGGGGCCCGGCGGGTCTATGCCATCGAAATCAATCCGCGCGCCGCCGGCATCATTGCGCACCATGCCGAACGCAACGGCTTCGGCGAGATCATTCAGGTGATCCACGGCGACGGCATGGCGGTGGAGCTTCCGGAGAAAGCCGACCTTATCGTCAGCGAAATGATGAGCTGCGGGCTGTTCTACGAGCCGCAGATCCAGGTCATGAACAATGCCAAGCGGTTTCTGAAACCGGGCGGCCAGTTCATCCCGGAGGATGTCGAGTCGCATGTCGAACTCATTGCCGCCGAAACGCACAGCTACGGGCTGCGCTTCGACTACGTCGACCGGTCGACGGCGCTGCCGGGTGATACCCCCCTCACCGACAGGGCTCTCTATCACCACCCGCGCTTCGCCGAAGAAACCGCCAATCACATCGAGGGCGACGTCATGCTGACCGGCAGCCGGAATGGCGTGGCCAATGCGGTCCGGATCACCGGCCGGGCCAAGCTCGCCGAGGGCATCTACACCGGCCAGACGACGTCGCTGTTCAATCCGCTGGTCGTCTTCCTCAAGCAGCCGGTGGCGGTTACAGCCGGCCAGAGCTTCCGGATCAGGCTCTCCTATGTCTGCGGCAGCGACACGCTCGATGCGCGGATCGCCGTGGATGAAGCGGTGCCGGTGGAACTGGCGGTCGCCTGACGGTCAGAGCAGGCGATCCGGCGACAGTGCCGGCAGTTCGAGACCCTCGGCGATGATATCCGCCGGGGGCTCCGCGTCTCTGACAAGCGCGGCGGCGAGCCGCGACAGGGCCGGCGCCGTCTGGATGCCATAGCCGCCCTGGCCCACCAGCCAGAAGAAGCCGGGCGCGCCCGCATCGTAGCCGCAGACCGGATTGCCGTCCGTCACGAAGCTGCGCAGGCCGCCCCAGCTGCCGTCGAGGCGGGTGACCTCGAAATCGACTGCTGCCATGAAGCGGGCGATGCCTTCGGCCAGCGTCATGTCGTCGGCATAGGCATCGTGCGGTTCGACGGGCTCGGCATCGGCGGGCGAGACCAGCAGCTTGCCGCTCTGGGGCTTGCAATACCAGGTCTCACCCACGTCGCCGACCAGCGGCCAGGCCATGACATCATGATCGGCGGGGCCCGGAACCACGGCGATGCTCCGCCGTTTCGGCTGCAACCCCACCTGCCGCAGGCCGGCCCGCTGCGCCACGACATCGCCCCAGGCGCCGGCGGCATTGACGAGGATGGGCGACGTGAAGGTGCCTGCCCTTGTGGCCGCCCTCCATGCGCCGCCGTGGTCATCGAGCCGCTCGACACCGGCAGCGCAGATCACCTCTCCGCCGCGGGCCCTGAGAAGGCGCAGGTAGCCCTGGTGCAGCAGGTCGACATCGATGTCGGCCGTGCCGGGATCGAGGACGGCGCGGGACGCATAGTCCTCGCGCAGCAGCGGCAACCTGGCACGCGCGGCCTTGAGGCTGATCTCTTCGAGCCCGACCGACGCGCGCAACAATTCTTCAAAAGTGTCCAGCTGGGTTGATGGCGCGAGGAACAGGGTTTCGCGCGGCGTCAGCAGGGGAGCGTCGGCAAAGCCCTGCGGCGGCGAGCGGAAGAACGGCGCCGCAGCCCGGGTCAGGGCGCGGATGGCGGCGGGGCCATAGTTCGGCTCGAAGGCTGCCGCCGACCGGCCGGTCGAATGAAAGCCCGGACGGTCCTCCATTTCGAGAACAATCACCCTGTGCGTTGCCGCAAGCTCGGCAGCAACCGACGCACCCGCCATGCCGGCGCCGATCACCAGGACATCACATTGAACGGTCATGGCTCATGCATAGCAGATTCCGGCCTCGGGCAAATCTCTTGCGGGGCTGCGCCGGGTGGGGCAGGTTCACGCATCATGCCCGACATACCGCTGCATTTCACGCGCGCCGAATATGCCGACCGGCTCGCCCGAACCCGCAAGGCCATGGACAAGGCCGGTGTCGAGCTCATCCTGGTTTCCGATCCCTCCAACATGTGCTGGCTCACGGGCTATGACGGCTGGTCGTTCTATGTGCACCAGGGCGTGCTGGTGGCACTGGATGGCGAGCCGGTCTGGTGGGGGCGCGGCATGGATGCGCGCGGCGCCGAACGCACCGTCTACATGAAGGAAGACAATATCGCCGGCTATCCCGATCATTTCGTGCAATCGCAGGAACGGCATCCGATGCAGCATCTCGCCGGCGAAGTGCGGCGGCGCGGCTGGGACCGGCGGCGGTTCGGTGTCGAGATGGACAATTACTGGTTCTCGGCGGCCGCCTTCGCGACGCTGCAGACGGAACTGCCGAATGCGCGGTTCAGCGATGTGACCGGCCTCGTCAACTGGCAGCGGTCGGTGAAGTCGGCAACCGAGATCGACTACATCCGCCGTGCCGCGCGCATCGTCGATGCCATGCATGCCCGCATCCTGGAACTGGTCACGCCCGGACTGCCCAAGAATCAGCTGGTGGCAGAGATCCAGCAAACCGCCATTCTGGGGGCGGACGGGCACTGGGGCGACTATGCCGCCTTCGTGCCGATGCTGCCATCGGGCATCGACGCGACGGCGCCGCACCTCACCTGGGACGACCGTCCGTTCAGGAAAGGCGAGGGCACGTTCTTCGAGATCGGCGGCTGCTACCGGCGCTATCATTGCCCGCTGTCGCGCACCGTCTATCTGGGCAGGCCGCCGCAGAAATATCTCGATGCCGAGAAGGCCGTGCTCGATGCGACGGAGTCCGGCCTGGCGATGGCCAGGCCCGGGAACAGCTGCGGCGAAGTCGCCGACGCATTCTTCAGTACACTGCAGAAACACGGCTTCACCAAGGATTCGCGGGCGGGCTATTCGATCGGCCTGTCCTATCCGCCGGACTGGGGCGAGCGCACCCTGTCGATCCGGCGCGGCGACCCGACGGTGCTCGAGCCCAACATGACGCTGCATTTCATGCCGGCGCTGTGGCTCGACGACGGCGGGCTCGAACTTTCGGAAACCATCCTGATCACCGGACGCGGCGCCGAGTGCCTGTGCCGCACGCCGCGCCGGCTGGTGGTGATGGACTAGCTGCGGGAGGAACGCATGAGCGAAGCGATGCATCGACTGACCATCGCCATGATGGAGCGCTCGCTGCGCAATCTGGGGCAGATCATGGACAAGGCATTGGCCCAGGCCGAGGCGAGAACCATCAGCCCCGACGTGCTGCTGCAGGCGCGGCTCTATCCCGACATGTACAATCTGCTGCAGCAGCTGCAGTATGCCTGCTTCATTCCGGTGGATCTCGCCCGGCATCTGACCGGCGCCGCGCCGCCGCGTGTCGGCTACGACGAGGCGACATGGGAGGAGCTGCGGCAAAGCATCGACACTACGGCGGATTATCTCGCCGCCATCACGCCGGACCAGGTGCAGGCAAGCGCGGGGTTGAAGGTTCCGGTGTTCTTCGACAGCAGCCGGACGCTTGCCATCGCGGACTATGCGGCGGCCGTCATCATTCCCGACTTCTATTTCCATGTGACGGTTGCCTACGCCATCCTGCGGCACAATGGCATCGCCCTCGGCAAGGCGGACTTTCTCGGGGACCTGCCTGGCTAGCGCGCGGCGGCGAGCAGCCTCTCGTAGAGACCATAGGACTCCTCGTCGAAGCAGCAGAAGAGGATGCGGTCGAGGCTTGCTGCGGCGGGGTGCGCATGGGTGGTGGCGACGGCAATGGCGGCGGCCTCGTGCTTGGGATAGCCATAGACGCCGGTCGAAATGGCCGGGAAGGCAATCGACGTCACGCCGTGTTCGGCGGCAAGCTGCAGGCTGCGCCGGTAGCATGAAGCGAGCAATTCGGGTTCGCCCCGATCGCCGCCATGCCACACGGGACCGACGGTATGAATGACGTGGCGGGCCTTCAGCCGATAGCCGCGGGTGATCTTGGCATCGCCGGTCGCGCAGCCGCCAAGGGTGCGGCACTCCGCCAGCAGTTCGGGGCCGGCGGCACGGTGGATGGCACCATCGACACCGCCGCCACCCAGAAGCGAGCTGTTGGCCGCATTGACGATGGCATCGACCGCAAGCGCCGTGATGTCACCCTGGATCAGTTCGAAGGCCGGCATGGCGGTGCACTCTATCCTTGATCCCGGCATTCTAGCCTTGCGCAAGGGGCGGTCAATCAGACCGGGTCCATGATCCGCGGAAGCACTCCATGGCCGCCCTTGCGGCGGCCATCCAGACATGCCGCATGGCGGGACGATGGATGGCCGGGTCGGCGCCCGGCCATGACGACGAATGCAGCGATCCGTTACGCAGAGGAATGGGTCCCGGATGGCGCGGCACAGACGCCCGCGCCGCTTGTCCGGGATGACCAAGGTGGGGCTGGCGCGAGTCCCCCCTCAACCGTCACCCCGGCGCAAGCCGGGGTCCATGGCGGGGAGGGCGCCGGCGGTGGCCGGCGAAGCGGGATGCCAACTCCCGCCGGCATGACGGGATGACAGATCATCCGTAGGCGGAGGGATGGATTCGGCGAGTTCACGGAGCAAGTGCAACATCGGTAAACTGGTGTTGCGATGGGGACTCACTACAGCCACTTGGGCCTCGAAGCCCGGATAGAGATTTACCGCATGCATGAGCTCGGTGCTTCTCTTCAACAGGTTGCCGAACGCATTGGCTGCCACAGGAGTACGGTGAGCCGCGAACTGCGGCGCAACAGCCTTGCCACCAAGTCCTGGCCGGGCGGTTACGAGCCGGTTCGCGCCGAGAAGCTCTACCGCCGCCGAAGGCAGTGGGACTGCCGCTTCAAGCTGGCGCGCCAGCCGGAACTGGCAAAGCTGGTCCACGACCGCCTTGCGATGGGATGGTCGCCCGAGCAGATCGCCGGCCGGCTGACGCTGGAAGCAGGTTCGGTCCAGGTGAGCCATGAGTCAATCTACCGCTACATCTATCATCTCAGCGGCCAGAAGATTTACTGGCACCGGCTGCTGCCCAGGGCCAAATCGCGCCGCGGACGCCTTGGTCGGCGCGGCGGAAGCCCCGTCGAACTCATCAGGGATCGCAAGAGCATTGCCCTCAGACCGGCGGCCGTGGCGGCGCGGGAAACCCCCGGCCACTGGGAAAGCGACGGCATGGCTTTCCAGCACAACCGCCAGATCGTCTTGGTCAGCCACGAACGTGTCTCGCGCGCCATCAAGGCTGTCCGCCAGCGCAACAAGACCGCCGCCACCACCAGGCGCAATCTCATGGCCCAGTTCCGTTCCCTCCCCGCCGCCTTGCGGCGAAGCGTCACCCTGGATAATGGCAGCGAGTTTTTCGAGCACTGGAGGCTCACCCAGGCTCTCGCCATCGACACTTACTTCTGCGACCCCCACAGCCCGTGGCAAAAGGGCGGCGTGGAAAACGCCATCGGCCGCCTCCGGCGATGGCTGCCGAGCAAAACCGATCCCGCAAAACTCTCCGCTCACCGCTTCAATGCCCTCATTCGCCGCTATAACTCCACTCCCCGCAAGTGTCTTGGCTTCAAAACCCCTTCCGAGGTATTCATGCAAACCCTTCAGTCGTTGCACTTCAACCGTGACTCCACCTTCCGGCTTGCGCCGGAATGACGAATGGAGAAGTGGGGGATGGATTTCAGCCTGCGCCGGAATGACAAAATTGATGATGCTTTCAGTGGAAGAAGTTGATCCGGATTCCAAGGCATCGTTTTTCACACTTGACAGTGTTCCTTTTTTGTTCTAGCGGGCATTCATGGACTGGGACAAGGCGATTGCGATCAACCGGGCGGCGCTGCAGCGCATCGTGGCAGGGCTTTTCGCTCTGGCGGGCCTGGCCGCCGGGGCGGCGGTGGCGCGGCTGCCGCGGGCCGTGCACCGGGCGGTGCTGGACGTGCTGCGCCCGGCCGAGTCGGCGGTGCGCCGGCTCATCGTCATCGCGGCGCACCGGCTCGCAGCCGGGCCTGCGGGCAAGCCGCCGCCGCTGCGGCCGATGCCGCCTGGCCTCGCACTTGCCCGCTCGTCCAGCGGGCGGGCCCTGTTCCGGCTCTATGATCCGCGGAAGCGCTTCGACAGGCCCTTCCGGCGATTCGGCAGGGCGGGGCCGGTCCCGCGCGTCAGCTTCATCGGCTTCGATCCGCGCATTCCGCTGCTCCGCGCCGCCACGCCTGCGCCCGCCGCGGCCGCCGATGACAGTGTTTCGGCCAGGAGCCTCTGCCGGCGTCTCGCGGCGATCCATGCCGCACTCGAGGATCTGCCGAAACAGGCGAGACGGCTGATCCGCTGGCGCGCACGGCGGGCGCGGATGAAGGAGGCAAAGTTCCGCGACGCCCTCCGCCCCGGTCTGCCGCCCGGCTTCCGCAAGGTGCCGCGGCATGACGCCGACCGGGTGCTCAGCGAATGCCACGCGCTCGCCCGCGATCTGCCCCCGCCCGACACGTCATGAGTCCGGCGCCCTGCTGGCGCGCGCGGCCGCCTCTGGCGTTTTCTGCCCCGGTCCGGCAGAAGACGCCGGAGCGGATTGCCTTGCGCCGGCGCGCGAGGACCAAAGAACAGGAACGCGCAGCATGACTTCCTTCAACCAGCCGGTTTCCGGACTCGTCACCCCCCGTTTCGGCGGCATCGCCACTTTCTTCCGGCTGCCGCATGTGCCGCTGGAGGAGGCCGAGGCCATCGAGATCGGCATTGTCGGAATCCCGTGGGATGGCGGCACCACCAACCGGCCGGGGCCGCGGCATGGGCCGCGGCAGATGCGCGATACGTCCTCGATGGTCAGGCGCATGCACCAGGCCTTCCGGTTCGTGCCCTATGATCTCGCCAATGTCGCCGATCTCGGCGACTGCCCGGTGAACCCGGCCAATGTCGAGGATGCCCTGCAGCGCGTCGGCAGCTATTTCAAGACCCTGACGGCCAAAGGAATCCGGCCGCTGGCGGCGGGGGGCGATCATCTCTGCTCGCTGCCGGTGCTCAGGGCGCTGGGCGAGAAGCGGCCGGTCGGCATGGTGCATTTCGACGCCCATACCGACCTCTACGACAGCTATTTCGGCGGCTTCCGCTACACGCACGGCACGCCGTTCCGGCGGGCCATCGAGGAGGGCCTGCTCGACCCGAAGCGGACCATCCAGATCGGGCTGCGCGGCTCGATGTACGACGCCGACGACTTCGAGTACGGCGAGAAGATGGGGGTGCGGCTGATGCGCATCGAGGAGGCCAAGGAACTGGGTCCGAAGAAGGTCATGGAGATCGCCCGGCAGGTCGCCGGCGACGGCCCCACCTATGTGAGCTTCGATATCGACATGCTCGACCCGGTCTACGCGCCGGGGACGGGAACACCGGAGATCGGCGGCTTCACCACATTCGAGGCGCAGCAGCTGGTGCGCGGTCTCCGGGGCCTCAATATCGTCGGCGCCGATGTGGTGGAGGTCTCGCCGCCCTTCGACCCCTCGGGGCTGACCGCCTATGCGGGCGCGGTCATGCTGTTCGAGATCCTGTGCTCGATGGCGGAAGATGTGGCAAGGCGGCGCGCCTGAGGGCCATCAGGACGTTGTGCCGGAGCCGCGCCGGTGACAGAAAGGCGCGGCGCAAGAGGGAGTTCGCAGAGATGACCGGACGGCTTTCGGGAAAGACGGCAATCGTGACGTCGGCAGGGCAGGGGATCGGGCGGGCCTCCGCCATCTGCATGGCGAGGGAGGGCGCCAGGGTCTGGGCGACCGACATCAATGCCGAGGCGCTTGCGTCACTGGAGAAGGAACAGGCCGGGATCGAGAGTTTCCTGCTCAATGTGCTGAAGCAGGACGAGATTGATGCCGCGGCGGAGCGGGTGGGCACGCCCGACATCTTGTTCAACTGCTCGGGCTATGTGCATGCCGGAACGATCCTCGAGACCGACGAGAAGGCCTGGGATTTCTCCTTCGATCTCAACTGCAAGGCGCATTTCCGGATGATGAAGGCGTTCATGCCGGGCTGGCTGGCGCGGGGCAGCGGCGTCATCATCAACATGGCTTCCGCCGCCTCGTCGATCAAGGGCGTTCCCAACCGCTTCGTCTATGGTGCCACCAAGGCGGCGGTGATCGGCATGACCAAGGCGCTGGCGGCGGACTTCACCACGAAGGGCATCCGGGTCAACGCCATCTGCCCGGGGACGGTCGAGAGTCCCTCGCTCATGGAACGGCTGAAGGCCACGGGCGACTACGAAAAGGCGCTCGGCAACTTCATCGCCCGCCAGCCGATGGGGCGCATGGCGAGGCCGGAGGAGATCGGCCATCTCGTCGTCTATCTCGCCAGCGATGAATCGGCCTTCGTCACCGGGCAGACCTTCGTGATCGACGGCGGCTGGTCGATCTGACGTAGGCGGAAGGTCAGCGACGCGACACCGACCCCATTGGCAAGTCGCGACGACCCGGCATAAGATGAACAAAACCGCAAGAACAGAAATGCGGGGAGGAGAGATTTTGGCAACCGGCCAGGCCGCCATCGAGGCGAAAGGCGTCACGAAGGTCTTCCAGGGCACAGGGCAGGATACGGTCAAGGCGCTTGACAACGTATCGGTGACCATCCGCGAAAACGAGTTCTTCACGCTGCTCGGCCCGTCGGGATGCGGGAAGACGACGCTGTTGCGGCTGATCGCCGGATTCGATTTCCCGACCGAGGGCCAGATCCTGCTTTACGGCGAGGACATCGCCCCGCTGCCGCCGTTCAAGCGGCCGGTCAACACGGTGTTCCAGAGCTACGCGCTGTTCCCGCACATGACGGTCGCACAGAATATCGGCTTCGGGCTCGAAATGCTGGGCAAGCCGCGGCCGGAGATCGAGGCAAGGGTTGCGCAGATGCTGCGGCTGGTGCGCATGGAGGAACTCCGGAACCGGCGCACCAGCCAGATTTCCGGCGGCCAGCAGCAGCGCGTGGCGCTGGCCCGGGCGCTGGCCCCGTCACCCAAGGTGCTGCTGCTCGACGAGCCGCTCTCGGCGCTCGACTTCAAGCTGCGCAAGGACATGCAGATCGAGCTCAAGCGCCTGCAGCATGAAACCGGCATCACCTTCATCTTCGTCACCCATGACCAGGAAGAAGCGCTGACCATGTCGGACCGGATCGCGGTGATGTCGAAAGGCAACATCCTGCAGGTGGGAAGCCCGCGCGACATCTACGACCGGCCGGCGGAACGTTTCGTCGCCAATTTCATCGGCGACACGAACTTCCTCGAAGGCGAGATCGAGAGCAGCAGCAGGGACAAGGCCAAGGTGAGGCACTCATCGGGCGCCACGCTGGTGGCGGCCCTGCCGGAGGGATTCAACGGCAAGGGCCGGGTCACCGTGGTGGTGCGCCCGGAGCATGCGGAAATCAGCGGCGTTCAGAAGGGGGCGACACTGAAAGGCGTGCTCGAGAACGTGGTCTATTTCGGCACTGACACCCACTTCCACGTCAAGCTCAGCGACGGCACGCCCTTCGTGGTGCGCCAGCAGAACCGGCGCGGCCTGGCCTCGGGGCTGGCGCCGGGCGAGTCGGTCGGCATCGTCATCAGCGACGATGCGGCCCAGGTGCTCAAGGACTGAGGCGTGGCAAGCGCGCGCGAAATCGCCGAAGCTGCGGCCCGCCGGGACATCCGCGACCGCTGGCTGCTCTCGGCCCCCGCCCTGCTCATCATCTTCTTCGCGGCGATCGGGCCATTGTTCATCGTGCTGCTCTATTCCTTCATGGTGAAGGGCGACTACGGCGACGTCAAATACTGGCAGTTTTCCACGGAGGGCTGGTTCAGCGTCTTCTTCGAGCGTGACATCTTCGACGATACGGTGACGCTGGCCGATGCGCATCTCACCATCTTCTGGCGGTCGGTCAGGCTTTCCTTCGCCACGACCATCGCGACGCTCATCTTCGGATTCCCGACAGCCTATTTCATCGCGACGCGGCCGGAACGGACGCGGGAACTCTGGCTGTTCCTGATCACCATTCCGTTCTGGACTAATCTCCTGATCCGCACCTTCGCGATCCAGGAAGTGATCCGCAACGAAGGCATCGTCAACCTGCTGCTGATCAGGCTGGGTGTCATCGAGCAGCCGATCCAGATGATGTTCACCGACTTCGCCATCATGCTGGGCATGGTCTATGTCTATCTGCCGCTCATGGTGCTGCCGCTCTATGCCAGCATGGAGAAGCTCGATTTCCGCCTGGTCGAGGCGGGCTATGATCTCTACGCCAACCGCTTCCAGGTGCTCAGGCGGGTGATCATTCCGCTGGTCAAGCCGGGCATCATTGCCGGCTCGATCCTGGTGTTCATTCCGGCGCTTGGCGCCTATGTCACGCCGCGGGTGCTCGGCGGCGGCAAGAACATGATGCTGGGGAACCTCATCGACCTGCAATTCGGCCAGGGCCGCAACTGGCCGCTCGGGGCGGCATTGTCGATCACACTGATGGCGATCGTGATGGTGGCGCTGCTCGTCTATGTGCGCAACGCTTCCAGGGCCGGTGGACAAAATGGCTAGCGGTTTCAGCATCAGGCGGCAGCCGGGCTTCACAGCGGTGGCGATCGTCTGCTTCTTCCTGCTGTATCTGCCGATCGTCACGCTGGTGGTCTATGCCTTCAACGCGGGAACCTCGATCGCCATCTGGGAGGGGTTCTCGCTGCGCTGGTTCGAGGCGGCATGGAACAATGAGCAGGTCCAGGACGCGGCGTTGCGGTCGCTCACCATTGCGTCGGTTGCAGCCGTGCTTGCCACCATAGCCGCCACCATGGCGGCGCTCGCCACCACGCGGACCGAGCCCTATCCCGGCCTCACCTTCAAATATGCCTTCATCAACCAGCCGCTCATGGTGCCGGAAATCGTGACGGCGGTGGCACTTCTCATCTTCTTTTCGCGCATCAAAGTGTGGAGCGGCTATACGGGGCTGGGCTACCTCATCTCGGCGCACACGGCCTTCTGCATCCCGTTTGCCTATCTGCCGATCCGGGCAAGGCTGGAGAATATGGATCTGACGCTGGAGCGGGCGGCGGCCGACCTCTATGCCACGCCCTGGCAGACCTTCAGGCGGGTGACGTTCCCGCTGCTGTGGCCGGGCATCCTGGCCGGGCTTATGCTGGCATTCGTGATTTCGCTGGATGATGTGGTGATCACCGAATTCGTCAAGTCGGGTGGCCAGGAGACGCTGCCAACCTACATGCTTGGCCAGCTGCGGCGCATCATCACGCCGGAGATGAATGCGATTTCGACGGTGTTTCTGCTGATATCCATACTGGTGGTCACGCTGTTCTTCTTCTTGAGCCGGAAACGGCAATGAGACGTGGCGAGTTGTTTGACAGGAGGATGCCATGAAGATCTGCTTATCGGCGGCAGTGGCCGCGAGCCTTGTGTTGCTGGCCGGGCAGGCCCAGGCGGAGGGCGAACTCAACATCTTCAACTGGGGCGACTACACGAGCCCCGAGCTCATCAAGAAGTTCGAGGAAACCTACAACGTCAAGGTGACGATCACCGACTATGACTCGAATGATACGGCACTGGCCAAGGTCAGACAGGGCGGCCATGGTTTCGATATCGTGGTGCCCTCGGCGAGCGTCATCCCGATCTGGATCAGCGAGGGCCTGCTGCTCGAGACGCGGCCCGACCAGATGGAGAATTTCAAGAATGTCGATCCACGCTGGGTCGATGTGACGTTCGATCCGGGCCGCCGCTACACCGTGCCGTGGCAGTGGGGCACCAACGGGATCCTGGTCAACAGCAAGTTCTACAAGGGCGATCCCAATACGTCGGCGATCTTTCTCGACCCGCCGCAGGAACTGAAGGGCAAGATCAATGTGGTGCCGGAAATGGCCGAGATCATGCACCTTGCCATCAAGTATGTGGGCGGCGAGACATGCACCGGCGACAAGGAGGTGCTCAGGAAGGTGCGCGACAAGCTGGTGAGCGCCAAGGCCGACTGGATCTCGATGGATTATGCCAATCCGGAACGCTACGCGAAGGAAGACGTGGCGGCGGGCGTCAACTGGAACGGCTGGTCGCTCAGGGCGAGGCTGCAGAACCCGGCGCTTGTCTATGGATTTCCCAAGGAAGGCTATCCGATCTTCATGGACAATGTCTCGGTGCTGAAGGACGCCAGGAATGTCGAGAACGCCAAGCTCTTCCAGAACTTCATAATGGCTCCGGAAAACGCCGCGATGATCTCGGAGTTCGCACGCTATTCGAACGGTATCGTCGGCTCCGAGAAGTTCATGCCGGCCGACATGGCGACAGCGCCAGAGGTCAATATCCCGGCGGATGTCCTGGCCCGGGGCGAACTGCTCCACCCCTGTCCCCCCGAGGTCCAGGAGCTTTACACCAGGATCTGGACTGAAATTCAGAAGTAGACAGACCAAACCCAAGGGAGAACGCGATGAAACTGAAGCTTACAGCAGTCCTCTCCGGCTTCGCCATGATGGCGACAGCCGGTGCCGCCCAGGCCGAGGGCGAACTCAACATCTTCAACTGGGGAAACTACACCAGCCCCGACCTGATCAAGAAGTTCGAGGAAACCTACAAGGTCAAGGTCACCATCACCGACTATGACTCGAACGATGCAGCGCTGGCCAAGGTGCGCCAGGGCGGGCATGGCTTTGACATCGTGGTGCCGTCGGCGAGCTTCGTGCCGATCTGGATCCAGGAAGGCCTGCTGCTCGAGGCCCGCCCCGACCAGATGGAGAATTTCAAGAACATGGACCCCAAGTGGGTGGATGTCGCCTTCGACCCCGGCCGCCATTACACGGTGCCGTGGCAGTGGGGCACGACGGGCGTCACCGTAAACAAGTCGACCTATTCGGGCGATCCCAACACATCGGCGATCTTCCTTGATCCGCCGCCGGAACTGGTGGGCAAGGTCAATGTCGTCCCCGAAATGTCGGATGTGATGCAGCTGGCGATCCAGTACATGGGCGGCGAGCCCTGCACCGGCGACAAGGAAATCCTCAAGAAAGTCCGCGACAAGCTGCTCGAGGCCAAGCCCAAGTGGATTTCGATGGATTACGGCAATGTCGAAAAATACGCGAAGGGCGATCTGCAGGCCGGCGTGAACTGGAACGGGGCCTCGTTCCGGGCGCGGCTGCAGAACGATCAGATCGTCTACGGCTATCCCAAGGAAGGCTATCCGATCTGGATGGACAATGTGGCCATCCTCAAAGACGCCAAGAATGTCGACAACGCCAAGCTGTTCATGAACTTCATCATGGCGCCTGAGAATGCCGCGCTGATTTCGGCTTTTGCCCGCTATGCCAATGGCATCGCCGGCTCCGAAGCCTATATGCCGGAGGACATGAAGACAGCGCCGGAGATCAATGTCCCGGCTGAGTTTGCGGCTGTCGGGAAGTTCTCGCTGACCTGCCCGGCGGAGGTCAACGATCTCTATACGAAGATCTGGACGGAGCTGCAGAAATAGCGCGAAGATCCAGGACCCCGGCGGGGCGGGCGCCAAGCCCACCCGTGCCGGGGTCTTTGCGTGCAATAGCCGATGAACAGCTACCGCAATCCGGACCGGCGGCTGCCGATCATGCAAGGCTCGCCGCCCGCCCTGGTGCCGCCGCGATCCGACTGGGACCGGCCGCCGTGGAACCGCTGGTCCTTTCAGCACATTCGCGAAATTCTCCCCACCGCCGAAGTGTGGCACGGCGAAGGGCCGGTGCGGGATCTGCCGCGCGACGAGCGCGATCTCGATGGTCTCGAAGTGACCGGCAGCACCGGCCAGACCGTCACCTTGAGCCAGTTGCTCGATGAGACGTATACGGACGGTTTCATTGTGCTCAAAGATGGCAGGATCGCCTGTGAGCGCTACTGCAACGGCATGACGGCGCGCACGCTGCATCTGTCGCAGTCGGTGGGTAAGTCGATCGCCGGCGCGGTGGCCGGCATCCTGGCCGGCCGCGGAATGCTGGACACAACGGCCCCCGCCACAGACTATCTGCCGGAACTCACGAACACGGCCTGGCGTGGGGCGACGGTGCAGCAGATTCTCGACATGACCACCGGGGTCGCCTTCAGCGAGGAGTATACCGATCCCTACTCAGCCGTCGGACAGCTCGATGTCGCCAGTGGCTGGAAGCCGCCGCCGCCGGACAGCGATCCCCGCTTCAGATGGCCGCGGCATGTGTTCGACCTTATCATGGCGCTGGACCGGCAGGAGCGGCCGCATGGTGAATGGTTCGCATACCGGTCGATCGAGACGGATGTGCTGGCCTTCATCCTGGAACGGGTCAGCGGGCGGCGGCTGCCACAACTCGTTTCCGAGGAACTGTGGCAGAAACTCGGCGCCGAGGAGAGCGCGAGTCTTACCGTGGATGCGGCAGGCTACGGGCTGGCGAGCGGCGGCTTCAACGCCACGCTCCGGGACTATGCGCGGTTCGGGCAACTCTATCTGGAAGGCGGCGGCGGGATCGTCCCCGCAGCCTGGGTCGAGGCCACGCGGACCGGCGACCATGCCATCTTTCAATCACCCTACAATCTCTCCCTGCCGCGGGGCGCCTACCGCAACCAGTTCTGGATCGAAGATCCGGAGTCGCGGTCGATCATGGCGCGCGGGGTCTTCGGGCAGCTCATCTATATCAACTTCGATCAGCGGCTGGTCGCGGTCAAGCTGTCAAGCTGGCCCGACTTCATCAACATCCCCTACAGCATTGCGACGCTGGCTGCGATTCACAGCGTCGCCCGGGCGCTCGGCTGAGCCACTGGGGCGGGGGATTGCCAGACAGACAGTTTACAAATGCCGAGAAGCGTTACACATTGCCCGGCGGGCACCCCATGGAAGGACGCGATGAAGACACTGATCGCCGCCTGTGCGGCTGCCCTGATCACGACACTGCTGCCGGCTGAAGCCCTGGCGGCGGGCGAGCTCCAGATCTTCAACTGGGGCAACTACACCAATCCCGAGCTGATCGCCAAGTTCGAGCGGACCCATGACGTCAAGGTGACGATCACGGACTATGACTCGAACGACACTGCTCTTGCCAAAGTGCGAGCCGGCGGTCACGGCTATGACATCGTGGTGCCGTCGGCGAACTATGTGCCGGTGTGGATCAAGGAAGGCCTGCTGCTCGAGACACGGCCCGACCAGATGCCGAACTTCAAGCATGTCGACCCCAAATGGGCGGATGTCGCTTTCGATCCGGGCCGCCGCTACACGGTGCCGTGGCAATGGGGAACGGTCGGCGTGCTGGTCAATACCAAGCACTACAAGGGCGACATCAATACCTGGAAGCTGATCTTCGACCCACCGGACGAAGTGAAAGGCAAGGTGACGCTGGTGCCGGAGATGGGCGATGTCATGGCGAGCGCCATCATGTATGCCGGCGGCGACCCGTGCAGCGACGATCTCGACCTGCTCAAGCGGGTGCGCGACATGCTGCTCGCCGCCAAGCCGCACTGGCTGTCGATCGACTACGGCTCGATCGAGAAGTCGGTGCAGGAAGACTACTGGATCGGGCTTGAATGGAATGGCGGCGTGTTCCGGGCCAGGCTGCAGAACCCGGCCATCCGCTTTGGCTACCCCAGGGAAGGCTACCCGATCTGGATGGACAATGTGGCGGTGCTCAAGGATGCCAGGAATGTCGAGAACGCCAGGCTGTTCCAGGACTTCGTCATGGATCCCGAGAATGCGGCGATGATCTCGGCCTTCGCGCGCTTCGCCAATGCCATCCCGGCTTCGGCGCAGTACATGCCGGAGGACATGCGGGATGCACCGGAGGTGGTCATCCCCAAGGAGTTCGAGGCGGCCGGCCGGTTCATTCCCGCCTGCAAGCCGGAGACAAACGACCTCTACTCGAAGATCTGGACGGAGGTGCTGAAGTAAGCCGCGCTTGTCATGGCACCCGACTTGCCGCTAGCTGACGCCTGGCGGCAACAGGGCGGGTGTTATGGGACTGTTCGATCTTCATGGCCGGGTCGCGGTGATCACCGGCACGAGCCGCGGCATCGGCCGCGAACTGGCGCATGGCTTTGCGGAAGCGGGCGCCGTCGTGGTGGGCTGCGCGCGGACATTCGAGGCCGCGGAGAAAACGGCGGCGGAACTGCGCGGGAAGGGCCATGAGACGCTCGCCCTGCTGGCGGATGTCAGCAAGCCCGAGGACTGCGAGGCGCTGGTCCAGGGTGCGGTGAGACGGTTCGGCAGGCTCGACATCCTCGTCTGCAATGCCGGGGTCAATGTGAAGAAGCCGGCCATCGACTTCACACCGGGGGAATTCGATACGGTGATCGGCGGCAATCTCCGCGCCTATTTCCTGTGCGCGCAGGCGGCGGCGCGGCAGTTCATGCGGCAGGGAACAGGCGGGGTCATCGTCATGAACTCGTCCAATGCCTCGGTTGCCGCCTTCGAAGAGTTGGCGCCCTACTGTGCCGCCAAGGGCGGCATCGACATGCTGGTGCGATCGCTCGCCAGTGAATGGGGGCCGCATGGCATTCGCGTTAATGCCTTCAACCCGGGCTATACAACGCATTCCATGACAGAGAAGGGCCGGGCGTATCTCGGCGCTGCGTCCCGCGAAATCATTGCGCGCACGCCGCTCCGCCGCATGGCGGAGATGAAGGAGATGGTGGGTCCGGCGGTGTTTCTCGCTTCCGATGCCGCGTCCTTCGTGACCGGCACGATCCTCATCGCCGACGGGGGCTGGTGTGCCGGTTGAGTTCCTGCATCCCTGGCGCGCACTCGAGGCGGCGGCGCGGCGCTGGCCCGCGGCGGAGGCGCTGGTTTTCCCGCATCAGCGCCAGGCGCTCAGCTTCGCCGCCTGGCATGACGCGGCACGGCGGCTCGCGGGGAGCCTCGAGGCGCTGGGCGTGAGGGCGGGCGGGCATGTGGCGCTGCTCGCCGAGAACCGGGTCGAGTGGCCGGTGGTGCAGCTGGCAGTAGCGGCGCTGGGGGCCGTGCTGGTGCCGCTCAACACCCACTACCGCAAGGACGATCTGGCCTTCGCGCTGCGGCAGTCGGATGCGCAGGTGCTGATCTGCTCAAGCTCGTTCCGTTCCAATCCCTATCTGGAGAATGTCACCGCATTGCGTTCCGGACTGCCGCTGCTTCGGCATGTCCTCACGCTGGATACAGACTATCCGCGGCTCGTCCAGTCGGCGCCGCTCACCGCGAGCACTGCCGGCGATCCGGACCAGGTCGCGGCGCTCCTCTATACTTCCGGTACGACGGGGTTTCCGAAGGGCGCGCTGTTGTCGCACCGGGCCATGATGATGGTGGCCGGGCATTCGGCTGAGCGGCTTGGCGTTGCGCCGGGCGATCGCTGGACATCGATCATCCCGCTGTTTCACTGCGCGGGATGCATTCTCAACGTGCTGGGCTGCCTTCAGCGCGGGGCGGCCTATGTCGGCGTGCCGAGCTTCGATCCCGAGACAATGTTCCGGGTGATCCAGGATGAGCGCTGCACGCATCTGTCGGGAGTCCCCACCTCCTATCTGGCCATGCTGGTTCATCCCGCGCGCGGCAGCTACCGGCTCGATACACTGAGAGGCGGGACCTGCGGTGGTGCCGACTGCAATCCCGAGGTCCTCAGGCGCTGTGCCGAGTCATTTCCGATGCCGGGCCTGGCCCAGGTCTACGGGCAGACGGAAGGCGCGACGCTGTTCGCCTGTCCTGAGGCGGATGATCCGCTGCGCTTCGAGACGGCGGGCCTGTCGCTTCCAGGCTATGACTTGCGGATTGCCGATCCGCAGACGCTGGCGACGCTGCCGGCCGGTGCAATCGGCGAAATCCAGGCGCGCGGGCCCATGGTGATGGAAGGTTACTACAAGGATGCCGGCGGCACTGCGGAGACGCTGACGGAAGAAGGCTGGCTGCGGACCGGTGATCTCGGCTATCTGCGGCCGGACGGCCGCCTGGTCATCGCCGGCGGCCGGCTGCGCGACATGATCATCCGGGGCGGCGAGAACATCTATCCGGCAGAGATCGAAAACATCCTGCAGCAGCATCCAGCCGTCGCAGCGATCGCCGTCTTCGGCGTGAGGGACGATTACTATGGCGAAGCGGTGGCGGCGGCAGTCAGGCTGGAACTTCCGGTAACCGCGCGAGAACTGCAGGACTACTGCAATACGCGGATTGCCAAGTTCAAGACGCCGGCGGTATTCTTTAAGGTAGACAGCTTTCCGCTGACGCCATCGGGAAAGGTCAGGAAGGTGGAGCTCCGTCAGTGGGCGGAGGAAGCCCGCATGGCAATTCTGGCATGACACTGACCTTCTGGTTCGATGTCCATTCGCCCTGGTGCTACTTCGCAGCGTCCCGGATCGGCGATCTTGCGCGCAAGCACGGACAAGCCCTGGTTTGGCGGCCGCTGCACCTGCCGCGGCTCCTCGATCTGATCGGCGGAGTGAAACCGCTGGAGGCGACGCCGGCACGGGTCGCCTGGTTCCAACAGGACATCCTGGACCATGCCGAACTGCTCGGCCTGCCGTTCCGCTATCATCCGCGCTACCCTTTGCGCAATTCGCGGGCACTCCGGGCCTGCCTGCTCGCCGCGGATCGCGGCAGGGCCGAGGCGTTCGCGTGGCTGCTGCTGCGCGGCTATTGGGCGGAAGCGGCCGACATCACCGAACTCGACCAGCTTGCCGCGTGGGGGAAGGCCGCAGGCCTCGATCCGCAAGAGGTGCGGCAGGCGGCCGTCGACGAAACGTTCAAAAAGAGGCTCGATGACAACACGCAGGAGGCGGTGGCGCGCGGTGTCTTCGGCGTGCCGACCGTCGACACCGGCACCAAACTCTATTTCGGAAACGACCGCCTCGATCTGCTCGACCTGCACCTCTCGCGCGGTCACGGCTTGAGCTTGTAGCCGGTGCGGAACATCCAGGTGACGACGCCGAGACAGACGGCGAGGAAGAAGAGGATCGTGGCAAGACTTGCCCAGATATGCACCCCCGCCACGCCGAAGAAACTCCAGCGCAGGAGCGAAATCAGATAGACGACGGGATTGAAGAGGCTCAACGTCTGCCAGAAGGGCGGCAGCATGTCGATGGCATAGAAGCTGCCACCAAGAAAGGTCAGGGGCGTTACCACGAGGAGGGGCACAAGCTGAAGCCGCTCAAAGCTCTCGGCCCATATGCCGATCACGAAACCCAGCAGGCTGAAGGTGATGGCGCTGAGGGCGATGATGAGCAGCATCCAGATGGGATGGGCAATGGTCAGGGGCACGAAGAAGAAGGACGTGGTGAGGATGACGAGGGCGAGAAGCGTAGATTTCGTCGCCGCCGCGCCTACATAGGCTATGACAGTCTCGGTGGGCGATATCGGCGCCGAGAGAACTTCGTATATGGTTCCGACAAAGCGCGGCATGTAGATGCCGAAAGAGGCGTTGGAGATGCTCTCGGTCAGGATCGAGAGCATGATGAGGCCGGGCACGATGAAGGCTGCATAGGGAATGCCGCCCACTTCCGGAATGCGCGTGCCGATGGCAGAACCAAAGACAATGAAGTAGAGCGCGGTCGAGATGACCGGCGAGACGATGCTCTGGGCGGGGGTGCGGAAGGTGCGCGCCATTTCGGCCAGATAAATGACGCGGATCGCTTCGAGGTTCATGCGCCCTCCTTCACGAGGTCCACAAAAATGTCTTCGAGGGAACTCTGGCGGGTCTGGACGTCCTTCAGGCGGATGCCGGCGGCGGTGATGTCTTTGAGCAAGGCGGAAATGCCGGAGCGGCCGGCTTCAGAATCATAGATGAAGACCAGTTCGTCGCCACCGTTGGCGAGTTCCAGGCGGTGGCGCCTGAGCTGCTTCGGCAGGCTGTCCAGGCGCTGCTGCAAATGGATGATCAGCTCCTTGCGGCCAAGCTTGCGCATCAACTCCTTCTTCTCCTCGACGAGGATGATCTCGCCCTTGCGGATGATGCCGATGCGGTCAGCCATCTCTTCGGCTTCGTCAATGTAGTGGGTGGTGAGGATGATGGTGACCCCGGAAGCCCGCAGTCTGCGCACCTGCTCCCACATGTCGCGGCGCAACTCGACGTCAACGCCGGCCGTCGGCTCGTCCAGAAACAGGATGTGCGGCTCATGGGCGAGGGCCTTGGCAATGAGCACGCGGCGCTTCATGCCGCCGGAGAGCGTCATCACCTTGCTGTCTTTCTTGTCCCAGAGCGAGAGGTCCTTCAGCACGCGCTCGATATGGGCGGGATTTGGCCTGAGCCCGAACAGGCCGCGGCTGAAGGATACCGTGTCCCAGACCGTCTCGAAGTAGGCGGTCGACAATTCCTGGGGCACGAGCCCAATCAGGCCGCGGGCTGCGCGGTAATCCCGCACGGTGTCGAGACCTTTCACATGTATCGTGCCGCCGCTCGAGCGCACGAGTCCGCAGAGAATGCTGATAAGCGTCGTTTTGCCGGCGCCGTTGGGGCCGAGAAGCGCAAAGATCTCGCCCTCGCGGATGTCCAGGTCAATGCGTTTCAGAGCCTCGAATCCCGAATCATAGGTCTTCGAGAGCCCCCTGATGGAGATGATGGGAGTCATGGACCGGCGGGATAGCCGAGACGCCGGCCCGAGACAAGTTGACCGCCTTCACAATGCGGGCCGCGCCGATCAAGAGATCTTGTAGGCCGGTTTCGGCTAACCCGTGGGCGGGGACAGCCGGCCGGCCTGCTCGAGATAGCCGACGATCTGGCTTGCCGCCTCCTCGGGCGCGTATTTCATCGTGTTGATCCGGATTTCAGGATTCTCCGGCGCCTCGTAGTCGGAGTCGATGCCGGTAAAGTTCTTGATCTCGCCCCGCCGCGCCTTGGCATAGAGCCCCTTGACGTCACGGCGCTCGGCCTCGGCCAACGGGGTGTCGACGAATATCTCGACGAACTCGCCCTGTTCCACCAACTCACGGGCCATGAGCCGCTCGGAGCGGAACGGCGAGATGAAGGAGACGAGCACGATGAGGCCGGCATCGACCATCAGCCGCGACACCTCGGCAACGCGACGGATATTCTCGACGCGGTCGGCGTCGGTGAAGCCGAGATCGCGGTTGAGGCCATGGCGGACGTTGTCACCATCCAGCAGGTAGGTCATGTGACCGGCGGCATGCAGGCGCTTTTCGACGAGGTTGGCGATCGTCGACTTGCCGGCACCCGACAGGCCGGTGAACCAGAGGACACAAGGTTTCTGCCTGGCCTTGGCGGCGCGTGAGGCCTTGTTCACGTCCAAGGCCTGCCAGTGGATGTTGGAGGCGCGGCGGAGCGCGAAGTGGATCAGGCCCATTCCCACCGTGTTGTTGGTGAAGCGGTCGATGATGATGAAGGAGCCGAGCTGGCGGTTCTCCTCATAGGGCGAGAAGGGGATGGGCTGGTCGAGCTCGAGATTGCAGACGCCGATCTCGTTGAGCTGCAGCGTCTTGGCGGCCACATGCTCCATGGTGTTGACGTTGACCTTGTATTTCAGGGCGTCCAGCGTCCCGGCCGTCTGCCTAGTGCCGCACTTGATGATGTAGGGGCGGCCGGGCAGCATTTCCTCATCGCTCATCCAGAGCACTTCCGCCTCGAACTGGTCGGAAACGGCCACGGGATCCTGGGCCGTGCAGATGACGTCGCCGCGGCTGATGTCGATCTCGTCCTTGAGGGTAATGGTGATCGACTGGCCGGCAACGGCCTCGGGAAGATCGCCATCCCAGGTGACAATGCGCTCGACGGTGGAGGTCCGGGCCGAGGGCAGGACCCTGATCTCGTCGCCCGGCTTCACGGTGCCACTGGCGACCAGCCCGGAAAAGCCGCGGAAGCTCTGGTCGGGACGGTTGACCCATTGCACCGGCATGCGAAACGGGGCCTGGTCGAGGGAGTCGCCGACCGGCACGGTCTCGAGATGGGCCATGAGCGTTTCACCGTGATACCAGGGCATGGCCGGTGAAGGGTGGATGACATTGTCACCTTTCAGCGCGGACAGGGGAATGCAGGTGACATCGCCGGCACCGATCGACCTGGCAAAGGCGCGATAGTCGGCCTCGATCTTCTCGTAGATATCACGGCGATAGTCCATGAGATCCATCTTGTTGATAGCGACGACAAGATGACGGATGCCGAGCAGGGTGCAGATGAAGGTGTGGCGGCGGGTCTGCGTCAGAACACCTTTGCGCGCGTCAATGAGGATGACGGCAAGATCGGCGGTCGAGGCGCCGGTTGCCATGTTGCGGGTGTACTGCTCATGGCCCGGCGTGTCGGCGACGATGAACTTGCGCTTGTCGGTGGTGAAGGCGCGATAGGCGACGTCGATGGTGATCCCCTGTTCGCGCTCGGCGGCAAGGCCGTCGACCAAGAGTGCAAAGTCGAGATTGCCGCCCTGGGTGCCCATCTTCCTGGAATCGGCCTCGAGGGCGGAGAGCTGGTCCTCGAAGAGCATCTTGGCTTCGTAGAGCAACCGGCCGATCAGGGTCGACTTGCCGTCGTCCACTGAGCCGCAGGTGATGAAGCGCAGGAGATCCTTGTTCTCCTGGGCGCGCAGGTAGGCCGCGACATCGCCGCCGGTGAACTCGATAAAGCGGGTCATCAGAAGTATCCTTCCTGCTTCTTCTTCTCCATCGAAGCCGCCTGGTCCTTGTCGATGACGCGGCCCTGGCGTTCAGAAGAGGTGGCCACCAGCATTTCCTCCACGATATCGAGCAGTGTTGCGGCCTCGGAGTCGATGGCGCCGGTTAGCGGATAGCAGCCGAGGGTCCGGAACCTGATCTTGCGCATCTCCGGCGTCTCGCCGGGGTTGAGGCGCATGCGATCATCGTCGACCATGATCATCTGGCCATCGCGCCAGACGATGGGACGCTCCCTGGCGAAATAGAGCGGCACGATGGGGATGTTCTCAAGATAGATGTATTGCCAGATATCGAGCTCGGTCCAGTTCGACAGCGGGAACACGCGGATCGACTCGCCCTTGTTCTTGCGGCTGTTGTAGAGGTTCCACAGTTCCGGGCGCTGGTTCTTGGGGTCCCAGCGGTGACGCGAGTCGCGGAACGAGAAGATGCGCTCCTTGGCGCGGGACTTCTCCTCGTCGCGGCGCGCTCCCCCGAAGGCGGCATCGAAGCCGTACTTGTCGAGGGCCTGCTTGAGGGCGTCGGTCTTCATGATCTGGGTGTGCAACGCCGAGCCATGATCGAAGGGATTGACGTTCTTGGCGACCCCTTCGGGATTGATGTGGACAATGAGATCGAGGCCAAGCCTGGCAGCGGTCTGATCGCGGAAGGCGATCATGTCGCGGAACTTCCAGCGGGTGTCGACATGCATGAGCGGGAAGGGCGGTTTCGAAGGATAGAAGGCCTTCATGGCAAGATGCAGCATCACAGCCGAGTCCTTGCCGATGGAATAGAGCATCACCGGCTTCTCGCACTCGGCGGCCACCTCACGGATGATGTGAATGCTCTCGGCTTCCAGCCGCTGCAGATGCGTCAGGCGGTGAGCCGGCGTGGCGATCACCAGGCCGGCCGCTTGAGCGGCGGGATAGGGCGGCTGCGGCCGGGGAGCAGAGGCGGCGTTTGCGGGCTGCTGCTTCATCCAGGCGCGGACGCGTTCGATGGTGCGGGTCGAGGGCGAGCGGCCCTTGCGCAGGTCGAACACGAAGGAGGGATCGCCCAGGGCCTGCTTGCCCAGGCTGGTTGGATCAATGGAGTTTCCTTTGAGGAAAGCCTCGATTTCAGAGAGAAAGTCTTGCGCGATGGAATCCATGATCGGCTTTTGCCTATTCTAGTGCCGCGTGTCCAGAGGAAATTGCCTATATCCTATCAACCGGGCGCTATGGTAAACAGCGTCCCTTTCTCCTTCATTTCGCGGATCATCGATCTGCTCCAATTCAGCACAGAATGAGCGTTTTCCATTGAGGCCGGCTGCGCGGCGGTCTAACAATTTTCTTGAGAGGAAACATTTTGAACGAGAAGCCGCCAGAATCTCCGCCGAGCAATGGAGCACTTCCCTATCAGGAGCCCCATGGCTCGAGCCTGCCGGCAAGCAAGCTTCTCGAAGAAGCCATCGGCCGCGAGGTCCGCCGTTTCCGCGAAAAGCTGGGACTGACGATCAGCGAGCTTGCCAAGGCTGCCGGCATGTCGGCGGGCATGCTGTCCAAGATCGAAAATGGCGCGACGTCACCATCATTGTCGTCATTGCAGGCGCTGTCACGGGCGCTGCATGTGCCGTTCACATCGCTGTTCAAGGGCTACGAAGAAATCCGCGACGCCACATTCGTCAAGGCCGGGCAAGGGCTTACCATCGAGCGGCGGGGCACGCGGGCGGGACACCAGTATCAGCTCCTCGGCCACAGCCCGCACGGGCCGGTGATGGTCGAACCCTATATCGTGACGCTGTCGGCCCATTCCGATGTGTTTCCGATCTTCCAGCATGCCGGGCTCGAATTCATCCATGTGCTTGAAGGCGAAGTGATTTACCGGCACGGCGACAAGACCTACCGGATGGAGCCGGGGGACTCGCTGTTCTTCGATGCTGAAGCGCCGCACGGGCCGGAAGAGCTGGTCAAGCTGCCGATCCGCTTCGTGTGCGTCATCAGCTACCGGCGCGACGAATAGGGACGATCCCGAAGGCCATGAAAAGACAGCCGGATTTCGTCTCCGTACTGAGCTGGGACGAGGTCGAGCAGAGGCTTGCGTCGGGTTGCGATGGCATCCTGCCGATTGGTGCCGGCGCCAAGGAGCACGGGCTGCATCTGCCACTCAATACCGACCAGATACAGGCGGAGTACCTGGCCTCGGCAATGGCGCAGGCGGGGTGTGCTCTGATCTGGCCGACTCTGTCCTTTGGTCATTATCCGGCCTTCCGCGATTTTCCGGGCAGCATTTCGCTCTCTGATGCGCTGTTCAGTGAACTTGTCCGGGAGATCGTGGCCGAGATCGTACGGTGGCGGGTTCGGCGGCTCTTCGTGCTCGATACCGGTATTTCGACGATCGCGCCGGTGGCAAGAGCAGTTGCCGCCGGTGCCTGGGAGGTACCGGTTATCCACGTCAGGATACATGACGGTCCGCAATACCGGGCCACCGCCGCCGCCTTGCAACAGCAGGCGTTCGGTTCGCATGCCGACGAGCTGGAAACGGCACGAATGCTGGCAATCGCCCCGGAGGTCGTCAGGATGGAGCGGGCGGAAGCGTCGCCGGGACAGCCCTTTCGCGGGCCGCTCAGCCGTGCGCGGACGCCGTCCGGGAGTTACGGCGATCCGACGCTGGCCACACCAGAGAAAGGCGAGGCGCTGCTTGCCGCCATGCTCGAGGATCTCAGGAACGCAATGATGTAGGCCGCAGGCATTCCCTCTGTGAAAAAATAGTTCCTGCCAGTTGAAAGGTGGGAAGAGCTCTGATAAGGGATTTCTCATTGCCCCTCAAAAGTTCAACAAGCCCATGTGCGGAATCGTCGGTCTCTACCTTAAGAACCCCAAGCTTCAGCCCAAACTGGGCGAGATGTTCAAGCCCATGATCATCGAGATGACCAACCGCGGGCCCGATTCCGCCGGCGTGGCCGTCTACCGGAACCCGGTCAGGAAGTCGGAAGTGAAGTTCTCGCTGGCGCATGACGATCCTTCCTTCGACTGGAAGAAGATCGATACGGGGATCGAGAAGGCGCTCAAATGCGAGGCGTCCGTCAAGCAGATCGGCAATCACTGCATTCTCGTGACGACGGCCAAGGAGGCGGAGGTCGTTGCCTGGCTCAAGGCGCACCAGCCGGGTGTCCGGGTGGTCGGTTCCGGCCACACCATCGAAATCTTCAAGGAGGTGGGGCTGCCGGCCGCTGTCTACGAGAAATTTCGCCTCGATGATGCCAAGGGCACGCATATCATCGGGCACACGCGCATGGCGACCGAAAGTGCGGTCACCACCGCCGGTTCACATCCCTTTGCGACCGGCGCCGACCTCTGCCTCGTGCACAACGGCTCGCTGTCGAACCACAACCGGCTGCGCGAAAATCTCAGGCGCGAGGGGATGGAATTCCAGACCGAGAATGATACCGAGGTGGCCGCCGCCTACATGACGTGGAAGCTGCGCAACGGTGCCACGCTCAAGCAGGCCCTCGAAGACGGTATCAAGGACCTCGACGGATTCTATACGTTCCTGGTCGGCACGGCTGACGGCTTTGCCGTGGTGCGCGATCCGATCGCCTGCAAACATGCAGTGATGGCCGAAACCGACGACTGGGTGGCCATGGCGACCGAGTACCGGGCGATTGCGCATCTGCCCGGCGCCGAAAATGCGCGGATCTGGGAGCCGGAACCGACCACCATCTACACCTGGGGCGGACATGCATGAATGAGCTCGATCTCAAGACGCTGGGGGTTACCGCCGTCAACCAGGCGCTCTACCGGCTGCCGAAGGACACCAATGAACGGCACTGGGTCATCCGCAATCCGATGGGCCAGCACGCCATCGCCTGCGGCCTCGATGGGCCCCTATCGATCGACATCATGGGCCATGTCGGCTTCTACTGCGGCGGCATGAACAAGGAAGCCGAAATCACCATTCACGGCCATGCCGGGGTGGGCGTTGCCGAAAACCTGATGTCGGGCCTGGTATGGGTGAAGGGCAATGCCTCCGAATCGGCCGGGGCCACCGGCAATGGCGGGCTTCTCGTCATCGATGGCGACGCCTCGTCGCGCTGCGGCATCTCGATGAAAGGCATCGATATCGTGGTGGGCGGCTCAGTCGGCCACATGTCGGCTTTCATGGCACAGCGCGGCAATCTCGTCGTCTGCGGCGATGCCGGCGACGCGCTGGGCGATTCCATCTACGAGGCGAGGCTCTACATCAAGGGCAAAGTCGCGGGGCTTGGTGCCGATTGCATCGAGAAGAACATGCGCGCGGAACACTACGAAGAGCTGGCGCGGCTGCTCGAAAGTGCGAAGCGCAACGAGCGACCGCAAGAATTCCGGCGCTACGGTTCGGCGCGCAGGCTCTACAATTTCGATGTCGATCACGCCGACGCTTACTGAGATCAGATCATGGATATCAATATTCCCCGCACACCCCCGCGCAAATCGGCGACCTTCGACGATTACACCCTGGCTGAAATCCGGCGCGCGGCCACCACCGGCATCTACGACATTCGCGGCGGCGGCACGAAACGCAAGGTGCCGCATTTCGACGACCTGCTGTTTCTCGGAGCCTCCATCTCGCGCTATCCGCTGGAGGGCTATCGCGAGAAGTGTGGCACCAATGTCGTGCTGGGCACGCGCTTCGCCAAGAAGCCGATCGAGCTCAAGATCCCGATCACGATCGCCGGCATGAGCTTTGGATCGCTGTCGGCGCAGGCCAAGGAGGCGCTGGGGCGGGGGGCCACGATGGCGGGAACGTCGACCACAACGGGCGACGGCGGCATGACGCCGGAAGAACGCGGCCAGTCGAAGACGCTGGTCTACCAGTATCTGCCGTCGCGCTACGGCATGAACCCGGACGATCTGCGCAAGGCGGACGCCATTGAGGTGGTGGTCGGCCAGGGCGCCAAGCCGGGGGGCGGCGGCATGCTGCTCGGGCAGAAGATATCGGATCGCGTGGCCCAGATGCGCTGCCTGCCCAAGGGCATCGACCAGCGGTCGGCCTGCCGGCATCCCGACTGGACGGGCCCGGATGACCTCGAGATCAAGATTCATGAATTGCGGGAGATCACAAGCTGGGAGAAGCCGATCTATGTGAAGGTCGGCGGCACGCGGCCCTACTACGATGTTGCTCTGGCGGTGAAGGCGGGCGCCGATGTGGTGGTACTCGATGGCATGCAGGGCGGTACGGCGGCGACCCAGGAAGTCTTCATCGAACATGTCGGCATCCCGACGCTGGCGTGCCTCCGTCCGGCGGTAAGGGCGCTGCAGGATCTCGGCATGCACCGCAAGGTGCAGCTCATCATTTCAGGCGGCATCCGCTCGGGTGCCGACGTGGCCAAGGCACTGGCGCTCGGCGCCGATGCGGTGGCGATCGGCACGGCGGCGCTGGTGGCGCTCGGCGACAATGACCCGCATCTCGAAGAGGAGTACAGGGCGCTGGGCACCACGGCTGGCGCCTATGACGACTGGCACGAGGGGCGTGACCCGGCTGGGATCACCACGCAGGATCCGGTGCTGGCGGCACGGCTCGATCCCGTCAAGGCCGGGCGGCGGCTTTCCAACTACCTGAAGGTCATGACGCTCGAGGCGCAGACGGTGGCCAGAGCCTGCGGCAAGAGCCATCTGCACAATCTCGAGCCGGAGGATCTGGTGGCCCTCACCGTCGAGGCGGCGGCCATGGCGCAGGTGCCGCTGGCGGGGACGGATTGGATTCCCGGAAGAGGCGGGTATTAGCATGCCACATCATGTGCCGGCGTGTTCCGCACGCTGCATGAGCTTCCGAATCTGATGACCGGTCCTTCAGGGCCATGATGAAATGGGGATTTGATGGCGACATACACGGCTACAGTGACCTGGACACGCGGGGAGGGAGAGGCTTTCACGGACAAGATGTTTTCAAGAGGACATGTGTGGACCTTCGATGGTGGCGCAACGGTGCGGGCGTCGTCGTCGCCGCATGTGGTGCCGCGCTTTTCAGACCCGTCGGGAGTCGACCCTGAGGAGGCCTTCGTTGCCAGCCTGTCGAGCTGTCACATGCTGACCTTCCTGCATATGGCGGCGCGGCGCGGCTTCGTCATCGACCGCTACGTCGATAACGCCGTCGGCATCATGACGAAGACCCCAGCGGGGCGGTTCTGGATGAGCGAAGTGGTGTTGCACCCGCAGATCATCTGGAACGGCACACCGCCCGACCAGACGACGCTCGAGCAGCTGCACCACGCCGCCCATGAGGAGTGCTTCATTGCCAATTCGGTCAAGACCGACGTACGCTGCGAGCCGGTGGTCTAGGCGGGGCAATTGCGGATATGCGGGCAACAATAATCCCGGCAGCGGCACTCCCGGTCAGCCCGGGCCCGCCGCGCGCCGAAACGAAAACTCAGAACTCATCCTAGGGAGCAACACAACATGGCTGGGGATCTCGCGAAATACGCGAAAGACAACAAGATCAGGTTCTTCCTGTTCAACTTCACCGACCTGTTCGGCACACAGCGCGCCAAGCTGGTGCCGGCGGAGGCGGCAGGCAAGATGCAGAAGTCCGGTGCGGGCTTTGCAGGCTTTGCCACCTGGCTCGACCAGACGCCGGCGCATCCGGACATTCTGGTGATGCCGGATGCCGATTCGGTCATTCCGTTGCCGTGGCGGCCGGAGGTCGCTTGGGTAGCGGGCGATCCCTGGATGGACGGTAAGCCGGTGGCACAGGCGCCGCGGCTGGTGCTCAAGGAGATGGTCGCCAAGGCCGCCAAGAAGGATCTGAGGCTGATGGCAGGCGTCGAGCCGGAGTTCCATCTCATCAATGCCGACGGGTCGGCCATATCCGACCACCGCGATACACAGGAAAAGCCCTGTTACGATCAATCGGCGATCATGCGGCGGCTTGATGTCATCACCGAGATCTGTTCGACGATGATTCAGCTCGGCTGGGGCCCCTACCAGAATGACCATGAGGACGCCAACGGCCAGTTCGAGATCAACTGGAACTACAATGATGCGCTAACCACCGCCGACCAGCTGGCGTTCTTCAAGTTCATGGTGAAGTCGATCGCCGAGAAGCACGGGCTGCGCGCCACCTTCATGCCCAAGCCCTTCGGCAATCTCACGGGCAATGGCTGCCATGTGCATCTGTCGGTGTGGGACAAGGGGGGCAAGAAGAACCTGTTCCACGATGCCAAGGGCGAGCTTGGCCTGTCGAAGCTGGCCTACAATTTCCTTGGCGGGCTCATGCATCATGCCGAGTCGCTGGTGGCGATCACCAATCCGACGGTCAATTCCTACAAGCGCATCAACGCGCCAACGACGCTGTCGGGCGCCACCTGGTCGCCCAACACGGTGACCTATGGCGGCAACAACCGCACGCACATGGTGCGCATTCCCGACGAGGGACGGATGGAGTTCCGCCTCGCCGACGGAGCGGCTAACCCGTATCTGCTGCTGGCCGGGATCATGGCGACGGGCATGCACGGGATCGAGGAGAAGATGGACCCGGGCAAGCGTCTCGATATCGACATGTATGCCGCGGGGCATACGGTGAAAGGCGCCAAGAAACTGCCGCTCAATCTGCTCGATGCGCTCAGGAATTTCGAGAAGGACAAGTATCTGCGCAACGCCCTCGGCGAGGAGGTGTCGGCGGCCTACCTCAAGCTCCGGTACAATGAGTGGAACCAGTACTGCCGGCACCTCACCCAGTGGGAGCGCGACACGACGCTGGATTGCTGATCAGCAGCCACATGGCCCCCTGTCCTTCGAGGCTGCTTCGCGGCACTCGAGGTAAGGGTGGGCTTGCCAGAAACGCAGATTGGTTTATAAAGGTTGAAATTGGTCTGAAATTGGTTCGGACATGAAATATTCGATCTTCTCGCTCCTCAAGAACTCCTTTTCAGGCCACCAGCACTGGCAGCCGGCCTGGCGGGATCCTGAACCCAAGAAAGAATATGACATCGTCATCGTGGGCGGCGGTGGGCACGGGCTTGCCACCGCCTATTACCTTGCCAAGGAGCACGGCATTACCAATGTAGCGGTCCTGGAAAAGGGCTGGCTCGGCTCCGGCAATATCGGGCGTAACACCACGATCATCCGCTCCAATTACCTGCTGCCCGGCAACAACCCGTTCTACGAATGGTCGATGAAGCTGTGGGAAGGGCTCGAGCAGGATTTTAACTTCAATGCCATGGTTTCACAGCGGGGCGTGCTCAACCTCTGCCACACGGATGCGCAGCGTGATGCCTTTGCGCGGCGCGGCAATGCCATGCGTATCGATGGCGTCGATGCCGAATTGCTCGATCGCGAGCAGGTGCGCGAAATGTACCCGTTCTTCGACTTCGACAATGCAAGGTTTCCGATCAAGGGCGGACTCCTGCAGCGGCGGGGCGGGACGGTGCGCCACGATGCGGTCGCCTGGGGCTATGCGCGTGGAGCCGATTCGCGTGGCGTGGACATCATCCAGAACTGCGAGGTCACCGGCATCAGCATCGAGGCCGGCAAGGTGAAAGGTGTTGAAACGAGCCGCGGCACCATCGCCTGCAATAAGCTGGGCCTGGCGGCGGCGGGCAACTCGTCGGACGTGGCGGCGATGGCCGGCATGCGGCTGCCGATCGAGAGCCATGTGCTGCAGGCCTTCGTGTCGGAAGGCCTGAAGCCCTACATCGACGGGGTCGTGACCTTCGGGGCCGGGCATTTCTACGTGTCGCAGTCCGACAAGGGCGGGCTCGTGTTCGGCGGCGATCTCGACGGCTACAACTCCTATGCGCGGCGGGGCAACCTGCCGATGGTCGAGCATGTAATCGAGGCGGGCGTGGCGATGATCCCGTCGCTGTCGCGGGTCCGCGTGCTGCGTTCCTGGGGCGGCATCATGGACATGTCGATGGACGGCTCGCCGATCATCGACAAGACCCATATCGAAGGACTCTATCTCAATTGCGGCTGGTGCTACGGCGGCTTCAAGGCGACGCCGGCTTCGGGCTGGTGCTTTGCCCACACGATCGCCAGGAACGAACCGCATGCACTGAACGCCGCCTACCGGCTCGACCGGTTCCGGCGCGGCTACATGATCGACGAGAAGGGCCAGGGTGCCACGCCCAACCTGCACTGACGGAAAACGATGCTGATTAAATGCCCCCACTGCGGTACGCGGCCCGTCGAGGAGTTCACGTTCCTCGGCGATGCGACGCTCAAGCGCCCGACGTCGACTGATCCAGAGACAATGGATGCCTGGTACGACTACGTCTATCTGCGGGACAATCCGAAAGGCCGGTTCAACGAATATGTCCAGCATACGGGCGGCTGCCGCGCCTGGCTGGTGGTCACGCGCGATACGGCGACGCATGAAGTCCACGCCAGCCTCACGGCGCGCGAGTGGGCGAAGAAGCGGGGGACGGCATGAGTTCGTTCCGGCTCGAGAAGGGCGGGCGCATCGACCGCAGCACGCCGCTCGCCTTCCGCTTCGACGGGAAAGCATTCACCGGGTTTGCGGGTGACACGCTGGCCTCGGCGTTGATCGCCAATGGCGTCCACCTGATGGGCCGCTCCTTCAAGTATCACCGGCCGCGGGGGGTGATTTCGGCTGGGGCGTCAGAGCCCAATGCGCTGGTCGAACTGGGTGAAGGCGGACGCAAGGAGGCCAATACGCGGGCAACGACGATCGAGCTCTATGACGGGCTCGTTGCCAACAGCCAGAACCGCTGGCCGTCGCTCGAAGTCGATCTGGGCGCCCTCAATGCGCTGGCCTCGTCGATCTTCGTGGCGGGCTTCTACTACAAGACCTTCATGTGGCCGAAGAGCTTCTGGGAGAGGATCTACGAGCCACTCATCCGGCGGGCGGCCGGGCTGGGCACGGCCAGCAAAGAGCCGGACCCCGACAAGTATGAGAAGGCTTATGCGCATTGCGACTTGCTGGTAATCGGCTCGGGACCGACGGGGCTCATGGCGGCACTGGCGGGGGCGCGGTCCGGCGGGAGGGTCATCGTCGCCGATGAGGGATCGCAGCCTGGCGGCTCGCTGCTGTTCGAGAACGAGGAAATCGACGGCATGTCCGGGTTTGACTGGGCGCAGGGCGTGATTGTCGAACTGTCCTCGATGCCCAATGTCACGCTCATGCCGCGCACCACGGTGTTCGGCTGGTATGACGGCAATATTTTCGGGGCGGTCGAGCGGGTCAATGACCATGTGCCGGTGCCATCGCCTTACGAGCCGCGGCAACGCTACTGGCGCGTCATTGCCAAACGCGCAGTGCTGGCAGCGGGGGCGGAGGAGCGGCCGATCGTGTTCGGTGGCAATGACGTTCCGGGCGTGATGCTGGCCTCGGCCATGCGGCACTTCGCCAACCGCTATGCGGCCGCGGCCGGGCGAAACGTGGCGGTGTTCACCAACAATGATTCCGGCTACCGCACGGCGCGGGACATGAAGGCCCATGGCGTCCATGTCGAAGCCATCATCGACAGCCGCGACGCTCCGGGCGCCGACAGCGGCGGCATTCCGGTGATTCGCGGCGGGCAAATCGTCAATATCAGGGGCGGCAAGAAGGTGGCAGGCGTCGAACTGGCCGATCACCGGCAGGTGCCCTGTGATGCGCTGGCCATGGCGGGCGGCTGGAGCCCGATCGTCAATCTCGCCTGTCACCGCGGCGCCAGGCCTATATGGAATGCTGAGATCGCAGGCTTCGTGCCCCCGGACACGGGCGAGGCACTGGTGGCGGCAGGTTCTGCCGCGGGCCGGATGCTGCTCTCCGAGTGCCTGGCGGATGGTGCGGCCAGGGGGGCGCTCAAGGGCAAACCCCCGCCGGTTCCCACCTGCCGTGACGAGGCTTTCGCGATCACGCCGCTATGGTGGGTCAAGGAGTCAACGGGCAAGGCTTTTGTCGACTACCAGAACGACACCACCGCCAAGGACCTGCCTCTGGCAGCGCGCGAGGGCTATTCCGACATCGAGCTTGCCAAGCGCTACACCACTGCAGGCATGGCAACTGACCAGGGCAAGCTTGGCAACATCAATGCCGCCGCAATTCTCGCCGAGGCGACGGGCAGGTCGATCGAGGAGGTCGGCACCACGACCTTCCGGCCATTCTACACGCCGGTGTCGTTCGGAGCCCTGGCCGGGCCCTTCACCGGCCATCACTTCCAGCCAGTGCGCAAGACGCCGCTCCACGATTGGGCCGACGAACTGGGTGCCGTGTTCGTGGAAACCGGCCTGTGGATGCGTTCGTCCTGGTTTCCGCGGGACGGCGAAGACTGGCTGGCGAGCGCGGCGCGCGAGGTCGTGGCAACGCGAAACGGCGTGGGGCTTTGCGATGTGTCGACCCTCGGCAAGATCGATATCCAGGGAAGGGATGCCGGTATCTTCCTCGACCGGCTCTACTGCAACACCTTCTCGACGCTGGCAGTGGGTAAGGCGCGCTACGGTCTCATGCTGCGCGAGGATGGCATCGTGTTCGACGACGGAACCACATCGCGGCTCGCCGATGATCACTTCGTTATGACGACCACGACCGCCAATGCGGCGCGGGTCATGTCGCATCTGGAGTTCTGCCATCAGGCGCTGTGGCCCGGTCTCGATGTCCAGTATGTGTCGGTCACCGAACAATGGGCGCAGATGGCGGTGGCCGGACCCCGGTCACGCGCAACGCTGCAGAAGATCGTCGACGGCATCTGGCTCGATGACGAGACCATGCCCTATCTCGCGGCGCGGGAAATCAGCGTGCTGGGTGGATTGCCGGCGCGGCTGTTCCGCCTCTCGTTTTCGGGCGAGCACGCCTATGAGCTGGCGGTGCCGGCGGACTACGGCAACATGGCGGCCCGGGCGCTTATGCAGGCCGGCGAGGAATTCGGCATCACGCCATACGGTGTCGAGGCGTTGTCGATCATGCGGATCGAAAAGGGGCATGTGGCGGGCGGCGAGCTCAACGGCACGACGACGGCCGCCGATCTCGGCCTCGGCAGGATGATGTCAGCCAAGAAGGACTATATCGGCCGCATGATGGCGCAACGCGAGGGATTGACCGACAGGAACAGGCAGTGCGTGGTCGGTATCCAGCCCATAGACCCGACCGACCGCCTGCGGTCGGGTTCGCATCTTCTCAAGAGGGATGACCGGCCGTCGATGACCAATGATCAGGGCTACATCTCGTCGGTCGCCTGGTCTCCGATGCTCAACATGTGGGTGGGGCTGGCGCTCCTCAGCAATGGCCGCGAGCGGCATGGCGAGGTGGTCAAGGTCTTTGACGGGCTTCGCAACATCCACAGCCATGCGCGAATCACCGATCCCGTGCATTTCGATCCCGAAAACAAGAGGCTGCATGCTTAGCGTCGTACAACGGATCTCGCCGCTGGCCGATATTGCCATCCAGGGACGCTTCGGCGCCGACCGGGGAATGCCGGGCATCTACCTGTCGGTACGCCATCCGGTATCGATCGTCACGGTGATGACGCGAAAGGGCAAGTCCAGGGCCTTTTCGGATGCGCTAAGAGAAGCCTGCGGGTTTGCAGCCCCGGCGCCGGGGCGATCGGCTACCGGGCGGCGGGCAGCGATCCACTGGGCGGGATTCGAGCAATACTATGTGGTGGCCGACGGCTATGTGGAGGGCGAGCTCTACAGCATGCTGGCCGATACGCTGGCTGGCATTGCCTCATGTGCTGACCAGAGCCACGGGCGGGTGATTGTCAGGATCGGCGGGCCGAAAGTCAGGCAGGTGCTGGCCAAGGGAACGCCGGTCGATCTTCATCCTTCAGTGTTCGAGCCGGGCCACTGCGCAGTGACGCAAATGGCGCATGTCGGGGTTCACCTGGTCCAGACCGGCGCGGACGCATTCGAGCTCTCGGTGTTCCGCGGCTTTGCCGAGAGCTTCTGGGAATGGCTCACCGAACAGGCAGAGGAATTCGGCTACCAGGTGGGTTGAGGCGGCCGGCCCCTTGCCTGGCGCGCCGACGCGCAACAACCTTTCCCCGGCAGGGAGAGGAAGAACAGACAATGTCAAAGGGTAAAGAGCCGGCCCCATTGCGGGAGCTTATCGGCAATACCGGCAAGGCGCAGTGCATGCCAGGCCATGGCATGGTTCGACGAGGTGACGGGCAGGCCGATTTCGCCCTCAATAGCGGCGGCGGCTTCAGCGAGGCGCACCGAGGTGCAGGAAACGAAGACAGCATCGATCGCCGCCTTGTCCCTGATGGCGCGGATGCCTTCGAGGACCGATTGCGGGGTAATCTTGGAAACGATGCCGTCATCCTGCTCGTTGAATGAGCCGAAGACCGGCACGTCGAAGCCTGCGGCGCGAATGTAGGCGGCAACGATGCGGTTCACATCGGCGCGATAGGGTGTCAGCACGCCGATACGTCCTGCTTCCCATTTCCGGAAGGCGGCAAAGGCGGCGGTGATTGGTGTCGTTGCCCTGGCCTCGGGCCGTACCTCGCGGATGCGCGCGAAGACCTTGTCCTCGCCGATCGCCATCGAGGCCGAGGTGCAGCCATAGGCGACCACGTCAAGTCGTGCACCGGGCAGGATGATGTCTGTTGCCGCGGCGATCCTCGGCTCCATGGCGCGGAGCGTTTCCGGCGTGATCTGGGCGTCATTGAGAATGCGGCTCTCGTACAGTGCGACGCCCGGCACATCGGCGAAGATGCGGCGCCATTCATGCTCGATGGTAAAATCGGTGGCGAGAACGATAAGGCCGACGGCGGCGCGGGCCGCGATGCCGCGATCGATGCTATACGGCAGATGCTCCAGCAGGATCATGTCATCGCGGGCTGACAGGCCGCGTACTGCCTTGTTCATGTCGCACCTCGTTTGGCAGCTGCTTCTACCACAATCCGGCGTGGCCCCTATAGTGCCGCCGATGAGTCGATTTGAAACCCTTGCCAAACGTATCGCTGCCCTGGCGGGCTTGCCGCGCCTGGGCGTGCTGTTCCTCGCCGGCGCCTTGGCCGGGCTCGCCATGCCGCCCATAGGGCTGTGGCCCGGCCTGTTCCTCGCCTTTCCGGTCCTTATCTGGACGCTGGACGGACTTCGCCAGGCGCCGGCACGGCAAGCGCTGGCAGCCGGCTGGAGTTTTGGACTCGGCTATTTTGCCAGCGTCCTCTACTGGATCGGCTTTGCCTTCCTCGTCGATGCCGAAACCTATCTGTGGATGATGCCGTTCATGGTGGGCGGGCTTGCCGCGCTGATGGCATGTTACTGGGGGCTGGCGGCACTGGCGGCGCGGCTGCTGTGGCGGCGCGGACCCGCCCGGGTCGGCATTCTCGCTGCCACCATGGGCGCAGCCGAATGGCTGCGGGGCCATCTGTTCACCGGATTTCCGTGGGCGGCTCCCGGACTTGCTGCGGAGGGCATGGGACCGGTACTGCAGCTCGCGGCGATCGTCGGCATGACAGGTCTCGCCTTTCTCATGGTGCTGTGGGCCGGGACTCCGGTGCTACTGGCCGATCACGGGGCGCGGCGCAGCCACAGGGTTATCGGCGGGCTGGTGGCGGCACTCCTGCCACTGGCCTGGGGATGGGGATACTTGCAGCTTGCCGCAGCGCCGGCGGCTGCGGTCCCGGGCGTCCAGCTTCGCATCGTGCAGCCCAATATCCCGCAGAGCGACAAGTGGCGCGCAGAGAACGGGCTCATCATCTTCGAGAAACTGCTCATCATGTCGCGGCGGGGCGAGGACCGGCTCTCAGGCGCCACCCACATCATTTGGCCGGAGAGTGCCGTTCCCTTTCTCATCGACGAGTCGGAGGAAGCGCGCGCAGCCATCGACGCCCTGCTGCCGGAAGGCGCTGCGCTGATCACCGGTTCCCTGCGGCGCCAGCAGATGGCGGCGGGCGACATGCAGATCTTCAACAGCATTATCGGGTTCGACGAGCTTGCCAACGCCGCCGTGCGCTACGACAAGTGGCGGCTGGTTCCCGGTGGCGAGTTCCTGCCGCTGGAATGGCTGCTCGAGCCCCTGGGCTTCCGCAAAGTTGTAACGGTGCCGGGCAGCTTCACGCCGGGGCCAGGTCCGGTGACCCTACCAGTGCCCGGCGCCCCGCCGGCTGGCTTTCTCGTCTGCTATGAGGTGATCTTTCCCGACCGGCTGACCGGGGGCGAGCGGCCGGGATGGCTGATCAATGTCACGAATGACGGATGGTTCGGGAACTCCTCCGGCCCCTACCAGCATCTCGCCCAGGTCCGCATGCGGGCCGTGGAGCAAGGCCTGCCGGTGGTGCGGGCTGCCAATACCGGCATTTCCGCAGTGATCGATCCTTACGGACGGGTTCTTCACAGCCTCCGGCTTGGGACGGCCGGCATCATCGATTCGGTCCTACCCGCGGCACGCGAAGCGACACTCTATGCGCGATTTGGCGACCTGTGGCTGCTGGCACTGGCGATTGCGGGGCTTCTGCCAGCCATCCGGCGCAACGTTCAATCGCAGGAGCGAACAATTGAGAGTGGCAGGACAACCTCGAATCTATGACAAGTTGACGTGACGCTGCGACAAAGAAAACCTAATCATCTAAAGGGGTTAGGCACATCATTTTGTTTGCGCCGAAAATAGGTCTATAATAATGATATTACTGCCGATTGGGCGGAGCCTTTCTCCGCACAGTCAGATTGGTGATCCAAGGCAGACCGGGGGCTACGGTCTGGAAACATAATGACAAAACGTGATCCCAACTTCGTCGATGCACATGTCGGTAATCGCGTCAGGCTGCGGCGGCAGCTGATTGGAATGAGCCAGGAAAAACTTGGAGAATTGCTGGGCATTACGTTCCAGCAAGTGCAAAAGTATGAGAAAGGCTCCAATCGCGTCAGCGCAAGCCGGCTGCATATGATGAGCAAAGTACTGAACGTGCCGATTCAGTTCTTCTTCGAAGGGTTGCAGGAGCCGGGAGGAAGTGGCTTTCAGGAAGGCGAAATGCCTGCGGCGGTCGATGTCTGTGCTACGCCCGAAGGGGTGCAGCTCGCCAAGATCATGGCCGAAATCAACAACCCTGCGCACCGGAAGATGCTGGTGTCGATTGCCAAGGCAGTTGCCGACACGAAGGACTGAGTCCGCGTTCTGACACCATCTTGACGGCATCGGGCAAGCCTGCAAGAAGGGCGCCCGCGCGCCGTCGCGCGCTCTGGGAGTCCTGGATCATCTGGCCGGACAGCGGGAGTCGCATAGCACCACATGCCGAGAAAGAACTATCTGTTCACGAGCGAATCTGTTTCGGAAGGCCATCCGGACAAGGTTTGTGACCGCATCTCCGACGAGGTCGTCGATCTTTTCTATCGCGAGGCCATCGCCCAGGGCATGAATCCGGCAGAGGTGCGCGTTGCCTGCGAGACGCTGGCGACGACCAACCGGGTGATCATCGCCGGCGAGACGCGCGGCCCCGCAACGGTCACCAACGACAAGATCGAACATGTGGCCCGGGCGGCGATCAAGGACATCGGCTACGAGCAGGACGGTTTCCACTGGAACACTGTCAAGATCGAGATCCTGCTGCATGGTCAGTCCGCCAATATCGCCCAGGGGGTCGATGCTGTCGGCAAGAACGACGAGGGGGCGGGCGACCAGGGCATCATGTTCGGATATGCTTGCGACGAGACGCCCGAATTCATGCCGGCGCCGATCTACTATTCGCACCGCATCCTGCAAGAGCTGTCGGAGGCCAGGCGCTCGGGCAAGGAGCCGGCACTGGGGCCCGATGCCAAGAGCCAGGTGACGGTTGCCTACAAGAACGGCAAGCCTGTCGGCGTTACCCAGATCGTGGTGTCGCATCAGCATGTCGACGAGCACTTGAGTTCCAAGGACATGCGCAAGCTGGTCGAGCCCTATGTGCGCAAGGCTCTGCCCAAGGGCTGGATCAACAAGGACACCGAATGGCACGTCAATCCGACGGGCAAGTTCTTTATCGGCGGGCCGGACGGCGACTGCGGCCTCACCGGCCGCAAGATCATCGTCGATACCTATGGCGGCTCCGCCCCGCATGGCGGCGGGGCGTTCTCGGGGAAGGATCCTACCAAGGTCGACCGGTCAGCGGCCTATGCCGCGCGCTATCTCGCCAAGAACGTCGTGGCTGCCAAACTGGCCAAGCGCTGCACGATCCAGCTTTCCTACGCCATCGGCGTCTCATGGCCGCTGTCGATCTATGTGGATACGCACGGCACGGGCAAGGTGGAGGAACGCAAGCTCGAGAAAGTCCTCGGCAAGGTCATGGATCTGCGGCCGCGGGGCATCCGCGAGCATCTCGGACTCAACCGGCCGATCTATGCGCGGACCACCTCCTATGGGCATTTTGGCCGGTCAGCCGACAATGACGGCGGCTTCTCGTGGGAGAGGACCGATCTCGTCAAGTCACTCAAAGCCGCGGTGAAGTGACGGAAGCCGGCAGGCGGCATCAATTCTATGGACGGCGCAAGGGTCATGCCTTGCGCCGCCATCATTTGGAGCTGATCGAGACGCTGTTGCCGAAGGTCAGGTTCCATCCCGAAGCCCTGGATGTTACGGCTGCAGCGGCGATTTGCCTCGAGGTTGGCTTCGGGGGCGGCGAGCATCTGGCCCATGTTGCAGCCGGCCACCCCGACACGCTGTTCATCGGCGCCGAACCCTTCATCAACGGTGTCGCAAAGCTGCTCGCACGGATCGAGGCGGCGGGGCTCAGCAACATCCGAATTCATGACGGCGATGTCCGCTACCTGTTCGAGGCATTACCGGAGGCTGTCTTCGACCGGATCTACCTGCTCTATCCCGATCCCTGGCCGAAGACACGGCACCACCGGCGGCGCCTGATCAACCCCGACAATCTGGCGCAGATCCACCGGCTGCTGAAACCCGGGGGACAATTCCTGTTTGCCAGCGACAGCGCAGAGTATGTCGACTGGACGCTGGAGCAGGTTGCGGCCCATGGGGGATTCACCGGGCCTGAGGGTGACTGCAAGGTGCCTTTCGCGGGCTGGATCGAGACACGCTACGAAGCCAAGGCGCGGGCGGCGGGCCGGTTGCCCAGCTATCTCCTCTACCGCAAGCGCAGCGGCTGAGACTCGTTGTTTCAGGCGGGCCGCCCCGGCAGCGGCCCGCCCTTTGAGACGGGACTCGTTACTGCTCGCCGCCGTCCGGCGCGCCGTCACCGGGCATGCCCTGTGGCCCCGGGCCCTGGCCGGAACCTTCACCACCACCGCGCATCCAGCGGTGCATCATGCCACGCCGCTCGCGGCGGTCGTCGCGGCTCAGAAAGCCGTCATTGTTGTGATCGGCGCGGGCGACCATGTCCTGGAGCGGCTTCTTGTATTCATCGAGCGTCACCTTGGCATCGCCGTCAGCGTCAAACCGCTGGAATTCGCGCACCAGGCGCTGGCGGTTCATTTCCAGCCAGAGTTTCTCGAATTCCGCCAGGTTCAGAATGCCATCCTTGTCGGCGTCATACTGGCCATGGGTGGCAGTGCGGTTGGTGTCGATTTCCTCCTGGCTGATCCTGCCGTCCTGGTTGGCATCATAGCGTTCGGTAAACTGCTGCATCATGCCGCCATGGCCGCCGAAACCATGGCCCCATCCGCGATCATGGCTGCCGCGGTCCGCCTGAGCGATCCCGGCCATGGCTGCCAGACCCAACAGGCTGGCGCCGGCTGCGGCCAGCATGTATTTCTTGCTTCTCGTCATCGATGATCTCCTGTTAGCGTTCGGATAATCATCAGACGCAAGGATCTGGCCAATCCGTCGCGGCCACAGGTAAACTTATCGTAATGTTCACGCAAATGGCGGAAGTGAACGCTGAGATGGAGTTTGCGGGGCCGCTTTCGCTATGACTTCCCGGTGTCACTGGCAAAACCTTGGATTTATCCAATTCGTGCTTAAATTGCATCGGGGCCCGCTACGGGATTGGCAATGAAAGGAATCATCCTCGCGGGAGGGACAGGGTCGCGGCTGTTTCCGCTGACCATGGCGGTCTCCAAGCAGTTGCTGCCGGTCTTCGACAAGCCGCTGATCTATTATCCCCTGAGCGTGCTCATGCTGGCGGGCCTGCGCGACATCTTGGTCATTTCGACGCCGCATGACGTGCCGAATTTCGAACGATTGCTGGGCTCCGGCGCGCAATTTGGAATCAAGCTGTCCTATGCCGCCCAGCCGCATCCGGGCGGCCTCGCCCAGGCCTTCCTGATCGGCGAGGAATTTCTCGCCGGCGAGGCGGCGGCGCTGGTGCTGGGCGACAATATCTTCCATGGCGACGGGCTGTCGGAACTGTGCCGGCGGGCGGCCGGCCGGGAAAAGGGGGCGACGGTATTCGCCTATCACGTGCTCGATCCGGAACGCTACGGTGTCGTGACCTTCGATGCCCACACCGGCAGGGCCATCGACATCGAAGAGAAACCGGCAAAGCCCAAATCAAACTGGGCAGTGACGGGGCTCTATTTCTACGATGCCGGGGTGGTCCAGGTGGCCAAGTCGATCAGGCCGTCGGCACGTGGCGAACTGGAGATCACCGATGTCAACCGGGCCTATCTGGAACGCGGGCAACTCCAGGTCGAAAAGATGGGGCGAGGCTACGCCTGGCTCGATACCGGCACCCATGAGAGCCTCTACGATGCCAGTTCCTTCGTGCGCACGATCGAAAACCGGCAGGGTATCAAGATCTGCTGTCCGGAGGAAATTGCCTTTGAATGCGGCTACATTACCGGCGAGCAGCTGCTGGCGCGTGCCGCTGAACTGGGCAAGACGGAGTATGCTGCCTATCTGCGCCGGCGCGCCCAGGAACTGTCGAGCTGATCATGCAGGTGCGCCGGCTCGGCCTTCCCGAGGTCCTCGAAATCGTCCCGCCGCGAATCGCGGACCACCGCGGTTTCTTCTCGGAGACGTATTCGCAACAGAAATTTGCCGATATCGGCATTGATATCACCTGGGTACAAGACAACCACTCGCTATCGCGGGAGTGTGGCGTGTTGCGGGGCCTGCACTACCAGGTTCCACCCATGGCCCAGGACAAGCTGGTGAGGGTGGTCCGCGGGGCGATCTTCGACGTGGCCGTCGATATCCGCCGTGGCTCGCCCAATTTCGGACGCTGGGTGTCGCTCACGGTGACTGCCGAGCTGTGGAACCAGATCCTGGTGCCCAAGGGATTTGCCCATGGTTTCCTGACCCTGATGCCGAACACGGAGGTGATCTACAAAGTGTCCGCGCCCTATTCACCGGAGCATGACAGGGCCATTCGATACGACGATCCCGACATCGCCATCGTCTGGCCGGATGCGGGCAGGGCCCCCATCCTGTCCGACAAGGACCTCACCGCGCCCTATCTGCTGGACAGCGATACCGGTTTCGTCTTTGACGAGGCGCGGGGCCAGTCATGAAGATCATGGTGACCGGCGGCGCCGGCTTCATCGGCTCAGCGGTCTGCCGGCACCTTGCCGGTACACTGGGTCTGGCGGTCGTCAATGTCGACAAGCTCACCTACGCTGCGAGCCCCGAAGCGGTTTCAATGCTGGAGGGCTACCCGCGCTACTCGTTCTACAAGCTCGATATCTGCGACCGCGAGGCGGTGCTCGAATGCATGCGGCGTGAAGGCGTCGAGGCCGTGATGCATCTTGCTGCCGAGAGCCATGTCGACCGCTCGATCGACGGCCCCGCCGACTTCATTCAAACCAACATTGTCGGCACATTCGAGCTGCTGCAGGCGGCGCGCCAGTATTTCGAGAGCCTCCCGCAGGCCCGGCGCGAACGCTTCCGCTTTCATCATGTGTCGACCGATGAGGTCTATGGCGACCTGCCTTTCGATGGGTCGCTGTTCAACGAAGACACACCCTATCACCCCTCTTCACCCTATTCGGCTTCCAAAGCCGGTTCCGACCATCTGGTGAGGGCATGGCACAAGACCTACGGCCTGCCGGTGGTGCTCTCCAACTGCTCGAACAATTACGGCCCCTACCAGTTTCCGGAAAAGCTCATTCCACTGATGATCATCAATGCACTGGAGTGGATGCCAATGCCGGTTTACGGCAAGGGCGAAAATGTCCGCGACTGGCTGTTTGTCGAGGACCATGCACAGGCACTCGCTGAAATCCTGCTCAAGGGCAGGATCGGCGAGTCGTACAATGTCGGCGGCCGTAACGAGCGCAGCAATCTGGCGGTGGTGGAGGCTGTCGCCGATCTCGTCGACAGTGTTTGTCCAGCCACCGGGAACAGGCGGCGGCGCGATCTCATTACCTTTGTCGCCGACCGGCCGGGGCACGATCTCCGCTATGCGATCGACGCCAGCAAGATCGAACGCGAACTTGGCTGGAAAGCGCAGCACGACTTTGCGAGCGGGATTGCCAGGACGGTTCGCTGGTATGTCGACAACAGGGACTGGTGGCAGCCGATCCGTGACCGCCGCTATGGCGGGCAGCGGCTCGGGCTGCGCGGCTAGCCGATGCGCATTGTGGTCACCGGTCACCGGGGCCAGCTCGTCCAGAGTCTGCTCGAGCGGGCGCCGGCAGTCCCGGGAACGGAGGTGGCGACACTTGGAATGCCGGAGGTCGACCTCGGACTGCCAGGCGACCTGACACCGGCGATCGCCCGGCATGAACCCGATGTCATTGTCAATGCAGCGGCGTACACGGCCGTGGACCGGGCCGAATCCGAATCAGAACTCGCCTTCGCGATCAACCGCGACGGGGCGCGCGAGGTGGCGCGGGCAGCGGCCCGGCTCGGCCTGCCGGTGATCCAGATCTCCACCGACTACGTGTTTGCCGGCGACAAGAACGCGCCCTATGCCGAAGACGATCCGACGGGACCGCTCGGAGTCTACGGGCAATCGAAGCTCGAAGGAGAACTGGCTGTGGCGGCCGAGCAGCCGCATCACGTCATTCTGCGGACCTCCTGGGTCTACAGCCCGTTCGGCACGAATTTCGTCAGAACCATGCTGCGGCTGGCATCGAGCCGCAAGTACATCTCGGTCGTGGCGGACCAGAAGGGCAAACCGACGAGCGCCCTCGACCTCGCGGATGCGGTTCTCGTCGTTGCCCGGGAACTGCGGCGCGGCCGGACGAAGTGCGGCACATTCCATTTCGCGGGCGGCGGCGAAACGACGTGGTATGGCTTCGCCCAGCATATCTTTGCGGTCAGCCGCGCAGCCGGAGGCCCGTCCGCGGAGGCGCTACCGGTTGCCACCGCCGAATACCCCACGGCAGCGCGGCGGCCGGCCAATTCTGTTCTTGACTGTGCCAAATTTGCAAGGGTTTTTGACCGGACTGCGCCTGCCTGGACGGAGTCGGTCCGGGCGTGCGTATTGCGGCTGTTGCAGAATTCGCCGGGTTGGTGAGGATTTGTTAGCGATCTTGTGACACGTTCAACGCAATGGGCAAAAATCTAATGATTTTCGCGATAAATCGGCTGAAGATCGCTTGATCGAACTGCCAAAGCGGTTCATTGTGCGAGCAATAAGGGGAATTCGGGGTCTTGCGTCGCATGGCATGGCTTGATGTCGTCAAGGGTAGTGGGCCTGCCGTTGCAAGAGGGCTTAAACGGGCTCTAGATCTTCGCTCACAGCGGGATATTCCAACGGTATCGATTTATTTCTCCGGGGCAATGCACGATTACATCGGGGACCGGGTCGGTGTTGACACCAAACCGATTCGGCGAATCGCCCCCACTGTGTTCGTGGCAAACAACGCCGCCGTGGTCGTGCGTTATGCCTCGCACGAGACGATGAATTTCCTCGAGCGCCGGCGTTTCCGCCGGCTTTACTATGTCATTGACGACAATCTCTACTGCCTCGGCGAAGGCGACGGCCTGCCTTGCGATTATCGGCGTCGGCTGCTGGTCTACCGGGAAAAGCTCCTGCCGCGGTTGCTCGAGATCACGACGCATGTCGTTTCACCCTCGGAAGAGGTGCTGAGTCACTTCCCGGACAAGATACGCCTTCGCCTTGATCCAACCCAGTGCCATGAACTCGGACCGCTCGACCACTTCGAACAGGGCCGGCCGGTCAGCATGGTGTTTGCCGCCAGCCGCTCGCATCTCGAGGACTTGCAGATGATCGAGCCGGCGCTGGTCGCTCTGCTGCGCAACAACCCGTCGGTCACTCTCACCATGTTCCTCGGGCAACACGCGCCGCTCTCGCTGCAGCGGCTGCCCAATGTCCGCAACTATGCACCGATGCCGTGGGACGTTTATCGGCAGTTCGTGCGCAACAATCGCTTTCATCTCGGTATTGCGCCGTCGCGGAGCACACCGTTCAATCGCTCGCGGTCGATCAGCCGGTTTCACGATCACGCCGCCTATGGCGCGATCGGCATCTATTCCGACCAGGCGCCATTCTCAGGCGTGGTCGATCACGGCCGCACCGGACTGCTGGTCGGCAATGACACCGATAGCTGGTACCGGATTCTGTCAGAGCTGGTCCGCCGGCTCGGCGATATTCGCCATATGGCCCAGGAGGCGGCCCGTACCTCGCAATTGCTTGGCGATGCGGCGCGCACGGAATTCTTCTGGCGCCAGCAGCTCAGTCTGCCTGCCTGAGCGAGGCGGGCGTGCCGGAGCAGTCCGGGGGCGTTAAGGGAATCGCCGCTTGTTCTGGGGTAGTCTTGACAAGTGCCCGGGCAGGCGATTGAAGGCTGGGGCGACAAGGGGTATGGATTGGCGCGCCAACAGATGGTTCGGCCGATGAGTCGGGCCCGGGGGTGCAGCCGATATCGAGGAGTGGGAATGGGTTTCGGCATGGCGTGGGGGACTGGCCAATGATCAGCCGGCTGCTGCGGAATGCTGCGCTGGCGGCTATGGTTTCGCTGTCCGTGGCGGGATGCCAGGGCATTCCCCGTTCCGGACCAGCCGAGGCGCTCCTCAATGCCGACAAGGCGGACCTCGCGGGCTTTACGCTCATCGAAATGACTGCCGCAAACGTCAAGGACTACGCAGTAGCGAGTCGCGACGATCTTGTCGGTACCGGCGGATTACCGGCGGCGCCACAGATCAAGCTGGCCTCCGGCGATCTGATCAAGGTGAGAATCGCGGAAAGCAAGGAGGGCGGGCTGTTTGCCCCCCTGGCGACGGGCGGAACGTCCTTCGAGAATGTCCGGGTCGATCACAAGGGCACCATATCGCTGCCCTACGCAGGCAGGGTGCCGGTGGCCGGGCTCGATCCACAGCGGGTCGAAGATCGCATCCGCTCGCGGCTTTCCGGGGTCACGTTTGAACCGCAGGTCTATGTCGAGCTGGTCGCCAACCGCGGCAGCTCCATCCTGGTGAGTGGTGACGTCAAGGCCCCGGGGCGGTTTTCACTGCTCGACGGGCCGATGACGCTGCTCGATGCGATCAGCAAGGCGGGCGGGGCGACACGCGAACCACACCAGGTCGATGTCGTGGTGAGGCGCGGCAAGAAAGTCGCGCGCGTGCCTCTATCGCTGGTCCAGGGCGGCCGCAATGCCGTTCTGTCGCCGGGCGACGAGGTGACCCTCGAGGCCAATCTGAAGGTCTTCAACGCGCTGGGTGCGGTAACCAAGACCGGGCAGGTCCCTTTCTCGAAGCTTGACCCCACCTTGCTCGATGCCCTCTCGCAGGTCGGCGGCCTGTCCAACACCACGGCAAGCAACACGGGCGTGTTCGTGTTCCGGCTCAAGGAGCCGCATGCCCGCAAGGATGAACAGGGCAACTGGCATCCGGATTCAGTCATCTTCAAGTTCGACATGTCGAAGCCTGAAACCATGTTCATCGCCCAGGCTTTCGCGGTCAAACCGGACGACACGATCTATGTGACCAATGCGCCGACAGTCGAGTGGCTCAGGGCCCTCGCGCCCATCGCGCAGACCATGGCAACGGTGCGGGGCACGGCGCAGATCCCATCGACCATCGACAATCTTGGCAACTGATCCTTCGGCAATGCTGCCGGCGCCCGGGAGACACGATCCGTGACCGTCGCCGTCTTCGGTTCGATCAACACCGACGTCAATGCCTATCTCGAGCGCCTGCCGCGGCCGGGCGAGACGCTGCACGGCACGAGCTACAAGATCGGGCTCGGCGGCAAGGGCGCCAATCAGGCGGTAGCGGCGCGGAAACTGGGCAGCGATGTCAAGTTCGTGTGCCGGATCGGGCCGGACATTTTCGGCGATACGGCACTCAATGAAATCGCCTCCTACGGGGTCTCAACCGAATACATCCTGCGCGATCCCAATGGCTCGACGGGGCTTGCGATCATCAATGTCGGCGGCGACGGCGAGAATGCCATTTCGCTGATCGGCGGCAGCAACTTGACCCTGGACGAGAGCGACGTGACACGCAGCGCCGATGCGCTCAAGGCGGCGAAAGTCCTGCTGCTGCAGATGGAGGTACCGTTTCAGGCGTCGCTGGCGGCGGCACGGCTTGCCAAGGCGGGCGGTGCCACGGTGGTGCTCGATCCCGCACCGGCACCGAAGACGCCCTATGCGCGAGAGGTCTATGACGTCGTCGATGTGCTGACGCCCAACGAGCTTGAGACGGCGGCCCTCACGGGCTTCCAGCCGCAGTCTCCCGACGACGGCCGAAGGGCAGCCGCTGCGCTCGCTGGAATGGGCGTCAGGATCGCAATCGTCAAGCTCGGGGCCAAGGGCGTGTGCGTCAAGGGCCCCGGGTTCGAAGGCTTCATTCCGCCGTTCAAGGTGACCCCGATCGACACTGTGGCGGCTGGGGACAGCTTTAATGGCGGCCTGGCCTACGCCCTGGAAAAGAACATGCCCCTCGAGCAGGCGGTGCGCTTTGCCGCCGCCTGCGGGGCACTGTCGACCACACGGAAGGGGGCAGCCGCAGCTGCTCCCAGCCTCGTAGAGGTGCAGGCGCTGATTGCCGCCTGAGTTGGATCACATGCCGGTCTTGCGGACATTCTCGAGGTAGTAATTGGCCCTCCTGCCATAGATCGCACCGCGCAGCACCCGGCGCAGGGTGGCCGATTTGCGCAGGGGATCGAGAACAGCGCGGACACCATTATGCACGGCGACCTTGGCAGAGTCGGCGAGGGCGTTGTGTCCCGGCGGCTTCTGCGGCAGGCCAAAATGGCGGAGCGTGCCGTTCATCAATCTGATCTTGTTGAGGCGAACGACCTCCCGGGTTTTCCAGGTCATGGCCATGGAAATGGAGTAGCTGTCGCCGGTCTTCACCCAGTGCGGCGCCATATACGGGATGTGCACGGCCTCACCAGGCTTCAGCGCGAACACTTCGGCGCGCTGCTCGAAAGAAGGCTCGTAGTGCTGGTTGCGGTGTTTCGAGGGCGAGATCTCCATTGCCTCTTCGGGGATCAGGCTGCGGTCGCCATTGTCGAAAATGTGAACGAATTTATCGCCCCGGATCTGAATGAGCACATTCTCCTCGGCATCGACATGGAACGGCGTCGTCGAATTGGCGGAGGAGACGAAGATGAAGCCCTGGAGATCGGCGTAGTCACCGGGAGACTTGCCGGCAAGGCAAATGGCCTCTTCGACAAAGTTCCTGAGGAGATCATTATAGGCCGGATCCTCATTCACGAACTTTATCACCATCCAGGCACTGGCCGTTTCGATGCGGCGGATGACGTCCTCGACCGGCATGTCAATCCGGGGCACATCCTCGGGCCGGGTGCCGGGCTGCAATTTGCCGGAATTGTACTCGAAGCGGTCGAGCGGCAGAGACTGGGCAAGCTCAACCAGCCTTGGCAGCGCGAAGAGCGGATGGTCTGCCAGCGTGTGCTGCAAGAGGAAGGGTTGCCGGTACAGTTTGCTGCGCGCGGTTTCCTGGTCTGCGGTGACGATACTCATGACTGACGCCTCTGTTGCACTCGATAAAGCAAGTTCTTCAGTTGTGACCGCAGCGCGCGGCGGGTCAGCTCGGCGGTGCGGAGAACGGCAAATGCGGTCCGGGACATGCCCGGCCGGCCGATCAGGAGATCGCAAAAGGCCAGCCGGTCGCGCCAGAGGTGGTCGATCATCGGATGGCCAGGAATGGCGCAGGAATCGACGATGGTGATGTGCGGATCGGCAAACAAATCGGCGGTGGCATCAAGGATCAGAAGGACACCGGGGGAAAACTTCGCGAATTCCTCGTCGTAGGCGATCTTGCCGAGCCAGGCGTGGTCCGCCTCGGTCATGGCGAACATCATGGCCAGGGGGCGGCCATCCAGGGCAAGCTTCCAGAAGCGCAGCCGCCCTTCGGCATGCAGGGCGCGGAGGCATTCGCGGAGGCAAGCGAGGGCAGCGGTAGAATTGGCGATTGCGGTTCCGCGGCGGCCCTTCCAGCCCGCGGCCTCAAGCGCCGTGAGCTCATCGATCCAGGGATCGAGGGCCTCGCCCCGGTGCAATGACTGGGACTGGAGGTTGCCGGTCTCGCCAAGCCGGGCACGGAGACGGCGAAACTCCTTCTTGCGCTTGCGCTCAAAATTGCTTTCGAACCAATCCTCGAAACGGCCCGTAAGGGTGAGGCTGGCGCGGGTCCAGCGGTGCAATTCGGCGATCGGTGCGCCTATCCGGGCGCAGACACCGTTCAGACTGTCCCGGAATGGCCCGGCCGCCGGCACGGTGTTCAGAAGGATTGCCGTCACGCCGGATTGGGACAGGAATGCCTCCAGCGTCTCATTGGCACGGTCCGCGCGGAGGTAGGGGGTGCCAGCAAATGTGAGCGGGGTCAGCCAGGAACTCAGAAGGCGGACGGGGAGGCCATAGCGCCAACGGGACAGCCAGACCGGAAAGCGGCCGGTCAGTTCGCCGTCGAGGTGGATCAGCTGGGCCGGCAATCCAAGGAATTTCTCATGCGGATCAAGCCATTGCGCTGAAGCCCCAAGGGCTGGGACGAGCGGCCGCGCGGGCGCCCTGAGGTGAGGGTGATAGCCGCTGCCGGATTTATGCCTGGCCACGGTGTGCGTCGCTCCGGGCCAGGAGGCGGTTGCAGGCCGCAATGGTTCCGACGGCCTCGAAAATGAACGATGCGGCCGTGGCGCTTGCAGCACCGAAGATTCCCCAGGCGGGAATCAGCAAGAGGTTGAGAACGGCATTCAGTACAACCGTTAGCATGAGGATCTTGGCCGCAGTTTTCTGGTGTCCCGTCACGATAAGCAAACTCTGGGCCGGACCGGCATAGGCTCTGACCAGAAGTCCGAGCGCCAGAATGAACATGACCGGATAGGCAGCGGTGAATTCCGGGCCAAACAGCCAAAGCAGGGGGTAGCCGAGGCCAAGCAGCAGCGCGATGCCCGCCAGGGAGGGCCAATAGGTCCAGCGCTGCATTTGACGCAAGGTGGGAAAGATGTCGTCGCGCCGGCCGGCCGCATGCAGATTGGCAAATCGGGTCATGGCGACGGCACCGACCGAGAAATGGATGAAGCTGACGAGGGAGATGGTGCGTATTGCCGCGAAGTAGATGCCGATCTGGCCCGGCTCGACGAAGAGGTTGAGCAGCAGAATGTCCAGGTTGAACATCAGGAGCGAAAAGCCGTCGAGAAGCAGGAGCGGCAGCGACTGGCTTATCCAGAAGCGGGTGGCAAAGCTGCGGGGGCCGTCGGGGAGGACGCCGGCAAGGCGCTGTTTTTGCAGGAAATACTGGATGGCTGCGGTCACCCAGGTGGCGGCGACGGCAGCCATGGCGGCAGATTGGGCCGATGGTCCGTGGCCGCCGGCCAGCGCAATGACAATGAATGACAACAGCAAGACGGGCCTGATGACATAGGGCGGCAACAGTGCCAGGTCGATCCAGCTCTGGGCACGGCCAATGCCATCCTGGAAGTCGGTCAGCGCATAGGCCGGGAGTGCGGCCAGGGTGAGGGCGAGGGGGATCAGGAGCGGACCCTGGACGGCGCCGCTCGCCAGAAACAGCCAGCCACCCAGCATGAACAGGGCTCCGCAGAGGACGGAGACGGTCCGGCCGGTGTGGAGGAAGCCGCGGGCCAGGCCGGGCTTGTCCTGCTCGCGGTACTCTGGAAGGTGGCGGATCACCGAGGTTGAGAAGCCCAGGGTTGTCAGCGTGCCAAGCACGGTGATCCACACCCAGGCCGTCGTGAACAGGCCGAAGTCGTGGGAGCCCATCCAGCGGGCCAGAAGCACCTGGCTCGCGAAGGCGATGCCGGCCGATGCGACGCGGATGGCAAAGGCGGCAAGGGCGCTGCGTCCGGAATGGGCGCGCTCGCCCGAGCCCATGAGAAGATCATGAACAGTCCCGCGCACCGGCTCGGGAAGATACCGGATCAGTTTCTCGGCAATGGCCACGCCAACTCCACCTCAGCGTGTGCACTCTAGCCGAGTTCGGCTATGATCCCATTAAATGGCGTGGTTAATGGTAACGTTTCAGCCCAGGGGCCAGAACGTCACTGCGTAAGCCGGACGCACCAATCCCGAGGCTCAGACGTTGGATTTGGGCTCGAGCACCTGCCGGCCCTTGTACATGCCGGTCTTCAGATCGATGTGGTGGGGACGGCGCAGTTCGCCCGATTTCTTGTCCTCGATCCAGGTCACGGTGGCCATCTTGTGACCGGAGCGGCGCATGCCGCGGCGGCTGGGAGAGGTCTTTCTTTTCGGAACGGCCATCGGAAGACTCCATGAAACAATGGGCGCTCACCTCGCGGGGCGCCCTTCAGATGGCGGGCTTATAACGGACGCTAGGTCCCAAGGCAAGTCAGATAGGGGCCGATGCCTGCCGCGCGGATGCGGATACGGTTGGCAACCCGGCTGACACCCCGGGAGGGCTTGCCGGCGTTGCGCTTGATCGGGTTGGGCAGGACGGCCGCCAACAGGGCGGCCTCGCGGCTTGTGAGCTTGCTGGCGGGCTTCCTGAAGTGGTACCGGGAAGCGGCCTCCGCACCATAGATGCCGGGCCCCCATTCCACGACATTCAGATATATCTCGATCATCCGCCGTTTCGACCAGACCAGATCCATCCAGAGCGCCAGCGGCAGTTCCAGACCTTTTCGGATGAAGCTGCGGCCATCCCACAGGAACAGGTTCTTGGCGGTCTGCATCGGGATCGTCGAAGCCCCACGCACCGGCCCCTCTCCGGTATCCAAGGCGTCATCAAGCACACCCTGGAACTCGATCCAGTCGACGCCAAAATGCTGGCAGAAGCGCGCATCCTCAGATGCGACGACGGCGCGCGGCAGGGAAGGGGCGATGTCGTCGAGGCTGATCCAGGTCTTGTCGATGCCGTTGCCGGCCAATGCGCGCAGGAGCTGAAGGTTGGTGAAGGGCGGCGGCAGCACGGCATAGACAAGCGTCATCACCAGCGGCCAGGCCACGATAATCGCCAGCAGGATTCCGAGTCGACGCGGCCAGCTTCCCAGGCGCCTGCGGAAGGCCTCCCAGCGTGAGTTCTGCTGCACCTCGGATACCACCGCGGTCGGTTGTGTTTCGCTTGCCATGACACTACACAGAACGAGCTCTTAGCACAGGTTTTTTCGTGTGACGCCATCTCCTGCAAAAGCATTCGAACAAGCGCTCGCCGAGGTCGCCGGAAAGACCGACAGGCTGCTCTCCGATATCCTGTCGGCGAGGGATGCGGCGGCCCCGCGGCTGGTCGAGGCGATGCGCTATGCCACGCTCGGCGCGGGCAAGCGCCTGCGGCCCTTCTTCGTTGCCGCCGCAAGCCAGCTGCATGACGTTGACGAGACCCATGCGCTGCGTACCGGTGCCGCACTCGAATGCGTCCATTGCTATTCGCTGGTCCATGACGATCTGCCGGCCATGGACAATGACGACATGCGGCGCGGCAAGCCGGCGGCACATCGCAGCTTCGGCGAGGCGGCGGCCATTCTCGCCGGCGACGCGCTGCAGACGCTTGCCTTCGAGATCCTGGCCGATCCGGCAACGCATCCCGATGCGGCCGTGCGGGCGACACTGATCGGCGAGCTGGCGAAAGCCGCGGGCAAGGAGGGCATGGCAGGCGGACAGATGCTGGACCTCGAGGCCGAGGCGCATCCCGTGGGCGGGCTGGAAGGGGTCATGCGCCTGCAGGCGCTGAAGACCGGTGCGCTGTTCCGGTTTGCCTGCGAGTCAGGCGCCATCCTCGCCAAGGCCGAGCGAGGGCCGCTGCGGGCCTATGCCGATCATGTCGGGCTGGCCTTCCAGATCACCGACGACATTCTCGATGTCGAGGCCAATCCAGAGATGCTCGGCAAGGCCACGCAAAAGGACCGGGCCGCAGGCAAGGCCACCTTCGTCGATCTCCTGGGCCTCGAAGGCGCAAGGGCGAAGGCGGCGGAACTCGCCGACAACGCGATCGCAGCCCTGTCGCCCTATGGCAGCAAGGCCGCGGTCCTGGCGGCGGCGGCGGAGTTCATCGTCGCGCGGCGGAAATGACGGCCTTCGCCTCCTCACAACTCGTGACTTCATGACCGCGGCCACGGGTGACGGCGCAGAGCCAGGCCAGCTTGCCGGTATTCATCCCCATCGCGTCCTCACATAGTCTTCGACGATTTCCTTGAACTGGCCGGCAATGTCGCCGCCCCGCAGGGTCTTCACCTTGCGGCCATCGATGTAAACGGGTGCCGATGGCAGCTCGCCGGTGCCAGGCAGGGAGATGCCGATGTCGGCATGTTTGGATTCGCCCGGACCGTTGACGATGCAGCCCATGACGGCCAGTTGCAGGGTCTCGAAGCCCGGGTAGTCGCGGCGCCAATCGGGAAGGCGGGTCCGTACATAGGTCTGGATATCCTGGGCCAGCTCCTGAAACACAGTCGAGGTGGTGCGGCCGCAGCCCGGGCAGGCAATCACCATGGGGGCGAAGGCGCGCAAGCCCATGGTCTGGAGAATCTCCTGGGCAACAACCACTTCGCGGGTGCGGTCGCCGCCGGGTTCGGGGGTGAGCGAGATGCGGATGGTGTCGCCGATTCCCTCCTGGAGCAGGACGGCCAGGGCGGCCGTCGAAGCGACGATGCCCTTGGAGCCCATGCCGGCCTCGGTCAGGCCCAGATGCAGGGCATAATCGCTGCGGGCGGCAAGGCTGCGATAGACGGCGATGAGATCCTGCACCTCCGAGCATTTGGCCGAGATGATGATGCGGTTGCGCGGCAGGCCCAGTTCCTCGGCGCGTGCCGCCGACAGCAATCCCGACTGCACCACTGCTTCATGCATCACCGCGCGCGCATCGGCCGGCTCGGGCAAGGCGTGGTTTTCGTCCATGAGCCGCGTCAGCAGCGCCTGATCGAGCGATCCCCAGTTGACACCGATCCGCACCGGACGGTCGAAGCGCAGCGCCGTTTCAATCATCATGGAGAAGTTGCGGTCCTGCTTCTCCCTGAAGCCGACATTGCCGGGATTGATGCGATACTTCGCAAGCGCCTCGGCACAGGCCGGATGATCGTTGAGGAGGACATGGCCGTTGTAGTGAAAGTCGCCGACCAGCGGCACATCGAGTCCCATGCGGTCAAGTTCGTCGCGGATGCGGGGCACGGCGCGCGCCGACTCGTCGCGATCAACGGTGATGCGCACGAGTTCGGAACCGGCGCGGGCCAGATCGGCGACCTGCCGGGCGGTGGCCAGGGGGTCGGCAGTATCAGTATTGGTCATGGACTGCACGACGATGGGCGCGCCGCCGCCTACCATAATCTTCCCCACGGCGACGCCGACCGAGGTGCGGCGCGGGGTTACGGCTGTAAAGGTCATGGCGCCTAAGTCACGCGTTTGAGGCCAAGCGTCAAGACATAGAGAAGGCCGGCCATGACGACGATCGAGGCGCCGGAAGGGGTATCGACGAGGCCCGACAGGGCGAGCCCGGCGACGACCGCCACAACGCCAATGAGAGAAGCCCAGGCGGCCATGGCCTCCGGAGTGCGGGCCAGTCGGCGGGCCGCGGCGGCGGGAATGATGAGAAGCGCGGTGATTAGCAGAATGCCGACGATCTTCATGGCGGCGGCGATGACGAAGGCGATCAGCAGCACAAACAGCAGTTCGGTGCGCCGGTGGTCGATACCTTCGGCCCGCGCGAGTTCCTCATGCACGGTTAGGGCCAGAAGATCGCGCCAGAGCCAGGCGACGGCTGCCAGCGCCGCGGCACCACCGGCCCAGACCAGCACGATGTCGCGCTGCGAAACGGTAAGAATATCGCCGAACAGCAGCGACAGCAGATCAAACCTCACCCAGGTCAGCAGGCTGGCCACAATGAGGCCGAGGGCCAGGGCCGTGTGCGAGAGAATGCCCAACAGCGTATCGGTGGCCAGTTCGCGCTGGCGGCGCAGCAAGAGCAGGGCAAAGGCCAGCCCCATGGTGGCGAAGATCACACCGAGGGTGGGCTCGGCGCCCAGCAGCAGCCCCAGTCCCACGCCCAGAAGCGAGCCGTGGGCCAGCGTCTCGCCGAAATAGGCCATGCGGCGCCAGACAATGAAGCAGCCGACGGGTCCGGCCAGCAGGGCAATCCCGGCACCGGCCACCAGGGCGCGCTGGAAGAAGGGTTCGGCCAGAAGCGTCATGGCGTGCGGCTAGTGGCTGCTTGCGTGGTGCCGGTGATCATGATCGCGGTGGTCACGGCTCTCATGATCGTGGTCGTGATGGTGCGTGTAGGCGGCGATCATGCGCACTGCGGCGGGGCCGAAGAGCCTCGCGAATTCCGGATCGTGGCGGACACTCTCGGGCCGGCCCTCGCAACAGATATGGCTGTTGAGGCAGATGATGCGATCGCTCTCGGCCATGACCATGTGGAGATCGTGACTGATCATCAGGATGCCGCAGCCGCGCGTCCTGCGAATGCCGGCTATCAGTTCGTAGAGCCTGATCTCACCGATGAAATCGACCGCCTGTACCGGTTCGTCGAGCACCAGCAGATCAGGCTTCCGGAGCAGGGCGCGGGCCAGAAGGGCGCGCTGCAGCTCCCCACCTGACAGGGATTCGACGGCGGCATGGCGCAAATGGCCTATGCCCGTCTCGGCGAGGACGGCATCGATCTCGGCAGCACTGGCCCTCACGGTAAGGGTGAGCAGGCGGGTGACATCGAGGGGCACATTGGGCGCGAGCGGAAAGCGCTGTGGTACGTAGCCGACGCGCAGGCCCGGCTTGCAAGCGATGGTGCCGCGGCTCTTCTCATGCAGCCCGAGCAAGACGCGAATGAGGGTGGACTTGCCGGCGCCGTTGGGGCCAATCACGGTGACGATTTCGCCGGCATGGACGGCAATGTCGACGGAATCAAGAATGGCGCGGCCGGCGATGTCGAGGCCAAGGCCCTCGCCGCGAATCAGCAGCCCGTTCATGCGGTGTCCTGGCAGGCAGCGCAGCGGCCGGGCAGTTCGATGATCATGTGGCGGGGCCGGAAATGCTGTGCGGCGGCGCCTTCGGCCAGTATCGCAAAGGCATCGGGGACATCGAGCTCGGCCACAAGACCGCAGGACTCGCAGATCAGCAGGGCGGCGGGCTTGCCCTCGTGAGGATGCGAGCAGGCAATGTAGGCATTGCGGCTCTCGACCTTGTGGACGAGGCCATGGGCCTCGAGGAAATCCAGCGCGCGATAGATGGTGATGGGGGCCGGGCGCGGCCCGTGGTCGGCCATGCGCTCGATCAGCTCATAGGCGCCGACGGCGGCATGGGAGCGGGAGACGCATTCCAGGACGTCGCGGCGGTGGCCGGTGAGCCTGGCGCCGCGGCGGGCGCACATGCGTTCGGCCCGGTCCAGCAGTTCATCGGTGCAGATGCTATGGTCGTGTGTGGGATCGGGAAAAGCCATTTTGTTATAATATAACAATTCTGCTGCGCTGTCACGCCAGGCCGCTGTCGACGAGCCAATGGGTGATGGCGTCGAACGCTTCCATCGGTGCTTCCAGCGTCGGAAGATGGCCGCAATCAGCAATCTCGACAAAACGGCCACGGGGAACGGCCGCCGCCATGCGCAGGCCCTCGGCGGCCGGGGCAAACTGATCGTGCCGGCCCCAGAGCATGAGGGCCGGGCAAGCGATCCCGGCAAGTCTCGGCCATCGGTCGACACGGCCGGCGAGGGCGTCCGACTGCCGCGCCATCAGCGCGGAACCCTGGGTGCGGGCCATGGCGATGAAAAGCTCGCGCGCCTTTTCACCATTGGGACCGGGACGGTGCGTGATGATGTCGGCCATTTCGCGGACCACCGCCTCGAACTCACCGCCCCGCAGCCTCTCGGAGCGGCGGCGGCCGGCCACGGGGTCGGCGAGCGGGCCTGGTGTCGAGCCGATGACGATGAGGCCCTCGACGCGCTCAGGTGCGGCCAGCACCGTCTCCAGCGCCACCCGGCCGCCAAAGCTGGTGCCCAGAACCACGAACCGGTCCGGCGCGGCTGCCAGCAGCTGCTCGACACAGCCTGCGAAGCTGTCGCGATCGGGAATGATCGTCTGCGTCCGGATCAGGGCATCGAGGTGCGGCGCGATCTCGCCATAGAGCCGGGCATCGCAGCCAAGCGCCGGCACCAGCAGCAGTTCCTTCATGTCTCCTCCCCAGGCCCGGATTGCCGCCCGCCCGGGGGCAATGCCGAACGGGCGTTCGCCGCGCGCGCGAAGGGCAATAATAGGCAGAAGCCCGGGCAAATGAAACCTGCCGGCGGCTTCGGCATGACCGGGGCTCGCGGCAATGACAGCAAAAGGGGCGCGGCTCACAAGAACCACGCCCCCGCAATGTTCGGGAATGGCGGACTATTCGGCTTCGGCGGCGACTTCGGCGGGCGCGTCCTCGGCGCTCTGCTTCTTGGAGAGGTCCTCGCCGGTCACCTGATCCACGACCTTCATCGACAGGCGGACCTTGCCGCGGTTGTCGAAGCCGACGAGCTTCACCTTGACGATATCACCCTCGTTGACGACGTCGGTGACCTTCTGGACCCGGCGCGGGGCCAGTTCCGAAACATGGACGAGGCCGTCGCGGGCGCCGAAGAAGTTCACAAAGGCGCCAAAGTCCACGACCTTGACGACCTTGCCTTCGTAGATCTCGCCGATTTCCGGTTCGGAGACGATGGACTTGATCCATTTGAGCGCGGCGGCGATCGAGGCGCCCGAAGATGAGGCGACCTTGACGGTGCCGTCGTCCTGGATGTCGATCTTGGCGCCGGTCTTCTCGACGATCTCGCGGATGACCTTGCCGCCGGTGCCGATGACTTCGCGGATCTTGTCGGTGGGGATCTTAAGGGTCTCGATGCGCGGGGCGTGCTCGCCAAGGCCGGGGCGGGCCCTTTCGAGGGCCTCGGCCATCTTGCCGAGAATGTGCAGGCGACCGTCCCGGGCCTGCCACAGGGCGACCTTCATGATCTCCTCGGTGATGCCGGTGATCTTGATGTCCATCTGGAGCGAGGTCACGCCCTCGGCGGTGCCGGCGACCTTGAAGTCCATGTCGCCGAGATGGTCTTCATCGCCGAGGATGTCGGAAAGAACGGCATAGCGCTCGCCCTCCTTGATGAGGCCCATGGCGATGCCGGCGCACGGCGCCTTGAGCGGCACGCCGGCGTCCATGAGCGACAGGGACGAGCCGCAGACGGTCGCCATCGACGAGGAGCCATTCGATTCGGTGATCTCGGAAACGATGCGGATCGTGTAGGGGAATTCCTCCGGCGTGGGCAGCAGAGGATGGATGGCGCGCCAGGCGAGCTTGCCGTGACCGATCTCGCGGCGGCCGGTGGCGCCCATGCGGCCGACTTCGCCGACCGAGAAGGGCGGGAAGTTGTAATGCAGCATGAAGGTGCCCTTGGTGGTGCCGTCGAGGGTGTCGATGTATTGCTCATCCTCGCCGGTGCCGAGCGTGGTCACCACGAGCGCCTGGGTTTCGCCGCGGGTGAACAGGGCCGACCCATGGGTGCGCGGAAGGACGCTGGCTTCGGCCAGGATGGGGCGGACGGTCCGGGTGTCGCGGCCGTCGATGCGCAAGCCGGTGTCGAGGATGCTGTTGCGGACGATTTCCTTCTCGAGGTGCTTGAAACTCTCGGCCACCTTCTGCGGCGTCGGGCTCTCGTCATCGCCTTCCACGACGAGTGCGGCCAGCGCCTTCTCCTTGGCCCGCGCGACCGCCTCCTGACGGTCTTCCTTCTTGGCGATTGCGTAGGCCGCGCGAACGTCGGCCTCGGCGAGAGCCTTGAGCCGTTCGTAGAGCGCCGCATCATCGGGTGGGGTGAAGTCGCGGGGCGGCCTCGCCGAGCGCTCAGCCAGGCGGATGATCGCTTCGATCACCGGCTGGAAGCCACGGTGGCCGAACATCACGGCCCCGAGCATCACGTCTTCCGACAGTTCCTTGGCTTCCGATTCGACCATCAGGACGGCATCCTGGGTGCCGGCGACGACGAGATCGAGTTCGGAGACTTTCTGCTGCTCGATTGTCGGATTCAGGACATACTGGCCGTCGATATAGCCGACGCGGGCTGCGCCGATCGGGCCCATGAACGGGATGCCGGAGAGGGTCAGGGCCGCGGATGAGGCGACCATGGCGACGATGTCGGTGTCATTCTCGAGGTCATAGGAAAGGACGGTGGCGATGACCTGGGTCTCGTTGCGGAAACCCTCGACGAAAAGCGGACGGATCGGGCGGTCGATCAGGCGGGAAATCAGGGTTTCGCGTTCGGTCGGGCGGCCCTCACGTTTGAAATAGCCCCCGGGAATCTTGCCGGCGGCATAGGTCTTCTCCTGATAGTTGACAGTCAGAGGGAAAAAATCGATGCCGGGCTTGGGGTTGCGTTCGGCCACGGCAGTTGCCAGCACGGTGGTCTCGCCAATGGTGGCGAGAACGGCGCCGTCCGCCTGCCGGGCAATGCGGCCGGTTTCGAGGCGCAGCGTCTGCCCGCCCCAGGTGATTTCTTCAACGTCGATATTGAACATTTCAGTCTTCCTTCTGCCCTTCGCCGCTGCTTGATCGCGTTCACCACCACTGTGTGCGGCATCCCCTTTGGGCCCATGAGCCCCGGCCCTATTGCCGGGGCGCTGTTATGCGGGGACGCGGGCGGCAAGTCGGTGATCCACCCGCTCGTACTGCATCGCGAAAGCCACCTAGCGGCGGATTTCGAGACGCTTGATCAGCGCCTGGTAGCGGCCTTCATCCTTCGACTTCAGATAGTCGAGGAGGCCGCGGCGCTGGCTCACCATCTTCAGCAGACCACGGCGGGAGTGGTTATCCTTTTTGTGGGTCTTGAAGTGCTCGGTGAGATAGTTGATGCGCTCGGTCAGGAGCGCGACCTGAACTTCGGGAGAGCCGGTGTCGCCGGCCCTGGTAGCAAATTCCTTCACGAGCGCAGCCTTGCGCTCAGCAGTCATGGTCATTCGGCCATCTCCAATGGGTTACAAGTTGAACAGACGCTTCGGCTTGAGCGATCCCTGCTCGATGGTGCAGATGCCGAGGGGCTGGCCGCCCCAGGTCACCAGTATCGCATCGGCTGCGATGGGAGCACTCGCACCTCTGAGCAGGACGGGTTGGCCCTGCTTCAGGCGTTGGGCCTCCGCGTCCTTGACGGCCAGTGCCGGGATGCCGTCCAGCACGGTCTCAATGGGGCGGAGAAACCCCTCCATGGCGTAGTCGCCGGGGGGCTTATGGCGCATTTCCTCAAGCTTTTCCAGCGGAATCATGTCGGCCTCGGAAAGGGGGCCGACGCGGATGCGACGGAGCATGGAAATATGGCCAAAGCAGCCCAGTGCGCGGCCCATGTCGCGGGCTAGTGCCCGGACGTAGGTGCCCTTGCCGCAGGTGACTTCGAAAATCGCATGATGGAGATCGGGGCGCTCGATCAGGCGGAGGGCTTCAATGTGGACTGGTCTCGATTGCAATGCCACGGGTTCGCCCGCCCGGGCCAGGTCATAGGCGCGCTCGCCCGCGACCTTGACGGCAGAGAAGGTGGGGGGCGCCTGAAGGATATTGCCGGTAAAACGATATAGGATCGACTCGATATTTTCTGACGACGGCCGACCATCGGACCACTGGATTATCTCTCCCTCAAGGTCGTCTGTTGAGCGCTCTTCACCCCATTTGACAGCGAATCGATATTGCTTAAGACCTTCCATCGCCCACGGAACCGTCTTGGTGGCCTCGCCAAGGGCAATGGGAAGAAGGCCAGAGGCCAAGGGATCGAGCGTTCCCGCATGACCTGCCTTTGCGGCATTGAACAGGCGCCTGACCCTGCCGACCGCCTGGGTCGAAGTCATGCCAACCGGTTTGTCCAGGATGACCCAGCCGTGGATTTCGTCACCTCGCCGTTTCACCTGGCGACGTCATGCCAGCGCAAGCTGGCATCCCGCTTTTGCAGCCACGATGTAGAAAGCTGGACCCCAGCTTTCGCTGGGGTGACGGTCAAGAGGAGGACCAAATCTCACTCCTTCTTCAAATCCCGTGCAACTTCCGGCCTGTTCAGAATCGAGTCGATTTTATCCGCATAGTCCATCGCCGTATCGATCCGGAAGCGGATGTCGGGCATGAACTTCATGTCGAGCTTGGGGGCAAGCAAATGGCGGATGTGCTTTCTGCCGCGATCCAGAGCGCTTAGCAGATCATCCTCGCGGCCGGCGAGGAAAGGGCGGACATAGGCTGTCGCAATCCGGAGGTCGGGCGTGATCTGCACCTCTAGGACGCTGACACCAATGTGTTCAAGTTGCGGATCGCCCGTTTCGCCCCGCATGAACAGGTCCGCCAGCGCGTGGCGGATCAGTTCGCCGGCGCGAAGCTGCCGCTGGGAAGGGGCATTGCCGGGCGACATCAGATCCAATCCTCTCCTCAATCCGGCGGCACGAGCCATCCGGCATTCGCTTAGACAATTTTTGCAGGGCAATCAACCACATCGGCCAAGGCGTGCGGGACGAATAATTTTTCGCACCGATCAGGCTTGACTATGTTCTTCATTTGTTCTACAAGGACATCATGGACTGGGCACTGGCCATCGAACGCAATCGTGAACCGCTACTCCGCATCGTTGCCGCGCTGTTCGCCATGATCGGGCTGGGCGAAGGGAATACGGTCGAGAGGCTATCCTTGCCGGTTTATCGCGCGGTACTCCAGGTGCTGCGGCCGGCGGAAGCAGCGGTCAGGCGGCTGGTCATCGTCGTGGCGCGTGGGCTTGTGGTGAAGCCTTCCCCGGTGCGTCCGGCGCCCGCGGGGTTCAAGATTTCCAGCAAAACCCAAGGCCCGGTTTCCTTCCGGCTGTTCGACCCGCGCAAGCAACTGGAAGGGGTGAATGGCCGCCGCCGCAAAGGTCCCCGCATCCGCGTCATCGGCTGCGATTTCGATCCGCGGGTTCCGGCGTTCCTGAGGCCCGGATACATGCCACCCGCGCCGGCAGCCGCGCCGGCGCCGGATGGCACCGTCAATGCCGGGCCGCTGTGCCGCCGTCTCGTTGCCATCAAGGCCGCCCTCGAAGACTTGCCGCGCCAGGCCAGGCGCTATGCCCGCTGGCGGGCGAGGCCCTTCGCGGCGCGCCGTCCGAAACTGGTCTCAACGCTTCGCCGGGGGGCGCCGCCGGGTTATCGCAAGCGGTCCACCCATGAGGTCCACGCGATCCTCGCCGAATGCCAATGGCTGGCCCACACGGTGCTTGAGCCCGACACATCCTGAGCGCCCAATCGATAGCGAATAAAAATTCAGCCCCGATCCATTCCTAATCCAGCTTGCGCTGGACCTTCTCCACGCGGAAGCACTCGATGATGTCGCCGGCGCGCATGTCCTGATAGTTCTCGAAGGCCATGCCGCACTCCTGGCCGACCTGCACTTCCCTGACCTCGTCCTTGAAGCGCTTCAGCGTCGACAGCGTGCCCTCGTGGATCACCACGTTGTCGCGAATGAGACGAACCTTGGCACCGCGCTGCACCGAGCCTTCCGTGACCTGGCAGCCTGCAACCTTGCCGACCTTGGAAATATTGAAGATTTCCAGGATGCGGGCGTTGCCGAGGAAGGTCTCGCGCAGTTCCGGAGCGAGCTTGCCCGACATGGCGGCCTTGATGTCATCCACCAGGTCGTAAATGATGTTGTAGTAGCGGATTTCGATGCCTTCGCGTTCGGCAGCGTCCTTGGCCTGGCCCGAGGCACGGACGTTGAAGGCCAGCACAACGGCATTCGAAGCCGCGGCCAGCGAGATATCGCTTTCATTGATTCCGCCGACCGCATAGTGGACGACGCGGGCACGGATCTCGTCGTTGCCGATCTTCTCCAGTGCCTGCACGATGGCTTCGGCGGAACCCTGCACGTCTGCCTTGACGAGGATGGGGAATTCCTTGATCCCGCCTTCCTTCATCTGACTCATCATCTGCTCGAGCGACGAGCGTCCGGCCGCGGCGCCGCGGGTCTCGCGGCGCTTGCGCTCGCGATAGTCGGTGATCTCGCGCGCCCGGGCCTCGTTGGGGACGACATCGAACTGGTCGCCTGCCTCGGGCGCCGAATTGAGGCCCAGCACCTCGACCGGCGTCGATGGACCGGCTTCCCGGACCTGCTTGCCCTTGTCATCGACGAGGGCGCGGACGCGGCCCCAAGCCGAACCGGCAACAAAGATGTCGCCCAGATGCAAGGTGCCGCGCTGGACCAGCACGGTGGCGACGGGTCCCCGGCCCTTGTCGAGCTGCGCCTCGATGACGAGGCCGCCGGCCTCACGGTCGGGATTGGCCTTGAGATCGAGAACTTCCGCCTGCAGCAAGATGGTCTCGAGGAGCTTGTCGAGGTTGGTGCCCTTCAGGGCCGACACCTCGACCTCCAGCGTGTCGCCGCCCATGCTTTCCACGACGATCTCGTGCTGGAGCAGGTCAGTGCGCACGCGGGTCGGATTGGCCGACGGCTTGTCGATCTTGTTGATGGCAACGATGATCGGGACTTCGGCGGCGCGGGCATGATTGATGGCTTCGACCGTCTGCGGCATCACGCCGTCGTCGGCCGCCACAACCAGCACCACGATATCCGTCGCCTTGGCGCCGCGGGCGCGCATGGCGGTGAAGGCCTCATGGCCCGGCGTGTCAATGAAGGTAATGAGACCGTTCCGGGTCTCCACCTGATAGGCGCCAATGTGCTGGGTGATGCCGCCGGCCTCGCCGGACACGACATTGGTCTTGCGGATGGCATCGAGCAGCGAGGTCTTGCCGTGGTCGACATGGCCCATGATGGTGACAACGGGTGGCCGCGGCCGCAGCTGTTCGGGCGTGTCGATATCGCCGGACAGGCCCTCGACGACATCCGATTCGGATACGCGCTTGACCTTGTGGCCCATCTCCTCGGCAATAAGCTGGGCCACGTCGGCATCGATCACATCGTTGATCGTATGCATCTGGCCCTGTTTCATCAGGTATTTGATGATATCGACGGCCCGCTCGGCCATGCGATTGGCGAGTTCCTGGATGGTAATGGCTTCCGGAATGACGACCTCGCGGCTCACCTTCTCGGTCGGCCGCTGAAAGCCCTGAGCCTGTTTCTTGAGGCGCTCGGTGCGGCGGCGGAAGGCGGCAACCGATCGGGCGCGCTCGCCTTCATCGTCATCGAGGGCGTTGGCGATGGTAAGCTTGCCGCGCCGCTTCTCCATGTCGGCCTTGGTGCGCGCCGGGGCGGGCGCCTTGACGTCACGCTTGACGCGGGCGCCCTTGAGAGAGGCTTCATCCTCTTCAGGTTCGGCCACGGCCGCCGTCTTGGGCGCCAGTTTCTTGGCGGCTTCCTCGGCCTTCCGGCGCGCCTCATCCTCGACACGGTGGCGCGCCTCTTCCTCGGCCTTGCGACGGGCGGCCGCTTCACGCTCCTTGCGGTCACGCTCCTCGTGCTCGCGGCGGCGCCTGGCCTCTTCTTCCTGGCGACGCCGCTCCTCGGCCTCGCGAACGCGGGCATCTGCGAGGGCGCGGTCACGCGCTTCCTTCTCTTCCGGCGTGAGCGTCCGCAGCACCACGCCAGAGCGCGCAGGCTGAGTCGCTGCCGGCTGGGGCTGGCGCGGCTTGTCGGACACCTGCGGCGCGACCTTGGGCTGAACCTGAAACTGCGGCTTCGCCTCGGCCTGGATGGATCGATCGTCGCCGAAGCGCTTGCGCTTGGTCTCAACCACAACCGTCTTGGTGCGGCCGCCGGAGAAGTTCTGCTTCACGCGGCTCTGCTCCACAGCGCGCGGTTTCAGCGTGAGGGTTCCCCCTCCCTGCCTCCCGGCTCCGGGATTGCTGCGATCCTTAGTATCGTTGGTATCCGTCATGCTCTCTCTTCAATTCCGGCGCGTCAGTTGGCCTCATAGGCCTCGATCCTTCGCACCGCAGCCAACAGTTTATCGGCAAGTCCGCCCTTGGCCACGGCAGCATGTACCACATGTGACCGGCCTAATGCCAAATCCATTTCACCCTCGCTGAACACGTCCAGCACCGCCACACCTCCGGCAGCGGCCTGGGCCAGCTTGCGGCGGCCGTCGGCGGCGGCTTCTTTTGCGTGCAACAGCAGCCCGGCCTGGTCGCGGCGCAGCATGTCGTCGCATTTTGTGAAGCCGGTCACAGCCTGGCCCGCCTTCTTCGCCAGCGACAGGTAGGACAGGGCAGCTTTGCGCAACAAGCGGTCCACCTGTTCGGGCAAGTCGGCAGCCGCACGGGTTTCGGCCTTGAAACCCCTGGAGAAGAGACCCCGCCGCTGGGCCTCGGCCACCCGGGAGCGGGCAAGGGAGACCCAAACGCCCCTGCCTGGCAGGGTGCGGCCGATATCAGGAACGACCTCACCCGCCGGGCCCCGGACAAAGCGCAGGAGCGCGTTCTCGTCAAGCACGCTGCGGGTGACGATGCACATGCGGCTGGCCAAGTCCTCATCCGCCTCCATCAGCCCTTCAGGCGTGTGCCGCCTCCTCCTGCCCGGTTTCATCAGGCTCTGCGGCAGGCGCCTCAATCCAGCCGGCCTGGACGCGCGCCGCCATGATCATTGCCTCGGCATCGGCGGTCGATACGCCGAGATGGCTCAGGGCTCCCTTATGGCGGGTGACGTCACCGCCCTTGCGCTCCGACCAGCCGGTCAGATCGTCAGTGGCGCAGCCGGCCAGGTCCTCCATGGTGCGGATGTCGGCCTCACCGAGGGCGACGAGCATGGCGCCGGTCATGCCCGGGATGGCCTTCAACTCATCGCTCACGCCCAGTTCGCGGCGGCGCTCATCCTGTTCGGCAGCGATACGCTCGAGATAGCTGCGGGCGCGATCCTGAAGTTCCTGTGCGGTCTGTTCGTCAAGCCCCTCGATCGAGGAAATGTCGCTGAGGTCGACATAGGCAACCTCTTCGACGCTGGTGAAACCTTCGGAGGCAAGGAGCTGGGCCAGCATTTCATCGACGTCGAGAGCTTCGACGAAGTTCCTGGTCCGCTCGGCGAACTCCTTCTGGCGGCGTTCGGATTCCTCGGCCTCGGTCATGATGTCGATGTCCCAGCCTGTCAGCTGCGAAGCGAGGCGCACGTTCTGGCCGCGGCGGCCGATGGCCAGGGAAAGCTGCTCGTCGGGGACGACCACCTCGATCCGTTCGGCTTCCTCGTCAAGTACAACCTTCGATACTTCTGCCGGGGCAAGGGCATTGACCACGAAAGTTGCGACATCCGGCGACCACTGGATGATGTCGATCTTCTCGCCCTGCAGCTCGTTGACCACCGCCTG